>JBBDYG010000121.1:0-1679 GCA_040901765.1 Pirellulales bacterium
GGCTTCATTGACTTGAGTCGGAATTGACATCGATCCCCCTTTTGGACGCTGCCTAGCGTCCGCGCTAACCGGCGCGCGATGATTTTCCGCGCGTCCGGGTTGAGCGCGTGGTTAGACCCCGCTCTTTCACCAGCCGGACCTGGAGCCGGTAGCCTAGTGCGGACGCGTAACGTTTGAGCGTGGCGAAGGACGGAGAGTGCTTACCAATCGCCGACTCCAAGCGCGCCACGGCAGACTGAGTGGTTCCGATTCGCTCGGCAAGATCGGCTTGCGTGAGCCCGGCCTCAGCGCGGGCTTTCAATATCTCGTCCAGGAGTTCGAACTCTTCCTTTAGCGTGTCATACTCGCGACGCACCTCCGGGCGTGCCAGTGCTCGGGCCTTGAACTGTTTAAGACTGTGCCGCATCTTTCACCTCTTTCATGCGCGTGCGCGCGATATCCAGTTCCCTCCGCGGGGTGTTCTCGGACTTCTTCACGAACTGGTGCAGCATGACGATCCTACGTCCGACCAGTGTGCAGTAGAACACCCGTGAAATGCCTTCGGCCGCCTTGAGCCGCAGTTCGAACAGACCCTGTCCCATGGCGCGGGTATGCGGCATTCCGAGATCGGGTCCATAAGCCTCCATGCGCTCCGCGTACCGAAGAAAGCGGGCAACCAAGCCAGCCGGAAGGTTGAGTATCTCCTTCTGAAGCCCCGCGCTGTAGAAAGAGATACGCCAGTTCACGGGGAGATTATAGCAAATATGCTATAACAATGCCAAGTCGGGAATGCGGGGCCTAACGATCCGCATGACCCGCCGCACAGCGGTCGGTGTCGATGCGGCGGTTAGACGTTACGTCTGAAGCGTGCCACGAGCGTGTCGTAATCGGCATGCGAACCGATCCAGAACCAAAGCATCTCGTCGCCAGTTCGGACTCCAACGGCACGCCATCCGAGACCGATGCGGACAGAGAAGATCGGTTCCGTCGCATGAATGGACTTGAATCGAAGACTCGGATGATTGGGATTTTCTCGCCAAAGCCGATAGGCGATGCGGGCACGCTGCCTGATTTCAGCAGGAAGGTCACGATACGCCTTCCAGAAGGCGTCAGTGGCCCTTGAAATCACTGTCCTCGTTCAACGGCGTGCTTTTTCCGCTGGCGTGGGCCTCCAGCGCTTGCTTCGCAAGTGCAGCGAGCACGTCCTGGGACTGGGAAAAAGCTTTGTCCCATCGTTCTTCCGACGCGATTTCGTCGAGCACGAGAGCGGCGACCGCATCCTGTTCCTCGGGCGGCAATTTTGTGGCCACTTCAAATGCCTTTTCGAGAAGCTTCGTCATAGAAATGTCTCCGATATCGAGTACTGTATCTCAGGATGCCCCGGCTGCCAAATCTGTAACGTCTAGACAGAATGGCTTTCGTTTGAGTGCAGGCGGCCCGCCTCCGCGGTAACGTGGGTTGCGCGATGAGCGCGCAGAGCCACAGGTTTGGCACGGTGGCGCAAACACACTGAACGGAGGCAGGCCATGGAAAAGTCTAGCAAGATTTTCGTCGGCATGGATGTGCACAAGGAATCGATCGATATCACCGTCGCCGAGCAAGGGGGCGAGGTGCGCCGGCTGGGGCAGATTGGCGGGGATCGGGGGTCGTTGTTGAAGATGGTGAGGAAACAGCAGTCCAAGGGCGGGGAGCGGGTGTTC
>JBBDYG010000122.1:0-61621 GCA_040901765.1 Pirellulales bacterium
CGATATTCGGATGGTCCATCATCGCCACGGCCTGCCGCTCGGCCTCGAAGCGGGCGATCACCTGCCGCGTGTCCATGCCGGGCTTGATGATCTTGAGCGCCACGGTCCGCTGAATCGGCTCGGTCTGCTCGGCCATGAACACCACGCCCATCCCGCCTTCGCCGATTTGTTGCAACAGCTTGTACGGGCCGATGACGGTGCCGGGGCGCTCGCTAATAGGATGATTCACTGTGGCATCGAGTCCGGCTGGTAAGTCGTCGAGTCCAGGTGGGGGCGATTCCAAAAAGCTCTCGCTCTCCTCGTACGCGCGCAGTAGTGCCGCGACGCGGTGCTTCAACTCCCGGTCTTCGCCACAAGTCTGCTGCAGGTAGGACTGGCGCGCCTCCCGCGAATCAATTTTGCGGGCGACCTCGAAGACTGCTTGTTCGTCCGCGAGCTGTTCAGACATTGCCATGGCCTCCACAAGTCAGTGCGGAAAGCGGAACCGATTTCCCCGGCTGAAAATCGGAAAAGCGTCAAAATAAGCGAATTCAGCGCGATCGCTTTAGTCGGCGATTTGCAGACGGAGCCAGGATTTGGCGTAAGCCCAGTCTGCGTCGGCGGTTGATTCCGATATCCCCAGGGCGTCTGCTGCTTGGCAAATCGATAAGCCGGCAAAGAATCGCAGTTTGACGAGTTCGGCCTGGCGGGGTTCACGGGCCGCCAGTTTGTCGAGAGCTTCATCCAAAGCTATAAGATCGATGTTCCGATCGGGAGTGGTCAACTGGCTTTCGTCCAGTTCAACCCGACCGAGCTGTCCGCCGCCTTTAGCGCTTTTCTTACGCCTGGCGCTATCGACCAGAATCCGCCGCATGGCTTCCGCCGCGGCGCCAAAGAAATGACCGCGGCTATTCCATTGCGCCGCCTCTTTCACATCGACTAAGCGAACATACGCTTCGTGAACCAGCGCCGTCGCCTGCAGAGTTTGCCCGGGCTTCTCGTGAGCCAGCTTCTGTTCCGCCAATTTGCGAAGTTCATCGTAAAGCAGCGGCAGGAGCTGCTCGGCAGCACGCCGGTCGCCCTGCTCGATCTCGCACAGAAGTTGCGTCACATGGGTCATCAAAACCGACCTTAAACTTCTCGTCCGGTTCGCATGATTGTAACAGCTTGGTAGCCGGTCGTTTACCAGCCACTCCGCAATCGGCCGCATCCACCGGACCTTGCTCCGGTGCCGAACGCCCGATGTAAAAGCCGCGGCCGTTGAGCGTGACAATCGCCGCGATGCGTCGCTCGCGGGAGGGCGCCCAGGCTGAGAAAAACTGCTGGTTTCCCGATCCGGCTTACGGTAGACTGCAAACCAGTCATCCTTCCTTGTTTCAGTCGGACGGACTTGGCGATTATGCCACCTTAACGCGTTCGGTAGCGGCTGGCATGTTGAATAAAAGTGATCAGGTCCGCAACTTTTCGCCCGCCACGCGACGCGAGTTTCTGTGCCGCGCCGGTGGAGGCTTTGGGGCGATTGCGGCCACTTGGATGCTCCACCAAGACGGGCCGTTAGCGCTGGCCAACGCCGCAGCCCATGCTACGCGGGATCCGCTCGAGTCGCGTCCGTCGCACTTCACACCGCGGGCAAAGCGGGTGATCTACCTGTTCATGCATGGTGGGCCGAGTCATGTCGACTTGTTCGATCCCAAGCCAGTGCTCCGCCAATTAGCGGGTCAGCCATTGCCTAGAAGCTTTGGAGCGGTGATGACTCGCCGTGAAGTATCGGCCAATCCGCTGCTCGGGCCGATTCGCCAATTTCGTCCGCGGGGAGAGTCCGGCCTCGAGATAAGCGACCTGTTGCCCGAGACTGCCAAGTTAGCGGATCGCTTATGCGTGATTCGCAGTTGCCACGGCGACAGCGTGAATCATCCGCAGTCGGTCTATCAGATGAACACCGGGTCGATCTTGATGGGCCGGCCCAGTTTTGGAAGCTGGGTGAGCTACGGTCTGGGGTCCGAAAACCGCAACATGCCATCGTTTGTGGTGATGCCCGATCCTGGCGGCGGCGTCAAAGGCGGACCGCCGGCGTGGGGCAGTGGCTACCTGCCGGCCACCTATCAAGGGACGACCATGCGACCTGGGACAGCGCCGGTTTTGCACCTGGCTCCGCCCTTGGAGATGCGGGAGGAAGACCAACTCGCGGTGCTAGGCTACTTGCAGCATGAAAACGAAGATCATCGAGCTCTACGGTTAATGGACGACCAGCTCAGTGCACGGATCAACGCCTACGAACTTGCTTATCGTATGCAAGCCGAGGCGCCGCGTCGGGTGGATATCAGCCAGGAGTCGCCTGACACACTAAAGATGTATGGCGTGGGCGAAAAACACACCGACGAGTTCGGCACGAGGTGCCTGCTGGCCCGGCGGTTGTTGGAAAGCGGAGTGCGGTTCGTGCAACTGTACGCCGGCAATACCGTCGGATGGGATGCACATGAAGATGTTACCGAAAATCACACCCGCATGTGCCTCCGCACCGATAAGCCGGTAGCAGGCCTGATTCGCGACCTGCAGCAACGAGGGCTGTGGGACGATACGCTGCTGATCTGGGGAGGCGAGTTTGGCCGGATGCCGATGAGCGAATCGGGCAAGGGGCGCGATCACAACCCATGGGGTTACAGCGTGGTGTTGGGGGGCGGCGCCGTGAAAGGGGGCATGGCCTACGGCAGCACCGACGAGGTCGGGCTGAGGGCCGCCGCCAACCCCGTACACGTCCGCGATTTGCACGCCACGCTCTTACACATTCTGGGACTGAATCACGAAGATTTGACCTATTTCCACAACGGTCTCGACGAGCGACTGACCAGCACTACTCAAGCTTCCGTCGTTCACGATATTTTGGCCTAGCACAGAAATCATGCAACCTCGATTTCAATGGCGCTCAATCGTCGTGGCGGCAGCCTTGCTGGCCGTCGGTGCCGGTGGGTGCCCGTGCGCGGTAGCCGACGAAGCCGCCAAGGACGAGCCAGCGATCACGCCGAGCGATCGCGAGCACTGGGCGTTTCGCCCGCTGGCCGCTCCCACGGTGCCCCACGTCGGTGATACCAGTTGGCCGCGAAATCCGATCGACGACTTCATTCTGGCGCGGCTGCGCGATGCGCGGCTCGAACCCTCGCCGGAAGCCGACCGAGGAACGTTGATTCGACGCGTAACGCTCGACCTTACGGGATTGCCTCCGACGCCTCTCGAGGTGGAGCAATTCCTGGCCGACAAAGAGTCATGCGCTTACGAGCGCGTCGTCGATCGGCTGTTGGCCTCGCCCGCTTACGGCGAGCGATGGGCGCAGCACTGGCTTGACCTCGCCCGATTTGCAGAGACCGACGGTTTTGAACTCGACGAGATCCGCCCCGAGGCGTGGAAATATCGCGACTGGGTGATTCAGGCCCTTAACAACGACCTGCCTTATTGCGAGTTCGTGCGGCTGCAAATCGCGGGCGACCTGATCCACCCAGGAAACGAATCGGCGGCCGTGGCGACGGGATTCGTCCTGGCAGGTCCCGACATGCCAGACATCAACTTGGACGAAGAGCGGCGGCACATGATGCTCAACGACATGAGCGCCACGGTGGGCAGCGTATTCCTCGGGCTGCAAATCGGCTGTTCCGAGTGCCACGACCATAAGTATGATCCGCTCAGCCAAGCCGACTTCTATCGCTTGCGAGCGTTCTTCGAACCGGCGCTCCACTTCGACAAACACAAGTTCGGGCGCGTGCTGCACGAGGACCAGCCCGTCGATCCGACGCATTATGTCAGCTTCGTGCGCGAGCGCGGCGACTTCCGCCGGCGCGGGCCGCAAGTGGAGCCAGCCTTTCCGCGGATTACTGTCGCCGAATCGCAATCGACGGTTCCTTCGACCGACGGCGGCACGCCTCCCCGCTTGGCACTGGCCAATTGGCTGGCCAGCGGCGATAACTATCTCGCGACGCGCGTCATCGTGAACCGCATTTGGCAGCACCACTTTGGCCACGGTCTGGTGAGGTCGCCCAGCGACTTTGGCGTGATGGGAAATTCTCCAACGCATCCTGAGTTGCTCGATTGGCTGGCCGGCGAGCTGGCTCGACGCGGCGGCAGCTTGAAGCAGATGCACAAGCTCATGCTGACCAGCGCCACCTACCGACAGACCAGTTACCCTGCGCTGAATTCGTCACCAGCGGAATTTGAACGTTGGAAGTCCGCGGCACATGCCGACCCCGACAACCGACTGCTATGGCGAGCCTGTCGCCAGCGGCTTGAAGGCGAAGCCATTCGCGACAGCATGTTGGCGGCTGCCGATCGATTGAGTCCGCGGACTGGAGGGCAGGGGGTTATGCCGCCGCTGCCCAACGAGCTGAAGATCACGCTCCTCAAAGATCAATGGAAGGAGTCGCCCGACACGGTGGACCACCGGCGGCGTAGCGTCTATGTTTTTGCCCGGCGCAACCTGCGGTTCCCCATCTTCGAGGCGTTTGACCGTCCCGACACGAACGCGAGTTGCCCCGAGCGAGGCCAGTCGACGATTGCCCCGCAGGCCTTGTTGCTATTGAACTCCGAGTTTTCGCTGATCGTGGCCAGGGATTTGGCCGAGTTGGTGCGCGCCCAGGTGGGACTGGAACAAGTCGCACAGATCGACTTGGTCTACCGCCGAGTTTTGGGCCGCGCGCCGTCGACAGTTCAACTCGAACGTGCCCAGAGATTTCTGGCGGAGCGCGACGGCCCGTCGGTCGATTCTCTTGCCCTGCTGTGCTTGGCCGTGTTCAACACAAACGAGTTCGTGTACATCGACTAATCGCACCGCGGGACTCATGCTACCGACGTCGCCAACCGGCCAAATGGTCCCGTTTCGAATCGGAGGCAGCTCTCAAAGCGAGCACCCTGTCAGCACACAGGTCCGAACTAGCGGACGCCCGGGGGGCCACAGAGATTGAATCAGTTCGACGGGCCATTGTTTGATTCGCTCGATGCCAGCAGGTGAGGCATTCGATTACGATGCGTGCAGAAAGGGAGCGATACTCTCCACGAATTGGTCTGGTGTGCTGTAGTGAACCGCATGGCCACCGTTCGGGATCGTAATTAGGGAGCTGGTTGCCAGCAGTCGCGCCGCCTCTTCGAGCCACATCTGCGAGGCCACAGGGTCATGCTCTCCGCGGACTAACATGCACGGCACTTCGATCTTTGGTAATACCTCCTGCAGTGGATAGCGCAGCATGTGCCTATACTCCTGGAACAAGCGATGGCCCATGCGGGCGTAGTCGACCAGGACGATCACCCCGAGGAATACTCGCTCGTACACAACGTCGCGGATGACCCGATTGATCAGCCGCATCGGAGTGCGCGCTGCAGGATCGACCACGGGGCCGATCAGCACTAACCGATCCACGCGGTCCGGATGGTGAAGTGCGGTGTCAGCGATAATCTGACAGCCCATCGAATTGCCGATAAGCATTACCCTGTCCAATCCCACCGCGTCCATCCACGCTACCAAGGCGCCGGCCAGTTCTGGGATATCGAGCGTTCGCAACGGAGTGGCGCTCTTTCCGTGTCCGGGCAGGTCTGGAGCATAGACTGAGAACTCTCGTCCCAGGCGTCGGGCCGTTGGAACGAAATAGGAGCTTGAAACCCCGAAACCATGCACGAGGATTACGGGGAGCGCGCGATTAACGCGGGGCACTGAAACTCGAGCGTGAATTTGGAGTTCGTTTACACACGTCCAAAGGCTGGTCAATTCCGCGAAATCTTTATTCCCTCGCGGATTGCTCGACCGAGGCTTCACGATTTCCGCTGCTATGTCCGGCAATCCAGGCTCCCTATCCACTGCAAGATCGAATCAACAGGATCAGAAGCACCGTGCCAATCACCGACACCGCCAGGGATCCGAAACACCCCAGTCGATTCGAGTAATAAGCGAACATCCGTCACGACTCCACGATGGCGCAAAAGAATTCGCGGCTCCCAACGAGACCCGCTATCTTTCGCTCTTCTTTTTAGCGCGTTTTTTTGTCGCAGGGGTTTTTGAAGTAATTTTAACCTTCGCCTTTTTGGTTCCCTTTGCGGCCTTCGTGACTGATTTTGATTTAGACTTCTTTTTAGTCGAAGTCTTCTTCGGCGTGGATGCCTTCGCAGCAGTTCCGCTGCTCGCCTTAGCGGTGCTAGCGGCCTTTTTTCGGCCTGTAATCGACTTCAATGCCTTTTGCGCAGTCCCTTTCTTGATCTCCAAACGAATTTTCTCGACCGCCTTTTTGACTGGCTTTTTGCCTTTTGCGGACGCATCTCCAACCATGGCCCCGGCAACGCTGCCGACTATTGCCCCCACTGGCCCCCCGACCATTCCTCCCACGACCGCGCCAGTAATGCCGCCGGCGGTTTGCTTCGATACGGACAGATTCTCGTCCGTCGTATGCCTCGACCCCTGGGGCCGACCTTTTTTGTTCGACTTTTTCTTAGGCATGATTTACTTTCAAGGTTTGAGGAACGAATGACAGGCAATTCAGTTGAGGCCTGCTGCGGTTGGCTGCAACTTCTGCGCCGGTTCGTGGTAGTTTTGTACCCGAATGGAATCGGCCCCGTTTCGAGCCAATCTCAGTATTCCGTTCATCGCAACGATGCTAAGTAAGCCAACAAGTCGGCCGCATCTTGCGCGGATACGCGAACTATCCGCAGCCAATTCTTACGCCATGTGCCCGCCACGTGTTACGGTTTCGCCCCGTCATTTGAAGATAAGCTCTGTAACGAGTTTAGCCCAACGTTCGCGCCCGGTTGGTCCCACAGGCGGTACGGATCGTCCAGCCGATGCATTTCCGAGAGCAGCAGTGCTTCCATTTCCTTTAGCTTCTCGGCGTAGCGCGCATCGTCGGCAAGATTCCGCTGCTGTGTCGTTGGCGTGTGCCCTCCGAGGGCAATGACCTGCGGGTCGTGATGCTGTTCAAGGAGTTCGTACGGATTCTCGGCGAGGTTAAAGAGCTGTGTCTCGCGAACTTGGCCGTCCATTACGTCATATTTGATGAGCTTCCAGTCCCCCTGCTTCACGCAGCGCATGCCGGGCTTGGTGCCGCCGCTGTACGCGCCGTAAAGTACCTCCCGCGTCGCTTCTACCGTTCCTTCGAGGGCGGGCTTAAAGCTAAGGCCTTCATTCGATTTCGGGGGTTTCACACCGGTCAAATCGCACAGCGTGGCGAGTACGTCCAGCAGATAGATGTTCCCCTTGACGCGCGAACCGGGTTCGATGCGCGGCCCCTTAACGATGAAGGGAACTCTCCAGGTGTGTTCGTACAGGTTTTGCTTTCCCTGCAAGCCGTGACGGCCGATCGCCATGCCGTGGTCCGAAGTATAGAAAATGTAGGTGTTCTCCGACTCACCCATCGCCTCAAGCTTCTCGAGCACGCGGCCGATCTGTGTGTCGATGTTCTCGCTGCATGCAAACTGCCGGCCTAATTCGTTGCGGATAGTCCGCTCGTCGCGATTCTCCCAGACGCCGCTGACGGCCACTTCATCACGCAGTCCCGGATGGCCGTGATGAAACGGGTGGTTCGGCAGGTAGTTCGCCGGCAACGCGGGCTGTTTGTCACTGGCGGGCGGCAGCGAATTCTTGTCGGCGTGATTGACCGCGCCGTATTTGGCGAGCAGTTCCGGCTTGCCGTCGCGGGTGTCGTGCGGGTGAGAGAAGCCGAAGAAGATCAAGAACGGTCGGGTGTCCTGGGTGGTGTCGCGCTGCTTAAGGTAATCGAGCAACTGCTCGGCATGCCAAGCGCTCCCTTCAGCGTCGTCACTGCCGCGCTTGTCGGCATCCTTGCGAACCGCGAACAGCTTGTCAGCCGCTTCGTAGCTGTTGCCGGGTTTGCAGGTGCGCATCGTCGCATAGCCGGCGCGATTGAAGACGGCTGCCATCGTGCTCTGTTCCAGATCAGGCGGACAGTGACGCGCCGCTCCCGGCCCGATCGGCAAGTGCCACACGGTTCGCCCGCTCATGATCATGTGGCGGGATGGTGTGCAGACCGCGCCCACAAATGACCCCATGTGATGCGCGGCGTCGAAGACCATCCCTTCGGCCGCGAGCCGGTCGATCGTTGGAGTTTCTAAGGCGCTCTTCGGCTCGTACACTCTCAGATCGAGTGGCGACTGATCGTCAACGATGATGAAGAGTATGTTGGGACGCCGCCGCTCGGCTGCCTGCGCCATAGTCCAACTGCCGAATAGTCCGCCGATTGCCAAAGAAAACAAAATTGACTTCATACTGATCGGAGAAGTGCGGTTCACTTGCCTGCGATTGCCCATTTCTTCATCAGTGCAATGTTTTTCTCAACTACCGGGTTGCCCTTCCCAATATACACGGCCATATCGCTGTCATACATCTTTTCCGACTCCGGCCCGCGATCGTTCGTTGCGACGATCCAGCGGTCGAGCCGGGCTCGAAGCGCTTCGAGTGTCTCGCGATGTGCGGGGTCAGCGGCGAGATCTCGTACTTGCCAGCGGTCTGCGGGCCACTCGTAAAGCTCCTCGGTGGGACGTGTGGGGCGAAAGAGCAACGTCTCGGTAAGCTCGTCCAGCTTTCCGGCGTCATGCAGCGTCCGCAGGGTCTGAATGATGCTTTTGCGGTCCTTGTACGCGTTGGGTTGCAGGTGCGGACGCCCCGGATGAAAATTGCGGATGTATAGGAAGCGATTGGTCCGTACGCTGCGAATTCGCTCCACCGTTTCATCGCATCGGTCCCGCGCGGCGAAAACCGCGTCGCGCGTCGCGTAGCCCTCTGCGAACACGTCGCGCCCCTGCATGGACTTCGGAATTGGAATCCCCGCCGCGGCGAGAGAAATGGCCGCTACGTCGATGTGCTCGATGAGATCCTCGCGGACACCGCCTGGCTCGATTCCCGGCCCGCGTACCACAAGTGGGACATGCGTTCCTTCGTCGTAGAGAAACTGCTTGCCGCGCGCGTGGCTGATGCCGTGGTCAGTCATAAATACGATCAACGTATTGTCGAGGATCCCTTCCCTCTCGAGTCGCGCCAGCACCTGACCGACGTGCCGGTCGGTGAACCGAACCGCATCGAGATACGCCGCCCAATCGCGCAGTAGCACTGGATCTCGGGGGTAATAAGAAGGCAGCGTAACATCCTCAGGACGCACTGCTGCGCCAAACTCCTGCTGGGCGCGCGCGGAAAGCTTCGTCGCATTGGCATCGGTGCCGCCGCGTAGCTTGCCCCCGGCGAGCTGCATCTGCATGAAGAACGGTTGGCCCGGCTTGCGTCCCGCCCAATCGGGACCGTCATAAACCCGCAAGTCCCATTCGAAATTATAGTCGGTCTTACCGAGGTTCTTGCTGCTGTCGTTCTTCCCACCTGCCCGATTGGCGTCGGGAAGGCCGCTGCCGATGCAGGTGTAGTAGCCGGCCCGTTGAAACGTTGCGGGAAGAATCGCTACCCCTTCTGGAAGATGAATCTTCTCCTTCCCACGGCCGCTGCGATGGTGGTGCGCGCCGATACTGGTTTGGTACATGCCGGTGATCATCGCCGAGCGGCATGGAGAGCAGACCGGAGCGGTGACGAAGGCTCTCGTAAATCTTGCACCTTCGCGGGCCAAGCGATCCACGTGGGGCGTCTGAATGGTCGACTCGCCGTAACACGAGAAGTTAGCCGACATGTCGTCCACGACAAACCAGACAATATTCGACCGAGTTGCGGTCGCGAATTGGTTGGGAGTACCTTCGGCGGCAGCGCGGTTGAACGCGAGCAAAAGAAACGTCAGGAGCAGGATGATCCGCTTCATGGCGTTCATTAGAACGACTATCCGGTAATTTCGCGACCGGCCCACGTATTTTTTAGCTCTACTCGTGGTTGCCATTTTGCAAGCGTGGCGGCCTGCGGACTCTAGTTTCCGCAGTTAGAATTGATCATTCCAATCGTCGCCATCAACTGTGCCCATGCGACCGGGGTTCACCTCACGTCTTTCATGTACTGTAAGAACTGGTTTTCGAGCAGCCGTACATCTTGGCCGAACACGGCTTTGAAATCAGCCAATCGTTCGGCAGCGGGGTATTCTCCAAAATTCGCACGGCTGCCGGTTAGTTCCAGGTACTTCGCATAAAGCTGGGGCCGCGTCTCGCACAGGTAGAATGACAGCGCCCAGGCCTCTGCATACGCCGCCAACGTATCGGCTTCAAACAGATCGTCCGCTGCGATCAAACTGGCCATCGACCCCTCGGGCCGGCGCTTCGCGTATGCTTGAAAATCGCGCAGCCGCTCACGGTTCACGCGGTCCGTTTGCGTTTGATACGATCGCGAATCCCACACCCCGCGGGCTTCGAACATGGTCGCCAGTCCTTCCACCAACCACCGCGGACAGACGGCGAAGCGATTGTGGATGCCCACGTTGTACGCCGACTGGTGCGTCGCCTCGTGAATGATCGTTTCCGCATTGAGCGACCAATCCGCATCGTCGCTCCCGCCGGTGCTGTCGAACAGGTACACGCGGTTCGTGCCCGGTTCGTAGTGCCCCAGCGTGCCAGGCTTCATTGGCTGTCCGCCCTTCCGCGCGTGTGCGAAATAGTCCGCCTGATTGCGAAACACGACCGCCACCAGCGGAAACTTCGGCTCCTCCGGCGTAAAGCCCCGCAAGCGAAAGTAGTGGTTGAACGAGCGAAACAAATCCTCAAACCGCTGCGCCCACACGTCGCGCTCGCCGCGGGGATGCACCACGAGATAGTGCGTCGTGGAGCTGATATCGAACCGGTCGCCGAACTCGCGCTGCAGCTCGTTGCGCATCTCCGAGGCCGTGTAGCTGAAGAACCGCGGGCTGGTCTTGCGAGCCTCTTTGGCCTTTTTCGGGTTAAACTCATGAAGTGCGCCGTCGCGCCCCAACAGCAGCATCTGCGTATCGGACCACGCCAGCGGCTGGCCTTCGAGCATCCGGCCATCGACCCGCGCGCGAAACATGAACTCCGCCGCGTAGGTGGTCGGCGTGAGGACCACGAGCGCTGCGGTGACAATTCCACCGAGAAATCCAGCGTGATTTAGCATTCGATCGACTCCCGAAACGGTCAAGAATCTCAACGAAATAAGCCTAGTTCGGTCTTCCGCGGGCGTCGGCAGACGGCGAGCCGGGCGCATCGTACAATGCACAGAATGGAATTAATCGAACCAAGTCTTGACGCGCGGAGCAGAGCAATGCATAGAACCGGCAGCCGTTGCAACTGGCAGCTTTGGGCGATGTCGGCGGTTTTGATGTTCATCTCGTGGTCAGCCGCGGCGGCTCAGAAAGACGCAAAGCCGATCGCCGAACAGGTCGAACAACTTGTCCGCGATCTTGAATCCGACCGCCTCGAAGACCGCGACGTTGCCGAAAAGGAGTTGATCAACCTCGCCGGCGATACGACCGATAGTGGCGACAAATTGCTGGAGCTTTTGCCGCAAGTCGATCCGCAGATGCCGCCTGGATTGCAAACCCGACTGGCCCGCATTCGCCGCAAGGTCGATGAGAAATTGGCCCACGCCGCCGCGGGCGGCACGAAGGTCACGCTCGACGCGCAGAAAGCGCCGCTGGCCGATGTCCTCAAGGCGATCGAAGAACAGACGGGCAATCTCCTGGTCGATCACCGCGAAGCGTTCGGGCAAGAGTCGTTGCCGATCGAGGTCACACTTGCCGTGCAAGCCGAGCCTTTCTGGCAAGCGGTCGATAAGCTGCTCGATGCGACGGGGCTAATGATCTACAACTTTGCCGACGACGGAGGCTTGGCCCTCGTGGCCCGCACCCCCGGCATGGCGCCGCGCGTGGGAAGCGCGAGCTACGTCGGCCCGTTTCGCATCGAGGCTACCCGGGTAGAGGCCCGCCGCGATTTCCGCCAGCCCGACAACGAAGGCCTCGCGGTGAATTTGGAAGTCGCCTGGGAGCCGCGGCTGCAACCTATCGTGTTGTCGCATCCTCTCACTGATCTGTTCGCCACCGACCAGGATTCACAGGCGCTGCCCGTGCCCAACCCCGAACAGTCGCTCGATGTCGAAATCCAATCGGGCAGCCCGGCGACCGAGCTGACGCTCCCATTCAATCTGCCGGAGCGAACCATCCCCGCGATCACGCTGCTGCGTGGAACCATGCGAGCGCTCGTGCCCGGCCGCGTCGTGAAGTTCGAGTTCGACAAGCTCGACGAGTCGAAGCCACAAACCCAGCAACGGGCCGGCGTCGCCGTCACGCTCGACCGCACGAAGCGCGATGAAGACATCCTGGAGGTCCACATGCGGGTCCGCCTCGAACAACCGGGCGAGGCACTCGCCTCCCACCGCGGTTGGATTTTCCAGAACCCCGCCTACCTCGTCGACAAGGACGGAAACCGCATCGATAACGCTGGGTTCGAGACGACATTGCAAAACGAAGCGGAAGTCGGCATGACCTATCTCTACGACGTCCCTGCGGAAACCGAAGAGCTAACCTGGGTCTACGAAACCCCAGCCGCAATCATTGAGACGCCGGTTGCCTACGAGCTACGCGACATCAAGCTGCCTTGATCCCCCATCTTTGCCCTCGTCTCGAGAAGCTTCTTTCTGTTAAACTTAAGTCGCGTTTAGTCATCGACCATTAGGAAAACGAGCAATGCTGCAGAATCCCTTCGAAGAAATCTTGTTGCGGGCGCGGCAAGAGTTGACTGCCGAGGAACGGATTCGTTTGGCTGAAGCCTTGGCAACTTCGTCCGAAAAAACCACCGGCACGCGCTCTCTCATGGAGTTGAAGGGGCTTGGCAAGGAGTGCTGGTCGGGAATCGATGTCAGCGATTACGTGCAGCGGGAGAGAGAATCATGGAATGGTTAACCGCACTGCATGGCACCACCGTCGGACTCGACACGGCGCCGCTTATTTATTTTATTGAGGAGCATCATAAGTACGATCAAATTCTGACGCCATTCTTCGAGGATTTGGATGCTGGTAAGTTTCGCGTGGTAACGTCTACGGTTACATTAATTGAAGTTCTCGTTCACCCATTACGCAATAACGACGAAGCGCTGGCCCGACAGTACTACGACATCCTATTGAGTTCTCCTCATATCGACGTAGTCCCGGTTTCTCTCTCGGTGGCCGAACGCGCCGCTGAAGTGCGAGCTAATTTCAGGCTGAAGACGCCGGATGCGATTCAAGTAGCAGGAGCGATGATGTACAACGCATCCGCATTGTTAACCAATGATCGAGAATGGCCACGCGGTCTCGGTGTGCCAGTCCTGTTGATCGAAGACTTGCTCGATCAATTGAATTGAACACTTATTGTCGCCCGGTCATGCCGAGCGTTTCTTTACTACCACCATCGGCAAACCCTTGAACTCAAGTCGTTGGGCGTCAAGCTGCCGTGACGGAGAGGGAGCGTGCCGAGCGATTACCCAACAATCACCATCGAAGCCCTCGATGCCCAGTCAACCGGCATGCGCATCGTTTTCGAGTGGCGCGAGGACCGGTATCACCACGCAATCTACGGCGTTTGCCTCGGCAATGCAGTACTGCTCGCCGAATCGGTGGAAGGCGACAGCGTCAGCCCCTGGCCGCCGAGCCCGCCGCTTCAGCAGCTCCATAAACAACCCCGCGAAACCGGCGGCGAGGTGCTATTTGCCACCGGCATGGCCGGCAAGAGCCATTGGTCAGGCAGCATTGCGACTTCGGGACGCGAAATCGCCTTCGAGTTCGCTTGCCGGCACCGCGTGAAGCCCGATTGGCTCGGCGTGATGTACCGCGTCGTGGAAGGAATTCGGGCAGAGCAGCATGGCGCGGGCGCGGCGGTCACGCTGCACATGAGTGATTCGCACTACTCGATATACCTTGCGACCGAAGACGTACACCCGTCCGCGATCGAGCTGTCGGCGAATACAATCCGAATCGCGGCAAACCCAACCCCGCACATCAGCACGGCGGCCACCACCCGCTGGGCGTACTCGGTGCAGTTGACGCAAACCCGCGCACGTTAGCCGCGACGCGGAGTTCCTACGCAGCGGAGCGAGTCGCTGGCCTGCCCCGCCAAATCGCGCTCCGCTCCGAAGACGGCGGCATTTCCCCACACCGCCGTCTTACATTAGGGCATGAACTCAGAGGCATCGCTTTCGGGCAGTAGCAGCCGATGCTGCCGCAAGAACGCTCAGCGCTAGAACAAGCGAGGCCGGCTCCGGCACCACCGCGTCGCTGCCAGCACCGCTCGTGCGGCCAAAGTTCTGCTTCCACACGCCGTAGTCGCCCGCATCGATTGCGCTGTTGCCATTGCCGTCCGCGACGAGATTCGTTGTGCTGCCGCGCGTGTTGCGCCACACGGTGTAGTCGGCGGCATCAACGACGCCGTTCTGGTTGTAATCGCCGGGAACGATGTCAATCACTCTTAGCACGCCAGTAGTGTAAAGCTGCGATGTGTCCCAATTCAAACCGTCGGTGAGCATTGGAAGTTGCAGCGTGTCGAACGTGCCGCTGAGGCTGTCCCAATCGAGGATGTCGAATGCGTCGCCGACGGACGGTTCGAAAGTGTTGGCTGGAAGAACAGTCAAACCGCCAGCCAATGCTACGACGCCATTCACCTGCAACTGATCGTAGCCGGTTCCAGGCGTGCCCCCTCCAAGACGGATTTGCAGGATCCCAGTCGACGATTGAATATAGATTCCGTCGATATCGAGCGTGCCCGTCGTGACGCCAGTTGTGGCGCCGGGGTTCAAACCGGGCTCAACCCGGCCCCCATTGACGACGACGCCAGAAATGAGGCTGTCGCCAGCGACTCGACCCAACGACTCGATCAGCAGAATGCCGCCGCTGACGGCGACGCTAGCGCCGCCGGACACCTGGATTTGAGCGAAGCCGATCGTGAGATCGCCGCTCGTGGTCCAAGTCGAACCCGGGCCGTCGACGGTAACCGTATCGATAGTGCCAGTGGGTGCGCCTACACGAGCGTCGCCGTTCGAGACCTTGCCGCCGCCCGTGATGTTCAATGTGCCAGCGCCGGCGGATACACCCACACTAAGTATGCCGTCAATCGTCCACGTCGAACCCGGGCCATCGACGTTGACCGTGCAGACCGTGCCGCCCGACGAGCCGACGCGACCGACGCCGCTGGAGACTTTGCCGCCGCCCGTGACGTCTAGCGTGCCGGAACCGAATGAGCCCACCGAGAGTTCTCTGTCAATTGTCCAGTTCGAGCCTGCGCCGCTGACGGTAACTGTTCCGCCAATAACGCCGCCGCTACCTGAGGTCGTGACGCTGCCGCCGTCGGCAATTGTCATGTTGCCGTTCACGATGAGACCACCCGATGGGCTGTTCGCCGCAACATTGGCCACTCCGCCGTCGGCAATTGTCAGGTTGCCATTCACTTCGAGAAAGACGCTATTGTTCCAGGTCGAGCCGTCCCCGGCCACAGTAACTGCGCCAGTGGAGGCGACTGCGCTTGAAACGCTCGAAACCAAACCTCCGTTCTGAATGGTCAGCGTTCCTGTGCCACTAACCCCGACAGTGATGTTGGAGGGAGTAGACCAATTCGAGCCGGGACCGGTCACGACGACCGTGCCGGTCGAGCCACTCACGTTGGCAATGGTCGCAGAGTCAGAGACGACGCTGCCGCCGCCCGTGATATTCAGCGTTCCGGCGCCACTTTTCCCGACAATGATGTTGAAGGCAGTTGTCCAATTCGAGCCGGGATCGGTTACGACGGCCGCGCCGGTCGAGCCACTCACGTCGGCAATGGTCGCAAAGCCAGAGACGACGCTGCCGCCGCCCGTGATACTCAGCGTTCCAGTGCCGCCGCCGAATGAAGTCGGGCTGCCGCCAAGATAGATATGACTGGCCGTCCAACTGGAACCGGCGCCGTCGATCGTCGCGACGCCTGTGGAACCCGAATGCTTGCCCAGCACCGCGTTGCCCTGGGTCCCCAACAGGTTCACTTGCCCGCCCGACGTCACATTCAGCGTTCCAGCGCCACTACTACCAATGATCAGTTCATCGAGGCTGCTGTTCGAGCCATTCACGTTGAAACTGTGGGCGTTGACATTCAACGTGCCCTGAGTACCGGCCGCGTCAGCGATCGTCGCCGATTCGGTATTGACCGCCAGGTGCAGGTTGAGCGTGGCCGGACTGAACGAAGGCCCTTGAACGAGAATGCCCCGATCGGTGTCAATCACGAAGGGATTGTCGACCGTCAAGCTGGGGATAGCTGGAAAGAAGGGCTCGTCAACATAAACAAAACCAACCCCACTGGCGCTCACGCGCAGTAGGTCGATCACGTAGTTCGGCGGAGGCTCGAAGATCGAGCCGCGCGGGAAAATAACGGCGGATCCGCGGTTGAAGACGGCCGTGTCATCACTTTCCGGCACGCCGTTGTCCCAGTTGGCGGGCGATGTGAAGGTTCCATTGAAGTCGGTGTTCCAACTGGTCGTGACGGCGTGGGCCGCCGAACCGATAGCCAACGTCCAAATCGCAAGCATGAGCGAGGGGGCACATATGGTAAATCTGCGAGACATAGATCATGCTCCTGCCCTTAGCCGGCGAAAGGGAATGACACCCGAGGAGACACTGCGCAAACGAAACCCCAACAGTGCAATCGCGGTCGCACAGAGCAAAACAAGTGCCGTAGGCTCCGGCACCATCCCGCCTGAACCCGTGCCGCTGGTTCGCCCAAAGTTCTGCTTCCACACACCATAATCGCCCGCGTCGATGACGTTGTTCCCATTGCCATCCGCCGCAAGATTCGTCGTCGAGCCGAGCGTGTCGCGCCAAACTGTGTAGTCGGCGGCATCAACGGTGCCGTTGTTGTTGTAATCGCCAACCAGCGTCACGCTTAACGCCCCGTTGGCGTAGAGTTGCGATACGTTCCACGTTAATTCCGCGCTCAGAGATGGTAGTGTTACCGTGCTGAAAGCTCCGGAAAGATCGCCGCCAACTGCGAGGAATTCAAACGTGTCGCCCGACTGAGGAACAAAGTCGTCGATGAATTGGACAAGTAAAGTCGAGCCGGAGGCGAGCGATGCGTCTCCCGTGATGTTTAAGACGTCGAACTCATCGCCGGGCGTAGTTCCTGCAATCTCGATCACCAAGGCCGCGCCGGACGACTGCGTGTAGTTGCCATTGATGGTGAGGATGCCCGGGGAATTGCCGGGAGCGACCGTGCCTTGATTAATGACGTTCCCTTGCACGCTCCCGGAGCCGAGCAGTGAGCCGCCGGTGTAAACGTGGAGTGTGCCCGACTCGGCCTCGGGATCGCCTTCGCCGACGGTAACGGAGCCTCCCATAGAGACATCGATGGCGCCGGCGTCAAATATCTCGATGGTGTTGCCGACGGTGACATAGCTGCCGGTGCCCACGGAGAGGGTCGCCGCACCGCCGGGGCCGGCGGTTCCTTCGTCGCCGAGCGCGAGCGAGGTGGGCCGACCGCCGACGTAAAGGGCGTCCTGCACGAACCAGGCGGAGCCGTCGCCGGTGAGAGCAACGGTGCCGGTGGATCCTGGCAAGCGGGCCAGAACACCATCGACCGATTCGACGCGCCCGCCCTGCTTGACGTTGAGGGTGCCAGTTCCCCTGAAGCCGACGTTGACAGCGCCGTCGCCGGTCCAGAGAGAGCTATTGCCCTGGACCTCAAGCATCCCCTCGGCATCGGCGAAGTGCCCCAGGATGCCGGACGAACCCGTGGGCGAATCAGCTTTATTGCTGACCAGCCGAGCGCCGTCATGCACGACGGCGAAGCCGTCGCCGAGGTGGCCCACGGCGATCTGATAAGCGGACGTAACAGTCGAGGGGACAACGTTCCCCGGGGATTCTGGATCGGGGGCGGAACCGGAGACGTCCAGCGTGCCGGTGCCGCCGGCGCTATTGCCGAGGGAGAGAAAGTCGCCGATATCAACAGATGCCCCGTCGGAGACGATCAGCGAGCCGGTGCCCGCTTCTCCAACCGTTACGAAATCGGCAGTGGTCCAGCGACTGCCATAGCCGGTGATATTGGCCGATGAGGTGAGGGACGTGTCGGCCACGGCGATATGGCCGGTGTCGGATGAAACGGTGGCGCCGTCGAAGACGTTCAGCGTCCCCTGCCCGGAGCGGCCCACTTCGAAGAAGCCGCTGCCAGTCCAGGTAGTTCCGGTGCCGCTGAGATTCAGCACACCTAAGGACCCGGCCCCCGTCGCAATGATGGTGTGATGGGTTGAAACATCCGCGCCGTCGCCGACATTCAGACTGGAGTCGGCGGAGTCGCGTGCGACCTCGAGAAAACCGCCGTCCGCGACGGTGACCGCGGTGTTCTGGCCGGTAAAGGTAGCGTGGCCTACCGATCCCGAGGCGGTACCGATAATCAGTGCCGGAATGTTGGTGAAGCTGGAGTTCATGGCCATCGTCAGCGTGGCGTTGTCCACAGTAAGATTGCCATCATTTCCAAATCGCGAAACTTCGAGGTAGCCGGTCGTGAGTGTCGCGCCGTCTTCAATGGTAAGCGACCCCCGGGTGTTCAGTGCGACGATCGCGCTCAGCTCGTTCTGCCAGGTGGTCCCGGGGCCGGAGAGTGTCACCGTGCCGATCGACGTGGCCGACGGAGAGGGACCGTCGGGGAAATTGAAATCTCGACCGAGGTCCAGAAAAAGCGAAGCGATAGTTGTTCCGTTAAACGCATCGAGCGTGCCGCTTCCCCCGATGCCGAGGGTCACTCCGCCAGCAGTGTTGACGGCGCCGCCAGAAAGAGTCAGTAGACCGTTGCCGGTTGCTTCGCGACCCACTTCAATGAAACCCGCGTTCACGGTGGAGAGTCCGGCGGAAAGGGTTCCCCCGCCAGCAGCGCCGACGACCAGACTGCCAGTCGACAGGGTGGAATTGCCGAGATGCAACTGGCCGTTGCCGCCTGGGAGCGTGCCAAGTCGAGTTTGCCATTCGACCGAGAGCGTACTGCCCAAGTTTACGTGCGCGATGCCAAGACCTTCGCGGCCAATGTCGAAGTCGGGAGGGACGAAGACCGGATTGTCTGGATCGAAACGAACGTTCCAGGTGCTTCCCGCCGCTAGATAGAGTTCCGATCCGTTGGGAAAGGAACTGGTCGATGTATTCCCAAGGACGCCGAAGGTCGAGTTAAGAGTCCAGGCATTGTCGATATCGAGCCGGCCGGAAGCGACATCGCCCACAAAGACACCGCCGTTGGTGGAACTCGGATTGGTAGGTACGGTGAAAACCTTCGTGCTACCGGGCGTATCGAAAAGGGCGAAGGGCGGTTTGACATCCCCGCTCGAAACAATCGCCGCCCCGGCGGCCACCGGAACCAGCGTTACCGAACCAAACCAAGCGACGCGGGCAACTGCTCGCTGAAAGCCACGGAACGTGAATCGGGTAGCCATAGCCTTTTCCCCCAACAATAAGCACGCGGCGAACGGACATTTCAGGCCGACGTTTCACCTGAACCGGTGTCCTGCATGATGCCGCGCAAAAGCGTTCGCCGCAAGCAGATTTTCGCAAAGATTACGGAAGAAAACGCACGTCCGCGAACCCGTTCGTTTCGCGATCCTGAAGCCGCCGCCGCAAACCGAGCCAGCCCAGCAAGACAGCGGCCAGCAACATCGAAGAACTCGGCTCCGGGACCGCGGTGCCTGCGCCCGCACCACTAGTTCGGCCGAAGTTCTGCTTCCACACTTGGTAATCCCCCGTATCAATGGCGTTGTTCCCGTTGCCGTCCGCAACGAGATTGGTAATCGAGCCAAGCGTGTTGCGCCACACGGTGTAATCGGCGGCATCGACGATGCCGTTCTGGTTGTAGTCGCCCGGCACAGCAGCGCCCGCCACGACCGCCAGCACCACCGAGTTCGGGTTGTACAGCACGTTCCAGTCGAGTCCGCCACCGAGCGCCGGCAGCGACTCGTTGGCAAACACTCCGGAGCGTCCGCCGTCGGCAATGAGTATTTCGAACTCGTCGCCCAGCATCGGCGCGTACCCCGCAGCGAGATTCACGTCGAGTGTACCGGCAAGGGTTGCCGTTCCCGCAACCTGCACTTGGCCGAAGCCGTCGTTGGGGTTGCCTTCATCATTGGGCAGATCGATTGCATCGAGCACCACGTTAAGCGACGAACCGCCGCCAAAACCCAGGTTCTCGAGCATCAGCACGTCGCTGCCGGGCATGACGATCAGGTCGCCGCTGTTGGTTAACACATCGTGGAAGATGGCGGAGGCGTCAGCGCCCACGACAATTTCCGCGCCGGCGTTGTTGTCGACGTTGCCGAACACATCGACGATTCCCGATGTGATTGCCAGTTGCGAGTTGTTGTTGTTGTCCAGCCCCGTGCTGCGGAACCGCAGCACCGCTCCGTCGCGAGCGTCGATGTCGCCGTTGTTGGTCGTCGCGCCGAACACTTCCAGTTCGCCACTTTGAACATCGACGAGGCCTGTGTTGGTCAGCGTGTTTCGCAAGACGAGTGAGTCGCCGGAGTCTACGCGCAGTTGGCCACCGGCATTGTTCGCAACGACGCCCTCAATGGTGCCACCGCCTTCGACGATGCCGGTGTTCAACAGCCCGGTCGCCGATCCGATTTCGAGCCGGCCGCCGTCGAGCGTCAGCCGTCCCTGAGCCGCGACGCGGGTGAGGCTGCTACTGCTCACGATTCCGCCGTTCGAGATGGTGAGATGCGCCTCGCCGGGATCGGCCACGGTTAACTCGCCCGCCACTTCCCATCGCGACCCATCGCCGTCGACCAGCACTTCGCCGCGGGAGCCTGCATTATCTCCCAAAATGGCACCGACCGAAGTCACACGGCCACCCTCCAGAATTCGCAACGTCCCCGTTCCCGAGTCGCCAAGTTGCAGAAAGCCGCCTACGGACCACAAGGAATCTAAACCGCGAACCTCGACGAAGCCCGTTCCGGTGGTCGCGCTTCCAATGGTGGTCAAGTTAATCCCGCTGCCCGCGGTGACGCGCCCGCCGTCCGTGATCAGCAGCGTGCCGTGCCCGCTCTCTCCAATCGTGAGGCTGGTGGCGTTCTGCCACAGTGAACCAAGACCAGCGACCTCGACCGTGCCGGTGGAACCGGCGAGATTGGCGATGATTGCGGATGTATTCTCGACGCGGCCGCCGTCGAGCACTTGCAACAGCGCTCGGCCGGCGTCGGCGACCGTCAAGGTCGAGTCGGCACGCCACAGCGAGAACTGGTCGGAGACGATCATCCAGCCGTCTCCCGTTGCGTCGTCACCAAGAATATTGGAATCGGACAATAACCGCGCACCATCGACAATCTCAAAAACGGCTTGGCCCCGCTGGCCGATGTTCATGTCGTCGCCGTTGTTCCAAATCGTGCCCAGTCCCGAGATGCTCACCTCCGCGAAGCTGTCGACTTGCGCAGCAAAAAACGAATCATCGTTCACGTTCATCTCGGCAAAGTTCGAGATGGAGATCGAGCCGGTGCCGTTGTTGCCCACCGTGAGATCGGCGCCGGCGGTAGTGAGAGTCCAATCCGACCCCGAGCCGTTCATCGTGACAATGCCGATTCCCGCTTCAGCATCACCGACGACGGCTGCGCTTGAGTTGGTCAGCGCCGTTCCGCCGCTGATGCTAATCGTCCCCAGGCCGGTATTGCCGACGCGAAACGGCCCGGCCACAGGCCCGCCGCCAACCGGCGGGGCAGGCGCCACGTCGCCGCTCGTGGTAATCGCAGCATGGGCTGGCAGCACAGCGTGCGGTATCCCCAGTGCAAGTGCCATTGCGCAACACAGCCGCGGCAGGAACGATTCTGTCCTCAACATCGACGAGCGAAAACGCAGGATCATGGATGACAACCTCACAAGAAACGCGCGGAGCGGGGGGACGACCAGCAGGTACAACGGACGCCCTCAATCTTCGATCCGCCGCGCGCCGGTGTCAAGGAAAAAGCCGATTTGGTTCAGCTCAAGAATAACTCGGCATTTTGGCCAAAGGCCTGTTCTCATCGTAGCCTGGGGCATCGCCCTCGTTGTTCTACACAACTGCTGCATTCCTACCGCGAAGCGGTTTCGCCCTCCAGCCCAGGGTTGTCCGCCGCAGCGGACTACCCTGGGTACATGCCGAATTTGATCGCATTTACCCCAACGGGGTTACGGCCTCCGGCGTAACCCCGTTGGGGTAAAGCATGTGCAGAGTCAGTCAACCCAGGGTAGCTGCGCAACCCTGGGCTGGAGGACGCAACACCATTGGCGTAAAGACAACCAACGATCGCGATGAAAATCCTATTTGCGACTTGTGTAGTACAACGAGGGCGTTGCCCCAGGAAGGCAACGCACACCCACCCATTGGCCGCAGGCCGAACGAGAGGTGTGCCAATCGGCAAGTGAATATGGCCTTCGGCCAAATCGTCAATTGTGATTGCCCTCCTGCCGGTGTACTCCGAAGGTGCGTATCGCGGCCAAGGATTGGTCCGCAGATGGCGCAGATTCTCACAGATGGTAGGATGAATGGGTTACTACCGGCTGGCCGACAACAACGCCATTCTGCTCAACGAACCCCGATCGGTCGCTGCTATGTCCGTAGCTCTTTTTTTCGGCTGGTTCGCCTGGCAACTGTTCGGCCCCGATCCTCCGATCATTGTTTCAAGGGAGACGACCTACCTCACCGCGCCGCTGCGCGCCGATGGTCTGCCCGATTACGAGAAGTACGTACTCGAAAAGTACCGCGAAGGCGTTACGCCGGAAAACAACGCCGCGGTGCTGCTGCTCCAGGCAATAGGACCAGGCGATATGAAGCCGGCGGAATTCTCCGCGGTGGCGAAGGTGATCGGCCTGGAGAGGGTGGCGCCGCCCGACGAGCATTTGAATGACGTTTACAGCGACGACACTCGCGCCGTTATCGCCGCATGGCTGGCGAAGGAGCGAATCCCCCCAGGCGTGAATGACGAAGCAACGGCGCAAGATTTAGAGACGAGTCCAGATGCAGCACATGACGAAGTTGTTGAGGACATTATCGACAATGCATTGGAGCGACCATGGAGCAGCGAGCAGGTTCCGCCGCTTGCCGAGTGGGTCGCCGCGAATCAAGAGCCGCTGCGGCTAATCGTTGCGTCGTCGCTTCGGGCTCGTTTTTTTGCGCCTATGGCCGAGCTGTTAAATGAGACGACTGACCAGTTGATTTATGCGCCATTGTCTGGTGCGCTAAAATTGCGAACAGCAGCTAGGGCCCTTTCCACACGTGCGATGTGGCATTTGGGCGAAGGTCGGGCAGAAGATAGTTGGAAGGATATTTCAGCGATTTATCGCTTATCGCGACTTGCGGGTCAAGGAAATGCGCTCGTGGAGCAACTGGTGTCAATTGCAATTGAAGGCATCGCAAATCGAGCTACACTTGCACTTCTCGACGGTCCGGCTGCGACACCTAATCTTTTGCTGAAAATCCGTCACGATTTGGAAGCGCTCAGTGCAAGAGAACCGATAAGCTCATCCATCGATCAATTTGAACGAATCGCTTCGCTGAGTGTTGTAGTATGTGTTCGCGATGGCGACGCCGCAGAATTGGAACTCAGCGATGGGTTCGAGGCGGTCGCGATGGCCGCGTGCGATTGGAACATCTCGCTTCGCGAATTGAATCGTTGGTATGATGAATTAGTCGGCGTCTTACGCTTGCCGTCTGGGGCGGGCCGGAACGCGGCATTGGGCGACTATGAGAAGCGCCTCGCGAAGAATGAGCGGTCAGTGTCCGCCCGTCGCCTCATGATTGGACTCTTGAGCCGACAGGTGAGAAGCGAATTGCTTGCCGACATATTCGTGGCTCTTATGTTGCCAAGCACCGCAACCGCCTGCACCGCTGAAGACCGATCCAACACCCACCTCGCCCTCACTCGCCTCGCCGTTGCGGTCGCCATCTACCGCTCCGAGCATGGCGAGTACCCCGAAGCGCTCGAATCACTTGCCCCCGACGTCTTGGAAAAACTCCCGTTGGACCTCTACCACAACCTCCCGTTCATCTACCGCCACACGAAGAATGGTTATCTCCTCTACTCGCGCGGTCCCAATGGCAATGACGATGGCGGCAGTAACCGGCAGATGGATTTTTACCAGGGTTACTCCGTCGCCATGAAACCTGTTAAATCGCTGCGTGAATTGCTCGGCGATGATCTGCCAGAGTCCGACGACGCCGTCATGCGAGCGTTCGGCGAAGGCAATTCGCTTTTCAACCTCATCCCCACCGACGCCGACGACATCGCCATCCGCCTTCCGCTGCCAAAGCTGGAGTTGCCCAAGGCAAAATAATGCACTTGCGTCGGCCCGATTGTCACCTGCGGCCACGCGAATTGTGTCGCTTCTCGACCAGTTTGTGCCAGCGCGCGCACCCTGGCACAAATGCGAATCTCTCGGGAAATCCTGCAAACGGCCACTGGCGCGTGGCACAAACTCCTCGGACACAAATCGACTTCGCGAACCAAGCCGTGAATCACTTCTCGGTCGCTTTTTCGGCCGCGTCGGTCTTCTCCTCCTTCGCCTCGCCTTTTCCTTCCAGCTTCTCGACCGTTTCGCTGATCTTCTCCTGCTCCTCTTGCATCTCGCGGACGAGCTTGCGCAGCTCGCGGACTTCCGCTGGGGCAGTGGCAGCCTCTTGCTCGATCGCGGTGACCGCCTCCTTGGCGGCGCTCGAAATGCGGCCACTGTGGACGTCGGTCAGCGGTTGCAGAACCGGCAACGCTTGCCGGTCGCCTAGCGTACCGAGCGCCCGGATTGCCGCGACCTGCACCGGCTCGCGCGGGTGGTCGAGGTACTTGGACAGGAACGCGCGAGTCGCCGATTTGTCCTCCTGATCCTCGCTCAGCGCGGCGACCGCGTTGAGTCCGTTGCCGAAGTCGGAGCTGTCAAACGATTTCTCCTGGCTCATGAGTGCCATCAGCAGCTCGTCCGTCAGGTCGGTGTTGTGCGCCTGGCGGATGGCCTCAACCGCGGCCACGGCAATCTCGTTGCCGAACGACTCGCGAGTGAGCGCCGTTTCAATGCACTCGGCAGCCTGGGGTTCGGAGAACTTTGCCAGCGACTTGATCGCCGCCGCGACAATCGCTGGATTCTTTTCCGCTTCGGCAACGGCGCATAGCATTTCCAGCGTTTCCGGCCGATAGAAACCGCCGATGCCCTCGATTACCGCCAAGCGAACGCGAGCATCTTCTTGCTCCCGCGACGCTTGAAGCGCTTCGAACGCTTCATCGGTATGGAGCTTGGCGATCGCCTTGGCCGCCGCGATACGAACGCCGTAGAACGGATCTTTTTGTAGGACTGTCTGCATTGCCTCAAGGACTTTGTGATCCTTGCTATCGGCAAGGGCCTCGATCGCCAGCAGCCGGCCGATCATGTCGTCCTGGTTCTCGAGTTGGGCCAGCAACATTTTCTGCGGCGGCTTGAAATCGACTTTCGCCAGCAGCGTGTACTCGGGATCGAACCGCACGATCTTTGGCTGCGCCGTGAGCGAAATGTAGAAATCATGCTCCTTATCGTTGATCGTCACCACGCGGTCGATCGTTTTTTTGCCCACCTGGAACCGCAACTTGGCCGGCAGCTCGAACATCAGCACCTGGTCATTCACCTGTTGCGTCTGCTCGACGTGAATGTGCGCCAGCTTGTCCTCGGGTATCCACTGGTAGGTGATCTTCAGATTGGGGAACCCGCCATGATAAACCCATTGATCGAAGAACCGGTCGAGCGACTGGCCCGAAACTTCTTCGAGCACCGCGTTCAGGTCTTCCGTGACGACGCTCGTGAGCGCGTTGCGCTCCAAGTAGGTCTTGATCGCCTGACGATACAGATCCTCGCCAAGCTGGCTCCGCAACATGTGGAGCACCCAGCTTCCCTTGGGGTACGCGCGAAAATCGAACTGCTCACCGGCCTGGCCGTAATTATTGTAAACGATCGGTCGAAAATCCTTCTCTTGGCTGAGAACTTTGTTGTTCGCATCGTTGTACAGGCCATAGAGCATCTGATCGCGGCCAAGCTTGTGTCCGTCGTAGAGATGGGCGTAGTAGGTCGCGAACCCTTCATTCAGCCACAGGTGGCTCCAATCCTTGCAGGTGACATAGTCTCCGAACCATTGGTGCGCCATCTCGTGAGCATCGAGACCGCGGCTGGAGCGGATGTTCTCAGTGGCGTCGGAATAAATCGTGCGATGGGTCAGCGTCGTGAGCGTGGTGTTCTCCATGCCGCCGGCGATGAAATCGCGAATCGTCACCTGGTCGTATTTTTCCCACGGGAAGGGCACGCCGATCTCCTCCTCAAAAAAGGCCATGATCGTCTGCGTATCTTGGAACGCATTGTGCGCATGTTCGGCAAGCGTCGGCTGGGAGTAGAACCCCAGTGGAACGTCGCGGTGCATCGCTTCCAGCTTCCTGTAGTGCCCGGCCACCAGACACAGCAAATAACTCACGTGCGGCTTCTCTTGCAGCCAGTGAACCGTCTTGAGGCCCGTTGTCTCATCGACTTCTTCCGAAACTTTGCGGCCATTGGACAAAACCGTCATTTCTTTTGGCACTTGGCAGATCACTTCGGTGCTGGAGCGCTCATTGGGATAGTCGAAGCATGGGAACCAGTGCCGCGCCTCGTGCGTCTCGCCTTGCGTCCAGATGTGGGTGTCCTCTTCGGGATAGCCCATCTTCGCAGTCCGGAAATAAAGCCCTTTAGACGGTTGCGCCGAATAGCGCACCGTGACACTCGCTTCCTGCCCGACGGGAATCGGATCGCTGAACTGAATCGTCAGAGCGTCGTCCGATACGACGAAGTCGGCGACCGGCGCAGTGCCGGTGACTTCGTCGATCGACAACCGCACCGCATCGAGGCGAAGTTCGCTGAGCGGCTCCGAGATCGGCACAAACGTAAGCGTGGCCGTGCCGGCGACCGTGTTGTTCTCGAAGTTGGGCGTCACGTCCAACTTGACGTGCAGCATATCGACCTGCCGGTCGGGGGCATATTTTCGGCCCGGGGTCGGCGGATCAAAACTGATTGCCGCGTGGTTGTCGCCGCAATAGCGGCAAATCGCAAGCTCCTCGGCCGTGGCCCAACCAGTGGTAAGAAGTAGCAGGCTTAGGAATGAAAAAAGGGAAACTCGATGTAGCTTCGACATGGCGGTGAATTCATCAATGGACTTAGAATCGGTATTGGCGGTCCAATCGGACGGCGACGGCGGTGTTCCAGTATAAACCATACGTCCGGGACGGGGTCGGGGGTCGGTAGGTCAGGCTATGCCTGACATGGTACTTGTCAGGCATAGCCTGACCTACGGCGGCTGGAAGCCGCCGCTATAGCGACTATGATGAAGCTTTAGCGACGCTTTCTGCTGGGGGTTTTCCATGAAAATTGCGGTCATCGGCACCGGCTACGTCGGTTTGGTGACAGGCGCCTGTTTCGCCGATTCTGGAAACGACGTCACCTGCATCGACATCGACGCCGCGAAAATCGACGCCCTGAAGGCCGGCCACGTGCCCATCTACGAGCCAGGACTCGCCGAACTGGTGGCGCACAACGCGAAGGCAGCGCGGCTCCAATTCACCACCGATGCAGCCGCCGCCGTCGCCACCGCGGAAATCGTCTACCTGGCGGTCGGCACGCCGCAGGGCGCCGACGGCGCCGCCGACCTATCGGCGATGTGGCGCGTGGTTCAAAGCATCGCGCCGCACTTGCGTGAGGATGCGGTGGTTGTCACCAAGAGCACCGTGCCCGTGGGAACCAACGCCCGCATCTACACGATGCTGAAGGAGCTAACCGGCCGCGACTGCGATGTGGCCAGCAATCCCGAGTTTCTGAAGGAAGGGGCGGCGATCGACGATTTCATGAAACCCGACCGCGTGGTAGTCGGCGTGCGACGGCCCGAGGTGGGCGAAAAGCTACGCGTCCTGTACGAACCGTTCTTGCGCACCGAGAAACCGTTCCTGGTCATGTCGCCCGAGAGCGCCGAGATGACGAAATATGTCGCCAACGCAATGCTGGCCACCAAGATTAGCTTCATCAACGAGATGGCCAATCTCTGCGAGCGCATGGGCGGCGATATCAACGATGTCCGCCGCGGCATCGGCCACGACAGCCGCATCGGCTTTGCGTTTCTATTTCCCGGTGTCGGTTACGGAGGGAGCTGCTTTCCCAAAGACGTGCGGGCTCTCACGGCCATGGCCGGGGATTTAGGAATCGAACCGACTCTACTTACCGCCGTCGATGCCGTCAACGAACGGCAAAAGCACGTGGTGATCGACAAGTTGATCCAGCATTTCGATGGAGAGCTAGCGGGAAAGACCATCGCCATTTGGGGCTTGGCGTTCAAACCGCGGACCGACGACATTCGCGACGCGCCCGCCTTGGTGCTTATCGACTGGCTACTGGCGCAAGGCGCGAGCGTTCGCGTTCATGACCCGGAGGCAATGAAGAATGTCCAGCAAATCTACGGCGACAAACTTGTTTATAGCCCACGGCAAATGATCGCGCTCGATGGCGCCGAGGCCCTGGCCATTATGACCGAATGGCGGGACTACCATCGGCCCGACTTCGCCGAAATGAAGCGGCGGTTGAAATCGCCCGTGGTCTTCGACGGCCGAAATCTCTACGAGCCGGGACGCATGAAGGAGATCGGGTTCCGGTACCACAGCATCGGCCGGCGGTCGGTGTAGCGGCACCGATTACTTGACTTCGCGTAAGCTCCCACATAGCCTATAGTTGCAGCGATTACGGGCGCGAGGCCAGCGCGCCGCAACGGGGCAATACGGAACGAAAGGCAGCGCGTGTGAGCAAGTTTGGACGGACGGTGCGCGCGCCACGCGGGAGGCATTGGTTGATGAATGGTTGGCTGCGCGCTAGTGCGCTAAGTTTGATGCTTTGTATTTCCGGGGCCGTCCGCGCGGCCGTCCCACTGGAAGGCTTCTTGCCGTTCGTCGGCATTGGGTTGACCGACGAGTTTGACACCAGCGAGGAGACCCTTACGTTCTTCACTGCCAAGCCAAGTTTGGCCGTTGGAGGAACTTTGCTCGGCAATGGAACGCCTCACTTTGACTTAGCGCTACTCGACACGGGTGCAAACGGTTCCTTATTGACACAGGCGGCCGATACCGCCTTTGATCTCGCCGGTCATGGTTTTGATGGCACCACCGTGATCAGGATCGGCGGTGCCACCGGCTTCATGGACACCCGGGTAACCAACCCGCTGGGAATCTACGCCACGGGGCTTGCCAGCCCCAATCGCACGGGCAATACGCCCTTCACGCTCGACCCTGATTTGATGGTCGGTCAAACTAGCGTTTCGCTCCTCTCGATGCCGGCCGAATCCAAGCTCCCCAACGTGCTCGGTCTGCCCTTCGCAAGTCAATATGCGACTTCAATCCGCAACGATCAGCCGCAGATTTTCCAACACGACGGCCGCACGGTGCGTACACCGCAGATCGAGTTTCTTCCACTGGGGAGCGGTGGCCAAGGCATCACGCGTCGGGCGCCACTTTCGTTACAGCCGGGCCTCGCGTTCGCCCAGCCGCCGCTGTACTTCTTCAACATCCAGAATGCTTTGGAGGGCTTGCCGCTTCACGAGAACCCCTCGAGTCATACTTTTCTTGGCGATGCAACCTCGAGTCGCGGGGCGATGTTTGTCAGCGTCAACGTAGAAAACGACGGCAACGAGCTTAACCAGAACGAATTCTTTTTCGACACGGGCGCCTCCGTCACGGTGGTCTCGGAGCTAAACGCCACGCGGCTCGGATTTGATGTGGTGCTCGACGAACCGGAGTTCACGATCGCCATCATCGGCTCGGGCGGCACGAAACTGGAAGTGCCTGGCTTCTTCGTCGATCAATTCACGATTGAAACGGTGGGTGGCCCGATGACGGCCACGAATGTGCCGGTAATCGTCCTGAATGTTACCAATCCTGCCGATCCGGGCAACATCGTCGGGGGAATCCTCGGCATGAATATACTCTCGGGACGTAATCTCGTGATCGATCCCGATCCATCGCTGGGCGGCGGCAATCTGGGACCGCAACTTTACATCAGCGATCCCGTGACAACGACCCACAATTGGGCCTCCGCGGCCACCGGCGCCAACTGGGCCACTTCTGGGAATTGGAACGCCGCCGGCACGCCCGGTGAGTTGTGGATTGCCAACGTGAACCATGTCAGCGGCGGCAATCAAACGGCCGTGGTGTCGGCTGACTCACAAGTGTGGGAGGTAAACATCGCCGGCAACGCTCCCAACCAAATGACGGTTCGAGTCGACAGCGGCGCGAGGCTCACCACGTTTTCGGGAGTGAATGTCGCGAGTGGCGGGAGGCTCCACTTGAATGGCGGAACTGTTGATGCGCAGTTCGTGGAAATCCGCGGCGGCACGCTCAGCGGAGCGGGTCTCATCACCACGGGCAGCGGGCCAATTCCCGGACAGGTTGAGAACATCGGCGGAACCGTCGCGCCCGGGAATAACGGTATCGGCTCACTGCAGATTGAGGGCCGTTTTTCCAATGCCGCGAACGGCACTTTGCAGATGGAAATCGGCGGCCTGACCGCGGGCACCCAGCACGATCAATTGATTATGGAGGGCGGTGTGTCGCTGGCAGGCACGCTGCACGTTTCGCTCGTGAACGGTTTCGATCCAATTGCCGGCAATGACTTTACGCTGATTACTTCGACCGACGATCTGGGCGGAGGATTCGACACGCTGCAACTGCCCGGCGGCATCTATTGGGATCTCCACTACAACCCGAATAGCCTTGTGCTATCGATGGCGGGCACGGCGATCTCCGGCGATTTCAACCTCGACCGCACCGTCAACGCGAGCGACTACGCTGTATGGCGCGATACGCTGGGTGATGTTGCCAGCTACAACTTGTGGCGGGCGCACTTCGGCGACGTCTTTTCGCCAGGGACGGGTTCCAGCGCCGCGGTGCCGGAACCGGCGGCGTGGATGTTGATCGTTTCGGGCGCGGCGATTGCCGCTGCTTTCCGCCGACGACGGCGCTAGCTTCGATGCGCCATCCGCTCTAGCCCCTCTTCAAGAAGTTGCGCCGCGACCTGCATAGGACTTACCTTTCTCTCGTCGGTACTGATCGAATCGGCGAGTACCTCTAGGCGTTCGTAGGTCGCTTCGCTCATCGGAACCTTGCGGGAGACTCTCCAACTGGGATCGGTAGGGCGTCCAGGTCGGCGACCGAGACTGGGAGTAAGGCGGAGCGAAAGTTCCTTGGCCAGACGAGACATCCCAAAGGCGCCACCGCCAACGTCTGAAACGGGTATACCGATTCTTGCACCAAGCGCATTGGCAATTTTTTGGATGTTTTTGGCCATCGAATCACTCGTCTGTTGAAAACGGAATTTCGAGATAGTCCCGATCGATCACGATGCCGACCGCTCCTTGATTGGTGGTGCGTCCCAATTCGTACAAGAAATCTCGGAGAGGACCGATTTCTTCCTCAATCGCAGCCTCCGAGCTGTAACACTGAATAATTACTGGCTCATCAAATATCAGTTCGCCGTCGCGGGCATCATCGCGCCACACGCCTTGTGCCCGCGGGAAGGCCGTTGCGCCACCGAAGCATGTGCCAAGCATGCGTAACGCCCGATCAACCCATAACTGTTGGTCAATCGGCTTCGAATCTCGATCTACGCTGGGGATGAACAGCACCAACAGTGTTGCCTGCGCCTTTCCGGCACCCAATTCCTGCTCGTAGTCGCTGCCCATAAACTACTATCGCACTTATGGGGCAAAAAGTCAACCGTGGCCACGGACTTCTCAAGAAATTCAGTTGGGCAGCGCCCTACTTCCCGCAGTAATCGATCACCCGCGCGATCTCGCTCTTGAGATCCGCCCGGCAGACGATGCGGTCGATGTAGCCGTGCTTCAGAAGGAACTCGCTCGTCTGAAAACCGGGCGGCAGTTCCACGCGAATGGTGGCCTTGATGGTCCGCGGACCGGCGAAGCCGATGAGGGCCTTCGGCTCGGCGAAAACAAAGTCGCCCAGCGACGCGAAGCTGGCGGCAACGCCGCCCATCGTCGGATTGGTGAGCACGGAGATGAACAGGCCGCCCGCCTGATCGTGGCGCGCCAGAGCGGCCGAAACTTTGGCCATTTGCATCAGCGACAGGATGCCTTCGTGCATCCGCGCGCCGCCGCCCGAGCCGCTGATGATGATCAGCGGCAGGCTATCGCGAGTAGCCCGTTCGATGAGCCGCGTGAGTCGTTCGCCCACAACCGAGCCCATGCTTCCCATGATGAATGCCGAATCGGTGACACCGAAGGCCACGCGGCGAGCGCGAATCATCCCGCTGCCCGTGATCGCCGCATCGCGGAGGCCCGTGCGCTTCTGCTCGGCGACGAGCCGCTCGCGGTAGGGTTTCGTATCGGCAAATTCGAGCGGGTCATCGGGCGCGAGGCCGGCATCCCATTCTTCAAACGTTCCGTCGTCCAGCACAAAGCGAATCCGGTCCCGTGCGCTGAGGTACATGTGGCATCCGCACAGCGGGCAGACGCTCATTAGCTTGTCGACTTCCTTGCGGAAGATCGTTTCGCCACAGTCCTTGCAGCGCAGCCACAACCCGCTGGGAACTCCCCGCTTTTCGCGAGCAGCTTTTCGTGGACCCGCCGTGTTTTCGGATTCGATGGTGGCCATTCGTAGGTCAGGCTTTCTTGCCTGACGCATGCGGCGGGTAGCTCATGAGTACTCGCCTGACAAACACGCCACCCGTCAGGCAAGACAGCCTGACCTGCGGCGTATTCTCGGGTTCTTAATAATACCAAGCCCAGGCAGCCTTCACCACGTCAGGGTCGGCAAGCAGGGCAGGCCGGGGGATTCGAAATCGTATCCAACCCGGCCTGAAGGCGGAACTACAGACGAGGAGAAGCCGTCGAACCGGCAATGGCTGGGTCGACCTCGATCGTTTCCCATTTGCCACATCCCAGGCCCGATTTCCAAAGATCGGCCAGTTCGTCCTGGCACAAAACGTGGCGGACAACCGTCGCCAGCGGTTCGGGCACCACGATCGCAATGACACCGGCCAGCTTGTGCTTCTTGAGCAGCTTCCGCAGGACTTCGGCGACTCGCTGTTTGGCCGCCAACAGCGACTCGCCCTGCGGCGGGCAGACGGTCTCGGGCTGGTCCTGCCATTGCCGGAACACCTTCGGCTGCTTGGCCTTCACGTCCGAAACGAGCATTCCCTGCCACAGTCCCTGGTCGATGTTGTGAAGCTCCTTGACCGACTTGTTCTTTGCGCCAACGATCGCCGCGAGCGCGGTGGCCGTTTGTTGCGCCGCCTGGCAGGGACTCGAATAGACCGCGTCGATCGGCTCGCTTCGCACCGTGCCGATCATCTCGTTCGTTTGTCGCTGGCCATCGACGCTCAACGGTATATCGAGCGTGCCCTGAATGCGCCCTTGTTCGTCGAACTCAGTGGCACCGGGGCGAATCAGCAAAATGCGTAACATATTGGGTGGCTGAATAATCGACGTGGACGCGCGTCATTCGAGGCTAGCTTCGATGCTTCGCGCAGCCAAGTCGGTCAGCTCTCTCACACGGGTGGAATAGTCGTCGGCCGCAAAAATCGCGGAGCCAACGACAAAAAGGTCAGCGCCTGCTGCGGCGCAAGCTGCAATCGTTTCATGATTCACGCCGCCGTCCACTTCCAACAGTCCGTGCCAATCGTCGCGTTGCCGCAGCATTTGCAGCTTTTGTAGCGCGCCGCGATCGAACGTCTGCCCGCCGAAGCCCGGCATGACGCTCATCACGAGCACCGTGTCGCAGTAGGGCAGCGCGGCTTCGATGTCCGCGAGCGGCGTGGGTGGATTGAGCGCTAGGCCAGCCGCGGCGCCAAGCGCGCGAATCTGTTCCAGCACTGGTCGCGGGTCGGCAACCGCTTCGACATGTATTGTAATCTGATCGCTTCCCGCGCCGCGAAACTGTTCCACGTATTCGCCAGGGCTATCGATCATCAGGTGGACATCAAGAGGTAAATCAGTCGCCTTGCGCACCGCTTCAACGATGGTCATGCCGTAGGTGATGTTCGGCACAAAATGGCCGTCCATCACGTCGAGATGAAACCCCTGAACGCCAGCCGCTTCGAGTCGCGCGACCTCGTCGGCCAAGTGGCCGAAGTCACACAGCAACAGCGAGGGCAACACGACGTTCGCCCGTGTGCCGAGCTTGGCCACGAAATCAGGCGTCACGCCGTCCGGTCCCATAGTTGCCATCGCAAGGTGCCGATATCAAATGCGAACGACGCAGACCCGGGTGCCCGGGTCAGCCTCCCGCGGGTATTGTTCTGGCGCGCGCCGCGAACCGAAGCAAGAGCCTCATCGGCGGCGGGGACTCGCTTCGGGCAAGAATTCAAGCATGGGGGTGCCTCATTTGCCTCGATTACCTCGTCCGCAAACCTTTGCAGCGGAAAGGCTTAAGTGCCGTAGGCTAGACTTTCCAGCCTGACTGACTCTGGGATAAATGCCCATCAAGCGTGCGACAGATGTCAGGCAGGAAAGCCTGACCTACACGATTGCCAAGTCGAATTCTTCGGCTTTGGGAAGCTGCGAGAGATCGGCTAAGCCGAACAACCGCAGAAAGCGGTCGGTGGTGGCATAGCAGCCGTGACGTGGATTCTCCGCCGGGCGGTCTAGCCGCAACAAGCCGTGGCGTACGAGTTGTGCCAACACCGCGCCGCTCTTGCCGTGACGCAGCTCCTCGATGGTCGCCCCCGTGATCGGCTGTCGATACGCTACCACCGCTAGCACTTCGAGCGCCTGTGGCGAGAGTTTTGATTCCCGTACACGGCCGTGTAATCTGCGCCCCAACCGTGCGTACTCCTCGCGCAATGCAAGACGGTGGCCAGCGGCAGAGCTTAGAATTATGTACGGCGATCCATCTGCCTCGTAGGCCCCGTTCAATTCCGCGATCACGGCATCGACTTCCGTAGGCGTTACGTCGCGCATCGTGCTTGCAAGCTCCGCAGAGGGAAATGGACCTCCATCGGGCCGGCCCACGAACAAAATTGCTTCGACAATCGACCGAGGACTTACAGGGCAGGGGTCGCTTGGCGGCACGTTCGGCGAGGTTGCCACTTCCGCGTTCGCGGCCGGCCGACCGAGCATCTGGGCGAATGCCTCGGTAATCCGCCGTAGCGAGAGCGGAGAATCGGGCTTTTCGCGCGGCGGTTTCATTGCCGCGGATGATAGCCGTTCTGCCGCATTAGCAACAAGGTCGCGCGACCGCGTTTTGCAAATGCCTGCTACCAGACCGTCCGCCCGCCGTTAACGTGAATTGACTGGCCCGTGACGAAGGCGGCTTCGTTGCTGGCCAGATAGACCACCGCATGAGCCACTTCGTCGGGCGTACCCCAGCGACCGGCGGGAACCCCGGTCAAGTAATGGTCTTTCGCGTCCTGCGAATAAACAGCGTGGCGCTCGACGGGTATCCAGCCGGGAGCGACCATGTTCACAGTAATGCCGTAGGGCGCCAGTTCCCGCGCGAGACTTCGTGACAGCCCTACCTGTCCACCCTTGGCAGCCACGTAAGCAGAAAATGGCGCGACACCAATCGTAAACACCTCGCTAGTGATTTGCACGATCCTCCCCCACCGCTGCCGCTTCATGTGGGGCAGGCAAGCCTTGGTGAGAAGCACCGGGCTTTTTACAAAGAAGTCGAGCATCCGCTGAAAAAACGCCCAGTCGTATTCTTCGAGCGGTAGCTCGGGCTGATTGCACGTCGCATTCGGAACGAGAATATCAATCGGGCCTAGCGTGCTGGCGACTTCGTCGCACAAGTGGGCGACATCACCCTCATCCGTTACATCGGCATGCACGAGGCAGCAAGCGGCGCCCGTCGCGGCCACTTCCGCCAGCGTCCGCTCCGCCGTTTCGCGCGAATTGGCGTAGTTAATCGCGACCTTCGCGCCCGCGCGCGCTAGTTCCATCGCCATGGCCTTGCCGAGGCCGCGGGAGCTACCGGTCACCAATGCCACACGTCCTGCCAAATCAAAACGATTCATCTAAACAATGACCTCCTTTATCGGCTCCACCTGTTCTACACCTACAAGCTTCTGATCGAGTCCACCGTAGAAATATGACAGCGTGTTGGGATCGAAGCCGAGTTGCGAGAGCACCGTGGCGTGTAGGTTCTTCACGTGCAGGGGACGATCCACGGCTCGGGAGCCAAGCTCGTCCGTGGTTCCCACGGAGACTCCGCCCTTGATCCCGCCGCCGGCCATCCACATGGTGAAGCCCATCGAATTGTGATCGCGGCCAGTGCCTTCGGCATTTTCGGCGACGGGCTGCCGCCCGAACTCGCCGCCCCAGACGATCAACGTCTCATCGAACAGCCCCCGCTGCTTGAGATCCTTGATGAGCGCAGCGATCGGCCGGTCGGTCGCGCCGGCGTGCAGATTGTGGTTGACGGCGAGGTCCCCGTGGGCGTCCCAATTCTTGTCGTTGTGATTGCCACCCGAGTAAAGCTGAATGAACCGAACGCCGCGCTCGACGAGCCGCCGCGCAAGGAGACACCGCGTGCCGAAGTCGCGTGTTTGTTCATTGCCAACGCCATACATGTCGAGCGTTGCCTGCGACTCCTGGCGAAGATCGACCGCCGCGGGGGCATGCTGCTGCATCTTAAACGCCAGTTCGTAGCTGGCGATACGGGCGGCAAGCTCTGTGTTGTCGGCCCGCGGGGCCGCGTGTCGGGCGTTCTGTCTGGCAAGCGTATCGAGCAAGTCCCGCTGCAGCTCGCGGCTGGTGCCTTCGGGCCGCGAGAGATCGAGAATCGGCGCTCCTTCGGAACGGAACACCGTCCCCTGGTAGGTTGCCGGCATGTAGCCGCTCGACCAGTTCTTCGCGCCGCTGATTGGCCCGCCGCTGGGATCGAGCATCACGACGAAACCTGGCAGGTTCTCGTTCACGCTCCCCAGGCCATAGTTCACCCACGAGCCAAGCGCCGGGCTGCCGCTTTGAATCTTGCCCGAGTTCATCATCAGCATCGCCGAACCGTGGATTGGCGAGTCGGCCGTCATCGAGTGCAAGAAAGCAATGTCATCGACACAGGTTCCCAGGTGCGGAAACAGATCGCTGACCCACTTGCCGCACTGGCCATACTGCTTGAACTTCCAACGAGGCTCGACGATTCGCCCCTCGTTGCGATGCCCAATTCGGCCATGGGTTTTCACGGCGACTGTTTTGCCATCCATGCCGACCATCCGCGGCTTGTAATCGAATGTGTCGATCTGGCTCGGGCCACCGTACATGAACAGGAAGATGACGCTCTTGGCGCGAGGGGCGAGGGGTGAGGGGCGAGGGGTGAGGGGATTCGTGAAGGCGCTCGCCTTGCTCGTGAAAAACCCGTCGCCGACCAGCAGCGATGCGAGCGCGGCGGCGCCGAAACCCGCGCCCGATTCCCAAAGGAATTCGCGGCGGGTGCGGCGGCAGAAGTTGGGTTTAGCGTACATAAGGTAACAATCCTCACCTTTCCATTAACTTCTTCCGGCTCCCTCCCCCTTGCGGGGAGGGCTGGGGAGGGGGGTGAACTTGGTACACGCTTCAACACCCCTCCCTAACCCTCCCCGTCGAGGGTAACCGTTCACAGGGCGGGCATACACGGAACCTGGAAAATGTGGAATACCAACTTTCCCGTGATCTGCGCTATGCGAACAATTTTCTTGTGGTGCATTTCGCCTGAAATCGGAAGAGTTGGCGCGAAACGTAGTATCAGCGGTTTCAAAAGCACGAAAAAAGCCTTGTTTTCTGGCCTCTCCAGAGTGTGAACGGTTACCCGTCGAGGGGAGGGGACCGGAGGGAGTATTTGATCTCGATCGCTGTGGTCATTCTCCAGACAGGCTAGTTGGCCTGACTTGTGCCGTCCCATACATGTTCGGGATCGTAATAGTAGAAGGTGCTGCGGGCCTCGCCTGTAGTAGGTCCGCCCCCGATCGACACAAACCACCCACTGGGGATACGGGTTCGAAGAACCGCCATGTTGTGACTCGATGACACGTGACCGTAACCGTTCACAGGGCGGGCATACACGGAACCTGGAAAATGTGGAATACCAACTTTCCCGTGATCTGCGCTATGCGAACAATTTTCTTGTGGTGCATTTCGCCTGAAATCGGAAGAGTTGGCGCGAAACGTAGTATCAGCGGTTTCAAAAGCACGAAAAAAGCCTTGTTTTCTGGCCTCTCCAGAGTGTGAACGGTTACCACGTGACCCCAGTGCATTTTAGACGTTGCGGCCTCCACCTCTTCTTTCTGACCATAGGTCGTGCGTTGCAGCACGAGGAGAGCCACGGCAACCAGAACGACCGCGACGCTACACCATCGCAATTTAGACGAGAGGCTTGACATCGAAACGCTCCGTGGTTGAAAATTCGCCGCGGGCGGGATGCCGCGGCTCACTCGACGATTTGCGTCAATCTAAATAAACATACTCGTTCAAATTCAACACCGTTAAACACCAGTAGCGCAGTGCTTCACGTTTGTCTTTGCCATGCTTGGCTTGCAGCAGTTCGATCAATTCCACACCGTCCGCGATTTCGTCTTCTCTCGGTTCTCGACCGAGCGCCAATTGTAACGCATGGCTCACCTGCCTGCGCAGCTCTTCACCCGCTTCACGGACAACGCGTTCGGCGAGCAGACCCGCTTGCTCGTTCAGAAACTCGCCGTTGACCATACTTAGCGCCTGAGCTGGTCCGGTGGTGATGAACCTCGCTTCGCAACTTGTGTCGGTGTCGGGAAAATCGAACGCGGTAAGGGCCGGTGGAATTAGCGAACGCTTGATGTAAATATAGATGCTGCGTCGAGCCTGCTCTTCCGGCGAAGACGTGTCCCAACCCTTGCCAGGCTCTGATTGTGTGGCCAGCACTTCTGTCGAAAGTTCCGGATAGATGCTCGGGCCGAACATGGCGAGGTTTAGTTTTCCCGTGGTGGCGAGCACCGTGTCGCGAATTTCTTCCGCGCCGAGCCGCCGCATGTCGAATCGCCAAAACAAATCGTTCGCCGGATCCACGGCCATCGCTTGCGGATTAGCGAGGGACGACATGCGATACGCACTTGAGGTCACCATCAACCGATGCAACGGCTTGAGCCGCCAATCGTGCGCCACCAACCATTGGGCGAGCCAGTCGAGCAACTCGGGATGCGTGGGCGGCGTGCCAAGTTGGCCGAAGTTGTTCGCACTTCGCACGATGCCTCGCCCGAAGTGATGCTGCCAGACGCGGTTCGCGATCGAACGGGGCGTAAGGCGGTTATCGGGCGACGTGATCCAATCGGCAAGCACCCGCCGCCGTCCTGCGGAGCGGGCACCATCGGCCGGTAGTGGAATCTCGGGCGGAGAGTCGCCAAACAGTTCCGGGTAACGCGGCTCTACTACTTCCCCGAGCGAGTGAGGATTGCCTCGCTGATGAACGTGCGTCGCGGGAGGCGGCATTTCACAAGTCGCCAGCGCGAGGATCGACTCCGGTTGAGGCAATCCCTGCTGTGCTTCAGCGGCCTCCAACTCGGCGACGACTTCCTGATATTCGCGGTATTCACCCGGTGTCAAAAGCTGGGGAAGCTTCTCCGCCAGCACGGCCGCGCGTTCCTCGCCCTCGGTCTTGCGCTGATCCTGGGCAGCCATCCGGACGATGCCCAACTTTTCGATTTCCTCCCGCCTTTGTTTCAACTTCTCCGCACGCTCGCTTACCGCCGCGACCTGCACACTCACCTCGGGGGGCGTGATGTTCCATTGGCTGTTGGTTTTCTCATCGGCCCGTGTACCGTAGGTGGTCACGTCGGCAAAGAACGCCACCATGCCGTAGTAGTCGGTTTGGGGAATCGGGTCGATCTTGTGGTCGTGGCAGCGGGCACAATTGACGGTGAGGCTTAAGAAAACCTGCCCCACTGTACCCACTAGACTATCGATTTCGTCGGCAAACGATTGCACCGGATCGGCCGGTTCGTCGTCCCACGTCCCGAGTCGATAAAAACCGGTGGCCGTGATGGTCTCGGGCGTTACTTCCGCCAGTTCATCGCCGGCGAGTTGCTCGCGCACGAATTGATCGTACGGCTTGTCGGCATTCAGTGACCGGATCACATAGTCGCGATACTTCCACGCATTCGGTTTGGGCCCGTCGCGCTCGAAGCTATTCGTCTCGGCATAGCGGACCAGGTCCAGCCAATGTCGCGCCCAGCGCTCGCCGTACTGCGGCGAGTTCAAAAGTTCGTCTACCAACTGCTCGTAGGCCTCGGGCCGGTCGTCATCTACAAACCGGGCCAGCGCTTCGGGCGACGGCGGTAAGCCGGTCAGGTCGTAGTACAGTCGGCGAGCGAGCGTCCGCCTATCGGCCGGAGCGGCAGGCTCGAGGCCCCGCGCTTCGAGCTTCGCCAAGATAAAAGCGTCGATCGGATTGCGGACCCAGGCTGCGTTCTCTACCGCTGGAACGGTGGGCGACGTCAGCGGCGCGAAAGCCCAGTGACCTTCCCACTTCGCGCCGTCGGCAATCCAACGGCGAAGGATATCGATCTCCGCGGCGGAGAGCGGCTTCTCGTCCGGCGGCATCCGCATCGATTCGTCTTCCGAGCTGACCCGCGCGAGCAGTTCGCTCGCTTCGGGCTTGCCCGGCACGATCGCATGCGCGCCGGACTCCAGTTCTGCGAGGGCGGGGTCGTGCTGGTGTAGATGCAGCCCCCCCTCGCCGACATCCGGACCGTGGCACGCATAGCACCGCTTCGCCAAAAGCGGCTGCACGTCTTGGGAGAAGCTCACCGGCTGGGCAGAACCGACGACAGGGGACAGAACCAGGAAGCAAGCCGCGAGCGTTGGAATAGGCGAGAATCTTCGCGATAAGCCCAGCAGAAATGGCAGTGCGGCGAGCATGAATTGATTGTACCGCCACGGTGGCCAGCCTCCAAACCGGTAGGTCAGGCTCCGCCTAACGCATGGCGGTAATCAGGGCGGGAGTCTGACGACGGGGCCTTACGCGATCAGATTTTTGGTAGATGCATTTTGCCCCCGAACGATTACGCTAGAGAGACGACGGCTTCTTCGCAGCAGGAGGAAATTGATGAGTGCTTCCACCGACGGCGGGAACTGGGCAGACGGAAGTGGGCCGCAGATTGCCGACCTGCGGGCGGCGCTCGATCGGCTCGCCGATCGCGTGGGCCAGCTCGAACGCCAGTTCGGCGACGCGCGTCCTTCGGCTTTGGCCGACGACGAAGAATTGCCGATTCTGCTCACACCCATTGTTGCGCCCTCCGTTGGCAGGCCCGCCGGGATGCCGGGCGAACGAGCTGCCACAGATTCGTCCAGCCATGCAGGCGCCAGTAGTCACCGACCGCCGACGGGCGATTCGCCGCGCGACCGCCCACCAATTGCCGCGCTCGGCACTTGGAAGGAAGACAGTCGCCCATGGAGCATCCCGGATGCGATGTTCAAAGCACGCTCATTCGATCTGGTTGCACTAGAACAACTCGTCGGCGGCCGCTGGCTCACTTGGCTCGGCGGACTGCTGTTGATTCTGGCGGTCGCGTTCTTCGTCCCATGGGCGTGGCAGAATTTCAATATGCCAGCTTGGCTGCGGGTACTCATCTTTCATCTCTGCGGGGCGGGTATTGTCGGCTTCGGTGTGTGGCTGCGGCGAAGATCCGAACTGACAACCGCGGCACACGGCGTGATTGGCGTTGGCCTGTTCACGCTCTACGCCGCGGCCTTCACATTGCGGCACCACTACAATCTCGGCGGCGCGCTGAGCCCGCAATACACGTTCATCGACTGCTGTGCGATTACCCTGTTGGGCATCGGACTGGCCGTTCGGTTTCGCAATCCGGGCATCGTGCTGCTTGGCGCGCTGGGCGGCTATCTGACGCCCATCATCGCCGACAGCGGTCGGACAGATATCCCGTTGCTGTTGGGTTATCTCGCATTTCTCAATATCGCCCTGTTGGCTTCGGCCAGCGTGCGCCAATGGACCTTCATGAAGCCGCTCGTGTTCGTGGCGACGGCGCTCATGTTTCTGATGGCGATGGCCGCGGTCTCCGATGCTCGAGCCATTCGTTGGCAGTTCGAGCTTTTCGCAGCGCTGCATGGTCTAATTCTGTTGGTGGCGACCAGTCTGCCCGCGGTCATCTGGCGAAAGCCGGCAGAGATGCTCGACCTGCGCACAATGGCCGCCACGTCGATGGCGTTTATGGGGATCACTTGGTACCTGTTCAACGATTCGCCGCAGCGGCAGTTGGGCTTGGTGGCGATTGGGCTGGCCGCGCTTCATTTCTTCCTGGGACGCACCGTCGCACGACAACAAATACATCAAGATCGGCTCTACCGCATGCATTTGGTGATGTCCATCGCCTTTCTTACACTCTCCGTGCCATTGCAACTCCACCAATATGCCGGCATTTGGGCCGTGACATGGGGTGTCGAGGCCCTGGTCTTCACTGCGATGGGGGTCTGGTTCCGCGACCGGCAAGTTGTAATCGCCGGGCTGAGCATTTTCAGCATCGCGCTCGTGCGACTCTTCGCATTCGACTACGCCCTGATTGACCGACTGGGACGACAGGCCGACTTGTGGCGCCTCGATCGCCGACTGGCGCTCTCAGCGGTGATCGGAACGATGATGCTGTTGGCGGGCGGATCGTTCTCGTGGGTCGGGCGTGAGAAGCAGCCCGCTGCACGCACCCTTTTTTCGATCCCGGTCGCCGAGGGACTGCTAGTTGTCGGCCATCTCGTGATTCTGTGTGGCCTGATCGCCCAGTGGCCGAACACGACGGGCTGTATGATCGTGATCTTCAATGCGCTAGCGATTTACTTATTGGGCTTTCGCCTTGGCAGAAACGAGGTCCGCTATTACGCGGCGGCTCTATTGTTGGTAATTGCCCTGCCGTGGATGGTGTCGCTCACCGCCGATCGCGTTGACCTCGGCCCGCAGCCGTGGGGCACGCGGTTTGTGCTCCTTGCACTGTGGAGTGCCGTCGCGCTCGGCGTGGGGCTGCTCTACCGTCGCCGGCGCTTGCAATCCGGCAAAGCAATCGAGGCTTCGATCGACCATCCGGACGGTCAAGAGTTGATTTTGGAAAACGTTCTCGGCATCTTTGGGCATTTCGTATTGCTGGGAGCATTCACGCTCGAGCTTCGCGATTACATGGAATCATCGCGGGTGGCATCCTATGGCAGAATGGTCGAGCTTGCGTCGTACTCCGTGCTGTGGGGAGTGTATGCATCGCTCGCGGTCGTCCTGGGCATCGTGCTCAAATACCGTTGCTACCGCCTATTCGGACTGTCGGTGCTGATGCTCGTGTTGGCCAAGGTCTTTTTCGTGGACTTGGCGGCGCTCGAACTAATGCCGCGCATCCTCGCGCTCGCCGTTCTCGGTCTGTTGATGATGGGCGTGAGCTTGCTCTACCAGCGCTTCATGGCGCGGGTGGAGTGAGAATGACCCGCTAACTTCTATTAGAATTCAATGTTGGCATGGTTGCGAGCAGCGCCTTAAGCACGCGGTTTACCGACTCTGCATCGGAAAATACCGTTGCCACATCGGGATCGAGATACACCAACCGACCTCCAGCAGGGAATTGTTCTGCGAAGCGGTTAGGGCGGGCTTGCTGATAGTCAAATTCGTACTCGTCGCGCAATTCGTCACTCATCTTTCCAGCCCCCGAGGGGACTCTCCTCGTAGTCTTTCCGTTCGCGCCGCGTTGCTAGGCGCGCACTTATGATACGAATTATATCACCGTCGACGGAATAGCTCACTACCAAAAGCCTCTGTTTTTCCGAGTCGCCTACAATGATTTCTCTCAATTCCTGATCGGAATGTTCCACGTCGTCGAACAACGCGGCCAGTGGGTCAGCGAATACGCTTGCCGCCTCGGAAAAAGTAACTCCATGCTTACCTTCGTTTGACCTCGCCTTCGCCACGTCCCATTCAAACAGCATTGCTCATACCCTTGCGTTCGCGAGAGCTTCAAATTAGGCCAATGACGAAGACAATACTTCCGAGCTACGCTGGACACGCGATCTTACCGTAGGTCACTCACCCAGCGAAATCACAGCCGCGGTCGCCTGGCCGGTTGAGCAATGATTTAACGCCACCACCGATCGCTTGAATGTCGGCACCGTCTCGGTGACAACGTCAACGGGACAGTCTGGATCGGGCTGCTCGAAATTGAGCGTAGCGGGAATTACTCGCTTTTGCAGGGCCAACACGCTTACGGCAAGCTCTACCGCGCCGCTGCCGGGACCGAGGTTGCCGAAAAAGCTCTTGGGGGCGGTGACCGGCACGTCGCCCAGCGTTTCGCGAATCGCCCGCGCTTCGGCGGGATCGTCTTCCAGGGTGCTGATGCCGTGGGCGTTCACGTAGGCCACATCGCGCGGCTCCAGCTCAGCGATCTCGAGCGCGCCGCGGAGCGCACCGGCAATGGCTTTGCCCGTGATTTGGCGGCGTGCGATCGCCGGCTCGTACCGCGAAACGACCGCATCGACCTGCGCAAGCACCTTCGCACCGCGTCGCTCGGCGTGGCGGCGACTCTCCAGGACGAATTGGGCCGCGCCTTCGCCGTAGACCATGCCGTCGCGATTGGCGTCGAATGGCCGACAAGCGCCGGCGGGATCTTCAACCCGACGCGAAAGCCGCGCCCCGACACGCCACAGGATGTCCGAAATGTTGAGCCGTGAGCTTGTGCCGCCGGTGATCATTACATCGGCCCACCCGCGGCGAATCACTTCCGTTGCCTCCCCCAGTGCCATCAGGCTCGACACGTCGCCCTGGGCAATGGTATTCGTGGCGCCCCGCGCGTCTTGCTTGATGCCGATATGGCAAGCCGGCATGTTCGGCAGATACTTGAGCATCCACAGCGGAGACAGTTCGCGAATCCCAGTCGCACCCCATTGCTTCAAACGCAACTCGCCGTCAACCATCGACGCGCGGAAGGCGGGCGCCATCTCGTCCATCTCGCCAAACATCAACCCCGCGCCGCACACGGCTCCGAAACGTTCGGGATCGACGGCGCCTTCGGTGAGACCCGAGTCCTGCCAAGCCATTTCGGCCGCCGCGAATGCGAACTGAATCTCGCGGGCCATCACCTTGAGGCTCTTGCGCGGGGTGACGTACTGCTTGGCATCGAAGTTAATTACTTCGCCACCAAACGGCGCAATCCAGCCCGAGTCCACTAGCTCCGCAATTGGTCGCACTCCGCTGCGTCGCGATTCGATAGATCGCCACACCGCTTCCGCGCCGACGCCGATCGGACAGACAACCCCCAACCCGGTGATAACGACTTCATCCACCAAAAGATTCCCCCTATCGGCTGTCGGCTGTCAGCTATCGGCTGTCAGCTAGAAACAATCCTAGCAGACCATTGTTGCCGACAGCCGACAGCCGATAGCTAAAAGCCCTTTGCAGATTCAGTCTAGTTTCCCGAGTCGACCTGCTCAACTTGGGACGAGCCGCGAAACTGCACGCCGTTACAGGGGGCGGTCGTAGACACGGTAGGTCTTGTAGGGGATGGCACCCCCCTTTTCAAGCGATTTTCGCGACAGGGAATTGGATTCGAGAACCCAGGAGAACTCGGCTTCTTCCAGGCCCCACTTCTGCGCCGGGCCAATCAAGGCGCGAACCAGGCTGATGCCCACGCCCCAACCTTGATACTCGGGCAGCACGTTGGCGCTAATCACTCGCATATTCTTAATTTGGTGTTTGCGGGCCAGCAACCGCAACCACCCGAAAGGAAACAACCGCCCGCCAATCGCTCGAATCCGCGGATTGTAATTCAAGAGGCCAAAGATGCAGCCAATCGGTTTGCCTTTGGCCTCAGCGACGATCGAAATTTCCGGAACGACCAAAAGCCGCAACTCGCCAGCCACGTGATGCACTTCGGCGGGCGTGAGGGGAATGAATCCCCACGTCGCGGCGAGAGCCTGATTGTAGATGCCAAGAAACATCTCAACTTCCTGACGAAAGCGACGCTTATTGAGCGGCCGCGTGGTTACTCCAAAGCGTTCCCGAATTGCCGCGTCGAGCGACTCGCCCTTTTGACTGAGCTTGTCGATCATTTCATTGTGGCCCCAGAAGGCGAGCATGTCGTGTGCCTTCTGGAAGCCGTACGACTCCACGAGCGGCACGTAGTAGGCGGGGTTGTGGGTCATCATGAAGTAGGGCGGCTTATTAAAACCCTCGATTAGCAAACCCCAATCGTAATTGATCGACGGATTTGCCGGACCGCGAACGTCGGTCATCCCTTGGTCGCGGAGCCACTGGCACGCCGCGTCGAACAATGCGGTCGAGACCGCCTGATCGTCCACCGTCTCAAAGAATCCGAAGAAGCCGCGCCGATCCTTGTACCAGTCGTTATGCGTGCGATTGACGATGGCCGTAATGCGGCCGCAAACTTCGCCGCCGCGGCGAGCAAGAAAAGACTGCGACTGGGCCGCCTGGTAGAATGGATGGCGGCGAAACCCGGCTAGCTGCGATTCGCTTAGCCGCAAGCGGGGGATCCAGAGGGGGTCGTTCTGAAAGAGAGCCGCGGGAAGGTCGAGAAATTGCCGTAGTTCGCGGCGCGTGCGGACGGGAATGATTTCGACAGACGCCATGAGCAGCCAACGGCAACCACGAGATTGATCAGATCGATATGCTAAATTGCGGTATCCACTGGCAGATTGTCAACGGTGCAATCTGCGGGCAGTCCACGACCGCCACGGCATTTGACGTTCAAGAGTTTCCATGTCTCACGTCCTAGTAACCGGCGCCAGCGGCTTCATTGGCCCCAGTCTGGTGGCTGCCTTGCGCGCCGCCGGGCACGACGTGAGTTGCCTGGTACGGCCGGCATCGGCGGTGAATCGGCTTACACCGCATGGCGTGCGCCTCGTGCCGGGCGACGTGCTAGCCGCCGAAAGTTTAACGAGCGCAGTCGCCGAGGTCGATTGCGTGTATCACCTTGCAGGCCGCACGCACGCCTGGTCCCGGCAACAATTTGATGAAGCCAATTGGCAGGGCACCGCGAACTTGGCGGAAGCCTGCGCACGGCGCGAAAACCCGCCGATCTTGGTCGTCGCATCATCGCTCGCCGCCGCCGGGCCGGCTAGCGCCGCGCAGCCGAAATGCGAACACGATCCCGACGGCCCCGTGTCGCACTATGGCCATAGCAAGCTGGCCGGTGAGCAAGCGGCGCGGAAGTTTGCCGGCGAAATGCCGGTCTCCATCGTTCGCCCACCCGTCGTGTTCGGTCCCGGCGACCGCGATGGGCTGGTGATGTTCCGCAGCATCCGCCGCATGGGCTTGCACGTAGTGCTTCGCGGACACGAGCTGCCGCTGTCGCTCGTCAGCAGCACGGATCTCGCCACGGCACTACTGCTCGTCGGCGAGCGGGGCGAGCGGCTCCAGACAACCGGAGATAAAGGACTGGGAATATACAACGTCGCCGATCCTCAAGTCGTTTTGTACGCCGACCTAGGGCGGCTCGCGGCGGCGGCGATCGAACGTCGCGTGAGGATCTTTCCAGTGCGGAAGTGGGCCTTCGCCGTCGGGGCCTCGTGGGGCGAAGTCACCGGCCGCATGCGCCGCAAACCCGCGCTAGTGAGCTTCGACAAGCTCCGCGAAGCCAGTGCCGTGGGATGGGTCTGTTCCACCGAGAAAATTCAAACTCACTTCGGTTTCGCGCCAGCGATGTCGCTTGCGGAACGCTACCGTGAGACGGTGGCCTGGTACCGCGCCGAAGGGTGGCTGTAAGGTCTTGGAAAAGGCAAACTTTTCATGGTAAGATTCAATCATGGCAACAAACTCTACTGACTATTCTGATTCTTCATCAAGCATCTGGCCGAATGTTCCAATTGGTGTTGATCTTTCCGCTGAAGAAATCGCATCTCGACTGGAGTTGGTGCAGCAAGACCCAGTACTTAAGCTTCCGGCGCGGACGCCGTTGGGCCGAGAATTAAAGCGTTTACGGGCTGAATACCTCGCCAAGGGAGGTCGTCTCTCCACGCTAGAGGAGATCCGAAACGAAGTTCGGGAACGCCGCGGTGATCGGTTGCAGGAGGACTAATCCGTGGCGGCGGATCGAACTTTTCTAGATGCGAATGTACTACTTCTGGCATTTCGGGGTAGTGGCGACAAGGCCGTCGCAGCATCATCGCTCTTGAACGATGAAAGCCGGGAATTCATAGCTTCAGATATGTTACGGCTGGAGCTCCTGCCGAAGCCGGATTTCAACAAGCGTCCCGAAGAAGTGAGATTCTTTGAGGCGTATTTCCAATACGCTGAAGTAGTCGTAACTACGACTCCGACGTTGGTGCAGAACGCCGAACGTGAGGCCAGGGCTGCGGGACTTTCAACGATTGACGCGCTACACGTCGCGGCTGCGAAGCAAGCGAACGCTGATGAATTGGTCACAGCCGAGCTTCCAACCAAGCCCCTATTCCGCGTACAGGGACTTCGGATTACATCCATTGCTTAGCACACGATCTAATGACGCCAGCTATTGTCCAGCCGGCAGAAGCTCAGCCTCTTCTTTCTCTGCCTCAATCGGCACGCAGTTTCTCTCGGGATACTTGGCCGCAAGCTCGATCATAAAATCGGGCAGGCCTTGCGCGAATCGCGTGAGGCTGCACGCGCGGCGGATTTGGTCGCGGTTCGCTTGCCACGTGTAATCGACCAATGCGGTGCGGAAATCGCCTTCGGCGACCGAATTGATCTCCGCCAACTGGGTGGGAGTCTCGGCGGTGAAATCGAGCGATTGCAAGCTAATCGAGCGCCTCGACTCTTGCGAATAGGTCTTGAAATGAATCGTGCGACTGGGGAGGTCGTATGCCAACGACCACTTCGTCCGCTCCCCTTGATCGATCTCCAATAAGGTATGGAAGGCGGTCCCGAGCGCCTGCGGGAGCGTCGGCTTCTCTTCGGCCGCGAAATCGCGACTGGCGCGCGCGGCACCGACAAACCGATTGAGGGAACTTGGCGAACGGACGATTTCTCTAGCGCCGCCGAAACCAGCGTGCTTGCGTAGGTACTTGAGCGACGCAGCATAGGTTTTATTGGTGATGGCAGCGAATGGAAGTTCAGCGCCGGTCGTGGCCTGCATCTTGCCGTCGATGAACTCGATCACCGCCGCGTTGCCGTGAGCATCCGCCACGAAGTAATGCACCAGCGCTCCGCCAAGATTCGTAATTCGGACGTGGGCGTCGCTGGCGATCACTTCCTCGACCGTCTGTGCCGTGTCGAGTTGGTACTGCGCCCACTGGGCATTGGTCAGCGACGGCCGCTCGTCCGGCTCGGGATAGCGGGTCTCGTCGAGCCACAGCAGGCCGATCATCAGCCCGCGCTCGTTCATGCCGTCGCACGGCAGTTCGCGGCCATATTGGTTGATAGTAACGCTACCGTACTTCGACACCCATTTCAGGGGGTTATCGAACGACAACGCCGACTTGCGAATGTCGCGTTTGTTGACCATCACGAGCGCGTCTTCCAAGTGCCAATCGTAGTTGCGGCCGACGACGAGCAGATGGCCGTTCTTTAGCAGGAAGGCCGAGCAGGCGCTGGCGGGGGAACAAAGTGCGATGCCGAGCAGGGCCGCGAGAACGAGTCGAATTGCGAAAGCTAGCTGCCGAGGCACGAGAGGTTCCTCACGCGGTGAGTGATTGACTCCAGACGCGCACGCGTCCGGCTCGCCAATCGCCCGCAGCCATTATATGTACCACATTGGCTCGCGGGTGTGGGCCGCTTGTTCCAGCAGATCGGCCAGGGTGACTGTCTGCAGGTGGCTCCACTGGGCCTCTGAGGCGGCCTCGTAGGCGTGCATAAGAACGTGCGATAGCGCGGTGGGCCGGACAAGGCTCGATTCGGGCCGCTCCTCGCCGTCGACGACCGCAATCACGTCGGCCAGCGAGATATCGCGCGGCGGGCGCGTCAGGCGGTAGCCGCCGGCGGCCCCGCGGGTGCTGGTCACTAAACCGCCACGCTTGAGTTCCAGCAGGATTTGGACCAAGAAGCGGTCGGGTATCTCCTGCTTCGCGGCGATCCGGCGAATCTGCGATGGACGCTCGAGCGCGTAATCGTGGGCCAGCGCGAGCATTGCCAGACACGCGTATTCGGACTTGGCGGAGAGTTTCATGGAAAGTGCCTGCTGGCGCGATGCTAAGCGCTCCGCTGCGAAGACTGCGCGTCGCGGCTAACAACTAGATACCGCTGCCGTCTTGCTCGGGGGGCGAGTGGAGACCGCACTCGGTCTTAGCGGTGCCGCTCCAGCGGCCGGCCCGCTCGTCGTTTTCACCTTCGGCAATGGCTCGCGTGCAGGGCCAGCAGCCGATGCTGGGAAAGCCCTGATCGTGAAGTGGATTGTACGGGATATCTTCTTCAGCGATCCGCGCCCAAACGTCTTTCTTGGTCCAATTCGCAAGCGGGCTGATTTTAACCAGATTGAACTTCTTGTCCCACGCCACGACGGAAGCCGCCGCCCGATCGGCGCTCTGATCGCGCCGGATTCCGCTCATCCAAGCGTGATGCCCTGCGGCCGCTTTCCGCAATGTCTTGACCTTACGATCGAAGCAGCATTGGTTGGGATTCGTGGTGTAAAGCGGACCCCCGTGCATGGCCTCGTACTCGGGCACGCTCAATTCGGGCTGCAGCAGATCGACTTCGATGCCATACTTCTCCGCGATCCGGTCCCGAAGATCGAGCGTCTGCTGAAACTGATAGCCGGTTTCGAGATTGAAGATGTACGTTTCGGGCGCGATCTTGGCGAGCATTGCCAGAATCACGCAGCCCTCGGGACCAAAGGCGGTGGCCATCGTGAGATGCGGAGCAAACCGGTCCGCTGCCCAGCGAATGATCTCCTCGGGCGTCGCCGACTCGAGCCGCTGGCTTTCGCGGTGCAACTCCTCGAGCAGTTCGGCGGTCGGCTCCAATTGGCGAAAAGGAGCCTTATTGAGGCCAGGAAATGGAATCGTAGCGGGCAACGAATTGTCTCCGCGGGTGGGAATTCCCAGCGAGAATGACGAAGTCGAGGAATTTGGAAGGGAAAGGGCGGCGGCGTTCATGGGTCTAATGTTATGTAGGTTACTAAACAAAGTCAACATTTCCAAGTATCACTATCGGTCCGGTTATGCCGATTTCTCTAGCGAGACGTAAAGGGGCCGGGATTCAGGATTCAGGGGGTCGGGGAAAGAACAGGCGGCGACGACGCAGTTGCATTTCCCCGACCCCTGAATCCTGACCCCTTGGCCCTATCCAGTTTTGACCAAAAATTCGCCTGGTCGCGCGGCGACCAGTTGGCGAATTTCTCGAAAGATTGTTGAACCCGCCACGCAGTGCGCGCTGGTATGTTGGCCGGAAGTTGTGACAAAACTATTGGCGCTAAGCCGTAATCGGGCCTGCGGGTGTGAGGAACCGCCGTTACCATACGGGGCACGCACAGGAGAACAGACATATGGCGGAAAAAGTGTATCTGGCGATTGATCTGGGGGCGTCCAGCGGTCGAGTCGTGGCGGGACGCCTACGCAGCGACCGTATCGACTTGGAGGAGATTTATCGCTTTCCAAATGGACCAGTTCGCATCGGAACGCGGCTCCATTGGGATCTGCCTGGACTTTGGCTCCACGTGCAGCAGGGCCTGCGGGCAGCGAACGCGAAGTTTGGCAATCAGATCGTCAGCCTCGGCGTGGACACTTGGGGTGTCGATTACGGCCTGCTCGGGCCGGACGACGAACTGCTCGGCAACCCCTACCACTACCGCGATGCCCGTACCGGGGGCATGTTCGAGCGGGCGTTTGCCCTGGTGCCGCGCGAAAAAGTGTTCGCGGAAACGGGCCTCCAGTTCATGGAGCTTAACACGCTGTATCAACTTCTTGCTGCGCGGCTATCGCGGTCGCCGCTGCTCGAAGCGGCGGAGTCGATGTTGCTGATGCCCGATCTGTTCCACTGGCTTCTAACCGGCCGCAAGACCAACGAACGGACAAACGTCTCGACCACGCAACTCTACAACCCGCACACGCGCGATTGGTCGCATGCGCTTATCGACGGATTCGACCTGCCGGCAAGATTATTCGGTGACATCGCGGAACCAGGCACACGATTGGGAATGCTGTTGCCGGGGATCGCTGCCGATACGGGACTCGCTCACGTCGAAGTCGTGCTTCCCGCCAGCCACGATACGGCGTCGGCTGTCGTTGCGGTGCCCGCGAAGACGCAGGCGTCAGCAGCGCCTGATTGGTGTTACATCAGTTCAGGAACTTGGGCGCTGATGGGAATCGAAGCGCCAATGCCTGTTATCAACGACGAAGTGGCCCGCTGGAACTTCACCAACGAAGCGGGCGTCGCGGGAACAACGCGGCTGCTTAAAAACATCGCCGGCCTGTGGCTCGTGCAGGAGTGTCGCCGGGTGTGGCAACAGCAAGGCAGAGACTTCGGATGGGATGAGCTGGCCCACCTGGCGGCGGAAGCGCCGCCGCTGGTGTCGGTGGTCAACCCCGACGATCCGCGGCTGGCCACGCCAACCGATATGCCCCAGGCAATCGCCGCGCTATGTCGGGAAACTGGGCAACCCGTTCCGCAATCGCCCGGTGCCACGCTCCGCTGCGCGCTCGAAAGCATCGCCGCCCGAAGCCGACAGGTGCTCGCAAGCCTGGAAACACTCAACGGCCGTACGATCGAGACGATTCACATGGTCGGCGGCGGCACGCAAAACGAACTGCTGTGCCAACTCACCGCCGATGCCTGCGAGCGGCCGGTTGTCGCCGGACCGGTCGAAGCGACCGCGCTCGGCAACATTCTCGTGCAGGCCTGGGCAATGGGCGAAGTCAGCGGGCTTAGCGAGGCGCGGCAACTGGTGCGACAGAGTTTTGAGTTAAAGACGTACGAGCCGCGGAGCGATGAGCGATGGGCGTCGGTCGATCAGAGTACGGAATGAGTCTCACTTGGACGTCGAGAAACGGCGTTAAGATGGGCCTGAGCGGCAGCAATCAATTGCGAATCTTCCGCTTCCCAAATATCCGTGTCCGCCCAGCCCGCAACATTCGCCAACAATTGACCAAGCCGCCAATCAGGATACTCCTCGGACAATTCCGCCACGGCAGACAGCAATTTCGCGCGTTCCGATTTGATCATGGCAACATGTCCTTTATGAAGATTTCGCCATCATTATTAGAGTGCTCTTGGGATTCATTCAAGAATAACTGCGGTGATTGAGCTTGCTGAAGGAATCGCATCGCAGGGCCGCGAATCAATTGACAATTTGGCCGAAGGCCTTCATTCACCGTACCTGAGGCAACGCCCCAGGAATTGGAGTGGACGCCCATGTTTGGCCGAAGGTCATATTCACATTCCTCCACGAGTTAATATGGCCTTCGGCCAAAGGGGAGGTGTGTTGACTTCCTGGGGCGATGCCCTCGTGGTACTACACAAGTCGCAAATAGGAAGTTCATCGCGATCGTTATGTGTCTTCACGCCAAGGGCGTTGCGTCCTCCAGCCCAGGGTTGTCCGCCGTGGCGGACTACCCTGGGTTGACTGACTCTGCGCATGCTTTACCCCAACGGGGTTACGCCGGAGGCCGTAACCCCGTTGGGGTAAATGCGACCAAATTCGGCATGTACCCAGGGTAGGTCGCCGTGGCGACCAACCCTGGGCTGAAGGGCGAAACCGCTTCGCGGTAGGAATGCAACAGATGTGTAGTACAACAAGGGCGATGCCCCAGGCTATGGTGAGAATAGGCCTTTGGCCAAAATGACCAAGTTATTTTTGAGCGACGTCCCATCTCCAGCTCGACCCAGTAGATTCCCCCCGGTTCCATCAATAGGGATTCTCCTTGGCCCACTTGGAAGCGGCCTTCCGGCTGAGTTTCGCCCACGCCGCCAATTCCGCATCGGCGTGAAGCTCGTCGTCATAAAGTTCGGCTTGCAGAACGACGATTTCTCCAAGTCCCAGTGCTTCGACGCGCACCGGTTCGCCGCGTTGAACGGCCTGACGCTGATCTTCAGTCAAATGAATGGTCATGGTTCGCCTGTATCCTCATTCTACCAGCGCCCTTACTCCACCCCTTCCGCCACCATCCGGTAAATCGCCAAGTGCGTGCCGTCTGGCAGTTTAAGCTCGCGAATCGAAAACTCACCCGTCACCGCCACCGAGTACACCTCGAACTCCGCGGTCTTGCCGGGCTGCATTTCGACCAGAATGCAATCGTAGAGCGCCGCGCCCGGTCCGAAGCAGCACTCCATGTTGTCGCGGACCAGCACGAACTGCTTGAGGCCGCGCGTCTGCGCCGTCGGCAGAATCCAGCCCCGGATGCGAATTCGCTTCCCGTCGAGTTTCTCGATCTCCGGCGTGAGCATGTCGCGCGTGAACGGGTCGCCGGGCTGGATGTCGAACTTAATGTCGTCGAACGTCTTCTCCAGCGGCGCGGCTGCGGGAACGGGGACGGAAGTGGCTGGTGATTCCGGCGCGGTCGTGGGAGTTGGTGTAGTGGCTGTCGAACTGCGCCCCGCCCCGGCCGTAACGGTCCCGGAATCGCACCCGGCGGCCAGGAGTGCCATCAGGACCAGCAGAGGGGGTGTGAGTGTCGCGGCAGATCGCATTTGCTCGGCGGACGAGAAGCCCGCCCCACGGCGCGATGCGCGCCATTTTCGCAGCGGAGTTGTTACTTCAGGTAATCGGCCACGAGTAAGTACACGGGAAACTCGGGTCCACGGCCGAGATTGGCGGGGTTAATCATCAGCCTGCCGCCGACGCGGTACAGCCGCAGGTCGAAACTGGCCGTTTGCTTGGCGGTCAGCTTCACTTGAATTTGATCGTAATACTTCACTTTGTCGATTTCACCGAAACAGCACTCGTTGTTGTCCCGCACGAGCAAAAACTCATCGCTGATCGTGCGATGCGAGCCGGGGCGGACGTAACCCTTGATAAAAACTTGCTGGCCGGCAAGCGCGGCGATGTCGGGCGGAATGTAGATGTTGCCCCGCTCCTCTACCGTATCGGGCTTCATGCTGGTAAAGGAAGTTCGCTCGTAGCCGTCGGGCACTTCGGTAGCGTAAACGTATCCGCCGTACCCCACGCCGGTTACCAAGAACAAAGCCGAAAGGAATGCTCCCGTTGCTGCCATCGTCGTCCCTGTGTACGTTTCCGGCTGTCGCCGAATTGCAGCCAGGGACCGCAGCGAAACGAAGATTCCCAACAGTGGAATCGGCGCGATCATCAGGCACGCCTCGAAATTGGTGGCAGCAGGGACGACCGTCGCCACGGATAAAACGCCCAGCAATAATCCAGCAATCGCGCCGGTGTGAATCGCGCGGTACTCTAGCGCATCGAGACTGTCGTTCGTTCGAATATTTGTGCTAAGGGTGGCTGTAGACATGGTGGGGGAGGCTGTCGGCTGTCGGCTGTCGGCCAGAAATTGATTGAAATGAATTGAAACGTTAATTAACCCGGTCCGGCGCGGAGGATAATCCAGAACAGGCCCATGAACAGCACCGCGCCGAGCAAGGGCAGGCCGATGATCCAGCCGCGGCTCGGTTCGACGAGTGGTTCCACGGCGGGCTTGCTCACGCTTACCTGGACAGGCTCGCTGCTCGGTTCCGCTTCGCCTTTCGCAGCGGGTTGGGCTTCGACTATTTCTGGCTCGCTCGTCGCTTCCGCATCCACGGTTGCGACTTCGGCCGCGTCGGTTTCATTGTACGTAGTTGGGAGGCCGGCGGCGGGGTCAGGGATTTCGCTCGCGGGCGTCTCTTCGGCAACCAAGTCCGCCGCGGTTGCGGATTCTCCGGTGTCCGCCGCCGCTGCTTCCGCCGCCTCGGCGGTTTCGCGGGTTGCCGATGCGGGTGCCTTACTTGGATCGTCGCCTCGAGCGCGGGCCAACATTCCAAACGCCGCCAGGCTACGCGCCCGCTCGACGCTGTCGGGGTCCATCTTTTCAAATTCTGCAATCGCCACGCGGGCCTTCTCGCCGGTATCTCCCGGCTGCTCGGCCGCAATGTCCATGTAAGTCACGACCGGCTCGCGGACATAACTCTGTTTTTCCGCCTTGCGAAACATGTCGGCGAGTCGATCGACGACGGACCAGTCGCCCCAGCGAGCGAGGTCGGGGATCACTTGATCGGCGAAATCGCGGTTATCGAGCAACAAGCGGGCCGACGCGGCGGCGCGCTCCGGCGGCAGAACCTCCATGCCGTCCGTCAAAATCCGCAGCGCCATCAGGACTGTGTACGTGTGGCTGATTTCCTCTTGTGTGCCCTGCAGGAACCGCCGATCCACGACATCCATCCGATCGGGACCACCCAATACGACGTAACAGCCAATGAGTGCATCGAGGCCCAGCTTGCGCCGCCGTTCTTCCGCGCGGACCATTTCGGGCAGAAGCATCGTTGCAATCGGGCCGGTACTCCCGACGGACGCAGCCGAGATCGCTTCGGCGGCCGGCGCCAGCACTTTGGCGTCGGACAGAATCATTTGCTCCAGCCGGGCCAAATCCTCAGGCTGGCCGCACACGCCGAGCAACGTCAAAAACAACCGCCGTCGGCTGGGGCTGACGTGGGGGCTTTCAATCCACGCGAGCAATTGCTCGCGATCCATTTGCTCCTTGATCGCCTTCACATCCTCGTAGGGCGCGCGGGCAAACTCGTCATACGAGTCTTGAGCCAACAAAGAATCCTCGTGTTCCAAATAATCGAGAAAAAACTTCGTTCGCTCCGGCCCCTCCTTGGGAAGCGCAGGGAGCCGCTTGACGTAATCGACCGCCGTGGCGGAAAGCGCGAAGGGGATCGTCCACTCCAGCGGCTCGCCCACGCCGCGGATGAGATACGACTTCTCGCGGCTCGGCTCTTCATAAAAGATCGCTTTCACTTCCTTGATCCCGACCAGCGACTCCTTCCCCTTGAGAATTTCGACGATCTCAAACGTCGCCTTTCCGGTCTCCGGGTCGGCGACGCCGAAACCACCGAGGCCATCGGGCTTGGTGTCGGGCGGCAGGGCCTCCTTCACCAGCCGGGCGACGATCACGGCGTTGGCAGAGTCCATTTCCTCGGTAAGCGTGAGCGATTCCACGGAACAAAACGGGCAAGCCGCCGACCGCGTCACCCAACCCAAAGCGAGAACTGCGACGGCGACGGGAACGATTCTTATTCGCGACATGAAAGTCACCCTTCGGACGTGAATGGATCCACTGATGCTCTATTGTAGGGCATGGACTCTGCGGAGGTAACGCCGGGGCCGCGGACAAGTCCGCGGCTTGGGAAAAAACTAATTCAGCGACTTTGCCACGTCGGTACGATACGCCGATAGGGCCGGTAAGAAACCGACCAGCGCGGCCAATACCACGAGAGCCGGAATCAGAATCAATTCCTGCACGTCGAACTGGAACATGTCGAGAGCCACCCCGGTGCGGGCTTCCACAAACGGGCTGGCCAAGCCGATCAAGGCGTGGCCCATCGCGATTCCCACCAGGCCGCCGCAAACCGACAGCAAGATCGACTCAAACAGCGTAATCAGCATCACGGCCAGCCGGCTGGCACCCAAAGCGCGCATCACCGCGATGTCGCGGCTCCGCTCGTTCATCGAATTATAGATGCTTACGAAGATGCCGATCGCCGCCACGAGCACGATTAAGATCGTAAGTACCAGCAGCACGAGCTGGATCGGCGAGACGAACGTCCCCAGCAGTTTGGTAACTTGCGACAGGGGCGAAACGGCCTGCGCCACACTGTCGGGATTTTTGTTGATGAGCAACTCGAGCGTCCCCGCATGCATGTCGCTCTTGCATAGCACCAGGATCGAAGTCACTTCGCGTTGCGATTCGGGCAGCGCCGCCACTCGCTCGCCCATGATGTTGTAACCGTACCGCGGCGCTTCATCGTCGGTTTCGATTGATGACTCGATACCGTCAAACAGCGCCACGCGCCAGCCGAACAGGTCCGCAACATAATCCGCTTCGTCCGGCAGTTCTTGTTTTTTCTTGTCTTCTGGCGCCAGCGCGTGGCCTTCCAGCAGGTAGAAACCTTCCATGTTGGCAAACAACGCCCGGTCGTTCGCCGTGCCGGTCGGCTCCAAGACGCCGACGATCTTGAATTCCTCGTGCTTATCGCCGTCGGCCCCGATGCCGTGCGTGGGATTGAAAATGTCGCCCACCTTGAGGCCCGTGTGCGTGGCGACGACCGAGCCGATCACCGCCTCGAAAAACTGATCGCTTTTAAAGTTGCGGCCGTCGCGAAACGTGTAGCCAATCGGCGTGCCGTCGGCTTGTGTAGTGTACTGAATCTTGTCGAATAGATCGGGCGTGGTGGCAACCACACGAAAAGTCTGGTCATCCGCCGAAAAGCTATCGCCCAGGCAATAGGGCACGGCGACGTCGGTCAGGCTCGCATACTCGCCCTCGGTGAACTGCTCGTAATAGCTCCACGGAATTGGGTAGAGGGCCTTATCGAGATGGTAGACAGTGCTGAGCACCATCTGCATCGCGCCTCCCTTGCCTCCGACGATCAAGTGATAACCCTGGGCGAACTGCGAGAACTGCCGATCGACGATGCTATGGACCACGATCACGCAGATCACCGCCGCCACGCCCAGCGCCATCGACAACCCGGTGAGGGTCGAGGCCAGCGCTCGATGCTGCATGTTTCGCCAGGCGATTTTCCAGAAACTCATGCGGCGGCCACCCGGTTGATCTGTTCCAAATACTCGACCCGCTCGAATTGGTCCGACACCTCCGAGGCGTGCGTCACCAGTAGCATCGCGACACTCTCGCTGAGGCACGCCTCGCGCAACAGGTCGATTACCTGTTGCTGATGCGCGGGGTCGATATTCGCTGTCGGCTCATCGGCCAACAGCAGCAGCGGCTTGTTGGCCAGCGCCCTCGCGACGGCAACCCGTTGCTGCTCGCCGACCGACAGCGCCTGCGGCTTATGGTGCAAGCGGTGCGAAAGGCCGACTTTTTCTAGCAGCTCTGCCGCCCGCTTCGGGTCGCGCCGCTGGCCGGTGAACGTCATGCCGAGCATCACGTTCTCAAGGGCCGTGAATGCCGCTAGCAGATTAAAGGTCTGAAAGACGTACCCGATGTGCCGGGCACGGAAGCGATCTCGGCCCGCTTCGGGAAGCCGGGTGATATCGACATCGCGAATGCGAATTGCGCCGGCGTCAACCGTGGTCAGCCCGGCAATCGAATTGAGCAGTGTGGTCTTGCCGCAGCCGCTCCGGCCCCGCAACACAACCTGCTCCCCCGTCGCGAGGCGAAATTCGGGAATATCGAGAATCCGCAGCTCCTCGCCGCTCGGCTCGCGATACGATTTCCGAACTTTCTCGACGTGAAGCATAACCGTAGGTCAGGCTTTCTTGCCTGACGGTTTTGTAGGTCAGGCTTTCTTGCCTGACGGAATTTGCAAATGTTTCCCTTCCGCATGTCAGGCTGGAAAGCCTGACTTACGGCATGTCAGGCAGGAAAGCCTGACCTACGGGGAATCTCGCATCATAGACGCTGCGCGGGCAGGCGGGAACGCCGCAAACTGCTGCTAGCTCATCCGTTACGCACACTTTGCCGACGGGGTTCGGCGAGGTTGGCAAGAACTGCAATTCCCGCGGGAAATCTTACAAGGCCACCCGGTCAAGCGAGGCAAGTAGACGCGCGCCGATGATTTCGGAAGATTCGCCCTGCCAACAGTTTAGGGCCGCTTAAGCCACTGTGCGGCGGGTGCCGCGAGGGATTTGGCACACCGTTGGCATTAGGCTGCTTTCGAAGAGAGCGGGACATCCACCCGGCGGGTATAGCCAGATGGGATTCTGGCTCCTGGGTCGCGACGGTCCCTTTTTAGGGCTGTGCAAGTATCCGTTTACCTCCCCCAATGGTAAGGGCCGTCGAGCTTCCCGTAGCTCGGCGGCCCTTTCTCTTTTGGCGGCTCTGTCGTGGGACCGAAACGCGAATTCACGTTATATTTGGAGGGTCTCGCTCACCCCAACAATCCCCGGCAGAGCGGGGCGCTGTCGAGAGAACTATCATTTGAACGATCTCGACCCCCGCCGCAGCGCCGCGCTCGATTGGCTCTTCGGCCGGATCAATTACGAGCGTCAACCGCTGCCGCCGTACCCGGCGCGGACGCTGAAGCTCGATCGCATGCGTCAGTTGCTCACGCGGTTGGGAAATCCCGACGCAGGTATGAAGCTTGTCCACGTCGCCGGTACGAAGGGTAAAGGCTCCACATCCGCGATGATCGCGGCGGTGCTCACCGCGGCTGGCTACCGCACGGGGCTGTACACATCGCCCCACTTGGAGCGGATGGAGGAACGCATTGCGATCGACGGCGTGCCGTGCAGCGCAGCGGAACTGGTCGCGCTGGTGGACCGCTTGCGGCCGCACGTTAAAGCGCACGACGAGCAAGCCGCCGCGTTGGGCGACATCGGCCCAACCTACTTTGAAATCGCCACGGCAATGGCACTGTCGCACTTCGCCGACCGGCAGGCCGATGCAGTCGTGCTCGAGGTGGGCTTGGGAGGCCGGCTCGATTCAACCAACGTTTGCCTGCCGATGGTGTCGGTCATTACCAGTATTAGCCGCGATCACACGCGACAACTTGGCGAGACGCTGGCGGAAATCGCTCGCGAAAAGGCCGGGATCATTAAGCCCGGTGTGCCGGTCGTGAGCGGCGTGACCGACAGCGAACCGCGCGATGTTATCGCCGAGGTGGCCCATCAGCACGGCTGCCGGCTGATTGAAGTCGGCCAGCAGTTTCACTTCCGCGACACCGCGCCCAACCACTGGACGTTGCCGCTAACCAAACGTCCGACCGGCAGCATGCTCGAGTTCGATGGCACGATTGCCGGCGAAGTGCAGCACTTCACCGACATCCGGCTGGGTTTATTGGGCCATCATCAGGCGGCCAATGCCGCCGTAGCGCTGGCCACGCTGGCGGAACTAAAGCATCAGGGCTGGAACATCACCGAAGAAGCGACGCGCGCGGGGCTGGCCGATATCCGAATACCGGCACGGGTCGAGGTTTTTCCCGGCGCGCCGACGATCATTGTGGACACCGCTCACAACGAAGCCTCCGCCGCCGCGCTCGTGGAATTCATCGAACAGCACGCCCCCCATCCGCGGGTGCTGGTCGCATCGATCAGCCGTGACAAGGAAGTGCGGGCCATCGTCCACCTATTGACGCCCCATTTCGACCGCTTTGTGGTGACACAGTATGTCGAAAACCCCCGAGCGGTGGTCGCTGAACGTCTTGCCGAGACCGTGCGCGCGGAACTCGATCTCATTGGTCAACGAAGCGCCAGCATCACAATATGCGCCACACCGGCGGATGCTTGGCAGCACGTGCTCGGCACAACAGAGCCGCACGAACTGGTGTGCATCACCGGCTCGTTCTTTCTCGCCGCCGAGATGCGACGATTGGTCGTGGCGCGATGATGTAGAGTCAGTCGGGCGCGACCGTCTTTCAGCAGAGCGGCGACGGAGCGAAGCGCATTCGCTCTGTCGTCATGGGACAGCGGCCCGTAGGACGGACACGCCTGTCCAACCATCGATCCCCCTCCTCCGTCCGCGGGGGAGGGGCTAGGGGAGGGGGCAACCCGATTCTCCCTACGCCAACGGGGTTACTTCTTTCAGACCAGGCTTCGCCGCGCAGCGGCGTAGCCTGGGTATCGTGCCTAGGCCCCACGCCATCAGGCGCTTAAACTGACAACGTTAAAACGGACGCCGCACACTTTCCACAACGCTGTATGGCCAAATCTCCCGCTCCATCGACCGCACCGACCGAAATCGTCGCGCTGGTCGAACAATTCGCCGAGCACCGCGAGACCTATCACCGCACGGGCTACAACGAAACGCAGCTTCGCCACGA
>JBBDYG010000123.1:0-11057 GCA_040901765.1 Pirellulales bacterium
CGACAATGTCTGGTCGCACACGACCACCACCCGCGCCGGCGGCGACGCCGAAGGCCATGCTAGCCTGAGCCAGTCGACCGTCGAGAAGTGGACGAACGATTATCACAAGCAGCTCGACAATCACACCGACAACGGCGCGTCCGGCTGGTCCCACCACCAGGAGACCGACACGACGCGGGACGCGGGCCACAATTCCCAGACGGCGACCGTTTCCGGCCCGGAAGAGAATCGCCGCCACACGCTGGCGATCGACTCGGCGTTTGAGTCGTGGGTGGACAACGAATCAAGCGACACGCTTTACACGGCCACCACCTTTCGGCGGACGGGAAACGTCACCCACGACGAGAAGTCGGGCAGCTCGAGCTACCAATCAAGCCATTTGACGAACGCAACGGGCCTCGCCAGGGATGGCAAGTTCAGCAGTTCGTCGACGAATGTCGAATCGCATTCGACGCCGATACCGACGGAATCGAGTTACTACTACAACCATGTTTACAACGACGCGGTGGTAACCGACGACCGTAACCGTTCACAGGGCGGGCATACACGGAACCTGGAAAATGTGGAATACCAACTTTCCCGTGATCTGCGCTATGCGAACAATTTTCTTGTGGTGCATTTCGCCTGAAATCGGAAGAGTTGGCGCGAAACGTAGTATCAGCGGTTTCAAAAGCACGAAAAAAGCCTTGTTTTCTGGCCTCTCCAGAGTGTGAACGGTTACCCGACGACCTTACCGATAATCAATCGGCCCAATCGTCTCGCAGCGTGAGAACCACCAGTGAAAACGGCTCTTACTTCGACCTGCCCCTTTCCTTGGGCATCGGGGTGCGGATTCAGACTGGCGAGTACACGATCGAGGAGCGAACCTACCTCACGGAGCGAACGGACGAGCATAGCGACGAATTTGATACTCCGTACGGAACCAAGATCAACGGCCTGCTCGTCTTGCGTGAAGAGACCTCGCGCACGACCACCACCGGCAGCTACGGTCCCGGCGGACTGACTGAGTCGCGAGACTTCTCCAGCACCCTTTCGGATCGATTTTACCGAGAGTTCTCGGACCGCGAACCCTCCGGGTTCTGGGAAGATGAGATCGAGCGCTACGCGCTCACCTTCAACAACGACAATGGCGAAATCAGCGGCCACGAGTACCACCGCTGGCAAATCACCGACGCCACCGGCACCTACGAGATCCTCGACCCGATTGTCGACCGAGACCTGTTTGAGAATCCGCCGCCGACGGGGCCGAAGGGGCAAGCGACGCAGGGCGGGTACACGCCGGGAATTCTCGAGGCCACCATTTTCGAAGCGGCAGTGGCCAATCTCTTCCCCGGCGGGCGGCAGTTGAACGCCCTGGCCAATTTGCTCAGTCCCATCGCGGCAGCAATCGCGGCGATCGGGCAGTTGAAAGCGGAGCCAACGCCGCCAGGGTACGAAGGAAAGTATGGCCTCGATGCTGACGGCGACGGATATACCGACAATTGGTTCAAGCGGCAGTGGCAGAAACTCGTTCATGGGCCCTACCAGAGATTCAACCTCGAGAGTCCTCACCTACAACCGGGCGACGGACAACTACGCACCGGCCAGACGGGCCTCGAGGGTTACCGCAACGCTACGGGACAGTCTGCGGAGTTGCTTGACAATACTGCGAAGAACGCGGCGTTAGAGGCGACAACCGGCGGTCTAGGCGGCATCTGGGGCAAGGCCGACGACTTCAACGACTTGCGCAAAGCCAATAAGGCGCGACAAGCGGGCAAGTTTGCGCAGCCAATATTAGTTGCCGCGAAATTAACTAAGGAAGTCTCCAATAAACTCCGTGATAAAGCCCGTTCGATTTGGGAAGGTGTAGCGGGCTATCGAGCAATTGACCGTGGACTTCGAATTCATCACCGAATTCCTCTAGAATGGTCACACATATATCCGCATGCGAATCCAAACAGACTAGCGAATCTAGTTGGGGTGGAGCCAGGTACACACACTTTGATCAATAATGCTTGGGCAGCATGGAAACGAGGGCTCAATGGCCGCACGCCGACACAGGCTGAGGTGATGGCACAAGCATTGAAGATCGATGAAATGTTTGGCCACCTCTTTACGTTCCCGAAATAGAGACCTGCATACATGGATCAAATGACTTCTGAAGTTATCGAGTTGTTGCACCAGTCGAGATTGCCGCCGGGCGACACAATTCCCGAAGGTGTGTCCGAGGATGACATCATCGGATTTGAGAAACGTACCGGATTAAAAGTACCCCCAAGACTTCGAAGCTGGCTGCGAACGTCAAACGGACCCTGCGCAGGGGCGGGTGGAGTCTATGGAATCCACCCGAAACGCCACGATCTTGACATCGAGTATACGTTGGGGCTGCGCCCAGTGTGGATCGAGTTGGGGTGGATTCCAATTGCCGGCGATGGCTGCGGGAACGAGTACTGCGTGGTGACAAGAAACGAATTCGGAGATGGCGAACCCGTGATCTTCATCGAAACTCTTGAGGGAGAAAACACGCCTACGTATGTAGTAGCGTCCGAGACTTGGCACTTTCTGCGATTCTATTTCAAGGCCGATTTAGGTTTGACTGAGTGGCCATTTGATAAAAATGAAGTTGTGAATAGCGATCCAAACATCGCTAAGTTCAACTCTGCGACACTGCCATGGGATGCGTAGCATTTGTCCGCTGCAGTGGTCCAGCGATTTTTATGTGAACATCTGTGAGGTTATTTCGAGACTGAAATCGCACGGGGAACTGGTCGGAAGACCGTCGGAGCATGTTTTCCCTCCCGAAAACTCGATCCGTTAAGTTAGGCAAGCCGGCGTTGGAAGAATGTTGGGTGTCGCTCCCGAAAACTCGATCCGTTAAGCTAGGCAAGCTTGAGCCAGGAGAAATTTGGGAGGGAGATGCAAGTCGCAGACATAAAGCGAGCTCGCGGAGGAGAAAAACTGCTCATCCAAGCCGATTTTTCACCTTCGGCGCAGACACCGAGCGCCGTTCCGTGGAAAAGAGAACGCGATGACACCGCTAGGCGGCAACGCGAGCATAGCGATGATGGAGCCCACCGACCTGCGGCACGGCAATCACTTTCCCGCGGTCGGGCGGCTCGACGTCGCGTGGATGGGGCGGGTTGCCATCGAGCGATAAGTGCGTTCGGGACTCGTTGTAATAGCGAAAGTAATCGGTAAGGATGCGTGATAGATGCTGTTCGCCCAGGACAATCACGTGATTCAAGCATTCGCGGCGAATCGAGCCGATGAGCCGTTCGACGTAGGGGTTCTGCCAAGGCGAGCGCGGTGCGCTAACCACTTCCTCGATGCCCAAACTCTGGACGCGCTGCTGAAACACGTCGCCATAGATCGAATCGCGGTCCCGTTGCAGAAAGCGCGGCGCATTGTCGAACGGAAAAGCCTCGGTGATCTGCTGGGCGGTCCACTGCGAGGAAGGATGGGCCGTGACGTTGAAGTGCAAAACTTTTCGGCGATCGAGGCTCAGCACGACAAACACGTACAGCACGCGGAAGGTCGCGGTGGGGACGACGAAGAAGTCGATCGCCGCCGTCTCGCCCAAGTGATTCTTGAGAAATGTCTTCCAAGTCGGCGACGGCGGCTTGTGGTTCCGCGGCAGGTACTTGGCCACAGTCGACTCGGCCAGCTCATGGCCGAGCAGCCGCAGTTCGGCCTGAATCCGCGGCGCACCCCACAGCGGATTCTCGCGGGCCATGCGGCGAATGAGCTGGCGAACTTCGGTCGTCACTTTCGGCCGGCCCGACTTGCGCGATTTGAATCGCCAATAGAGTCGAAATCCGCTACGGTGCCAGCGGACGACCGTCTCGGGCTGGACGATGACCAGCGCCGAGCGCCAATCAATCCAAACACGAGAGAGCCAGACCCAGAAGATGCGGTCCCGCCGCCGCAATCGAGGCCGCGGCTGCTCGCGCTTGAACACCGCCAACTGCTGCCGCAAGACCACGATTTCGGCCAGCAAAGCGGCGGGACTGAGGCACACGGCGCGGCAGAGCAAGAAGACGATTTCGATGACGCTCATCCCTGCGGCTCATCGGGGTTCAATCACGGGAAAAGCCCAAATCTAGCAGAACATCTGTCGCTATTCGAGTCGCAGTCCGCCGGCAGTTATCACGGCGCGCAGTCGGTTAGCAGCAGCCGCGCCTCGCAGGCCGCCGGCACGGTGACCGACACGGTGGAAAACGTGACCACGCCGATCCGCGACAACCAGGCGGGGACGCATTCCTTGGACGTGACCGACCGGGGGACGTTTACGTCGGGGGCGGGGGACTTGGGGCTGGGGGCTGGGGGTTTTGAAAATACCCAGCAGGGCCACGCCACGATTGTGGAAGTCTTTACCAACAAATCCACCAGCTTTGCGGGTCTGGCCGGGGTGCTCGAATTGCCGCCGCCTGCTTGGGATGAAGACCCAATTGTGATTCAGCTAACGGGCGGGCGGCTCGACAAGTCGACCTGGCAGCGGACGATCACCGAGGATTTTGACTACGAAGAGCTGAACGGCCAATTCGCGCGGGAAGGGACAATCGAGGACTTGACCGAGCGGACCGCCGACAGCCTCGAGTCGGTGAGCGGCGAGGACGCGGAACAGTCGGCCAGTTTTGCATCCCGTCAGGACGGCGGCGTAGTCACGAACAGCGAGTTTCGCGGCAAGTTTACCGAGGATAGCGCCGGACGAAGGACAAGCGGCACGGCGACGGGCAATGAAGAGCGGCACGGCTCGAACCGGACCAGCTACTCGGCGAGTGGCCAGGGGCCAGGGGGAAGTGGCCAGGAGAACTCGACCAGCCAGAGCAAGTCGCGTCGCACGGGCAGTTCCAATGGCGCAATCGAGATCGGCCCCGATGGCACGACCATCGGCCCGATCCGATTTACCGGTGAGGAGTTGATCCGGACGCAGAACGGCGGCAGCTCGTCCCGCACGACGGAGTCGAGCTCTACGGTGGGCGAAGGGGCCGCCGCCGTCACGACGAAGACCCTTACCGCCGAAGGCGGCACTAGCCAGACCAACGGCGAAGTCACAGGCCACAGCAGCGGCACGCAGCAGGGAACGGGGGGCGGGGCTGGGGGCTGGGGGCTGGGGGCTGGGACGAGCACTGCCAACATCAGCGCCACCACCGACGGCGAGACTGACGGCAACGGGTTCTTCATCAGCTCGACCGTCAAGACAGGGACCGGCACGAAGGAGACCGAGCTCATTGCGTCCCACGGCAAAGAGAACGCCAAGCAAAGCGGCAGCTCCAGTGGCACCGTCCGCACCGGCCGCGACGCGAAGACCGACCTGACCGTCAACGGCCGCGGCGAGGGGGCGAGTGAACAGACCACGAAGCGCGTCGTCACGAGCGCCAACACCACGCTCGGCAGCCGCACCCACACCAGCGTCACCCGCACCGACACCGGCGACGGCAATACCAACACCGACGGCATCGTCAAGATCGAAGATGGCCAGACGGAACGCACCGGCTCGTTTAATGGCAAGTCGGACAACGATGCGACGGTGACCTACTCGCACCGCGGCAACTTCACGCCTTCGGGCCAGAACAATTCGTACGAGTCGGCCAACGGCACGCTCACCAGCGGCGTCGATGTGAATTTCAACGGCACGTCGAACTCGACGAACCTCGACAACACCTACACGCTCACCGCCAGTCCCATGCGCAGCGGCGGCGAGGACTCGATCTACGTCACCGGCTGGATCGATTACGGTACCGACACCGAAACGGACGAGGAATACTACAAGGGCCAAACCACAACCAACACGATCTCCGCCAGCGACAACACCAGCGGCACGAGCAACATCAAGGACGGCGAGCTGGTTTCCAGCACCGCCGGCGGAAGCTCAAGCAGCACCGACACGACGACCATCGACGACTGGGACTACCGCGCCAAGGACGACTATTTCAGCAAGCGCGACAACACCTGGTCGCACACGACTACCACTCGCACCGGCGCGGACTACGAAGGGAACTCGAGCCTGAGCCAGGCCATCGTCGAAGCGTGGGCCAGCGACTATTACAGCCAGTCGAGCGTGACCTCGCCGTGGGGCATCAACGGCACGGAAGAAGACCGCGACACCCACACGATCCAGCAAGGCGGATATATCTCGCAGTCCGCTTCGATCTCCGGCCCCGAGGACAAGCGCCGTCACACCTTGGCCATCGACTCGGCGTTTGAGTCGTGGGTGGACAACGAATCGAGCGACACGCTGTATATCACCGACCCGGCCGCTCCCAATTCGTGGACCCTTCGGCGGACCGGCAACGTCACCCACGACGAGAAGTCCAGTAGCTCCAGCTACGATTCCAGCCACCTGGCCGATGCAGCAGGCCTCGCGCGGGACGGCAAGTTCAGCTACACCGCGACGACCACCGAATCGCATTCGGCGCCCATACCGACGGAATCGAGCTACTATTACAACCATCGGTACACCGACGACGCGGTGGTGATCGACGAACTCACCGACAATCAAACTGCCCAATCGACGCGCAGCGTCCGGCACACCAGCGAGAACGGTTCTTACTTCGACTTGCCTGTAGCGCTGGGCGTGGTGGTTCGCATTCAATCGGGCGACTACACGATCGAGGAGCGAACCTACCTGACGGAGCGGGAGCGCGATTATTCCGATGTGTTCCAGACTCCATACGGCACCGACATCATCGATGAGCTCTTCCTGCGCGAGCTGACCTCCGAGACCACGACCACCGGCAACTACGGTCCGGGTGGCCTCAATGAGTCGAAGGAGTTCTCCAGCACAAGTTCGGAGCGGCTCTACTGGAAGTACCTCGACCGCGAAGTTTCCAGCCCCTGGCAAGACCAGTTCCAGCGCTACGCGCTCACGATGAGCAACGACAACGGCCAGATCAGCGGCCACAAGTACCACCGCTGGCAGGCCATTGACGCCACCGGCACCTACGAGATCCTCGACCCGATTATCGACGAGGACATTTTCGACGGCTTGCCGCCTACCGGGCCGAAGGGGCAAACGACGAAGGGTGAGTACACGCCGGAAACTCTCGATGGCGGAATTTTCTCCGTGCCCGACGACGGGATCGAGCCGGAGTTGACGCTCCGCCAACGGCTTATGGCCGATCGCGCGGACTTACAGGCCGTGACGGGCGCAGACCTCCATGGGAGGCAGGCCGATTTTGCCAAAGGAATCAGGCCGTTCCTGGAGGATGTGCAGGAATTCTTCGGGGATCTCGTTCCTGGACTTGGCCAGTGGTTGTCCTACGACCGGATCGTCAACGGTAACGACGCCATCCGCGGCGGCGCGCGAAGTATCGGCCAGCGGATCGGGGACGGGGCGCTGATCGGAGCGCCAATCGCTGGGGCGATAGCCCTCAGCAAGATAAAATGGGTCCAACGCCTGCTGTTCAACGTCGACGATGTACCTGATATCACCGACGACGCCCTCCGGCTGCAAAAGGCTGGGGATAACGCGGCGGAGTTCGCTCAGCCACGAGTGGCAACTGTTGGGTCAGCGACAACGAAAAGCTATCGCAGTACCTTCTTCAAGGCTCATCCGGAGTTACGCGGCGAAGTGGTCGTTCATCATGGAGTTCCCCAAAGCGTGCTGAGAAACTATCGTGGGTTGTTCTCGCCGGAGGAAATACATTCCCTGGAAAATCTTCGCGGGATACCGAGGGACATCAATTCCCGAACTCACTTGAGTGATATTGCGAAGCGATGGAATACATTCTTCGAGAATAATCCGAATCCTTCTCGGCAACAAATACTCGATTTTGCTACGTCAGTTGACGACGAGTTTGGGCACTTGTTCACTCCCCCTGTGAGATGACATATGTATAGATCACTTGATCCAGAAGCGGCAACTGAACCAGACGAGGGAACCGTGATGGATGTCTCGGTTCACCCTCCCAGAATTGAAAAGCTCGCAGTACGTTTTGACTTTTGGGGTGGTGACGATTTGTTGTACTGCTTTCCCTACTTTCTAGTTACCGAGCGCCTGAGGACAGCGATTGAACAAGCGCAGCTTTCGGGTTGCTCATTCGAAGACGTGGTAGTGACGCGCTCAATTGAATTTGAAGACCTCGAAGAATTCTACCCCGGTCGAGAATTCCCGAAGTTCTATTGGATGAAGGTCTTCGGTCGAGCAGGAGAAGATGATTTTGGTCTTTCAGACAGCCATTGTTTAGTTGCGTCAGAGAAAGCTTTTGATTTGCTTAAGTCATTCAAGATTGATAATTGCGAAGTGGAAGAGTTTCGGGGGTCGTGTATTGGTCCACCAAATAGTTGAATATAAGTGAATATATGTTTACAAACAAAGATCGGCCGGAACAGAAGTGACACCATGTTTTGGAAACTCCATCCTGAAGTAGCGATAGAAATAGAAGAAGGAACAATCATGGACCCATCGGTTCATCCGCCGATTGTTGAAAAGCTGTCAGTTCGCTTCGAAGGATGGCTTGGGGATGATTTACTTGAGACGTTCCCCTGCTTCCTAGTTACTGACCGACTACGACATGCGATTGAGGCCACAGGGTTTACGGGATGCTCTTTTGACGAGGTGGAGGTTTCCAAGTCCGAAGAATTCGATGAAATGTATCCAGGTAGGGAACTCCCTCGATTCTGGTGGATGAAGATACCTGGAATGGCCGCGAAAGATGATTTCGGTATATCGACTGACCATTGTTTGGTCGTTTCCCAGCGGGTATTTGACTTAATTATGTCGTTTCAACTCGACAATTGCGACGCAGAAGAGTTCGGTGATCTTACTCCGCCCGTGAGGTGAGATATGTATCGACTACTCAAGCCAGAAGCAGCAACTGAGGAAGATGAGGGGACGATTATGGACGTCTCGGTTCATCCGCCCACAATTGAAAAGCTCTCAGTCCGTTTTGATTTTTGGCTTGGTGACGATTTGCTCGAGGGGTATTCCTACTTTCTAGCTACCGAGCGTCTAAAGATGGCGATTGAAGAAGCCCAACTTTCGGGCTATTCATTCGACGACGTGACGGTGACGCGATCGATCGAATTCGAAGAACTGGAAGAATTCCATCCTGGCCGAGAATTCCCGAAGTTCTATTGGATGAAGATTTTCGGTCGAGCAGGTGAAGACGATTTTGGGCTTTCAGACAACCATTGTTTGGTTGCATCTGAGAAATCATTTGATTTGCTTAAGTCATTCAAGATTGATAATTGCGATGTGGAAGAGTTTCGGTGATTCTAAGCACTGTCCCTTGTCCCTCCCGAAAACGAAATCGGATAAGCTGGGTAAGCTTGCAGGGGAAGAGAATGGGAGAGAAATGTTTAGGTAGGAGGCGGTGCGGGAGTCCCACCGGTCGAAACACTGCTCATTCAAGCCGGTTTTTCACGTTCGGCGCAGACCGCGATCACTACCGCATGAAACGGAAGCGTTCGCGCCTGCTAGGCCGCAACGCGGGCAAAGCGATGATGGAGTGGACAATCACACCGACAACGGCGCGTCCGGCTGGTCGCACCACCAGGAGACCGACACGACGCGGGATGCGGGCCACAATTCTCAAACGACGACCGTTTCAGGCCCGGAAGAGAATCGCCGCCACGCGCTGGCCATCGATTCGGCGTTCGAGTCATGGGTTGAGAACTCAAGCAGCGACGAGATCTTCTCGGTCACGCCCAACGAGCCTGGCGACTATTACTACTCTCTAATCGGCAACGTCAGCCGCGACGAAGAATCAGGCAGTTCAAGTTACAGCTCCGGCCACACGGCGGATAAATTCGGCCTGGCCAGCGGCGGCAAGTTCAGCAACTCATCAACCCGCACGCACAAGGTGACGGGGCCCGATGCACCGTCAGATAGCTATGTCTACGTCGAATACCACGAAGACTATCCCGGCGGAACGCACGACCGGCAGGACTACGATTCGAGCGAGCTCTTGTCGCAGACCACCCGCACAACGAGCGAAAGCGGCACGTACTACGACGTCCCGCTCGGGTTCGGCATTGGATTGCGCATCCAATCGGGCGACTACACGGTCGACGAGCAGACAACTCTCACCACGCGATACGAGTTCGACCACGAAACGGACTACACGCCCTACGGGTTGGAAGTCTCCGATGGCCTGACTCTGAACCAGCTCACTTCGCAAACCACGATCACCGGCAGCTACGGCCCCGGCGGCTTGACCGAGTCGCGCGACTTCATCAGCACCCAGAGCGACCGCGACTACGACTTCATCGCCACCTACCCGCCCAGCGGGCAGTGGCGCGAAGACACCACCTACACCACGGTCAACGTTGAAAACGACAACGGCCAATTCAGCGGCCTCAAGGTCGAGCGGACCGTCTTCGCCGACTATCTCGAAGTCAACGACTTCGACGAAACGGAAGTCATTGACATCTTCGGCGGCACGCCGCCGAGCGGGCCGCAGGGGCAGACGACGAAGGGCGGCTACACGCCAGGAATTCTCGAGGTCGGCATTGCCGAAGCGGCCGCAACCAACCTGCTCCCCGGCGGGCAGCAGTTGAACGCCTTGGCCAACCTGCTCAGTCCCATCGCGGCAGCCATCGCGGCGCTTGGACAAGTCCAAGAAGAGGCGGAAGACAGCGTCATTTTTGGCCGCAATACAAGAAACCCAAATAGTAAGGGGGCATTAGAGCGTGAACTTGGCCTCTACCAACGCGATCAGCCAGGATCAAAGCTGAATGGAGCCGCAGAGAATTTGCGGAAAAACACCGCAGCTGGCGTCGAAACTGGGTTGCTGGCCTTGCCAGGCGGTGCCGTCTACGAGGCTGGTCAACTCGTCCACGGCCAAGATGCGCGAGGGAACGACGCAACTGGTTGGACTTTCTTCGGTGTTCTCGCAGGTATTGTTGGGGGCAAGTGGCTGTTTGGGGGAGCAGGCGACGAAGTTGCGGAGAACGGCGGCAAAGCGGCGGATGATGTGGCGAAAGGTAGTAGACATGCTAAGACAGTCACTGGAGATGAGCATCATTTGATGACAAACAAAAACCGGATTTCAAAAGCGGCAGGAGGGCCATTTACACCCAGGGCAATCGAATGTTAATTCACGGAAAAGCCTGCGATTAGCTTCTCGAATGCG
>JBBDYG010000124.1:0-96209 GCA_040901765.1 Pirellulales bacterium
AACCAGCCCTCACGCTCGTCGCCTAGAAAACGACACTTGTTCAACGGGCTGCTAACCCAACCAAAGCCGATACGACAGACCCCAGGAGAACCTCCGCCGCGATAAATGAGATGAGACTCGTAGACACAATTCCAATCAGGGCTCCTATGTAAAAGAAACTGTCCGTTGTCGACGGCGAGCGTACCCAACTAGCAAGGCGCAAATACCGAACGCGCCACCGAGAACGGACCGCTTCCTTAGCTGACTCTGAATGCACTCTGCTCAAATCAGCCGAAATGGCTGTCCAATCAGCAATTTCACGATCCAGCACGCGAAGCCGATCTTGGCTTGGATTACTAGTAGCCATGCCGTTCATGCTGCTGAACTCATTTCTGACGTAGAGATATCTAACAGAAGCGTGATTAGAGCAGAGTGATGCAGCTACAAACCGCAATTAGCAAAAAGCAAACTCCTAATACAGAAGCGCATCCGGAAGTTTTCCCTTTTGCAGCATAAGGCGAATTCTGACGCGTAACTAACTTCGATCGTGCCGATTTGTCAGACGACTCGATAATTCGCAATCGTCTTGGTGCCTCGTCGCCCATAACCGAACTGAAATCACACTCACACGAATCATGTCGACATTCGTCGAAGGGCGGAAGTAGCTCTGGATTGTCGAAGGCATCTTCTATTAACACTAAACCGTTTTCTAGCGGCTTCGTGTGTGGGCAGGAATCCCCGGCAGTAATCTGATAACCGAGGATTAGTGCTTCTCCGAACTCCTTGCGGTACTTTCGCTCCTCCTTCCAATCGTCTTTAACCTCGCTCTTCGTGTTTGCTAAACTCTCTGCCAGCCACTCCTTTTGGTTCAGATTATCAACTTGATGTTGAGTGTAAAACTTGCCGGACAGATGCACTATAGTTTGCCCACATGACGGACAAGTCTTCGTCCGTTTTGGCCGTGGTCCGAACTGCGATTTGCAGTATGGGCAAGAGAATGTCTTGCCGGATGCTTTTTCTTGAGCGATCAGTTGATCAATGAGTTGCGATGCCTGCTGCTTTGATAGCTTCGCAACGTCTTTACAGCCGAGCTGCCGAAGGTATTGTTTTTGGCGAGAAGTCGCGGTGTCAGACATGTAGGCATTCCCTGCTATGCTTCGCACCAGCCGCATTATCCCAGCACTTGCAACGCGCGCCTACCTCGCTCCCACTACGAGACTTCGCGCCGCACTCCGTCACGGCACCACCGCCACCGTCCCAAACTGTCGGAAATGTTCGTCGAACGCAAACGCCCGCGCGATGCCAAGCCTTTCCCTGACGACTCGACTGGTGCAGTCGGTGAAGCTCCACTGCTTGTCGTGAAATCGCTGGAAGACCTTCCAGGCGTCGGCAAAGTCTTGGTCGTCGATAGTGATGAGCTCTGCGAAGGAGCCGTCAATCACTTCATTTCCAAACGCGAAAGCATGCTGACTCTCGCCTCGGGCGCGGAACAGGGTCAACGTTTCATCCACCACGTAATCAGTAGTGACGAGCCGTTCCTGAACAGACGCCAGGAATTGCTTGGCATTGTTGTGGTTGGCATCACGCGCCGAGGAGGATGCATACAATCCACTGGTACCAACGAAGATCACGGCGCACCATAAAGAATCTTGTCATGGTCACAACCAGAAAACCCATCGTCGGGGCCTTCATTGGGAAGCGCCTCCATCCTATCTAGAAACGCCATAATCGCAGCCTGCCGGCGCGCCAACTCTTCCGGAGACAATTCGGCAAGTTGCGAAACCACCGGAACCTGCACTTCGACTTGCGTACCCTCAGCCAACTCCACCGGTTCAAGCGGGCGAAATGTTCCGGCATTAAATATAGCGGGAATCGTGTGAGTCATAGTAAAAGTATACTTTGTGCCCGGCATCGAAGTCCAGTCTTATCGCACCCTCATCACGTTGTGGCGCCACCCCCACTCCGCCGCTTCGCCGCCTTCACCACCCGCCCCGCCGCCAAGCTCTCTAACTTCATCTTACGGTCGAACGAGTCCCTCGGTAGTTCGGTCGCTTGCTCCGAGAGAATCACGTACTTCTCTCCATGCCCATCATTCGCCACCAGCGCGCCGATCTCGTGCAGCGCCCGATAGACCGTCCGCCGCGCGAAACCCAGGCCTCTCACCTCGCGCCACAACTCTTTGCGCAACAACGGCCCATCGATCAACTGCTCGCGCAGCCAAGCCACGACCTCGTTTCGCGGCGTCCACTCGATGTGCTGCGTCATCTCGATCAGCGAAGCGCGCGACAATCGGACCAAGTCGTCGGCGCAAATCTCAATTCGGCCGTCGTGCCATTTTAGGCGCGGCTGGTCACCTGCCGTCTCGATCGAGTACGCCAATCCCCCGATCCCCGCGGCCAGGTTTGTCTTGGCAGAGGTCATCAGTCGTCGCGTCGGATCGGTCGGATCGGAAGCAATCAACCAAACCGATCGCGCCGCAGCCGCAAATGCCAGCGAATCGAGCGCCCGCAGCGTCGCCGGGCCGCTCCCGCGTTTGGAAAGATGCGTAACCGCCACCACCGCCACGCCACGCCGCCGTGCGATTTCCGTCACCCCCGCCAACATCCGACGCACGACACCTCCGCGGCATTCATGCACCCCTTGCAAAAACGCCGTGATCGGGTCGAGTACCACCAGCCGCGCGTCGGTCAGTTGCTCTAGCGCATCATCCAATTCGTCCAGATGCTCCCCCAATGAAAACGACTTCTGTCGTCGGCTACCTTCTACGGCGAGGCCCTCCACAATTTGGATTCGTTCCAAATCGGCCCCAACCGCTGCCAGTCGCGGTGCCACCGTATCTGCGGCGTCATCCTCTCCCGCAAACAACAGCACCGACCCCGGTTCGACCCGCGTGCCGGTATCCGGCCACAGCCCGCCACTACTCACCCGCGCGGCAATGTCGAGTGCCACGAGGCTTTTCCCCAAACCCGGATCGCCACACAACATCGAGAACTTCCCCACCGGAATCCGCCCCGGCCACAACCAATTCACGGGCCTCCGTGGAACATCTGCCAATCGCCGCACCGCCAGCCGCTGCGCACCATGTTTTGTCGACTCGGTCATGACCGTACTCATCGTGAAGCCTCCTTAGTTATGTGGTTATATGTACACTAATTGCGGCTGATTGTCGATCCCACTAGATATAGTCGGACGCTCCACAACCCCTGGTGGTCGAACTCGCTCGGCGAACACCTTTCCAACAAAGTTTTGTCTACCCGCTTCCAGTTTGTGCCAGCGCGCGCACCGTGGCACAAACGACCTTTTCCCGAGGAATCTCACCAACTGCCGTTGGCAAGTGGCACAAACGATCGGGTCACAATTCGACTCCGCGTCACCAGATCCCCCGCATTGACCCCCCTGCCCGCGCCGCATAAATTGCATTGCACAAGCGAGTCGGGCACGCAACCGCCCGCAGCGCCTCAGCCGGAGTGGTGGAATGGCAGACACGCTGGACTCAAAATCCAGTGCCCGCAAGGGCGTGGGGGTTCAACTCCCCCCTCCGGTATTGCACTTCGACATGAAGTGCTCTCTCTCTGTTCGCTGGTCCTCTGCCTGTTGACCACGATGGCGAGCGGGCGTCAACACTGCTCGTCAGGAGCGCATCACCTCGGGCACCGGACGAGCGCCGCCGAATTCAAGTCCGCGAGCGTGGGGTATCCGTCGACTGCCATCAGCAGGTCGGCCTCGGCCAGCAGGCAGCGCAGCACGTGGACGATGCCGTCGACGCCCCCGAGCGCCAGGCCGTAGGCGTAGGGGCGGCCGATCCCAACTGCGGTGGCTCCTAAGGCGAGGGCCTTGATGACGTGGTCGCCAGAACGCACGCCCGAGTCGAACAGCACCGGTATATTCCCACAGGCCTTCACCACACCGGGGAGCATGTCGAGCGCAGCAACCCCGCCGTTGGCCTGGCGTCCACCGTGGTTGGAACAGTAAATCCCATCGACGCCGCCGTCGATCGCCCGGCGCGCGTCGTCGGGGTGGCAGATCCCCTTGAGCAGCAACGGGAGCTTCGTCAACGACCTCAGCCAGGGCAGATCCTCCCAACTCAGCATCGGGTTCGCGAATCCCTCCGCCCATGTGCGAGCCGCCGCGCGCAGATCCTCCACTGGCGGCTTGTCGAGCTTCGCGCAAAACACCGGATCGCACGTGTAGTTGGCCAGACAATGGCCGTGCAGTTGCGGAAAGTTGCCGATCCGTAGGTCGCGGGGGCGCCAGCCGAGAACCGGGGTGTCGAGAGTGACGACGATGCCGACAAAGCCGGCGGCTTCGGCGCGGCGGACAAAGCTCTCCGCCAACTCGCGATCGTTCGGCGGGTACAACTGGAAGAAGCCAGGCGTGTCGCCAAACTCCTGGGCCACGTCTTCGAGTGGGTCGACCGTTAACGTGGATGCGATCATCGGCACGCCGGTCGCCGCAGCGGCCTTCGCCGCGGCAATATCGCCGTGTCCGTCCTGAGCGCACAGGCCGATCACGCCGATCGGCGCCATGAGGAGCGGTGTCGGCAGCTTATGGCCGAACAGGTTCACGGACATGTCGCGCTTCGCCGCGCCCACGAGCATTCGCGGCACGAGGCCCCAGCGATCAAACGCGCTCACGTTGGCGTTCTGGGTGTACTCGTTCCCAGCCCCGCCTGCCACGTAGGAGAAGATTTCCTCGGACAAGGACGCATGGGCCCGACGCTCAAGCTCGGCGAAGGTTACCGGTAGGCTCGAGCGTACACCAGCGAGGCCGCGGAAGTAGATCTCGAATTGGTAGTCTCCGAGGTTCGCCATATGACTTTTCCGCGGCTCGCAAAATAGCCGTTAGGCCAAACGCGCAACAAAGATCCAAGCGGCAGCGCGGCTCCAACCTTCCCAGGGAACTTTGTTCGACGGCATCAGTTGCGCGCTACGGCTTGCGTCCCCGTCGCGCGGCCAATGCGCACGCTAATCATCCCACAATCCCTCCACTTGTCCTAGTCGTAAATTTATGCACCGATGCATGGGGAACCGTAATGAGGGGTAGACGCAGGAGGCTCCTGCCCAAGCTCGCAGAGAACGAATTGCGATCGCCAGTGGCACGGATTCCGCTTTACGTCCGCATCCGGCGCCGATTGGTGGGCGCGGTTGTTACAAAGCCGTTACACGTGGAGATCGGCGTATCTTCGGGCGCGGTCAGGTTATAGAGCGGTGGGCGCGGTTGTTACAAAGCCGTTACACGTGGAGGGCAAAAAAGGCCGTAGAATCAGCAGAGAGGCACAACCCTTGTTTGGCGTGCCCGCCGTCTTCACCGAAAGGAGAGCGTGCGATGACCAAAGAATGGTACAAGTTTGGAAATTTGTTTGCGTGCATTGCGTTGGCCATCACCCCAGCATATGCGAAAACTGGCAATGGCTTTTATCGTCATGCGCAATTGCCGTCCGAGCGGATCGCGGAACTTCGCGCGCGGGGACCGAATGGACTGGCCGAAGCGCTCGCCACGTACGACGCACTGAGACAAGATTACGCCCGAGTGCAACAGGTAATTCTTGATCTTGACCATGAGATAAACGAAGCCGCCGCCATGCAAGCCGACGACGCGGCGCTTGTTGCTAAGCAGACCAGGTTGAAGGAAGCCCGCGGAGAGTTCGTCAATATTAATTGGCAACTCGAGAAATGGAGCAAGGCAATCGACCAGATCGGCGGCCAACGCACCTGCCTCGTGTCCCGGCTCTATTGGCACACCGACTTGGAAAAAGCTCGACAGGAAGCAAATCGCACTGGGCGACCAATCCTCAGTCTGCGGATGCTTGGCAAATTGACCGATGAGTATAGCTGCGCGAACAGCCGGTTCTTCCGCACCTCGCTCTACTCGAATAAAGCCATCAGCAACTACTTGCGCGACAACTTCGTGCTCCACTGGCAAAGCGTGCGTCCCGTGCCGCGGGTGACGATCGACTTCGGCGACGGCCGCAAGTTGGAGCGAACCCTGACCGGTAATAGTGCCCATTACGTGCTGGCGCCGGACGGCCAACCGCTCGACGCACTGCCGGGGCTGTACAGCCCGAAAGAATTTCAGGCCTGGCTGGCGCGCATGAATTCTCTTTTTGAAAGCTACAGGGAAGTCGCCGCATCGAATCGGGGCGACTTGCTGCGGTCGTTTCACGCCGGTCGTAATGACGCGATCATGCAAGCGTGGGATGCCGACATTGAACGATTGGGCATCGAACAGTCGAGTTTGGTGATGGCCCGCATGAGCAGTCTTCCCAAGTCCGAGAAAGTTCCGACCGCCGCCAAGGCATCCAACCGCGCGGTGGTGAAGTCGGTCGAGGTAGCGCCGCTAATGAGGTTCGCCAAGTTCGGCGGCGAATCGCTCGAACGCAGCATGGACGATGAGCTTTGGCAGGCGATTGCCAATCAACACCGCGAAGAAGTACAACTCGACGAGCCGAGCAAGGCGGTCATGCGCGAGGAGTTTCCCCGCGCTGCCCAAGCGGGGCAAGTTTCGGTTAGTAAAAGGCAGCAGGAGGATCCGATCTTAAAAATGGTCCGGCTGTTCGAGGACTCGCTCGCGCTCGATACAGTCCGCAACGAATACCTGCTGCACCGCCGCATTCATGAGCGATTTGCCGGCGGTCAGGCCGAATCGGTCGATGCACTGAACGAGTGGGTTTACGCCGAGTTGTTCCTAACGCCCAGCAGCGACCCGTGGCTGGGGCTGGCCCCGAGGGATATCTACACCGCGCTGGATAACGGCGGGCAACGCGAGGTGGAAAACGATCTAGCGAGTCGTCCGGCGGAGTAGCGTTGCCACTCATGCAAGTTGGTATTCAAGCCGGAGGCTTGGCAGCCATTAGCCGGCGGTAAGCGCAGCGCCACCGCCGGGAAACCGACAAAATAACTTCAGCACCCCGGCAGGGGGTGCCAGCAACCGTTGGAAGTCCCAGTTGCTGGCACCCCGCTGGGGTGCAATCATCAATAGATACATCCTTCCGGTGGTGGCTGCGCGACCACCGGCTAATGGCTGTCACCCCGCTGGGGTGAAGACGAACTCCTACTTTTCGTAAGAACATTTCAGTTTGTCAACTTCCATGCCCGACTGCCGCATCCTCACCATCGAAGACGACGCCGCGATCCGGCGCGGGATCGTCGATGCACTCTCCTACGCGGGCTACCGCGTGATAGAGGCTGGCGACGGCAAGACGGGCTGCCGCGACGCCGTCTCGCGGGACTACGATCTGTTGCTGCTCGACATGGTGCTCCCCGGCAAGTCGGGGCTCGACATTCTGCGCGAGGTTCGCAACGCCCGGCCGACGCTGCCGGTGATTATTCTCAGCGCACGAGGCGAAGAGCGCGACCGCGTGAGCGGGCTGCGGCTGGGGGCCGATGACTACGTCGTGAAGCCGTTCAGCGTCGATGAATTGCTGGCGCGGATCGACGCGGTGCTGCGGCGGTCGCCGGCGCGGCCCAGCGACGTGAACGAGTTCGCGTTCGATGGCGGACTGATCGATTTTGACCGCTGCGAAGTCCGGTTCGACGACGGCACGCGGGAAGAATTGTCGGCGCGGGAGCGCGTGCTGCTGCGGTACTTCGCCTGCCATGCGAACCGGGCGATCGGCCGCGAGGAGCTTCTGAACAATGTCTGGCAGATCGACGCCCGGGGCGTGACGACGCGAACGATCGACATGCACATCGCCCGGTTGCGCGAAAAGCTGCACTCCACGACGGGTGAGCCGCAGGTGCTGTTGACCGTGCGTGGAACGGGATACATGCTCGCCGCCCCTTCACAATCGAAAGTTCCGCAAGCGCAAGCCGCGAACGTGGGTGAGCCATGAAACGGCCGTGGCAGGTGTGGCTCGTGTTTGGAGTGTGCGTCGTGGCCGCTGCGGCGGCGCTCGTGATGCTCACGCGACAGGCGCTCCAGGCCAATCGGCTTCGCCTCACCGCTCAAGCCGACGCCGAGCTTGAACAGCGGGTGAGCCTCGCGCTATGGCGGATGGACACGGAACTCGCGCCGCTGGTGGCCAACGAGATTGTTCGACCCGCGTCGGCCTATCGGCCGCGAGAATCGACGGCGACCGTCGCGACTGCGCCGAACAGTCCGCCAGACGTGGCGCAGCAACAGGTTGAATCGCCCTTCCAACAGCAAGCGTTGCAGGCCACGGTGCAAATGCCGGTGCCGGATCATAACGCGCCACGCACCGTCGAGCCACCGCCCTACGTGCTGCTGCAATTCGAGGCGCGGCCCGATGGCAGTTGGCATTCGCCGCAATTGGCCGAGGCGATTTACCCGAGTCTGCCGAACGGCCCACCGAGTACGACGCGGCTCGACGAGCTGGCCCATTCGATCGGCCTACCACAACTCTTGGCCAAGCTTCCCAGCGCGGCGTTGCCGTCGGCCGCCGATATCGGAAGCAATTGGATCGCGCAAAACTCGGCCAAGTCGCCCGCCGAGTACAACGAATTTGCTATCCAGAACCAGTTGCAGTTCTTTGAAGGCAACCGCGAAGAAATGGAACAATCGGCGCTGCCATCGAAATCTGCGGGCAAGGGCGCGGCTCCGTCGAAAGGGAAGTCGGCGGATCTCGAGCAGCGCAACTTACGCTATCAAGCGGCCGCCCAACAAAATCTGTTGAACCAACAGCAAGCCTGGCCTTACGCTGCCTCGCAGTCGGGCAACGAGCCGTCGCTGGCGGACGAACAAGTCGGCGTGACTCGCCCAATCTGGCTTGGCGACCGGTTGGTTCTCGTGCGGCGAGTGGGATTCAATGGCGAAACGACCGTGCAGGGATGCTGGCTCGATTGGCCGCTGCTCAAGACCCGGTTGCTGGCCGAGACGGCGGACTTGCTCCCCAATGCCGACCTGGTGGCGGTCCGCGAGGAATCGCCGGCCGATCCGGCGCGGATGCTGGCCGGTTTGCCAGTACGGCTGGTGGTTCCTGTGGCGGCAGTCGGGGCGGAGCTACCTTCCACGCTGCAATGGTCGCTCGGCATGGCGTGGGGCGCGATGGCGCTCGCAGCGCTCGCCGCCGCCGCGCTGCTGGCCGGCGTGATGGCGCTCAGCGAACGCCGCGCGGCGTTTGTCTCTTCCGTAACGCACGAACTGCGGACACCACTCACAACGTTTCGCATGTACGCCGAGATGCTGGCTCGCGGCATGGTGCCCGATGCTGAGCGCCGGCAGGAATACTTGCTAACGCTCCAGCGCGAAGCCGAGCGGCTCACGCTGCTGGTGGAGAACGTGCTCGCCTACGCCCGGCTGGAGCGCGGCCGCAAGCCGAGTGCGGACGATCGGGTGACGCTAGGCGAACTGCTGGACCGCATCGGCCCACGGCTCGCAAGTCGCGCAGCGCAGGCCCACATGCAGTGCGACGTCCAGATCGAACCGAGCGCTGACGGGCAGGAACTGACGACCGATCAAAACGTCGTCGAGCAGATTCTCTTCAACTTGGTCGATAATGCCGCCAAGTACGCCCGCGACGCGACCGACCGGCGGATTCACGTCGAAGTGAGTCGCGAGGGAAGTTGGGTTCGGCTTGCCGTGCGCGATCACGGACCGGGCATCGAGCAGTCCCGCTGGTCGGGGCCGATGCGAGCGTTCGGCAAAACCGCCGAGCAATCGGCCGAATCGGCGCCGGGCGTCGGGCTGGGCCTGGCTCTCTGCCGCCGATTGGCGAAACAGTTGGGCGGGCGGCTCGAAATCGCCGCGGCGGTGGACGGGGGAGCGACGGTGATGCTGATGCTGCCGGTGGAGTGATCTCGCCGCGACGCTGCCGTGTGTCGCCGACTCGCCACATTCCCGCCGGCGCTGTCTCTAGCAGGGAATCGTGCCGTGTCGGCTATGCCTTCGTCGCCACTCTCCGTCCGCCAAGTCCTTCCAAAAGGCGGGCCATTTTCACGTTATGATTCGAGGTCGCGATATCAAGCGGAGTCCAGCCATGTTTATCGACAGGATTCACATTTCCGCCCTGCGAGACCAAATACTCAACAAAATCGTAGCGCTTGTAAGTGACGGCGTGAAATAGAGATGTGCGCCCTCGAACATCGATTCCCTCTATGTCTGAACCGTTAAGCAAGAGAATCTTCGCAACCTCTACGTGCCCCTTGCGACCAGCCCAAATCAATCCTGTCAGTTTGTATTTGTCTCGGGTGTCTGCGGCGACGCCCTCTCGCAATAATTGCGCGACCATCGTGGCGTCGCCGCTACTGCAAGCCCTAATGAACGCGGTTGCCGACTTACTCATCAATTGAGCCATATTGACAATTCCCGTTTTCTGCCGTCAAGCGAGAGGGAGCAGATGCAGTATAACGCGGGATCGGCCTGCCGTAAGTTCTTTGACTGTTGTATGATACGGTTTATTCGCCGCGGTCGAGGACGACGCGGCTCGCCCGCTGCCGTCTGCCCTCTGCCTACTGCCCGCTTCCCATGAACACCGACGAACTTCGCGAAAAATATTTGGCCTTCTTTGAAACGAAAGGTCACAAACGTTGCCCCAGCGACGTGCTCGTGCCAACGTGGGATCCGAGTGTGCTGTTCACGCCGGCGGGGATGAACCAGTTTAAGGACCACTTTCTCGGCAAAGTAAAACTCGAATTCACGCGGGCGACCACCTGCCAGAAGTGCCTGCGGACCGGCGACATCGACAACGTTGGCCGGACGGCGTATCACCACACGTTTTTCGAGATGCTGGGGAATTTCAGCTTCGGCGATTACTTCAAGCGCGACGCGATTAACTGGGCCTGGGAGTTCCTCACCGACAAGAAGTGGCTCGGCATCGACCCGCAGCGGCTCACGGTAACGGTCTATCGCGACGACGACGAAGCGGCGGGGATCTGGGCGAAGGACGTGGGCCTGGAAACATCGCGGATCGAGCGTTGCGAGGAGGATGAAAACTTCTGGCCGGCCAGTGCGCCCAGCCAAGGCCCGGACGGCGTATGCGGCCCGTGCAGCGAGATTTACTATCATCCCGATGAAGGCCAGAGCGTCGAGATTTGGAACTTGGTGTTCACGCAGTTCAACCGCGTCGGCGATCCGCCCAACAACTTGCGACCGCTGCCGAGCAAGAACATCGACACGGGCATGGGCCTGGAACGGACCGCCGCGACGCTGCAAGGCGTGCCGACCAACTATCACATCGATACGCTGCTGCCGATTGTGCTTGCGGCCGGCGAGGTGTGCGGCGTCAAGTACGAGTATGATTCCGAAAACGGCCGACGTTTGCGGCGGATCACCGACCACGTCCGAGCCTGCACCTTTGCGGTGCATGAGAATGTGTATCCCGGCGCCAACAAAGAAAAGTACGTCGTCAAACGCCTGTTGCGGCGGGCCGTGCTCGATGGCCATCAACTCGGCATCCACGAGCCGTTCTTATACAAACTCGTGCCGAAGGTCGCCGAGATGATGCAAAGGCCCTACCCCGAGCTTGCCGATACGGTAAAGCGGGTCAGCGGGGTGATTCAGAAGGAAGAAGAGAACTTTTTCGGCACGATTGACGCGGGACTGAATCGCATCGAGCGGGTGTTCGACGACATGCGCAAAAGTAACCGCGTGACGGTCGACGGCGCCGTCGCGGCAGAACTGTATCAAACGTATGGCGTGCCGCCGGAGTTGTTTGAGTCGCTCGCTGCGGAGCTTAATCTAGCCTTCGACTGGCAAGGCTATCGTCAGTCGATGGAAGAACATGGCGAAGTCTCGGGCAAACCGCAACACGTCGTAATGGGCGCCAAGGGGCCGATCGATTCGCTCAAGCAGGCGCTGCATCGCACGGAGTTTCTAGGTTACGACGCGACCCGCGCCGAGGCGACGGTACGGGGCATCATCTCGGGGAAACCGCCGCATGATCACCTGTGCGACCACATGGAAGAAGTCGGCCACGCCGATCCCGTGCGAGTGGTGCTCGACCGCACGCCGTTCTACGGCGAAAGCGGCGGCCAAGTCGGAGACTCCGGCAAGCTCGTCAGCAAGGACTTTGAGTTCGCGGTGATCGACACGCAGAAGGATGGCGAGCTGATCGTTCACATCGGCCATTTGCGTAAGGGCGTCATGAACGAAGGCGCAAAGGTCGAGGCGAGCGTCGATGCGGAGCGCCGCGATGCGATCCGGCGGGCGCACTCGGCGACGCACATCCTGCACTATGCGCTGCAGAAGAACGTCGGCTCCCACGCACAACAGCAAGGCTCGAAGGTCGATGACGACTGGCTGCGGTTCGATTTTACGAACCTAGCGCCGGTCGATCGAGAGCACCTTGCGACGATTGCCCGCGACGTACAGGAGCGCATTGCCGCGGCCGAGCCGGTCGAGTGGCGGACTGTGCCGCTGGCCGAAGCCCGCCAGCAAGGGGCGATGATGCTGTTCGGCGAGAAATACCCCGATCCCGTGCGGATGGTGTCGATGGGCACTTTCAGCAAGGAGCTTTGTGGCGGGACTCACCTGACAAACACTGCGCAGGTCGAAGCGTTTGAAGTCCTCAGTGAAGAAGGTGTTTCGGCCGGAACCCGGCGGATCGTCGCATTGACGGGCGCGAAGGCAACGGAGCATCGCCGACAGGTTGCAGAGCAACTCAACCGCGCGGCTGAGCTTCTAAAGATTGCGCCGCTTGAAGTTCCCCAGGCTACGACGGAATTGATTGACCTGCGGCGCGAATTGAAGCGCGCGGTTGAGAGTGGTGGAAAGCCCACGTGGCCGCGTCTCTCCGAGACGCGAATGCAAGTTTCGGAGAAACTTGCCCACGTGGAGGGCGAGGCAATCAAGCACGCACTGAGCGAGACGGCGAGGCTATTATCGGTTGCGGCCTTAGGCGTTTGCGAGCGGATCGAGGCAATGCAGGCCGAGATCGCAGCGCTTCAATCGCGACTGGCGCAGCGGGACGAAGCTGGCCCCCTCTCGGCCGATTCGCTACTGGAACAAGCGACGAAACATGGCGAAGTAACCATCGTGGTTGCCGAGCTTCCAGGCGTGGAGCCGGGCCTGATGCGGCAGCTAATCGACCAGATACGCCAAAAGGCCTCCCCTGCGGCCGTGCTGCTGGCCACCCGACAGGGGGAGGACAAGCTGACGCTGGTGGCGGGCATTTCCAAGGACTTGCAGCAGCGGGGCGTCAGCGCGGGCAACTGGATTCGCCCCGTGGCCGAGGCGGTCGGCGGCGGCGGCGGCGGCCGGCCCGACATGGCCCAAGCCGGCGGAAAGCACCCCGAGAAACTGCCCGAGGCGCTGGAAACGGCCCGAAAGGTGATTGCGGAGATGCTTCACGCCTAGAAACCTCCGAATCGGCAAATGCTTCCCATTATTGCGCAAAAACGAGATGCAATCTTTTTGTGCCAACTTGACGTGCGCGCAGCGTGGCACAGTGGCACAAATCTAAAAAAACCAAAAATTTGTAAGTCCTCTCAATGCGGAAGCGTGACCGGCTCGCCGTTGCTAGCAGATAAAACTCCTACGCGGATTGCGCAAAAGATGAGTTGCGAAACCGCCCGAGGATGTCGTACTATAGATGTTCCTGGCGGGGCGACTTGCACTGCGGCACCTTGATCTCTCTTCGGAACGCCCCGATTCGACTGGCATGGCAGCCGGCAATGCGCTGAAGGTCTATAAGCACGGAGCAACTTCGATGGCGGAATCTTTGCCGACGGTGGAAATGGAACTGGAAATGGATGTCGAGCGGGGGCCTAATTGGCTGCTCGTAAAACTGCATCCCGGTCACGCAACCGGCATCCGCGCCCCGCACGTGGCCGACGAGTTGTGGTCGCTTATGTCGCGCCACTTTACCTACCGGCTCGTGCTGGAAATGGACGAGCTGGGAACTCTGCCGGGCGGTATGACGGAACAACTCGCAGAACTGCGCGAACGCATTGCGGAGCGAGGCGGCTCGCTGCGGTTGTGCGGTCTCTCGCACGACGGCGAAGCGGAGCTAAGTGAATCGCAACTCGCCAAATCGCTTCCCAATCACCGCGACCGCGTCGCGGCCGTGTGGGGGTAAGGCAAAAGCGGAAAGTGGAAAGCCGACTATCGCAATCGGCTTTCCGCTCTCCGCTTTCCGCTCTTTTATTGCAGGTACGCCGTCCTCGCTTGGTGAATCGCGTCAAGTGCAGGTTTCGATTCGCCGTTGGCATCGAACAGCCCGGCGTGAGGGAATTCGTGGGCCTGGGCATCGGAGAGCTGATCCCAAATCACCACCTGTACGCTGTTCTTGGCGAGTATCAGCGGCAAGTAGTGCTCAACCCATTCACGTTGTCCGTCGAGACTGGTCCCGTGGCGAATCTTCGCTTTGCTCGTCGCCTGCAAGTCGTCGGCGCTGGAACTGGCCGTGGAGAGCGTGATTAAGAGCGGAAGCTCCAGCAGGCTCCATTGGTCGATCAGCCGGCTAAACGCCAGAGGTGTGCGGGCCAGCGATCCTTGGGGCCAGTAGCCGACGTTCAACTCGAGTCCGAGTCCGGATAACCCCAAATCCGCCCGAACCAACGCATCGGCGAAATGAAGCGGCGCAAGTTCTACCGGCTCGTGGGCCATGTACTCGGCCCAAGGCTGATCGAAGCTCACGACCACGGGCGTGCGCGAGTCAATTTCCCGCACGGTACGCACCGCGCGGGCGACGATCTGCAACCGCTGTTCTTCCGAAAGCGCCAGCACGTGTCCGCGATTCATGCGCGACGCCACTTGCCACAGATTGACCCGCCCCCGATATCGCTTCACGACGGCACGCACATGCTCGACCATCAGCGTGGCGAGGCTCTCAAAATCGCCTTCCCACAGGTAAGTCCAATCGGGAACGCGGCGTTCGTCGAACTCGATTAAGGGTCCGCCAGCCACCTTCAGGCCGATGGTTTGAGCCCAGTTGATTTGCGCGTCGGCGACACCCCACCGGCGATGGCCCTCGGTGGCCTCGATCCCGCGCCACGAGAAGGGAAGCGAAACGAGATTGAAGGTGGAGGGCAGCCGTGTGGCAATTGCCACGGGCACCGTCTCGTGCGAGAGTTGAACACCTAGCAGCGTGCCTAGCTTGGCACCCTGGCGCAATCGCATCGCGAGCGCTTGCTCCGCGTAGATATCCGTGAGCTGATATGCGGAGCGGGTTGCCAATTGGAGAGCTTCGTCTGCAAACTTCGCGGCCACACCTGGATCGTCTTGCGCCGTAGCGGCGTGTGCCATCGCCCGCGTGGCCTGTTGGGCCTGCTCGCGAAACTCGGCCGGAATCGTCAGCCCCATTCCTTCCCACCCGACAATCTGATTCCGCAAGCGGTTGACGGTTCCTCGGGCTAACTCGACTTCTAAAAGATAGGGTCTCTCGCGCTCCATCAAAGTGGCCGTCCCTAGCATTAACTCGCCAAGGCCGTCGATGCGACGGGGCATCCAGACGGTGCCCGATTCGTTCTCCACCCGCTCGATCACAAGTTGATCGCCACTGAAAAAGGCCCGGCCATACCAGGGCAACTCGTCGGCCGCGGCGACGTAAGTTAGCGCAAGATCGTCCTCGGCAACGCGATCCCGGTCGTGGACGTAGAATCGCATTAACCCCATGGCGCAATGATGCCCTTGCAACTTGAGCCGTCGTCCGGCGGTCTGGTGAAAAGACGCTTGGGCGACGCGGTTCCGGTACGACGCGGCCTTCCCCTCAGACGATCGGCCAGCACCTCAATTCTACTTTCTTGCTAGCCATTCTGCTACCGCCTGGAGTGAGCCGTAGGAAGTCGGTACGATTTAGCGGCGGCGCGGAAATTGCACCAATCGCGTAGGTTAGGATTTCAGCCTGACACGATCTGGCAATCGTTTTCACCACCTCTCGTCAGGCACTACACAATGACCAAAACTCTCTTAACCACCGAACTGCCTGGCCTTCCTGTGGTACGAGGCAAGGTTCGCGATATCTACGACCTCGGTAACCAACTGCTGCTGGTCGCCACCGATCGGATCAGTGCGTTCGATCATGTGCTGCCGAACGGCATCCCGGACAAAGGCCGGATTCTCACCGAATTGACGGCGTTTTGGCTAGAGTTTTTGGAAGCCCCAAATCACCTACTAAGCACGAACATTGACGATGTAGACCTACCGATGGGCAGCGATCTGGATCAATTCTCGGGCCGCTCGATGCTCGTGCGAAAAGCGGAAGTGCTGCCCGTCGAATGCGTGGCTCGCGGCTACTTGGCAGGATCGGCGTGGCAGGAATATCAATCAACCGGCAAAGTATGCGGCTTCGAACTACCCGGCGGTCTGCGCGAATGCGACAAGCTGCCGGAACCGATCTTCACTCCGGCCACCAAGGCCGAGCGCGGCGAACACGATGAAAACATCTCGTTTGCGCGGGCTGTGGAAACAATCGGGCAAGATCGCGCCGAGCTAGTTCGCATGTTGACGCTCGAACTCTACGGCAAAGCCGCCCAGCACGCGGAGTCGCGGGGTGTGATTATCGCCGACACGAAGTTCGAATTCGGCGTGATCAACGAGCAGGTAATTCTCATCGACGAAGTACTCACGCCCGACAGCTCGCGATTTTGGCCGGCCGACGATTACAAACCGGGCCGCAGCCAGCCGTCGTTCGACAAGCAGTACGTCCGCGATTGGCTGCTCCAATCGGGATGGGACCGTAACAGCCCCCCGCCGGCTCTGCCTGAAGACGTGGTGGCCAAGACGCGGCAGAAGTATGTGGAGGCGTATGAGAAGATTACGGGGCGAGAGTTTGAGTGAACAACGCGGCCGTTAACGAAATCCACCTGACGAATAGGGCACGGGATAGTAGAATACCGGTATGCCACAAATACTAACCGATTACATTGAAATCCGTGCGAATCAACGGGGACGGGACCGAGCGTACATTCGTGGTACGAGGGTCCGCGTTCAAGACATTTACGTTGACGCCGAGATCCACGGCAAGACGCCCGACGAAATCGTGGCCGCGTTGCCCCATTTGACGCTGGCCCAGGTTCACTCGGCACTGGCGTACTACTTCGATCATCGCGAAGCCATTCTTGAAGAGCTGCGGGAGGACGAAGACTTTGTAGCGCAAATGAAGGCGCAAACTGGCCTCGGCCCGCTCGAACTCAAACTGAACAAGTCCGATCCGGCAAGCGGCAATGCGATTTCACCTCGATGAGCACATCAATCCGGCAATCGCCCTGGGATTGCGGCGACGTGGTATTGACGTAACTACAACTGCGGATGCCAACCTGCTCTCAGCCAACGACCCTGAGCACGTAACGTTCGCACTACGCGAACACCGGGTAATCTTTACGAACGATCCCGATTTTCTGGCGCTTGATCAAAGTGGGGTTGACCATGCTGGGATTGCCTATTGCGAACGTTCTGCGCGGTCGATTGGGGAAATCATCCGCCATCTGTGCCTGATGCACGATTGCCTTGCCAACGACGAGATGATGGGGCGCGTCGAGTACCTGTAACTGAAGTTCTTCGCCGCATAGTGGGGTCTCCTACCGCAAGCTATACTAAAGTCGGTACGCTCGCGCCGCGTTCGGGACGCTGCGGCTCGCTCAACCCCCTCTCACTCCTCTCGATTTGCTGACTATTTCATGCTTCGCTACTGGACTGCCGGCGAATCGCACGGACCGACGTTGATCGCGTTGGTCGATGGCTTTCCCGCGGGAGTAAACGTCGATGTGGATCCGGTCAATGTAGAGCTGAAACGCCGCCAGGGAGGGTATGGACGTGGGGGACGGCAACGGATTGAGTCCGACACGGTCCAAATCCGCAGCGGCATCTGGCACGGAGTGACGCTGGGCAGCCCAATCGCGCTGGAGGTCGTCAATCGCGATTACAAGCTCGAACGGCTCGAAGACCTCGACCGCCCGCGGCCCGGGCACGGCGATCTGACGGGCGCGATGAAGTATCTCGGGTCGATCCGTGGGGTGCTGGAACGCGCAAGCGCGCGGGAAACCGCCGTGCGCGTGGCCGCCGGAGCGCTCGCGAAACAGTTGCTCGGGCCCTTTGGCATTACCGTATTTGGGTATGTGGTGGAACTGGGCGGCGAGCGAATCGAGCCGCTAAGCGAACCACTGAATAAACTCCGCGAGCTGCGCGATGTGAGCGAGGTTTATAGTCTCGACCCCGGGCGCGATGAGGCGATTAAGGCGCTCATTGACGACACGCAGCGGGCCGGCGACACGCTCGGCGGAATCGTTGAGGTGCGGGTCGATGGCTTGCCGTTCGGCCTGGGGACGCACGCCCAATGGGACCGCAAGCTCGACGGCCGACTCGCTCAGGCAGTAATGGCCGTGCAAGCCATCAAGGGAGTGGAGATCGGCATGGGATTCGAAGCGGCGCGAAGGCGCGGATCCGAGGTTCACGATCCGATCGAATACGACGAGTCGCAACGCAATTCGCCGAATCTCGGCTTCGTGCGCCCAAGCAACAACGCCGGCGGCTTGGAAGCTGGCATGACTAATGGCCAGCCGCTGATCGTCCGGGCGGCAAAAAAACCGATCAGCACGCTCGCCAAGCCGCTAGCGTCGATCAATCTCAAAACGAAGGAGCCGCAGGTGGCGAATTACGAGCGAAGCGATGTTTGCGCGGTGCCGGCTGCTAGCGTGATCGTGGAAAACGTGGTCGCGTTCGAGATTGCTTGCGCGATGGTCGATAAGTTTGGAGGCGACAGCTTGCCGGAAATGCAGGCCCGCTACGAACTTTTCCTCAAGATGGCCCGCGAGCGCTAAGCCACCGTTTGATATTCCCCCGGCTCTTGCAGGGAGGGGCTAAGAGAGGGTGATTGTCGCTCGTGCGATTCCCCCCTCCCCTAGCCCCTCCCCCGAGTACGGGGGAGGGGAAGTAGGGATGCTTCACGAAACGACCCAGCGCCGTGTTTGTCGTTTCGCGTTCCTAGTTGGCTGCGTCGTACCAACACTGGTGGTGCTGGCCTTCACCGCGCACGTCTGCCTTCCCGGCTACGCACTGCGTTGGGAAACGCCGTTAGGCCAACTTCTTGACTGCAAGGCAACGGTCCACCAAGCCCGCATGCCCAGGCCGGGCATCGCGCGCTTCAAGCGACTGGTGCTGACTGACCCCGAGACCGACGCGGTTTGGGCAACGCTTGAGGGCGTTGTGCATGAGACGCACCTCGGGCGAGATCGCGTGTCGATCGCACGAGCGGTAGTTTCTTGCTCGGCCGGAGTGGAAATCGGCGAACGAATCGACCGGTTGCTTCGCAGCGTCACGCATAGGGAAGTCGAGCTTGCCATCGACGAATTGTCGCTCATGCAAGATGGCGTCGAATGGACTGTGCCCAACGTCCGCGCTCAGCTTGCAACGAACGATGCAGGACGACGCTTGCAGTTTTGGTCGGGCGAATCGCAGATCGGATTGAGGATGTTGGTCCAGCGCAACCGGCGAGACGATCCACCCACGACATATTTCACGCTTCAAACAGGTGCCGAACCGCTTCCTTGCTGGGCACTTGCCGTCTGGGACCGCTTCGATCATTTAGGCTCGCAAGCGAATTTCCAAGGCCGGATCGAGGTAATTTCCTCGCGCGACTCCGCCAAGGGCAAACTGTCAGGGCGGTTTTCGCAGCTTGTGAATTCTCCGACCCCTGTCGAAGTTCTGGAGCTACACTGGGGCGACGGGGATGCAAGCTTACCTGTTGGCCCAATCCCAACAGACCCCGTCGAGGCCCTCCTCGCGCAACTTGAACTTCGCGATGCACCGCAACTTGCGCCGAAGTCCGTGGGAGATGTTGCTTGGGAACTCCGTCCGATGCGGTCTTGGTCACGAGCAGCGCACGCCGTGACGCCGGAGCAACGCCTGTTAAAATAGGCGAGTTAGCGGTGCTGGCACTCGCTGAGTGCAAGTTGCACTTTGAGCTTGGAGAACCTCCAAGGGGGTCTCTGAAATTCTGCCGCCTGCGGCTGGCCGAGACCCTCCCCCTGGCAGCATTGCCACCAGCTTTGCCTCCCCCGCTGGAGGTGGCAATGTGGCAATCCTCTACAGAAACAGGGGTTTTGCGCCGAAACGTGGCAATGCTGATCCCTCGTGGCTGCGCGGAATTTCACCCGACGAGCCGCTCGGTCAGAGGTTTTTCCGCCCCCCTGGTGATGAATGCGTGCCTTCGCGCTGCGCAAATGCGAGAGGAGGCTTCTGTTTGCCAGCTACGTGTGCGCGCAGCGTGGCACAGTGGCACAAACGCGGAAACCCGCATATCCACGGGAGTAGTTTTACTCTTGATTCGTCGAAATTCGGCCGCTAGCGCGCAAAGTGCGACTTGCGCCCGCGCTCGCCACGCTATCAGCATTGGCGTGGACGCGTGGGGTAGGTTCTCCAATAATGCCCCGCCAGATGGCTCTCTGCTATTGGCTTTCGGCTATGGGCCAGAGAACGCGCAAGTCAACTTCTGGCCGATAGCTGACAGCCGACAGCCTTTCTCAAGCCAAGCATCCATGATCCATGTCACTAGCCAACATCTCACTAACGATGCTGGTGGGCGTTGCCCTGTGTGGCATTGTCGTCTCGCAGACGGCCGTGGGAATCGTCGGCGGATGGCGGCGGCGACGCAACCGCAGCCAGAAGTACGCCATTGCCAAACGCGCGTTCTTCGATCAACTCGCTGCGCTAGCGCGCTCGGCCCGCGCCGCACAAACGAAGTTCGCAGCGTGGGAAGGTTTGCGGTCGATGCGCGTGGCGGCCATCGTCGACGAGGCCCATCAAGTGCGGTCGTTCTACTTGACCCCGGCCGATGGAAAGCCGCTACCCTCGTATGAACCAGGCCAATACTTGACGCTCCATCTGCCGACGGAGCATTCCGATTCCCCGCTCGTGCGTTGTTATTCGCTATCGGACCGCCCGCGCGAAGATTATTACCGGTTAACGGTGAAGCGTTGCCCTCTGCCACGCTGTTTGGTTGGCGCTCCAAACGGTAGTGTCAGCAATCATCTGCACGACTCTTTGCGAGTCGGCGACACGCTCGAAGTCGCCGCTCCGCGCGGCCAGTTTTTTCTGCGCCCCGAACGGAACTCGCCGGTCGTGCTGGTGGCTGGCGGCATCGGCATCACGCCGATGTTGAGCATGCTCAATGCGATGGCACACCGTGGTCTAACGCACGAGGTATTTCTATTTCTTGGCGTCCGCAATGGCCGCGAGCATCCCTTCAAAGAACAACTGGAACAGCTTGCGGCGCAGCATCCGCAGTTGCGTCTGCTTGTCAGCTATTCCAGCCCGAGTGATGCGGACGAGCCGTATCGGGATTTTCAGCATGTGGGTCGAGTGACGATCGATCATCTGCGCGACGTGCTGCCGACGAACCGGTTCGATTATTACCTGTGCGGCCCAGGCGCGATGATGCAAGAACTCGTCGCGGGGCTGGAAGAGTGGGGTGTACCGGCAAAGCGCATACACTTCGAGGCTTTTGGGCCGGCGTCGGTCCGGCGCACGACGCCGACGGGCGCCGCGGGAGTGGTTGGCAGCCGCGTCCGCTTCGAGCGCAGCAACAAAGAGCACGTTTGGGATGCGGATGCGACCTCGTTGTTGGAAGCTGGCGAGGCCGCCGGTGTGTCGCTGACCTCTGGATGCCGGGTGGGCAACTGCGGCGCTTGCCTAGTGCGAGTCACCGATGGCGATCTGGTAACGCTGCGCGAACCAGGATTCCTGGTCCCCGCGGGGCACTGTTTGGCGTGCATCAGCGCGCCGATCGGGGCGGTGACGCTCGATGCTTAGCGGAACTGATTTAGTCGCGGATGAACGCCGATTAGGCGGATTGTCGCGGATCGGAACGATGATGGTTGGGAGAGTGGTTGCACCTTATGGGGCGGGCAGAGTTCAACGAAGTTTCGCGAACGGACATTGTTGGTCAGTGCTCACCTTACTATTTCTGCTTCTGACAGGAATCGCCGCCGACGCGGAGCCGGTCGGCTTTTCGCCCACGCAGTGCGATCCGGCGAAGGTGCTTGGCCACGAGACCTGCACGAAGTGCCACGAGGCAGAGCAGCAACAGTGGATGCTCACACCCCACTACCGCACGTTCGATGCGCTGCATCGAACGCCGGAGGCGAAAGCAATTGCCGATCGGCTCGGGCTGAGGTCGATCAAACGCAACGATACATGCCTTAAATGCCACTACACCGAGCAGACCGACGGCAATCGCACCCGAGTAGTATCCGGAGTATCGTGCGAGTCGTGCCACGGCGGAGCGCGGGATTGGGTGAACTTGCACGCCGATTACGGTGGACCGGCGGCGACGCGGGCAACTGAGTCGCCCGAGCATCGCGAGCTGCGGCTTAGTGAGAGTATCGCCGCTGGAATGAACAACCCGGCCAATCTGTACCTGATCGCGCGGCAGTGCCTCGATTGCCATACGGCACCTGAGGAAAAACTGGTCAATGTCGGTGGCCATACAGCGGGCAGCCCCGACTTTGAGCTAGTTGCCTGGTCGCAAGGCATCGTGCGGCACAACTTCGTCCGTTCCGATGGCAAGTCAAATGCTATCAGCACTCCCGAGCGGCTGCGCGTGATGTACATCGTCGGCGCTCTCGCCGACCTGGAGTACAGCCTCCGCGCCACGGCCAAGGCAACGGAGGTCTCCACTTACGGGCAAGCCTCCGCCTCGCGCGCCGCCGCGGCCAAACGACGGTTGTGGGAAATTCAGCGGCGGCTCTCCGACGACCGCATCGCCCGCGCGCTAGATGCCGTGGCAACGCTGGAGTTAACGCTCGGCAACTCCAACGCGATCCTCGCCGCAGCCGACGAGATCGGCAAAGCCGCCTACGAACTTGCAGAAACGGCCGACGGCTCGAATCTCGGAGCGATCGACGACCTCGTTCCCAAACCACGTGACTTTAAGAATTAGCGGTTAAGAAAGCATCTATGCCCGAATTGATGATCAGTATTTCTCGACCAAAGCGTTGGGATGAACCGTTTGGTTCGGCGATGACCCCGGCGGATGTGGCGAGATTGCTACAAATCGAGCCATTTTGCGGTATGAATCCGGGCGAGTTTTTGCCGCAGATTCCGCTCGCTGGATTGCTGCTCAACGACACGCGGATCGTGCGCTACAAGGCGGGCGACATCATTGTCCGCGAGGGTGATTATGGCAATAGCGCGTTTATGATTCTCGGCGGACAGGTGCGCGTGGCGCTCGAGAGCTTGCGCGGCGAGTTGCTCGGCCGGACCACGCTGCCGCGTGGCGGCTGGCTCAACGCCATTGCTCAGCTTTGGAAGCCACAAACACCGCCCGAAGCCAGGCCACGATTGCCTTCCGGCTCGAGTGGTGCTGCACCTATTGCTCGGCGCCAAGTGGACGACCAGACGCACGTATTCTTACAGGACGTACCGCGGGTGCTCGACGAGACTCGCACGGCCATCTTGGGGGCTGGCGAGTTCTTCGGTGAACTGGCCGCAATGTCGCGCACGCCTCGGACCGCCACGGCGTTTGCCGACGGTGATGCCGAGCTACTCGAAATCCGCTGGCAGGGCCTACGCGATTTGATGCGCCGCGCTCCCGCACTGCGAAAGCACTTGGAGCGGCTCTACCGGGAGAACAGCCTCGAAGCACACCTTCGCGAGACCCCACTGTTGAAGTCACTTCCGGCCGCGGACTTGGAGCACGTCGTTGCTGCGACCGTTTTTGAATCCTACGGAAACTTTGACTGGAACACGCAGTTCGAAAAAACGCGGCTGCTCGATCCGCTGGAACAGATCGCACGCGAGCCGATCGTGGCCGAAGAAGGACAAGCCCCAACCGGGCTGTTGCTGATTCGGTCGGGCTTTGGGCGGGTATGCCAGCGGCATGGCGCGGGGCATCGTACCGTCGCTTACTTGGGCAAAGGGCACGTGTTCGGTGCTGAGGAGTTGTCAGCTACCGCCCGTAGCGGCGAGCCAGTGCACTGGCACTATTCGTTGCGAGCGCTCGGATATTTAGACGTGCTGCGGATCCCGGTTGAAGTGTTCTGCAAATGGATTGCGCCGCATTTGTCACAGGAAATGATTGCAGATGAAACCGACACACAGCATCCCGAGCCGTGGCATGCAGGGAAACCCGCAGCAACAGCACTGCATGAACGAACCCTTGATTTTTTAACCGATCATCGCTTCATCAATGGCACGCAGACGATGCTCATCGACCTCGATCGTTGCACGCGGTGCGATGATTGCGTACAAGCGTGCGCCGCGACACACGACGGCAATCCGCGATTCATCCGCCAAGGCCCCGTGCATGATCGATTCATGGTAGCCCATGCCTGTATGCACTGCGTCGATCCGGTCTGTATGATCGGCTGCCCCACCGGAGCAATCCACCGCGATCCGACAACCGGAATTCTGCGGATCAACGACCAGACCTGCATCGGCTGCGCAACGTGCGCCAAGAGTTGTCCTTATCAGAACATTCAGATGGTGGAGATTCGTGACCAGAGCGGTGCATTCATCTTCGACGAACAAACGCAGCAGCCGATTCTCAAGGCAACAAAATGCGATTTGTGTGCCGACCAACCTACCGGTCCGGCTTGCCAGCGCGCCTGCCCACACGAAGCGCTCGTGCGGATCGACATGCTGGCTGTGGATGGAGTGAAGCAGTGGCTGGGAAGGTAGAGTCACTAAAGTGGGCACTGCCCACCAATTGAACGAGCGCAACCCAACAAAGCTTAGGTGTAAGGGAATAGCAGAATGAAGAATTGAACAGAAGGTCGCAAAGGACGCAAAGGATTTGAGTTCACTCATGTCTTTGCGACCTTCTGTTGAACGCGATCAATGTCAAAGTTTTGTTGGGCGGTGCCCACCCCACTACAAGAATGCGTTTTTTCGACCGCCGCCGAATTCGTAATGTGCTGCTCACGGTCGCTGTCGTGTTGGCAGTGACGGTGTGGGTCCGCGCGCAACACAACTCACTCGCGCGCACGGCGTATCTCACGGGTTACACGTTGTACGCGGCCGTGGGAGTGTTGGCGCTTTACAACTTGCGGAAGAAGCTGCCCGGCCTGCCGCTAGGCACGTCGGCAGGATGGTTGCAGCTTCATATCTACATTGGAATCGGCTCGGTCGCAGTGTTCGCGCTGCATACTGGGGCCCAACTGCCGAACGGGCCGCTCGAGCTAGCGCTGGCGGTCATCTATCTTGCGACGGTCACGAGTGGTTTGTGGGGATTGTATCTCTCAAGGACGATCCCAGCGCAACTTACCCGCACGGGAGAGCAATTCACTTACGAGCGAATTCCTGCACTGCGTCGCAAGGTGCAGGCCCGCGCGATGGGCGTGTTGCAAGGAGCCGTTGAAACGTCCGGCGCGACGACGCTGGCCGAGTTTTACGCCGCTTTTTTGTACGACTACCTCGAACGTCCGCGTTCGCTCCGATACCTGTTCCGGCCCACCACCGGCTGGCGGAAGCGGCTGTTGCGGAAGATGCACGATCTCAAACGGTATCTTAATGCAGATGAACAACAGGCGTGCGAAAAGTTGTTTCCCATCGTGCGCACCAAGGATGATCTCGATTTCCATGAAGCGAGGCAACGGCTGCTCAAGCTATGGCTGTTCGGCCATGTGGCGCTGACCTATTCGCTCGTGCTGCTGGCGACGCTGCATGGCGTCGTGGCCCTCGCGTTCCGGGGGGACGGCGGATGAGGCGGCCGCTGCAAGACGCCGATGAGAACCGCTACGAGCGGCCGGGCGAGCCGTGGATATGCGGTCTCGCGGCCGACGGTCCGCCGTGTCCCTTCGGACCAACTCTAGCGGGCCATTGCCCTGCCCTGGCGGACTGCATCCCCCTGGCTGAAGGCCGCGGCTGGCGGTGCAACCGCTCCGAGCTGCGCGGCGGAGTCTGTCCCGAAGGTCCGGATGTCGATGGCAAGTGTTGTCACCGCCATCACTGCACGCCAGTGCGCAGCCTGCGATTGCGGCGCAAACGGTTCGTAATTGGAACGACGCTCTTCACGTCAGGTCTATTATTAGTCGCTCTCGCCAGCGGCTGGCGCAGTGAAGCAATCGTCCCAGGGCCGCTCACTCGGCATCATGCGCAGATCATAGGGCGGGCTGATCAAAACAATCGCTGTGACGCCTGTCATCCGGCGGCGAGCGAATCGCCGTTGGAATGGGCTCTCGCGGCCACATGGGGTCGAGCCGGCGGGATCGACCAAACCGCGCTCTGCATGAATTGTCACGAAGACCTCGCACCGGTGGACCTCGCGCGGCTGCCTCACAACGTTCCGCCCGATCACCTAGCTACACTGACGCGAGTGCATGGTGGCGCTAACCCCATCGCCGCGAGGGCGCACGCCGACGACAAGAAACTAGCGTGTGCGGTCTGCCATCAAGAACATCATGGCGCGGAACATGACCTTGCCGCACTTACCGATGCTCAGTGCCAGACGTGCCATCAGCAACAATATGCAAGCTTTGCGAGTGATCATCTCGACTTTGGGGCGTGGCCTTACCAGCGGACCGAGCAAATCGCGTTCGACCACGTAGCGCATGCCGCAAAGCATTTTCCAGCGGAGTCCGCTAAATTCGCTTGCCAACAATGCCATGTCGATGACGCGACGGGCGACGTGAAGTTGCTCGTGCATTTTGACCAGGCGTGCGCCTCGTGCCACGACAAGAATATTGGCGCAAGCATCGCGGAGGGAATTGCCGTACTTGCCGTGCCGACGCTTGATGTGGAAGTGCTGCCCGATGCGGGACGCGATCTAGACCCGTGGCCCGAACGAGCGACTGGCGATTTCGATGGCGAGTTGCCGGCCGTAATGCAAGTGCTTCTTGCTGCCGACCCGGCCGTAGCCACGGCAATGGCCAACCTGGGGGAAGGATTCACGCTGGCCGATGTCGATCCGGACGATCCGCAGCAAGTAGCCGCGGCGGCGGAAATCGGACGCGGGACGAAGCAATTGTTGGAGGCTTTGTCAACAGATGGCCATGCAACGCTTCACGAACGGCTCCCGAAATCGTCATCCGATCAGTTACATGCGCTCGCGGGCCAGTTGCCGATCGACACGCTTGCCGCCGCACGCGAGCAGTGGTTCGCTAAGCCACAAGCGGTGGAGAGGGCAACGGCGGCGGAGTTGGCCAAGCTAGCGGCGGGAGGTGGATGGTTTCGAGATGATCGTTCAATGACGATTCGCTACCAGCCGACCGGCCACGCCGATCCGTGGCTGCGGGCTTGGCTCGATCTGGCGGTCCGAATCGAGAACCAGCAACTGCGCGCAGTGCTGCTCGATGATTTGGGCCAGCCGAATTCACCTGGCACCTGTCTGTCATGCCATCAATTGCAAGATGGTGGCCGGGCTATTGCCTGGCGCGGCTTCGACCGGCGGCATGAGCCGCGTTCGTTCACGAAGTTCTCGCACCGCCCGCACGTGCTGCAACCGGAGCTAGCCAACTGCTCGCATTGCCATACCCTCAATATTCCCGAAAGCAACCCGGCGACGCTGGTTGCAGTCTCGTCCACGCTCAGTCCGCACGACTTCCTGCCGATCGGCAAACAAGCCTGCGCGACCTGCCACACCCCCACAGCCGCGGGCGACGCGTGCATCCAGTGCCACCGGTATCATGTCGAACTGAAAGCTTTTGATGGAACTGGCTTTTCGCCAGAAGTTAACCGCTGATGAACGCTAATGGGCGCTAATTACAGTCACTTGATATGCGGTTTATTAGCGTCCATCAGCGTTTATTAGCGGTTGCTCCTAAAACTTCCAGCGGAATTCAATTCTTGCGCCGGAGATGTCGCGGGAGTCGTCAAGCCAGCCGTGCATGGCGTCGGCGCGGATGAGATGGGCGTTGGTGAGGGGAATTTGATATCGCAAGCCGACGCCGTATTGATTGCCTGGCGCGTTGCGGCCGGCTTCGTCGCCCATGACCTGCAGCACAGCGGTCTCGACGATGAGCTGATGATCAAAGTCGGGTCCAAGCAGGTCGAGGCCCATCGCGGCGCCGTAAGTTTCGTTGCCCGTGGCGTCGAGCGTGGGATAGCCGGTGAGTGCGTCGGACTGAAACAGGATGCCGGTGTTGAACAGCACGCCGCCGAAGACGGCCGCGCGGGCCACGGGTTGCGGGTCGCCAAAGCCGGCGAAGAAGTTCACATAGGGCACTACATTATAGGGCCGCGGTGTGAGGAACGAGTTTTCCATCAGCAGCAGCACGCCATTGGCGGTGCGATCTCCGCTGGGGCCGCTTTGGCCGGCGTTGGCGATCATGCGGACCGAGTTGGAAACCAAATTCAAATATCGCCGCGTGTACGATACGCCGACATTGTGATAACTGCGGCCCAAACCGCGAGTATCATCGACGAAGGCATAGCCCGTTTCAAAGTACCCGCCGCGAGCCTCAATGAAGGAAGTAATGCCCGCCAGCGATCCCGCCCCGGCATCACTGGGCAGGGCGTCGGTCGAAATCTCGTCGAAGCCTGCGAAGAAAGTTACGTCGTAGTTCGAGAGATCGAGCCGCGGGCTGTTGCGGGCGGTCGTCGAGACGGCGAAGCCGACAATCGTGTCCTGCATCCAGATGCCGTTCTGAAACAGCAGCGGCACGAGGCCCACGGCAAACGGCAGATCAAACGGCGCGTAGCTGCCCTCCATGCCGCCAAGGATTTGGCCGAAGTCGCCTTCAAAAAACAGCGCGTCGGTGCCAGGATCGAAGAAGTCCAGTTCCTCCACGAACTGGCCATCCTGAAACCGCATGAACTCATTGCCTTGCTGAAAGGGACTGATAAAGGCATGGACTCGCTCCGTGGCGGTGATCCAGTAGTCCAATTCCAGGTTGAGACGTGTGGCGACGACCATGCTTTCGTCGGTGACATTCTCGTTGTTCGCGGCGCCAACTCGCCAATCGCCATAGACGTAAAACTTCTGCTGGACGAGATTGGTTGGCCCGAAGCAGTCTTGCGGCGGTGGCATGGGGCCATTGCCGTAGAAGGGCAGGCCCCACTCGATCCACGCAAGCTGCACGGGGTTGAGATACTTCCCGCCGTAGATCGATTCCTCGGCGCAGGAATAGGCGGGCAGGCCGTCGTAGCATGGATCAGCGCTAAAGTCGCCGGCGTGATAGCCCGTCACCATCGCACATGGATCGGTGCATGGCGGCGCGTGCGCGGCGTGGTCCGCGGGGAGCGGTGCATCGCCGTAGGGCGTCCAACAGTCGTTCGTTGGGCCGGTGGCCGGCAGCGCCGGCGGGGGGAAAATGCCGTACCGCAAGACGCCGGGCTTAAAGGACGAATCGGTGCAGCCGTCCCAAGCGACGCGGATGGGCGGCGGGGCGAAGGGCGCAGGTTGTTGGGCGGAGGCCAGCGAAAGCAAGAAGGCGGAGATTGCAAATTGAAAAATAGTAATTGCAAATTGAAAATTGAAGAATAACTGCCGCCGACCACTCTTTAATTTGCAATTTGCAATTACTATTTTGCAATTTGGAATTGGCACTTGAGCGCGCCCCCACCCCGGCCCTCCCCCTCGGGGGGAGGGAGCCTGCGCCGAGTTGTGCTTGTTACTACGCATACGTTCGCTATCGCACGAAAAACTCGACCGAGCAGGGATGGACGTCGATCACACCTTCGTTCATGGCCCGTTGCATTTCGACCGTCGCTTCGCAGAACCGCATGAAGTAGATCGGTTCGTTGCGGCTGCGGAGGCGGAACGTGAGCCGGTACGGTCCCGGCTGCGTAAGCAAATGCCCTGGCACCTTGTACGTGGCGCGGCGTGAACCTAAGGGCGCGAGTGAGCGGCTTTCCATGCGAATGAATGGTGGATGATTCAGCACGCTAATCGGCAGCGTGCCCGGCCGCAGGAATGGCAGTTGATCGATATCGACGTTCACCGGCAGCGGAAACTCGCGGTCCGTTCCGACTGCGCCGGTAATCAGGAACATCGTCTGCAAGTTGAAAAGCTGCCAGTCGTATGGCACGTGCTTTTGGCGAACCCCTTCGGAGTGGATGTCGGCCAAATCGCCGTAGGCGTCGGTGTAGCCGGTCTCCCACAGCCGCTGCCCGTTGGGACCGATGAGCGCGACGTTGGCCCACAACTGCGGCTGCGCGCCGAGCGACGCGGTGAGGATATTGTGCCCTTCGTTTTTATTCGTGACGACGTAGTGGAAGTGGAGATCGGTTCCCGCACACGGATCGCGCTTGAAGAATGGTCCCTCGACGTGCGTGCCGTTCTCCATCACGGTGCGGCGAATGTCGGTCTTGGCAGTGAGCCGCTTTTGGTTGTCGTCGATGATCTCACGGGCATCGTACCGATCATCTGCCTCGGCCCATGCGGGCGGGAAAGCAACGTTGATTTTTCCGTCGGCGACGGCGTCTTCAAAGTCATCGGTGCCCCAGCCGCCGCGCCAATCGAATAGGAGCCATTCTTGAATCGTCCAGCGATTCCCATCCTTGTGGAACGGAAAGATTCCGGGGTGGGCGATGGAGTAGCCGGGGCCGTAGAAAATGTGATTCGCGTGCTTGCGGTGTTCGTTGACCGACTTGCCGCCGACTTCGGCGATCGAGCAGACCTCGTAGCCGGACGGAATTCCCGGCACGCGGCCCATGTGGCAATCTTGGCAGGAGATGCCCTTCTTGCACGCCGGCGATTTGCGGTACTGCTCCCAGACCACTTCGAGCTTGATGCCGGGGTGGACCGCAACCTGGTGACAGCTCGAACAATACTCCGGTTTTGAGAGTTGGTCGAAATAAATCCCCTCGAGATGGATCGCCTGGCCGGGGCCTTTGTCGTCGGGCGACGTTTTTACTTTGAAGTTATCCTTTTCGGCGATTGCCTTCGCGACGCCGTCGCCGCCAATCGATCCCATTACCGGTGCGTAGATGTCGCCCGGTTCGATGCGGCGCTCGCCGTTGGTCTTGCCGTAGCGGTACTGCACGCGGTGGCAGGCGATGCAGGTAATTCCCTCGCGGGCGACTTCGGGCATGTCCCAAATCGGCGTGTCGCGGCTTTGGCACATCGCCACGGCGACTGGCGCGTGGCAGCGCAAGCAGAAGTAGCCGACCGTGCCTTGGCTGATGTCGTTGATCTTCTGTTCGAATTTATGAAACATGGGCGAGACCATCGCATAAGCGTGGCTCGACACGGCCCACTCTTCGTAGATTTTTTTGTGACACTCGCCGCATTGCCGCGCGGAAGGGTAGCAGTTCTTGGCGAACAACTCGAGATGCGGATCGACGGCCTGCTCCCTCCCCCCGAGGGGGAGGGGATCTGAGCCGCGTCCGTGCGGCATGAGTGGCAGACTCGGCGGCGCAAACACTTCGCTCCGCGGCAGTTCCTCCGCCGTAGCCGGCGACCTACGGTCGCCGACGTCCACGTTCTCCATGCCAACCGCGCTCGGCGGCAGCGCTTTCGAAGGTGGCTCGATCGGCAGCGCTTCCAAGGGTGGCTCGTCCGGCAGCGCCTGCGATGGCGACTGTTCGGCCGGTTGTGATTCGACGGCGGGCAGCCCTTGCGACGGGGCTGCGACCGGTGCTTCGTTCTCTGGCTCCGGCGCGGCAGGCGCTGTTTGGTTAAGCTTCGCTTCATCACCTGGCAAGAACCACTTCTCTGGCGGCACGAGCCATTTCTTGGAGCTGGTTTGGGCAGAGGTAGTTGCCGCCACGGTGCGAATCGCCGGGCCGCCGTACCAATCCGCTTCCCACGGTTCGGGTGCCGTCTTCGAATTTCCCTGACCCCCGACCCCGGGCCCCTGTCCCCTTTCCACAAACTCCTGGGCAGGCATGTCGGCAATGACAGGGCAGACGCGCGCCAACTCGGCGTGGAGGTCGCGGAGGGACTGCGGCTTAGGAACTGGGGGCTGGGGGCTGGGGGCTATGGCTCGCACGTGGGCCAGTTTCTCCGAAACTGGCAATTCCGAGTCTCGGAGAGACTCGGCCACATGGGCGTCGCGCAGCGCGAGTTGGCCGGCGCGTAGCGCAAGCGCAACGCAAGCGAGCGAGAGGCACACGAGGCAAAGTCGGCGGGCGGGTGAGAGGCGGCCCTTTGCGGGTCGTCGTACGGTCATCCGTGACCTGGGGCGCGGGGGTTCGATCTGAAGGCGCACTATCTCCGTGATGTCATCGAGCCGTCGCCCACGGAACAATTGGTTTTTTCGTTGGCCGTGGAAAGGTCGCGGCAGGCGGAAAAGCTTGCCACGCGCCATTCGCCGTCCGGTACTGGGACGGCCGTTTAGGCCGAAAACAAGTCACTTTTTTAGTTTGTGCCACTGTGCCACTGTGCCACGCTGCACGCGCGTCAAGTTGGCAAAATGAAAAAGCTTCTCGCAAACGCGCAAATGCAGGTTCCATCGCACCTTTATCTGCGGCGGCGGGCGCGGGTGAGCAGGCCGAGCAGCGCGAGGGCGGCGAGGACGACCGTCGAAGGCTCGGGAATCGGAAAGCCGGACACGAAAACTATTTGCGCGGCAGAACTACCGCTCGGCGAATTGGGATCGATAACGTTCACGCCGGCAACAACAGAACTTGAGAAACTTGGCCTACCGTTCTCGAAGCTCCAAGTTCCCTGAGCGATCAACAATGGCACGCCCCAATCGGTCTGGGTTTGCGGAGCACCGAAGCCGCTAAGCCCTTCTTGAACGAAACTGCTATCGGTCTGTCCAAATCCGGCGATCAAGTGCGGCGTGAGGAGATCTTGACCTCCACGAACGGTATTGTCCGCGGGGTTATTCCCGGAGCGAAGCGCTGTGAAACCAGCGGGACCTTCTTCACCCTCGGCGTTTTCTGCAAACCCGACTCGCGGCGCGATGTGCTGAAGCGTTTCCCAGTTGTCGAGTCCAAAAACGTACGAGCGGATTCCGGCATTGTCCTCTCCAACAGCATACATGGTGACTTCGTACGTTCCGCCTGGGGCAACGTTCAAGTCTATAAAGACTGTTGCTGGTCCGGTCGGCGGAGGCGGTAGTTCACTCACCTCGCCCGTTAATTGCAAATCGAAGGTCGGTTGACCGGTCACGTTCGTGACAAACGAAACCGAACCGGGCGATGTCCCTGCCGTCGAGGTATCCATCGCGATTGTGAAATTCGACATCTCGCCATACGGGATGGAACTGGGAAACGAACCGGCAAGTGAATAACCGCCGGTGAACGTCGGCGCGCCGAGGACTAATTCGCCAAGACCAGGGTTCTTGATGGTAAAGGCCCGCTGCCGTATCTGGCCGACATACGCCGTACCTAAACTGACGCTGCTGCCGGAAGCGACGGACGATCCGGCATATACAACGTCGATGGCAGGCAGGCTCTGTTCTGGGCTCAATACGCGCCCCGTCAACTGAAGTTGGTACGTCGGCAGGCCGGAAACATTCGTTCCAAAAGTGAGCAACTCGTTGAATGTACCCGCTGTTGACGCGTCGAGCGCGATGCCCAGATTTGCCGACTCTCCAGCGGCGATTGATGGGGGAAACGTATTGATGATCGAGAACGGACCGGTAATGTTAGGTGAATCGAGGAGCAGCAAGCTGTTCCCCGGATTTCGGATCGAGAAAAATCGCTCCGTCGAACCAGTGAACGGCACGGTGCCAAAATCGAAGCTGCTCCCTGACAGGTACGAAACGCCGTTTCGCTGGACGTCGATCGCGGGAGACCCTCCCACAATGAAAATATCAGCGGCCATCGTTGGCGGTGGCGTCATAAACGTTGCCTCGCGGTAGACGTTGACGGAGGCATCGATAACGGTCGGCGGCGTGCCCGACCAGGTACCGGTCGCAATCTGCAGCGGGTAGCCCCAGGAGGATTGAGTTTGAGGATTGCCGAAGTTGCTCAGTCCCTGTGCAGCGAAGCTGCTCGCCTCCTGTCCAAAACCGCGAATGATATGTGGGGTCGGAGTGGGAATATTGAGCTGGGCTGCATGAACAAAGGACACGTTATCTGCTGATCGTATCTGCGTAAAACCAGCCGGGCCCTCCTTGAGAGCCGCATTCGTGGCGAACCCGAGCCGAGGAGAGGTATGGGTGAGCGTAGCTATGTTGGCTAACTCAACGCCGTACGACGCAATTCCAAAATTGTCGCCCAGGCTCGAATCGAGATACAACTCGTACGTGCCGCCCGGATCGACCCGCAGATCGACGTTCACCGTCGCGGAGAAGGTTCGAGTAGCGAGAAACGTGCCAAGAACAACTGATAGAATCACCCGTCCCATGCTGCTCCCCCCGCGTTGCGAAATCCTCGAGAATCCAACCCGCCTTCGAGTATACCGAATCGGCCCATCGCCGCAGCACCGCACACATGACTGTTTGATAGCTAAGTCTGCGCACTGCCGTATTGTTTGCGACGCCGGTGGACAACGACACTGAGGCCAAGCATCGCGAAGGTGGCCAGGGTAATCGTCGAAGGTTCAGGTACAAAATTAAGAACCCGTGCAGAGCGAGTCGCGATCCCCTCTGCCTCGGTGAAAACATTGACACTAGCGGATAGGAGTTGTGGACTTACTGTCCATTCTCCAGTGGCGAGGAGTAAAGGCTCGCCCCAATCGACCTGGGACTGCGGATTGCCGAAGTCGCTCAATCCTTCTTCCGCGAAGCTGGAGTCCTGTTGCCCGAAACCACGTATCAAGTGGGGCGTCGAGGTGTCTTGACTCGCAGTAATCACGATGGGGTTTGGCGGGTTTGTGTTCGTATTCGAAGGCGAGCGAGACTGTGTAAATCCGACCGGACCTTCTTCATCATTAGCATTAAGCGCAAATCCGAGTCGCGGTGCAACGTGCGTGAGTCGTGTCACATTGGCGAGTTCCACCTGATACGAAGCGATGCCGTAATTGTCGCCCTCGCTGGCGCGCACATACAATTCGAATGTGTTGTTCGGATTAATCTGGATCAGAAATGTCACGCCCCTTTCTTCCGGCGGCGGAGGCGGTGCTTCGATGACTTCGCCCGTCAACTGCAAATCGAACGACTGCTGACCCGCCACATTCGTGCTGAAGGACAGTGAGCCGGGGCTTGGTCCCAGCGTCGAAGTATCCATTGCTAGTGTGAAGTTAGCCATTTGACCATACGGAATCGAACTCGGAAACGAACCGGCCAGCGAATAGCCGCCCGTGAGCGCCGGCGAGCCGAGCACCAGCTCTCCAAGTCCGGGGTTCGTAATCGTAAATGTGCGCTGCCGAAATGCTCCTTGAGCCGCGGTGCCAAAATCGTAAGCGCCGCCGCTCATAAGCATCTCGCTACCGCGAAAGACTTCGATTGAAGGCACGCTTTCTTCCTGCGACAGCACTTCGGCCGATAATTGCATGCTGTAAGTTGGAAGCCCGGGCACGTTCGTACCAAAGGAGAACGATTCATTGAAAGTGCCGGAGGTTGCTGCATCTAACACCACGCTGACGCTCGCTTGTCCTCCGGAAACGAGCGAACTTGGAAACCCGCCGGTGATCGAGAAAGGACCGGAAATTGATGGCGTTCCGAGTTGCAGTGTATTTGTGCCCGTATTAGAAATGAAAATCGCTCGCTGCACTCCGATGCCAAACGGAGTGGTCCCAAAGTCGTAACTTCCGCCTGACGGAATTGACGAACCAACTCGATCAACTCTTATTCCCGGTTGACCACCGGGAAACGGCGTAACGGCGGCCTCGATGCTGGTTCCCGTCGCTTCGCGAAACACATTTGCCGACGCGGTCAGGATCGAAGGCATCGTACCCGACCAAGTGCCGGTGGCAATTTGCAATGGGTAGCCCCAAGACGTTTGCGTCAGGGGATTACCTAAGAACTCCAATCCCTTAGCCGCGAAGCTACTCGCTTCCTGTCCGAAACCACGGATCAGGTGCGGAGTGAATTCGAAGTCCTGGCTGGCGCGGAGTAGCGGATTGTTGTTCGGCGTACGAAAACCTGTGAACCCGGCGGTGCCTTCCTCTTGTGCCGCGTTAACGGCGAAGCCAGCGCGGGGTGCCGTATGAGTGAGCGACGCGATATTTGCCAAATCCACTGCGTACGACGCGATCCCGAAGTTGTCGCCAAGGCTGGAGTCGAGATAGACCTCGTAGGTTCCACCGGGATCGACGCGGAGGTCAACGTTTACCGTGGCGGACGACGCCAGATTTGCCACACATAACCAGATTACCACCGCAAGACCGTCGCGCACCATCGTTCGCCTTCCGTTCGATTCGGAATTATCTAAGCCCCGACCCGCTCTAGAGTATAACAAGAATGGCCCTGATTTGCCGCAAAACATTCCTGGTCTTTCAGAATTTCGCATGCGGCAACTACGCGAGCTTACTTGCGGGCGTAGGCCAGTAGGCCAAACATCGCGAGGGCCGCAAGCGCGACGGTGGCAGGCTCGGGAACGGCATGGACCAGGGTGCCGGTACCGAACGGGCCACTCGCGGCGTCACGCCAGATCGCCCAATCGGCGGCGTCCACGATGCCGTCGCCGTTGCCGTCGCCTGCGGCGAAGCCGGTGCGCGAGATGGCCTGTTGGCCGAAGCTCGCGCGCCAGAGATTGTAGTCGACGGTATCGACCACGCCGTCGTAGTTATAGTCGCCCGGTGAGAGTCCGTTCTTGCCTACCCACCAGGCGATGGCAAATTCGGTGGGCAGAACGCCGCCGCCGTTGTAGGCGACTTCGAGCGAATAGTCGCCCGGTGAACCCGGTGATGTAAGGGGAACGTGAAGATGTTCCAGGTTGTCGGTCGTCGAAATGGATTGCGCGACCACGGTCCCCAGGCTGTCGCGGAGCCGCAGATTTAAATTCGCGAGTTCTTGAAATGAGTAAGTGTCGAGCAACTCGATTGTGTTGTCGGCATCGTCTTCGGCGATGATGCGGTCCCAGACGAGCGTGGCGGTGAGGAAATTACCGGCGGGGATGGCTTGGGCGATCGCATAGGTAACGGTCGCCGCGGGCGAGAGCGTGCCTATGTCCCAGCCGATGCCGCTGACGGTGCCAGGCGTCTGTCGGCCACCGAGGAGATTGATTACCGAGCGCGATGTGTCGAGCAGCCCCGTGCCTTGCTCGTCGTCAAGCGGCCCGGTCGTCGTAAAGGTGGTTCCGTCGTTGCTCCAAGCGGTGGGGTTCCAAGCTTGGGTGGTAAGCGCCGTGTCATTGGGGGCGAAAGCTGCATCACCGGCGGCTAGGTAGTTGCGGTCGCGCGACGCGTGGTTGTTGGGGGAAAAGTCGAACGACTGCGCTAGGCCCGACTGCGGGCCGGCGATGGTGCGTTTACGTGCGCCGTTGAGGATCAATGCTTTCGTCGCCAATCGACCGAGCGGCATGCCGCCAAGTTGTTCGACGCCGAGCTCCATCAGCACGGCCGCCGTGCCGGTGACGTGCGGCGCGGCAAAACTGGTGCCACGCTGCGGAACGCCACCATAGGTTACGCCGTCGGTGATCGCGACACCGGGGGCCAGGATCTCCGGCTTGCCGCGGGCCTCGGACGAGCTGCCGGAGAGCAGGTAGGAGCTAAATTGATGCCGACCCTGCGTGGCTTCGTCGAACATTCCGACGGTGATGCCGTTGAAGAATCCACCGGGGTCGTTGATTTGACCACCATTGTTGCCGGAGGTTTTCACCACGAGCACGTCGTGCGCGCGGGCGAGCCAATCGAAATAGCGCTCGCGGTCGCTCTCGCCATTGCCATTGAATTCCCAGCCGCCGCTCAAGTTTAGCAGGGGATTATCTCGATTCACGCTGAGCCACGCGCTGGCAGCTTGCAAGGAAGCGTAGTCGTCGCCGACGGCTGCGACATAAACGCGAGCACCCGGGGCCGTGCCGCGATAGGTCGGATGTTCGCCGGCCAACGTGTTTGCTACGAGCGTTTCGTGGGGATCGTCGCCGAGCACGATTGGCAAGGGTGTATCGTCGACCGAAAGGTCTCTCAAGTTGACCTGCTCTTCGAGCCTCGATCCCAGTTGATGTGTCGGCAGAAGCCCGAATTGCGTGACATCGAGAATGCCCACCTTCACGCCGGCGCCAATGCCGATGGTGCGGGCGAGATCGAGATTGGCGCCGGCTGGACCTTGGGACGAGGTCAGCGCGAGCGCCGGCCGACTGGCGCAAAGCACCGTCAGACCAGCGATCCAAACGGGCAAGTTGTGGAAGCGTCGAACCATTCGCGGCGAAGATTACCCTCGACGGCGCACCAACAGGAGCGGCGCCATGCCTCTATCATAACCGGAGAATCGCGGAAATGACGCGAAAAAAGACGCTAAGCCGCAAGCGGCGGGGGCCGGGAGTCAACACGATATAGGCACTTGGAGATGGGCGGAGTATTATTAGGGTATGCAATTGATTCGCATTCGATTTCCGGACCACGAAACGAAACGCCGTGCTCTGGGGTTTCTGGCGGGACGATTCTCGTTCACGAGTTATGACAGCGGTGAAATGATGGTCGTGGAAACCGCTTTGCCGGCGCTCGCAGTAGAGGGAGTCTCGTTTACGGTCGAGGGGCCGGCCACCTATGTAGAAACCATACCGACGTTACGAACTGTTGCGATACCAGATACCACAGAGCGGCGCGTGAAAACAACACGGGAAATCGCTTAGCGTCGACATGTGATTGTTTCATTTGCGTGCAAAGATTCGGAAAGGTTCTACCATGACAGTCGCCGTCCTGCATGGCTGCCACCGAAGCTCACCAAAACCGCGGTCCGAAAACTTGACGTGCTGAACGGTGCGAAAAGCCTGATCGATCTGCGGTCTCCGCCTGGCAATCGCTTGGAGCGGTTGCATGGCGATCTGCAAGGCTTATTTAGCATTCGAATCAACGCTCAATGGAGAGTAGTATTTCGATGGTCCGACGCGAACGCTAGCGAGGTCCGGATCGTCGATTATCATTAGAGAGGCGCAAATGATCCCGCGAAACCGAATTCCCTGCCATCCAGGTGAGATTCTAAGAGAAGAGTTCCTTGTGCCGTTGGGGATTACTCCCGCCGCCTTGTCGCAGCATCTAGGCGTTTCATCCCAGCGGATTAGCGAACTTGCCCGCGAGCGACGCCGCGTGACGCCCGAGCTTTCGTGGATGCTCAGTCAAGCGCTGGGGACGACAGCAGAGTTTTGGCTCAATTTGCAATCGACGTATGACCTGGCTAGGAACCGCCCAAGGAAGCGGATTGCCCGGGTCAAACATGCGAGTTGATCGCCGTCACTACTTGTCGCAGTACGTTTCTTCGCGGGAGAACTGGCCTGGAGAAGTCGGCAGCCGCTCGGGGAGCGCGTGCAGGCGAGCCAAGAACTGCTCGGTCGTGTGCCACGGTCCCGGCCAATTCATTCGGCTCCGCGCTATTGCGATCTCCTCGGAAGTGGCGGTTGGCTGCTTGGTGAAGTAAGCGACCAGATTGCCGTTCTGGTCGCGGACTTCGACCCGGTCAGCCGCTTGACGGACGGCGGCCACCTGTTCGTCATCTAATATGAGTTGAGTCATTGAATTGCTGTCCTGGATTGAAAATCCTCTACTTTCATTATACTCGGCTACCGAATCAGCGGTAGACAAACGAAAAAAGGCCCTGGGTTAAACCCAGGGCCTTTGTGCGTTACAGAAAACTGCCTCCGCATTCGCGGAAAGGCAAGCTTACTTGCGGCGGTTGTAGCCGATGAAGCCGAGCAGTGCCAAACCAGCGAGGGCGAAGGTGGAGGGCTCGGGAACTAATCCACTCCCGGTGTTAGGGTCGCCGATCAAAGCGAAAGGAAGAACCTGTGGATCGCTATTCTCTACGCCCAGAAGTCGGCCGATTCGATCAAAGCCAAGGTTCGCCGACAAAATGTCGAGGTCCGTTTGGTTTACTACGTTATTCCCATCAACGTCCCCACCCGACCAACCGAGACCGGTTAGTCCTATATTGCCGGATAGGAGGTCGTGGTCTGTGCTGTCGATAAGTCCGTCTAAATTCAGACCCCGTATTCAGTTTGAAGCAGGTCGCGGACGAGCGTATCTACGTCGGCGAAGGTAACTGATCCGTCGCCATTCAGATCTCGATGCGAAAGGGGCGCTCCTCCGAACCACATGGTCGCGAAAAGAGTGTTAATGTCATTTACATCGATATCTCCCGTAAGATCGACATCGCCAAGCCATTTTTCTTCGAGTGACACGAGGTCAATGAATCGCTGGTTCAGAAGCGACGACACGCGGATATCAAATCCGATACTGCCCCACGACGAGTTAATTCCGTAACCCCCCGAAGTTACACCTGCAATCCGAGTTCCTGCAGCCGTCCCAATAAAAGAAGGGCTCCCCGAGTCTCCAGGTGCGCTTGCCGCCTCAATTAGCCCCAGGCCGAGGCCGCCGAGAGCGCTGTCCGCTTCCAGCCCGCTGTCAAAATCGGAGAATAGAAAGTTCTCCGGGTACAAACCGTACGCATCGAAATGCGGAATCACGTCTTCCTCATAAGTGTCCCATTCATTCCACCCAAATCGCTTCTGGCCATCCGGGGGATTCGTCCAGCCTTCATCGCCAACTCCATATGCACCATATCCAATTCTCAAGAAGGAATCCGAGAACTCCAATCCTGAATTGTCTCGCAGGATATCAACGGAAGTAACTCCCGTTGGTGCGGCCGATTCAAGTGTTAGTACTGCTAGGTCGACTCCCTGCCACAAAGCGGCGTAAAATCCGGCAGTGTACGATGCAGGATCATGGTCATAAAACGATTCAAAGGCGGGATGCACCTCAATGGCTGAAGCCTGCAATTGTACGGGGCCTGTTGCAGTCTGCCATGTCGCGAATGCTTCGGTAGCTTTCCCGTAAACTCGAACGCAATGGGCGGCCGTAAGAACATGGGATCGAGTTGGTAGAAGTGCACAGCTACATTTCGCTTCTTGTTCAGTTCCGAAGGCACTCGTTAGCGTGCCGACAGCGTCACCTAAAGCCGTTCCAATGGGGACAACAAAGTCTCCATTCGGGTCGCTATTTACGATGCCGAACGCAATGGGCGGATTGAGAACGCTTCCGGATACGGCAAGCCCGAACAGAAGGCAAAACCTTAACGCAGTCATCACACGCTCCTCTCTCAAAGGAAGTAGCCCCACTCCCTATCAATCGAGATTCCGCCTACCAAGAGCGCGCAAAAAAACGAAAAAAGGCCCTGGGTTAACCCAGGGCCTTTGTGCGTTACAGAAAATTGCTTCCGCTTTCGCGGGGAGGCAAAGCTTACTTGCGGCGGCGAGCGTAGCCGATGAAGCCGACAAGCGCCAAGCCGGCGAGGGCGAAGGTCGAGGGCTCGGGAATGACAGGAATCGTAACGAACCTCACCTCTGCAGGGGAACTACCGCTCGGCGAGCTAGGATCGATAACGTTCACGCCGGCCACAACCGTACTCAGGAACGACGGCTCGGCGTTAGCCACCCAGGTTCCACTCGCCAGCAACAAGGGAACGCCCCAGTCGAGCTGGGTTTGAGGATTACCGAAACTGCCGGGTTGAAGATCTTGTTGCGCAAAGCTGCTATCGGTCTGGCCAAATCCGGTGATCAAGTGCGGAGTGAGCAGATCCTGACCGGCACGAATCGTCTTATCCACGGGATTATTCGCGGACCGGAGAGACGTAAAGCCGGCGGGACCTTCGTTCGATCCTGAATCCAGGGCAAACCCGACGCGCGGAGCTTGGTGAATCAAGGTCGCGTAGCCATCCAACCCGAAGACATAAGAGCGGATACCACCATTGTCGCCGGCACTGGACTCGGCGGTGACGGTGTAGGTTTGGTCTGCAAAGTTTTGCAAAGTCAAGGTGACGGTGGCTGCAGACGCCGACGTAGCCAACCCAGCTACAACCAGCAAAGCAAAGAATTTTCGAAGCATGAGATGATCCCTTAAACAGAAAGGCAAATGTGGTTGAAACGTTGAAGAATCGTAGCATTTACCCGCTAATGATTTCCCCAGCCACCCGCCAGCGGGTCCCCCAGGTGGCCCCTAACCCCTCAATGCATTAGCAATCAGGCTCCTACAACCACTCAGCCGAATTGTTTGTATCCAGGGGAGGTCGCCCATAGTGGCCGTGGGCGACCTCCGCGTATTTTCCCAATTTACTTCCGACGGACCAGTCCGAGACCGGCCAGCAATGCCAAACCACCTAGGGCGATTGAGGCCGGCTCGGGAACCGCAGCCGAACCGCCCGCACCGGCTCCGGAGGGAACCGAGTTCAGCGGGGTATTGGAGCCACCCGACTGACCGAAATTGTTTTCAATCACTTGGTAGTCATTGAAGTTGGTGATGCCGTTTCCGTCGAAGTCACCAGTCGTCCAAATGCCCGGCTGACCGAAATTATTCTCGAGGGATTGATAGTCATTGAAGTTCGTTGTGCCGCTCAAATCGGCGTCACCGGGGAACGCGGTTCGTGTGGCGCTGCCGCCCGCGGGGAAGTCGTACGTGTCGTCGGTCGTGCTCGGATCGTTCTGGGCGATGAGGCTCGAATCATGCAGCGCAAGCGAGCTGGTCAAGGCCGCGGTGCTAGGTCCGTCGGTCGTGACGGTGATGATGTGCTTAGCACCGCCGCTGGTGAAGTAGGTGGATCCGAGGGCAGCAAAGATCTGGTCGTTGGCGACGCTGTCTTGCAGGCCGACGGGCTTCATGTTCGGGGCATCGGGAGGAAGAGGATCCTGCACATCCGTCAGGGTTTCCCAACTGAAGATGACGTTGCCGGGATTGCTGTTTTCAATGTTGGCGGTGGTGGTGGATGGTGAACCAACAAGCAGGCCCGCTCCACCGCTGGCGGTGAGACCCAGTTCCACGGCAATCGAGCCACCGACGCCGTTGGGCGGGTTGTCGATAAAAAAGGCCGTCTCGGGCGTGACCGAGACGTTCCAAACCCAGTCGCCGTTCCCATTGAGACCCATGTTGGTGATCTGCAGGGAAGGCACGGCCCAGGCAGGGCTGGCCAACAAGGCACACACTGCGACAGATGCGAGATTTTTCCAGGACATTAGTTTTCTCTCCACCCTCTTAAAGAAAGAATCAGACCAGAGTTGCCGAGCGATCAGAGTTTACCAGGATGGCTGTCAGCTATCGGCTGTCAGCTATCGGCCAGAGCGAAAGAGAACGGCTCTTCGATCTGGAGTCTTAGGAAAACTTTGCTCAAACGCCCTTCGGCGCACCCTCCAATAAAACAAACCCAATTAACGAACTGCGTCACCACTCCCTTTTCCATCATGCCTGAGGCCGGTGCGGCCTGCAAGCATCTGGCGGCTGCCATCGTGGCTTTTTTTGGTTTTTTTTGGAACTGGCGCTTGCGGTCGGGAAAGCAGATTGGCAAACCGGCCAGAAGTACTCGTCCCCAAAAAAAACCGGAAATCAGCGAAAAGCCAGCCCCCAACGGGCAGTTGTCGTCTAGCTGACTTGGGGCATTATGTTTCTCTATTGTGACTGTGTCAAGCAGTTTCAAGCGGGATTCCTGCTTTTTCCTAAAATTAATACTTTGCGCGAATGCCGTGCTTGGAAGCGCGAAAACTGCGGAAGGGGTTAGGAGCGAGGGGTTAGGGGCGAGGGGGCCGCTTTTTTCCCCTGTTTTTTCCCTAGCTCCTAGCCCCTAGCTCCTAGCTCCTCGTCCCTAGCCTTCCCGCGGCCCACGCCTGGAAAAGTGCGAAAATACCGGCAAATGCGGCTAGGATTCCAGTTGTAGGCTCGGGGACGGCGGTGGAGCCGATGGCGGCCCCGGAGCCGACAATGGTGCCGAAGTTGGCTCGCCAGTGTTGGTAGTCGGCCGTGTCGATGATGCCGTTGCCGCTGCCGTCGGCGCCGGTGAACGGCGTGAGGCCCGTGGCGCCGAGGGTGTTTCGCCAGACGGTGTAGTCGGCGGCATCGACGACGCCGTTGCCGTTGTAGTCTCCGCTGCTGCCCGGCACGAGATTGGTGCGGACGATCGAAGTGACGGTGGTGTTGGCAAACAGTGATGTCTGACCGGCGACAGAATTGGTGCCAACTGTGGTGAAGACGGAGCCGAAGTTGTCTTCCTCGGCGTAAAAGCCGGGTTGTTTGTTGACGGCAAACGTGCCGCTGGCGAGGATGGCGGCGGCGCTCCACGCGGGGCTACTGAACACATCGCCAGTAGCCCACGGAACGCCGCTGATGCCGGTGAGGGAAGTGATATTGGGGCCGATGGAATTCTGAGCGGGCGGCTTTCCCGGATAGAGGGGCGAACCGTTGGTGAGCGTGCCGACGCCGTAGAACAGGCCCTCCTGATCGCCGCCCGTGGGAAACAGTGGGGCTTGGCCGACGATGACCTCAACGTACGACGGCGTAGTGACCGCCGCGAGGTTGTAGAAGCCGGCGCAGCCCGAGACAAAGCTACCCGAGCAGGGATCGCTATTGACGATGCCCCGCGGGGCGACGTTGGTCACCGGCGCGATGATGCCCGTGAGGTAAGCGTCAACGGCAACGATGCCGAAGTGGGTGCTCTTGCCGACCAGTTGCCACGTGCCGCCCGAATTGGGATTGCTCGGCGAGGCGTACAGCACGTTGAGGCTGAGATCAATTTGCTGCGCGGGCACCGGCGCAGCGGCCAACCCGAGCAGTACGAGAATTGTCAAAAACCGGGCTAAACAGATCATGCTCGACGGCTCCGGGTGAATATCCACGGCAGAAGGGGAGATGGATGCCTTGCTGGCGCTGCGGGCTTGCTGCACGAATCCCGTGGGAAGCTCTGTTCCGTAAAGTTTCCCCAATTCCACACCAACCCTTAGTGTACCCACGATTACAAGCGTCACAAGGAAGTTTTTGGGGGAGGGGCTGGGGGCTGGGAGAATGGTGCTGGGGGCAAAGCAGGCAGGCACAGCCTGCCCTACGGGGGCCGCGCTGGTTCGCTAACCGGAACAGGTGGAATTCCAGCGACGAAAAAATCTTCTCGACAAGGCAGAATTCCGGTTGTAGCGTTGACTGGCAACGGCCAAATCGACGAAAACAGGGGGGTTGGCTATCGGCCGTCGGCTATCGGCCAGATGGTGCGGGGTCGCGAGACCCAGCACAACATGTTTCTGGCCGAAAGCCGACAGCCGATAGCCGAAGGCCTCTTCAATCCCCTTCACCCCGTATAAGGAGCCTTTATTGACGCCGTCGTTTTTCCAAATCCTTGGTTCCTCTTTTCAATTTTTCGGGGCGCAAGGAGCTGGGAGCGGTCGGGCGGGCTGGTGGTTGAGCTTTGCATGCCACCTTGGGTTGTTTGGACGTGTTCGATGCCGGTGCGGGGTCGGGAGACCCGCGCACAACTCGATCTCACGGTAGCGAACATCGGTCCTGCGACCGAACTCCTCCAGCGGAACTAGGCACAAGGCAATCACACGCCACGGTCGAAACGCTCCGCGCTCCGCCGCGCGGTTTCGATTCACAACACAATTCACTATTTGACCCGTCTCGAGCGTGCTCGAGGCGGGTTTTTTTGTTGGGGGGGCGAGGGTTGAGGAACGAGGAGCGAGAACGAATTCCGATTGCTCAATCGCGGGCCATGCGGGATGATTGGAGTTAGCGGCTGTCGGCGTTCACCACTCTCGCTCCTCGCTCCTCATCCCTGACTCCTCCCCCATGTCCGAATTGATCACCTTTGTGTTCACCGACATCGTGGGGTCAGTCGATTTGAAGCGGCAAATGCCGGGGCGCAGCGACATGGAGCGCGACGAGGCGTATGTCGCGCAGATTCTCACGCCGCACCGCGAGCGGATCGAGTCGGACTTGGCGCGGTTGGGCGGGCGGGTGGTTTCGACGGCGGGCGACGGGCACTTTCTGGTGTTTCGCGACACGACCCGGGCGGCCCGCTGGACGGTGGGCGTCGAGGAGAGCCATCGCGATGCGGCGCTGCGAACGCCGGGCGGAGCAGCGGTGGCCGTGCGAATGAGTTTGCACGTGGGCGTGCCGCAGCAAGACCCAGCCGACCCAGACAATTTTATCGGCAAGGCGGTCGATTATGCCGCGCGGCTGAATGACTACGCGACGGGCGGACAGATTCTGCTGTCGCGATCGGCGGTGGCGATTCTCGAGGATGCCGGTCTCGATGGGGTTCGATTTCACCGCCACGGCCGGCGCGAGCTGCGGGGCATCGGCCCCGTTGAAGTACATGAATTGGTGTACGACGCCGCGGGTGCGCGGCCGACGCGCTCGACGCCGCGCGACGAGCGACCGCGCGAATGGACGGTGCTGCCCGCGACGCAAGGACTGACGGAGTTCGCCGCTGGGCGCGGCCGGGCGCAGGTCGCGGCGCCGCCGATGCGCAAGATTGGCAACTACGAGCTTGACACGCTGCTAGGCAGCGGCGGAATGGGCGACGTGTATAAAGCGCGCCACGCGCAGTTCGGCCGCGCGCGGGCCGTGAAGATCATCAAGAGCCACTTCGTCGAAGGCGGCCAGCACGAAGTGATTCGCCGCTTCTATCAGGAGATCAAGGCGGTCGGGCAACTCGAGCATCCCAACGTGGTGGTGGCGATTGACTCATCAACACCGAATGACAGTACCCACTACTTGGTGATGGAGTTTGTCGATGGGGTAAGCGCCGAACAGTTGATCGCCGAACACGGGCCGCTCCGGGCCACCGATGCGTGCGAGATCGCTCGGCAGGCGGCCGTCGGGTTGCAGTACATCCACCAGCAAGGGATGGTGCATCGCGACATCAAACCGTCGAACCTGATGCTGACGCTTGTGGAACCGACGGCGCTGTCGGGCGCGACTCCGCCGCTGAGCGAAGCGGCTGCGCTGCAGGTGCCGGTGGTCAAGATTCTGGATTTAGGGCTGGCGCTATTGGTCGGCGACGACCAACAACGGCTGACGCGCGTCGACCACCGGGCGATGGGGACCGGCATGTATATGTCGCCCGAGCAGTGGCGGACGACGAGCGTCGATATTCGCGCCGACATTTATAGCTTGGGTTGCACTCTGTACCACTTGCTGGCGGGCCGGCCGCCGTTTTTCGATTCGGACTTGCGACCGGAAAAGGCGCACGAGAAGAGCGCGGTGCCGCCGATTGTCGATCGCGAGCCATTGCCGCGCGGATTGTGGGAAGTTCTTCAGCGGATGCTGGCCAAGCGGCCGGAAGATCGTTACGCCACGCCGGCGGAGGTGGCTGCGGCGCTGGCGCCGTTCACGGCCGACCACCATCTAGCGGAGTTAGTCGAGAAGCATCGTCGATTGGGCGCCGGCGATCCGACGCGGCACAACGCGGAGGCGGAGACGCAGGCTCGCACGCATCGCGATTCGGAAACGCGGGAAGGTTCGTCTCCCCGCCCTGCCCCGTCGTGGATCGATGCGCCAACTTCACGATGGTGGCGCCTTGCGGCGGTGCTGGGCCTGCTGGCGGCGGTCGGGGTCGCAACCTGGTTGGCCAACCTGGCCCGCGAGCGGCGTCACTCGCTGGTCGAATCGCGACGCAGCACGCTCGTGACGTCGGCCCGTTATGCGGCCGACGCGGTCGCCCGACAGATCTCGGATCGGTTCGAGTTGCTTCAGCGATTGAGCGATGACAACGAGCTGCGCGCCGCGATGACGGCGGTGGATGCCGACCCCGACAACGAGCAATTCTGGAAGCCCGTGCAGGATTGGGTGATGCGGCAAAAGTCGGCGCATGACGAGGAGATTGCGGCGGAGAGTTGGTTCGTGACCGATCGCCGGGGCGTGCAGATCGCCCGCTCCCCCGAGTCGGAAAGCATCGGCCAGCGTTATGCCCACCGCGATTATTTCCACGGCCGCGGGGCGATGTACGTTCCGCCCGCCGACGGCGAGGCCGCTCCGATTGCGGGTCCACATCAGTCGGCCGTTTATTCTAGTACAACGACCAAGGCGCTGAAGGTCGCGTTTTCCGTGCCCGTCACCGACGGCACCAAGCAGAATCCGCAGGTGCTGGGCGTGCTGGCGATGTCGGTCGATCTGGGCGAGTTCAACGTGCTCGAAGAAAAGCTGCAGCGCCCGCTCGAAGTGGTGCTCGTGGACCTGCGGCAAGACAACGTCGAAGCGACGGGGCAGCGCGGCCTGTTGCTACATCATCGAGAATTGGACCGCTATCAATCGTCAGCGCATCCGCTGCGGCTAACGCCAGATCTGCTGGAGGAAATCGACACGCAGCTCTCCGCCAGCCGCACGCGGACCGAGTCAACGAAGTGGATCGTCGAGAACTACCTCGACCTATTGCAGCGCAACGATACGCTCTACTGGGGCGCGGTGGAGCCAGTTGTCATCGCCGGCCGCAATCTGCCGAGCGAGACGAAGTGGTTGGTGATGGTGCAGGAGCCGGTGGGGAAGTGAGGTGGGAATGACGAAGCACGAATGACGAATGCATAGGATCGAAATAGGGCCAATATGACTTTTAATTTGACTCCTGCCGGTTATGTGCAAACGAAAGTCAAACTCCAGAAACTGGAAGAGCGCTTGCGACAATTGCGTGATCGTAGCGATCTTTCCGCGGTTCATTTGGCCGAGGCCCGCCGGTCGTACGAGCAAATGATTGGACAGTATCGCCAAGAAATAAAACTCTATGAAGTACGATTGAACGAAAGATAGCAGATACAAATCAGCTCGCAGACTGAACGTCAAGGAATTGAATGCAGCGCGTCGCAAGCGAGCGCGGCTAAGGTGCGGAGTGGCGGACTGCCCAGGCGTCGATGATGGCCGCGATGGCGTGCTGCACGAGAATGGCAACCACGATAAACAGGATCGCCGACGGCTGGTCGTGAAGCATTGCGCCGCCAAGCGCTAGCGCCAGGCCATTGTGCTTCATGCTCAGGCCAAACATCAGCGCCACGTGGGTGGACCGATCGAGTTTGGCGAGGCGAGTCACCAGCCACGCCGAGCCAAGTCCGACCAAGTTCATCGCAATCGACAGCACCACGACAACCGCCAGCAGCGCGGGCTGCGGTCGTTCGACGAGCGAAGCGTTGGCGTAGTTGAGGGCGAGCAAGCAGACGGAGCTTACCACCAATGCGCCGGGCACGAAGCGTGTCGTTTTTCGACTACCGAGCAACAGGCGACAACCGAACCCCGCCGCGGTTGGCAGCAGCACCCAGACGATGAAGACGTCGCTTGAGAAATGAGCCACCAATTCGTTGACCCGCACCGCTTGGCCGTCCGCCAGCGACCAACCCATGAGTTTTAAGAGTTGCGGCGTGATCCAGGGGTTGAGTACGATCGAGAGCACGACTAGCGCGAGTCCCCAGCCGAGGTTGCCGCGCGACTGTTGAGTCCAAGCGACCGAAGAATTGGCGACCGGCATTGCGGCGACAATCGCCATGCCCAGAAGCGGTCCGGTAGTGAGGCCCGCATCGGGCAGCAGGGCGCCAGCCACGAGAACCAGCAGTACCGGTCCGATCCAGACCGCCGCGAGCGCCATCGCTACGGCGGCGGGATGTCGAATCACTTGGCGCAGTTGAGTGACGTCGAGCGACAGAGCCGCGGAAAACAGAATCACGGCCAATAGGAACAAAGGCAAACGCGGTACGCCAGCCCAAGCAGGCCAGCCGGGGATCTCCAGCATGTTCCGAGCAAGCTCCGGCTGCGGCCAAACGAGCGCCACCGCATAACACGCCAGCAGGAGCCAGGGAAAGTAACGCCGGATCGCCATAGGTTCGTACGATAGGCTATCGGCTGTCGGCTCGGGGCTGTCGGCCAGAAGGCGACCAGTGTTTTCTCCGGCCGATAGCTGACAGCCAACAGCCGACAGCCTTTAACGCCGGTCAGTTACCAAGTTGGCGGTTCAGTGTCTCGAAGTCTTCCCGCAACGATTCGATGGCGGTTTGAAATTCTATTCGCAGCGCGACCATGTCGGCTCGCAATGTGGCAACTTCGTCGCGCGACGCATCTACGCCGCTTGAGGCCACGCTACCCATCCGGGCGACCGACGCGGGAGCTACGGCTGCCGCGGTCGCCGGTGGTCGGTAAGCTGGCTCGAACGATGATTCGGCGGCGATGCTGCCAGCTTCGCGGCGGACTTTCTCAAGCTCGCGCGGCTGATACAGATTGTGGGTGACGACCGCTCCGCGGCCCGGCTCAGTGAGGTACAGAATCAGGTTCTTCGCTTGCAGACTGGCAAGCACAGGTTCCAGTTCCGTAAGCCCCTTGATTGGCTCCATGCGCGCCGCCCTGCCCCGCAGTTCACCGACTGTCTGCGCACCGCGAAGTAGTAACTCCGCCATTACCGCTAGTTCCACTTTCTCGACGCCGAGCCAATCGTAAGCATTGTGACGAAATCGCTCGACCCGGCTGCTGCCTTGCACGAACGTCACTGCTCCCTTTTGTCGCAAGGTGTCGAGGCCTTCCTCGGCTTGTTCGTCGTCCAACTGCATTTGCGGAAAGCGATTGTTTTTTTGGTTGCAACCGCTCCGCAGCGAGTTAAGCGACATGGGATAAACGTCGGGCGTGGTCTTCGCCTTTTCGATAAGCACGCCCAGCACGCGGCGTTCAATCGCCTCCAGCGGTTGCCAACGCGGGCCAGCGGGCGAGTCGTGCGGCGGGACGGGGACTTCCATGATGAGGTGCCTCGGTAGGAGCTTATGATGATGCCCTATGGTAGCCACGCCGACCGCGCAGCATCAAGGTCCGGGGTTTTGACCGGAGGTCAGCCGTCGCACTCGATGCCTCGCGGAAGCGTAACGTCGTTCGTCTGTTCCGAACTCAATCGCGCGTCGAATTCAAGCCGGAGGCTTGGCAGCAATTAGCCGGTGGTAAGCGCAGCGCCACCACCGGAATACGGAGCTTCGAGAAGGAGCACCCCGGAGGGTGTGCCAGCAAGCTCGTTCGAAAGTCGGTGTTGCTGCGATCCCTGCCGGGATTGTGAAGATTCGATCACGTTATCCGGTGGTGCGCTGCGCGACCACCGGCTAATGGCTGTCATCCCGCTGGGATGAAGAGTTCGGCAACTACAAAAGACCGAAGGCCGCCCGATGGCGGCCTTCGGCTTTGTTGTTTTCGGTGCCCTTGCTTGCGCGGCGGGCTTTTGTTTCGTTCTTAATACGTGACGATCGCGTCGATGCCGAACCAGGTCTGGTTGTAATCTTCGCCGAAGACGTTATCGAAGGCCACGTCCGAAGGGGTCCAGTCGTAACGAATTTCGGGGCGGATCACCAGGTTGGCGGTGGCGTGGTAGTTGAGGCCACCGGTGATGTCGTAGAACGAGGCGGGTTCGCCGACCAGCGCGTTGGTCTTCCACCATTCGAGGCGGCCACCAACGCTCCAGCAGTCGTTCAGCTTGTAGATCAGGTAGTTGGTGAGACCCCCCTCCTCGTTTGCAAACGTGGGGTCGGTGATGATGCCGTCGGTGTGGAGGTAGTCGCTCTGCGCGACCCAGGTCATGTTCTCCGTAAGGGTGAACAGGCCGACGATGTGTTGCGTGAAGCCGAACTCACCGCCCGAGCGCCAGCCCAAGTTGCCGATCGTGTTCATGTAAGTGAACGATATGTCGTCGCTCGGTTTATAGGTGAAGCCGCCGACGTAGGCGTTGCCCGACAGGAATTGGTCAAAGCCGGTGTCCCAGCCCAAGACCCAGCCGGCATAGAGGGTCATCGTGTCGGTGGCTTCGAACTGGGCCAATGCACCGGTGTGGGTAAAGGGTTCGCTATTGTAGTGGGTCAGCGTGTGGCTGTAGAAGAAATTGCCCGTGTCGGGAATCACTTCATATCCGACGGGCGTGAAGAAATGACCCACCTTCATCTTCACGTCGCCGCGGGCCACTTCGCCGTAGGCCTGCGGCATGGCAAAGGCGTACGGACCGTGATCGAGCGAGGCGTCCCAGGAGCCTTGGTTCTTGCCGAACACCGGCTCGAAGCTGCGGGGATTGCCGTACGACTGGGCCGCATGGCCGTGGACACCATACATCGCGTCGAAGCGGTACCCAAAGTCGGTATTGCAGCCATCCGACTCGGCCACCTTCTCGACGTAGAGCCAGGCCTGATCGAGGTTGAGTTTATTCGGCAGGTCGTTGAAGGAGAGCGAGTCGCCGTCGTTAAAGGAGAGCCGCTCGTGATTGTCGTAATAGCCCATCGAGATCCAGCCGCCGTAGTTCGGGCCGTCGCAGCAGGGGGTGAGCCAATCCTTGAGGGTCCACGGCTCGCCCAAGCAGCAGGGGCCGAACAGGCCGCAACCACCGTCGCTGTAGCCGCAGCAATCGCCGCAGCCAACATCACCGCAAGCATCGCAGCAGCCCGGTTCGCACGTTTCGCAGCAAGCGTCGTCGGTTGACTCTTCGTCCGCCTCACCCTCAATAGCAGGCTCAGTGGCCGCGTCTTCCGAATTCACCAGACGATAGTCGTAGTCGAATGCGGATTGCACTGCCGTTTGGCCGCAGGCGGAACTACCGATGGCCACGACGGCGAGGCCGATTGTCCATTTCACCACGTTCACAGTACTGACTCCTTCGTGTGGGGAACGCTTGCGGGGCAGCGTGCGCGCAAACGATATAAGAGATAGCGGACTCACATTCCGCGACCCCTGTCGCCGGCAGTCGTCCGCCAAGATCAACCAACCGCCTCACCACTTGTATCGACGCGGTGTTCGGACCGGATGTATCGGCAAGCGCTATTCAGGGAAAAAGAGTGGCCTAGATTCACGAAAACTTGGCAATCTGTTCCGCTTGGGAGAAGCGTAGGCCGGGTTTTCCGGCCTGACGCAGCGCGGGAACGGATCAAGGAAAATTTTCGCGGGGTTCTGTCAGGCGAAGCCTGACCTACGGATCGGGTCGGGCGCCGCCTTTGTAGGACAGAATGTGCCAGCCGCCCGGCATCGTGGAATTGCCCGGGTTTTTTTCCAGAACGAGTTGCACGAAAAAGGTGACCGGCTCGTCGTCGGGCGATTCGCGGAAAGTAACGGCATAAATCTGCCCAAGTTGCAGGCGGCCCCCCGCCAGGCGACCAATGCCCGCGTCATCGTAGTAGCGAACCGTCGCTTGCTCGCCCAGTGCGAGCAGGGCGCGGACGGCCGGATCATTTACGAACGTCTGCAAGCGCTCGTACAAAGCCTCGTTGGCAGTGTAGTGTTCGACGAGCATCGGGCCGGACGCCAGCCTTCCAGCGGCTTGGTTCGTCATTTCCACCGCCGAATAAGGATCGTCCTTCGCCAACAGCGCAAACCACTCCATTGCGATCGGTCGCGCCTGCCGGCTGGCGAGCCATCGCTGGGCCACGGATTGCGCCGGAATTGCCGCAGCGCAAATCGTCGACAGCGCCAAGCCGACAATCGCCGGAACGCGGCCAAGGACGCTGCCATCGCTGGCGGCAATCTGCCGCAATGCAATCAACGAAAACACGATGCCCGCCAGTGGCACGGCGATCAGTAGGGGAGACAAAAACGCGACCGGCGCAAGCAGCCCCAGCACGAGCGCCACCAGTGAGAGTGGCGCGAGGGAACGATATTCGGTTTGCTCCAGGTCACTCGACACGGTCGGGGTACTCCTTCACGGCAGCGGACGAGCGGCATGGACCTCAACTGCGCTTCTGCAGCCAACCCTGAGATTTATCGAACTTCTCGCGGTGATCGGCATAGGTTGTGATGAACAGTGCGGCAGAGAACTCTTGGTTGGTTCCAAGCAAGTCGACTTGGGCGGCGTTCTGCATAAATCTTAACCACCAGAGATCGGGCGCGCTTAGCGACGACTTGCTTTGCACATCGCTGGTGGAATGCACTAGCGCGCCGCCCATCGTCTCTTTGCCGAGCGGGGCCGTGTGAAGCGAGGCCAGGACAAGTGACATGAGCACCCAGCCCGAAATCACCGCGACGATGGGGCCACCGATGGGGTCGATCGGATTTTTGAAACGCATGCGGGTCTTGGAGAGCGACGCGGCCAATGCGCTGAGCAAGATCATCGCCACGACGTAGACCCCCCACAGGCAGACGATATCGAGCAAGTAGGTATAGCTGCCCTCGGTCTTCTCATCGACCCACACCGTGAGGGGTTGATAAAAGCCAAACGCCGCCAGGCCGCTGAGGACAATGCAGATGAGCGTAATCGTGTTGCTCCACAGGCCCTCGCGGACCATCATCGCCAGCGTGGCGAAGAAAACGGGAACGGCAATTAGGTAAAAGAGCCACATGGTTGGTTATTCCTGCGTTTCGTTTCGCATACTCACTTACTCACCACTTCACCTACTCACCACTGCTATTGCTTCAAAACCCGACTCAATTCCTGCACGCTGGTAACGCCTTTGGCCACCAGCAGGATGCCTTCCTCCTGCAACGTGCGCATGCCGGCGGAACGGGCCGCCTTACGCAACAGCTCGAGCTTCGGCTGTTTGAGCAGCACCTCGCGGACCTGGTCGTTGATTACGAGTAGCTCGAACATTCCGGTGCGTCCTTTGTAACCGACGCCGCGGCACTCGAGGCAGGGCTTCTCGATCTCTTCGGGCTTGGGCGTGCGGTAGAGCGTCTCGACCTTGCCGGCGGGGATGCCGAGCTTTTGCAGCATGTCGGCCGACGGGGCATAGCCCACCTTGCACGCATCGCACAACTTGCGGATCAGCCGGGTGTTCATCACCGCGGTAATGACGGCGGCGAAATCCTTATGCGGCACCTGGTTCTGCAGAATCCGCAACAGGGCTTCTGCTGCCTCGCGGGCCGGCACGGTGGTAATCAACAGCCGATCGTCCTTGACTTCATTAAAGAGAATCTTTGCCGCGTCCGCATCGATCCCATTCCGGACCACGTAGACGTTGGGGTAGCGCCGCACGAGCCGCGGCAACACGGTAAAGGGGCTTTCGCCCTTTTTGCTGTCGTAAGTTTCCAGCTCGACGTTTTCAATTTCACGCTCGCGGTGGTGAATGTCCTCCACGGCGAAGAAATCGCGCATCAGACGGTCGGTTTCCATCAGCGAAACGTCGGTCAGCGTCGTCAGACCTCCTTCGGGCAGGGCGGAAATGATGATCATTCCCGTGTCGCGCTCCATCAACTCCGCCCATTGGTCGCGAAGCTTGTCGCGCATCCCTAGTTCGGCATAGGTCTTGAATTCGCGTTGCTCGCCACCTTTCACGGCCAGCGCAACGCGCTCGCCCGTCTTCACGCCCTGGCTTTCGATCGGGCAGAGGTAAGAGTGGTTTTTATATTTGGCCGCAAACTGTCCAACCTGTTTCTTGCGGCGCTCGCTGATGTTCAGGTTGGAAAGCTGCTTCATTACCGCGAGCATCACGTCGCCCGATTCCCGGTCGCGGGCCTCGCCGTTGTGCCACACGCCGTCGATCCGATGCTGCATCGCGACCGACTGCGCGTTGTAATCGAGGACCACGCGGTCACCGTGCCGATCGACCATGTCGGCCACCAGTTCCTTCACAAGCAAGTATCCAGGCGATTGCCGGGCGGTGAGCAAGTTCGCCTGGTTGTCGCGGTCATCGGGAGAACCCAGGGCAGTGAGATCGACGGGCGCGCCCTTCTCATAGTCGGCCTTGCGTTCGGCGCTGACTTTCATCCCCAGTTTGTTGGCCAGCGCCGCTAGCTCGTAGCGGAACCATTCGGGCGTGAACACTCGCTCGTGATGCTGGACCCGCTTGTTTCGCACCACGACATAGGAAAAGAATGTCACAAGATAGATGAGCGTCAACAGAATTGACGAAATCAAGAACGGTATCGCAAAGAGTATCGGAAAAACCAACAGTAGCCCGACCAGGAACGGAAAAAAGATAACCGGATTCCAAACTCCGTAACCGATGTCGAACAGTTGCGAATCGCGATTCACCCAATCGGCCGAGCGAACCCAGATCAGAAACAGCACGGCAAGCAGAGCTAACTTTAGCCAAGAAATAGAGGGGCTGGTGAGGCGGAAGATCGAGTGCTCGTCGTTCCACTGGTCTTTGTCTTGCGCGGGAGCCGCAGGCGCTGCTTCTTCGGTCGGCGCTGGTTCGCCTTCGGTGGGCGGTGCGGTCGGGTCACCCTCAGCCGGCGCTTCCACCGGCGGCAACGGCTCCTGAGCAGCGAGCGAGGCGAAACCGAGAGAGGACACGGCGCACGCCAGCGCGCCGAGCAACAGCCATCGCGAGAAACATCGCCCCATTACAGAATCCCACCTTGCGACACGTCGATGCCTTTGAGGGCCATTTTGAGCGCCTCGCGATTCGGCGCCACTTCCATCGCCACTTCGCGGTCTATTAGTTCGTCGTCCACCAACCTCTTCAGGCTTTGCGTGAAATCCTGCATGCCATCTTCCGCCCCAATGCGGATCGCATCGGACAACTTGTCGTCTTCTTCTTCCAGAATGAGCTTTTTGACGACCGCTGTAAAGTTCATGATCTCAACCGTCGGCACTCGACCGATCCCCGGCTTGATCGACGGCAGTAGCTTCTGGGCGACAATGCCCCGCATGTTGAACGCAATCGCACTTCGCAGCGCCGAGTGCATATTCTGCGGAAACAGATCGAGAATACGGCCGATCGTCGAGGCCGCACTGCTGGCGTGGATCGTTCCGAACACCAAGTGGCCCGTCTCGGCGGCATGAATCGCCGTCATGAACGTTTCCTTATCGCGCATTTCGCCCACAAGCATCACGTCGGGGTCTTCGCGCACGGCGTGCTTCATGCCGATCTCGAAGTCCACCACGTCGAGGCCGATCTCCCGCTGGTTGATCAGGCACTTGTCTTCTGTGAACACGAACTCGATCGGGTCTTCCAGCGTCAGAATGTGCTTGCGGTATCGCTGGTTGACCCAGTTGAGCATGGAGGCGATCGTGGTGCTTTTGCCGGAACCAGTCACGCCGGCCAGCAGTACCATGCCTTGATCGTAGGTGCAAAGCTTCTCAATCGATGGTGGCAGATTAAGGCCCGCGAAGTCGGGAATCCAGCTACTCACCCGCCGGGCGACCATGCCCATGTGACCGAGTTGCTGCAGCAGGTTCACGCGAAACCGCCAGATCGTGCCGTCCACGTCCACCGTGTGGGCGAAGTCGGCGCCGCCGTCGTGCTCGAAAATCTTGCGACTGCGGTCGTTCATCAGCGGAAAGCACATCCGCACCATTTCTTCGTCGTCGATCGGCGCCCGCTGCAGCGGTCGTAGCGACCCGTTGACGCGCAGCATCGGCGGCTTGCCCACCTTCAGGTGCAAGTCGCTCGCCTCCTGCTTCACGCAGGCGCGGAACAGCTTGTTCACCTCTAGCTCGTGCTTCTTGGTGATCAGGCTGCTTTTGAGTTCTTCGGAAGTGAGTGCCATTGCCGCGGCTCCGCGTTCTGTAGCAGCTATTAGCTCTTAGCTGTTAGCTATTAGCCAGTCGAATTGCTCTCTGGCTAACAGCTAATAGCTAACGGCTAACAGCTTCTGCCTCTCCCAAACGAACGGGAATTCCCCGCTCGCGCATCACTTGCTTCGTTTCCTCAATCGTATACTCGCCGAAATGGAAGATGCTGGCGGCCAGGGCCGCGTCTGCTTTGCCTTTCGTAATCGCGTCGGCCAAATGTTCCGGGCAGCCAGCGCCGCCGCTGGCGACTACCGGCACCGACACCGCTTCACTCACGGCGGCGGTCATCGGCAGGTCGTAGCCGTTCTTCGTGCCGTCGGCATCCATGCTCGTGAGCACAATCTCGCCTGCACCAAGCTGTTCCACTTGTTTGGCCCACGCAACCGCTGCGAGGCCCGTCTCGACGCGGCCGCCGTTGATGTGGACCTCCCACACCTCGCGGCCGTTGCGCTGAACCCGCTTGGGGTCGATATTTACTACAATACACTGGCTACCGAACCGCCGGGCAGCCGCCCGCACGAATTCCGGATCGCGGACCGCCGCGGAATTGATCGAAACCTTGTCGCAACCGGCCAGCAGTAGCCGCCGCACGTCGTCAATTGTCCGAATCCCGCCCCCCACCGTCAGCGGCATGAACACCTGCTCGGCCGTCCGGCGGACCACGTCGAGCATAATGTCCCGCTCTTCATGGCTGGCGGTAATGTCGAGAAACACCAGTTCATCGGCCCCCTCGGCTTCGTACCGGGCGGCCACCTCGACCGGGTCGCCCGCATCGCGCAGGTTCAGGAAGTTGGTCCCCTTCACCACCCGCCCGCGATTCACATCGAGGCACGGAATCACACGCTTGGCAAGCATCGGTGAGGGGCCAGGATTCGGGGGTCGGGGGCCAGGGAAAATGCGCCGCAAATGGTGCGGGCGTCATAAGTTGGGGGAAACTCCCTAAACCTTTTAGTTTAGGTGGCAATGTGGGGGGGGGTCAACTGGCAGGAGAGTCGCGTTTGGCGGTAGCACGTATGAGTGATAAACTTAACAATAGGTTACATAACCAAGAAAGGTTTAAGATGCCGACTGTCGAATTGACGACCGAGCAAGTTCTCGAACTCGTACGGCAATTGCCGCCCGAAGGTCGCCGAACCGCGATCTTAGCCCTCGCGCGTGAAGAAACGAACAATCGCGAGAAAAGGCTCAACTATGCCGAAGGAGAATTGCAACGCCTATGTTCCGAGCGCGGCCTCCACTGGGATCGGATGTCCGAAGACGAACGCGAGGCGTTTATTGACGACCTGATACATGAGGACCGCTCATGCCGGTCTTCATCCCGGCAGGGATGACAGCCATTAGCCGGCGGTCGCGCAGCGCACCGCCGGAAAGTACGCGCAAACGACGCACGACCCCGGCAGGGGTCGCAGCAATTCGGCATCGAACAATGGTGCTGGCACCCTTCCAGGGTGCTTCTTCATATCGTGCTTGCTTCCGGCGGTGGCGCTTGCGCTTACCGCCGGCTAATTGCTGTCAAGCCTCCGGCTTGAATGCAATATCGAATTGTCCGAGTGCAGGAGTCGCGATTCAATCGCGTCGCAAGCGAGCGCGGCTAACTTCACTCCCGCTTCGCGGGCCGCATTACGAACAGCATCAGCAGAAAGCCCAGCATCAGGCCGATGCCGACGATCGCGGCCAGCGGCCCCGGCGGGTCGTACGTGTCGAGGCCGTGGCGGAACTCCATGCCGAAGACCGCACACAGCGTGGCCAGCGGGAAGAAGAACGCCACCAGCAGGTTGAGCCGGTGGGACGCCACCGCCATCCGCTCGCTCGCGGCGGCCTGCTCTTCACCGCGGCGGGCGATGGCGAAGTCGAGCGCACTCTTGGCATCGTTGTAAAGCAACTCCGCCCGGCGGGAGAGATTGTACGCCCGGTCGCGCAGCACGATCAGTTGCCGATCCTTCGGCACCGCCTGCCGGGCCTCTTGCAACGCGTCGTGCAGGTTGCGCGTCGAGCGGACCAGAGGATTGAGCGCGGTCAAGATCGTAAAGTATTCGGCGGCAGTGCTCGCCACGTCCTCCGCCTGATCGACCTGGTCAATCGCCCGTTCGTATTCCGTGAGCAACTCGCCGACCGCAAGCTGCCCGTGAGTCATCCCTTTGGGCGTCCAGGTGCCATCGGGCTTGCGCCAATAGAACCGCCCCTGTCGCTCGTCTTGATCTGGCTGCGGCGGCGCGTGGAGCACCAGCAGCAGATGCCCTTCGGCCGTCATCGCCCGCTGCCGGCCGGCATCGTCGCCCAGACGCTCGCGAAACACAGCGGGGACTTCCCAGGACGCGGGGAGGAGAGAGGTGGGCATGGAGTAGTGGCAGTGGTCAGGGGACAGGGGACAGGGGACAGGGGACAGGGGACAGGGGACAGGGGACAGTAGTTAGTAGTTAGCGCCGAACGCCAGGTCGAAAGCATGCTTATCCGCGGCCAGTAGCTTGTATGCTTTTCTGCAACTGACCACTGGCCACTGACCACTGCGTACTATTCACTTACTCTGCAGCGCGAATTCCGGCGTCTGACTCCCTGCTTGCACCGTGAAGACCAATTCGCTGTTCACGTTGTATTTAGTGGGCAAAAGTTCGTGAACCACGTCCACGGTGGGGCTGTCGGGCGTGTCGTATGCTTTTCGTTGGCCGGTCACCTGGGGAGCGTTGATCTCGACTCGCTTTTCGCCTGGCGGCACGGTCGCGCGGAAGGTTCCATCGGTGATCGTCGCGTCGGCGGTGGGCGTCTGGCCATCGGTCGGTACGAATCGAATCAGTCCCGACTTGAGGGGCGCGCCATCGAGCGTGACTTTGCCCTCGAGCGTGCCTTGCGTCGGTTGAGAGTTGCACCCGGCGAGCAATGCCAGCGCGATGCACAAAACGACCCTCGGGCAGTTTCGATAGTTCATAAGAGTCTCACGCGGAGGCGCAGAGGTCGCGGAGAGGTGAAGAAAGAGAGTCAATCATAACCGTAAGTTCAATTTTTAGGTATTTATAGCGATTCGAAGTCGATCGCCGCCGTGAAGGCGGCACGCATCCAATTCTTTCGATTGTCTTCTCCGCGAACTCCGCGCCTCTGCGTGAGAGAATTCGCTGCTTCAATTACCCTGAATGATTTCCTGTCCGTTCATGGTGCCCATGGCCCGCCAGTTCACCAAGGAGATGGAGTCAGCGATAAATTGAACCGAGCCGTCGGCGAAGGCCACGTTCACGCCGCCATTGTGATTGCTGCGGGCCGCCTTGTGAGAAAATCCGGAGCCTACGCTTGAGTAGGGCGGATTCTCGCGGAACGGGCCTCGGGGGTCTTGAAACGGCGACACGTCGGTACCGGTGTTGGGCGTGTTGATTGTCATGTACATCGTGCAGGGAGTATCGTCGTTGAGCATGTCGCCGCGAATGTCGAAATGATCGTCGGATGCCGCCATAATCACCTCCGATAGCAGCATCGTATGCGACGTGCCGTCGGTGAACTCTTTGAAGTTCGTCGGTCGGGGCTGATCGCGGCTGGCGTGGTCTTTGTAACCGAACGGCGCGAGACCCAAGCTTGGTGACTGCGCCGGGTCGGTGGGATTGTAAGGCGTTGCCATGTGACCCCAGTTGACGACGTAGTTGCCGCGGCTGCGCCAATAGGGATCCCCCTTCCACAATGCATTGGGGCGATCGCTCGGGCAGTAGTACAGCGGCGAGGTTTGTGCATAGATGCCGTTGGTCGAGAATTGGTACGTGTTGGGCGCCTCGTAGAAGTGTCTGGTCTCGTCAAATTCCTCGCGAAACGACGACTCTTCTACAAACGGCCAAGTGTAAACCACCCACACCCGGCGCGGGTTGACTCGATTCCCCTCAGGAAGTTCTCCATTGGTGGCATGCATGTTCTGCATCGCCACGGCCCATTGTTTGAGTTGGTTCGTGCAACTCGCGCGTCGCGCCGCTTCGCGGGCCGCCTGAACGGCCGGCAGCAAAAGTGCCACCAAGATGCCAATAATGGCGATCACCACCAGCAGTTCCACCAGGGTAAAAGCTGTAAGGCGACGGTTTGAATTGCGAATCGAGTTCATCGTGGTTCCGCGTGGGAAGAGAACGAACTGTGCTCTCTAGTTATACGCGGGCAGTGGGGGGAATCTCAAGCGGAATGTTTCCGTTTGCATTGTAGCAGGCACGCTCCGTGTGCCGTTTCTGCCCTTGAATCCGCGATGTTTTTACCGAGAGATCTAGGCATCATGGCGTTTTTTCATCCCAGCGGGATGACAGCAATTAGCCGGTGGTCGCGCAGCGCACCACCGGAAAAAAAGCGCCATGTCCGCACGACCCCAAATCGGGGTCGCAGTAAACTCCAAGACGGTGATGGCTGGCACGCCCTGCCGGGGTGCTATATTCGTATGCGCTCATTTCCGGTGGTGGCGCTAACGCTTACCACCGGCTAATGGCTGCCAAGCCTCTGGCTTGCATTTCCGCGGCGCACACTCAATACGCCGGAATGACTCCGCCTTGGGCCTTCACTTGGAACGGCAGCCAGACGGACTCAAGCAGCTCGATTTGGACGTCATCCAGCCGCGGAATGAGCGTTTCATCGGAGCGGCGGAGCAGTTCTTCCCTCTCGGCATTCAACTGCGCTTCGAAATCGGCTTTGTTCTGCAGCGCTTCATCAAGTTCCTGCTTGGCCTGCTGCGCCTGCTGCCGTTCGGTCACAGTGCGCCGGGTGGAGGAAACTGACGACGTGGTGCGCCGGCGCTTCGCCCCACCAGTGAACAACGATACGACTAGGTCCATGCCACGCCACAGCGTGTCTGCCACTTGAGTGCGAAACTGCCACTGTTGCTGGTCGTAGTACCGCTGCTTCTTCACGATGCGTTCATCGGCTTCTCGCAGTCGCTTGGCGTACTTATCGCGCAGCTTCGCTTCTTCGTCCTGACGTGCGCGGGCGGCGGCCGCTCGAAGCGGCTCACGCAGTATCGCGTTCGATTCGATTGTGGTTGGCTCAACCAGGTGCTCTTTCAGAAGCTCTGGCATTCGCGAGATCCGCGGAACCTCGGTAGGCAGCGATACCGTCTTGGCTTCCGCAGGCGGCTGCGTTTCGAATGGCACCGCCTCAGTGGCGAGTCGACAACTGCGCCAAGGATTCACCGTGCTATCTGTTGAATGCTCGGCCAGGATGTAAAACCGCAGAGTCGACTTTTCGCGGTCCGTCGGCTTGCCGATTTGCATTGCTGCAGCGGCGTAATGACCGGGACGGTACTCCAGCCGCTCGCCGGCCGTGGGCGTAGTTGCCACAGCAACGAATCGTTGCGCTGAAGGAGCAACCGCCGCCACTGCGCCGCCTCCCTCAAACTGCGCGCGCATGGGATCCATCAATTGCTTGATCTGCGTGCGCGTGAGCGGGCCCCGAAGGTACGACATGGCCCAGCGGGTTTGAAACACGGTCGGCGCGTCGTCGTACACGCTGTTCATCAAGAACACGCGGTTGCCCAGTGCCGCTAGCTTGGCTTCCATGTCGCGTTTGCTGAACGTCGAGCCTGCTTGGGCCGATGCGCCTTCGAGGCCTTCGATCACGCGAGCCTTGTCGCGCTCGGTTTGCAACCGGCCTAGGAACCACGTGCCGGCGTTCGACAGGCCTTTGTAATCAAGATCGACCGGATTCTGCGTCGCGAGCACGCAGCCCAGACCGTAGGCCCGCGCTTGCTTGAGCAGCGTGAGCATCGGCGTCTTACTCGGCGGGTTGGCCGTCGGCGGGAAGTAGCCGAACACCTCGTCCATATAAAGCAGTGCCCGCAAGCTGCTCGTGCCGGGCTGCGCGCGGACCCAGGCAACCACTTCGTTGAGCAGGATCGCCACGAAGAACATTCGCTCGGCGTCGTTGAGGTGCGCAATCGACAAGATGGAAATCCGCGGCTTGCCTGTGGGCGAATAGAGCAGCCGCTGCACGTCGAGCGGTGGTCCTTGCATCCAGGCCGCGAACGACGGCGACGCCAGCAGGTTGTTGAGGTTCATCGCCAGCTTGGCTCGATCGTTTGCCGGAAAAAACTTCTCCACGTCGAGCACGCCGACCTTGTCGAACTTGGGCTGCTGGATTTCGCCGATCATCGCCGCGATATCGAGATCGCGACCTTCGCGCCACGCCATGCCGAGCACGTTCGACAGAAAAATATGCTCGCGGCTCTGCACCGGGTCGGCATCGACCCCCACCAGCGCGAGCAGCCCCGACACCGCCGAAATGATTCGCTCCCGCAGCGCGTCGGCGTCGTTGCGCACCACGTCTCCCGGCGCGGCAAACGATTTGATGACCGACAGCGGAATCCCGGCGCTCGAACCGGGCGTGTAAATAACGCGCTCGACGGAATCGACGAACTTCTGAATCCGCTCGGGCAATTCGTCCCACTCGGCAAGTCCCTTGCGCCACGTCTCGGCCGTCTTCGCGGCGTAGTCGTCGACCGACAGCCCTTTGCGTTCCGCTTCGCCCTCGTCGATCCACGGCCGGAAGTCTTCGGGTCGAAGCTGCGGAAACGCCAGCAGCAGATTACCTAAATCACCTTTAGGATCAATCGCAATCGCCGGCACCCCGTCGAGCGCCGCCTCTTCGAGCAGCGACAAACACAGCCCCGTCTTCCCGCTGCCCGTCATGCCGACGCACACGGCGTGGGTCGTGAGATTCTTACTCGGATACTGCACTGCCTCACGCGAAGTTACGCCCGCGGACAGATCGTGTTCGCGACCGAGGTAGAACGCGCCGGGGAGGTCGATGGAGGGCATAGGGTGATGATAAACGAGATGGATTGTTCGGGGCAGCCCGTCTAGTCGGTGATGATCCGACGACACGCGCGCCGCAACTTCGCAACGTGGCCACCACTATAACCGGGCTAAATGGAATGAACCCCGCACACTAATCCACCGGCGGTTTCAGAGACCCGCAGCATAGTAGGCTACAGGGAGTGGAGGAATTTCGGAATAAGCGCATCAATGGGATCATGCCCAGGAGAAATGAACCATGTCCAAGTTAATCATTGCCAGTGTTTTGCTTTCGTCGGGCGCTATTGGAATCGCGGCATTCTCAGTCACCTCACCCTCGAACGACAACACCGCCATTCCCGTCGTTAGTCCGAATGAGGAGGCTTTGCCGGAACCCGCGGCGTTAGCGCGGCAAGTGATCGTGCAGCAACACAAAGCGGCGCTCGAGGCCCGATGGCGCGCCGAAAGAATTGAAGAAGATTGGCGAGCTGCGCAAAGTAGGGAGATGATCCTACGAGAAATTCATCGTGACCAGGAAGCGAAGCGTCAAGCGATAATCGAGCGAAATAAGCCGCGTCCGGTGTCTGTCTTCACTGCTCCCACAGTGCTCATTGGAGGTCCGTAGCCTGAAAGAACGCGGCGGGTGGCGAGTGGCTGGGGTCGAAGCCAGCAGGCGCAGCCCCCAGCGAACCCTGAGTTGACACCAAGTCCACTAACCCCCAGCCGTGTTCGCGCTTCCGCTGGGGGCTTCGGCTAGCGCCTGCGACCCCAGCCACCTATCGCTTCGGCACACCGCACCCGCTTCAGCGGTTTCGCGTGCAGCCGCTTCAGCGTCTTGGTGATGGGATCGACTACGACTCCCATGCTTTCGAGTGCGACCGCGCCGAGAATCGGCTGCGCGCCTGCCGGGCCAAAGATGATCTGCGCGACGGTTTCTTCGCCGATGAAACCGATCCGGGCGAAACCGAATTCGTACTCAACCGGTTCGCCGTTGGCGAGTTCGTAGATGGCCTTGCCTTCGGGAGCAATTCCGGCAGCCACGAGCGCCTCACTCGGGGCAAGGCAATCGATGGCACCCGTATCGACAAGAAACTCCGCCTCATAAGGCGTTCCTTGCTTCGCCAAGTCGCGAACCGTTGTGGTGACGTGAGTTAAGCCCATGCGTGAATTCGTGCTCTACGGCAAGGTAGGATTAATCAAGGCGGTCACTCTCCGACGGCGGGACATTCGGAACGGCTGCTAGATACTTTTCGAAATCTTGGCGGTGCCCTACGATCACCTCTCGCTGCAAATAGTCGATTGTCGTCATCACCGCGAGTTTCTCGCCGGCAGCGCTGGCGAGGAACTGGCTGACCGAGTAGCCTTCCTTCGCGGCCAGGGCTTCAATGTTCCTTTTCAGAGAGTCTGGCAGTTGAATGGTCAGGCTACTCATGGTTGCTTTCCAATGCGGTTCAGGAATGCACGGGGAGACACCGCGGTAATGCCGAGTTGCTCCGAGCCGCGGAAGTCGTTCACGTTATGGGTAATTATATGGTGGCAATTGGCCGCAAAAGCAAGTTCCAATACCATGTCGTCATCCGCGTCGGACAGGAATGGCCGCCACAAGAAATGGATCTCCTGCAGGTGCGATTGGCTGGCGAGGTAGCGGACGAAGCCCAAGGCATCTTCCGCCGTGCGACCCGGTGGAATGTTTTCCGGACGCGACAATACCTCCTGCCATTCCCAGTATAGCCCCACCGAGAGACAAGGTAGAAACTCGGGTGCTGGAACTGAGCTAACGAGGGCAAAACTTGCGCCTTGCCGCGATCGAACCGCCGCCACCAAAACATTAGTGTCGATCACCACTCTCACTGCGGTCGGTCCATACATATGCACTCACGCAAGCGAACTCCGAAACTGGCCGTGCCATCCCTTACTCCATCCGCCCCATCGTAACACAAAACTCGCGAAATTCCGCCACAAACCCCGCGCCTTTCGGACTGCACGCGTAAACCCCTGCCGCGATGCTTGCGCCTTGCGAATCATCTGCCAAGTGCGCCATGCGAATCTGCTCCCACGCCGCGCCGTCCCACGACGACTCCACAATATAGTCATCCCCTTCGCGGCGAACGCGGAGCCAAACCTCGCTTGAGCCAGACGGGACCGACTGCGTGGACCAATCGGAGTAGCCGTGGTTCGTCACGACGACGCCGAGGCGGTTGGGCCCTTCCAGTTCGTACTCGATCGAGGTCTTGAGCCAACACTCGGGCGAGAGGCGGACCATCAGGCCGGCTTGATCGTACTGGTGAACCGGGCGCGAGCGGACTTGGGCGGTCATTACAAAATCACCGGCCAGGTCGGCGTACAGGAAATGGCCGTTATCCGCGTCGAAACCGTAGTGGGTCTTCTGCCAGAAATCGGTGGCGGCATCCGGTTCGATGCGTAACGCACGCTCGGTCGAATCGAAGGACCACCGCTGCGGCTCGCAGTGCCAACGCAAGTTGGGGTCGAGAACCGGGCCGGCGAACAAATTCTGTGAAGAACTGGGCGGCATCTGATACACTCGATCGGTGGTTGTGAATACTGAGCAACGTCGCCAGAATACATGAGGTTATAACTCACCACGGCGGCACGGAGAACACGGAGAGGATTCCAGCAATTTAACGTCTCGTTCGTTGCCTACTATCCCATAATGCTCATTCGCTCTCCGTGACCTCCGTGCCACCGTGGTGAATATCATCGTCTTTCATTAGGTTTGATTATGCGACTACGTCGACTCGTCCCGACTTCGATCATTTTGATTGCGTTCATTGCGGCATGTTTGTCGCCCTCGTCGCGGCTAGCCGCCGAAGATGCAGAGACGCCACTGTTTGATGGGAAGTCACTCGCCGGCTGGACGACGCTCGATGGCAGCCCAGTGAGCGACGGCTGGGAGGTCGTCGATGGCATGATTCACTTGAAATCGTCGAAAGACCAACGAGTGGGCCATATTGTCACCGACCGCGACTATGGCGACTTCGATCTTTCGTTTGATTGGAAGATCGCACCGGGCGGCAACAGCGGCTTGAAGTACCGCGTGCGCGATTACGGCGACGGCATTCGCGGTTGCGAGTATCAAATCTTCGACGACGCGCACTACCGGCTGCCCGCGACAGCGAGAGGTAGCACCGGTGCCATCTACGACCTCTACGAACCAAACGAAAAGAAGCAGCTAAAGTCAGCCGGAGAGTTCAATGCGGCGCGTATCGTAATGCGTGACAATCACATCGAGCATTGGCTGAACGGACAACTTATAGTCTCGGCCGAGATCGGTTCGGCCGAATGGAACCAGCGCGTTGCCGAGAGCAAGTTCAACGACGTGAAGAATTTTGCCACGAATCGCCGCGGCAAGATCATGCTCACCGACCACGGCAGCGAGGTCTGGTACCGGAACTTCACGTTTCATCCGCTGGAAGTTGGCAACGAAGTGAAATAGCGCGTCACTTGCGAATCTCCGGCCGATCCGGAATCTGTTCGGTGAGCGTGCTCTTGCCGTCCGCGTCTTTGTCGAGCGTAAAGGCGTCGTACAGTTCTCCCGTGCCGAGCCGAGCTTCGTACCGAATCTGCTCGGGCGACACGCGGATCACTTGAAAAAGCTGCGCGCCGGAGGCGGCACGCTTTGCTTCCCAGTGGTCTTGCGCTTGATACATTTTCGGACCGCTAACGCTCACCACGTACACGGTGTTGCTGCTTTTTGCCCGCACGCCCTCGGCAACATTGTTACTTGGTCCCCCTAGCCCCGATCGGGCGTAGGTGTGGTCGTGGCCTTGCAGCACGAGATCGACGCCGTATTCTTCGAGCACCGGTTGCCAGGCCTCTCGCAGTTCCGGATTGTCGCGATCCTTCGCACCGGAGAAAATCGGGTGGTGGAACGTCACGATGGTCCACTTCGGACGGTTCGGATCGGAGAGAACCGATTCAAGCCACGGAATCTGCTGCTCGATCTGCTCATTCGAATTGAGCGAGATGATCCGCGCTCCTTGATAGTCGCTCCAGTAGACAGTCTCCTCGAGGTCGGCTGGTCCATTGAGCGGAAACGCGAATTGCGCCCGCCAGTGCGCCGAGACGCGATCGTCGTCGGTGTACTCGTGGTTGCCGGGCGTCGCGACGACGGGAATCATGCCGTTGAGCCAACCGCCGGCGCCGAACCACTCGCCCCACTGGGCGTCGCTATCGTCGGTGCTAATCAAATCGCCCGCGTGGAGCATGAACGCCGCCCGCGGGGCATGTTGGTTGGCCTCGCGAATGACGCGCGACCAGAGCGAGCGAATTGAATTTTGGGCATCGCCAAAGTAAACGAACGTGAATGGTTCGTCCTTCGCGCTGGCCGTGCGGAACTGAAACCACTCGCTCCAGCGCTTGCCGTCGCCGACGCGGTAGGCGTACATCGTCGCCGGTTCGAGCCCTTCGAGATGAATGGAATGGTTGTGGCACTTGCCCAGATCGGACGTAAACTCTTGGTGCGTTCCTTCGACGCGCACGGCGTGCGGCACATCGCCTTGGGCTAAGTTGCCGACCAGGCTATCCGCCCGAGCGTATTCCGCGATAGTCGTTGCGGTTGATGTATCGGTTCGCCAGGTGACGTCGATCGAGGTGGTCGGGTCGCTGCTCCAGGTCAGCACCACGCGGTCGGGCAGCGGCGTGGGTCGATGCTGCTCCTTGTCCGTGAATTCGGTCGCTTCATGCTCGCCCTCATGGGCCATGGCGGGACACACGGCAGCAAGCATCACCGCGCCGCTACTAATCACAGCGAAAAGCAACTCAAATCGCCGACGGAAAGGAATCTTCATAACGCTCAACTCGATGGTGGAAGGAGGAATGTTCCCTTAAATACGGGAGCTAAGTCGGGGAGGGACGCTCGATTGTCTGTTGCAGCATCGCCAGCACGGTGGGCCAGCATTCGGCGCAGACGTGGTATTTTTCAACGATCCATGACTCGCCGGTCGGCGGACTGAAAACCAGCGCCCCTGGCTCGTGCAATTCCCGCCCGCACTTATCGCATTTGAGTTGGAGCATGGCAGGATCCAAGTTGATTCACGAAATCACTCCCACCCGCTGACCTGCCATTCTAACTTATTCGTTCGTGCAAGGCACTGTCATCACGGCGCGGGCGGCAGTAAACTCGCATTGTGAGACTTCCTCCATTCTAAGGATAAAGTATCGTGCAATACTCGGCAGACCAACCCTCGTCATGTGCGGTATTCTTCGTTGCACTGCTGCTTCAGTCTCAAATACCGGCCCAGAAGAGTGCATCGCCTACGTCGGATGAAGAACGGGTCGGGTACGCTCCGGATGGCCGAATCGTCACACCGGTCAATCAGATTTTGACGCCGTTTGGCCGCCAAGTCGACCTGCCCGACATGCGGCCGCAGGCAGTCGCGCTGTCGCCTGATGGCAAGCTTCTCGTCACCGCAGGCAAGACCAGCGAGTTAGTGGTCGTCGATCCAGAAACGGCGACGGTGCGGCAGCGCGTTCCACTGCCCGCGGAAGACGCGTCGGTCGAACCCCAGCCGCCCGTCTCCAATCAAGTGCTGCACCCCGACGACGAAGGTCAATTGAGTTTCACAGGACTGATCTTTGCGCCCGACGGGAAGAGAATTTACATGAGCAACGTCGAGGGGTCGATCAAAGTATTTGCAGTCGAAGTCGACGGCAAGATTTTCCCACAGGGAACGTTCAAACTGCCCCCCGCCAATGCGCCGCGGCGCGCGGCCGAGATTCCCAGCGGACTCGCCCTGTCTTCGGACGGTGCGAAGCTGTATGTCTGCGGCAACCTGTCGAACCGATTGCTCGAATTGGATACACTGTCGGGCAAGACGCTGAGAACTTTCGACGTCGGCGTGGCACCGTACGACGTGGTGCTCGTTGGTATGAAAGCCTATGTCAGCAATTGGGGTGGGCGGCGGCCCGAAGCCAGCGACCTTACCGGCCCCGCTGGCCGCGGGACGACGGTCCGCGTCGATCCAGTGAAGCACATTGCCAGCGAGGGTTCGGTAAGCGTGGTTGATCTCGAAACCGAGAAGACCGTGACGGAAGTGCTAACCGGACTCCACGCTTGCGGTTTAGCGAGCACCCCCACCCATCCACTACTCGTCTGCTGCAATGCTGCGGCGGATAACCTGAGCGTCATCGACACGCGCACTGATCAGGTCGTGGCGACGATCTGGACCAAGACGAATGCGTCAGACTTGTTGGGCGCGGCGCCCAACGCGGCGGTATTCGACGACACGGGCCGCAAGCTGTACGTCGCCAACGGCTCGCAAAACGCGATTGCCGTCATCGACTTCGATGCCGAAGAGCCGAAGGAAGCGCGGCTGGCGGGAATGATCCCGGTCGGTTGGTATCCCGGTGCGGTCTTGCTCGACCCGTCGCGGAAGATGATCGTGGCCGCGAATATCAAAGGGCTGCCGAAAGAACCGAAGCCGACTGATGCCGACGACGCCCTCCCCGATGCAAAAGGTTTCAATTCGCACAACTACTTCGGTTCACTGTCGCTGATCCCGATTCCGTCGGTTAAGGACTTGGCCGCCCTGTCCGAACGTGTCGCGCGGAATCTGCGCGCGCCACGGATTGCCCAGGCGCTACCGCCACCCCGCAAGGACCAGCCGCCGCGCGCCATCCCCGAGCGTAGCGGCGAGCCGAGCTTGATTAAGCACGTCGTGTACATCATCAAGGAGAATCGCACTTACGATCAGGTGTTCGGGGCGCATGGCCGAGGAAATGGCGACCCGGCGCTGTGCATCTTTGGCCGCGAGATCACGCCCAACCAGCATAAGCTGGCCGATGAGTTCGTGCTGCTCGATAACACCTATTGCTGCGGCATCTTGAGTGCCGACGGCCACCAGTGGAGCACCACGGCCTACTCCACCGATTACATGGAGAAGAGCTTCGCCGGCTTCCCACGCAGTTATCCCGACGGCATGGGCATCGATGAGGACGATGCGCTCGCCTATGCGCCGTCAGGGTTCATTTGGGACAACGCGGTGAAGCACAAGAAGTCGATCCGCAACTACGGCGAGTTCATGGGCCCCTCCGTCCGCTGGCGCGACGAGAAGAAAGAAGGTAGTCCCGACTTTACTGCATGCTACCAAGCGTGGAAGAACGGCACGGATGAGGTTGTCTTTGAGTGCTGGCCCAGTGTAGAGAGTTTGCGGGCGTTTTCTCCATTGAACTATGTCGGTTGGGAAATGGCAGTGCCCGACCAGTACCGGGCCGATTTCATCTTGCGCGAGTTGGCCGAGTTTGAGCAGCGCGGCGAATATCCGCAACTTGTGATCATCTGCCTGCCGAACGACCACACGAGCGGCACCAAGCCCAACTGTCCCACCCCCGCGGCCTGCGTGGCCGACAACGACCTGGCCTTCGGCCGGATTATCGAGGCACTCAGTCACTCAAAATTCTGGCCTCAAATGGCGGTCTTCGCGATCGAAGACGACCCCCAAGCGGGCTGGGACCACGTGAGCGGCTATCGCACGATTTCCTTTGTCGCTAGCCCTTATGCCAAACGCGGCGCGGTGGTGAGCACGCAATACAACACGACGAGCATTTTGCGGACGATCGAGCAAATCCTCGGCCTGCCGCCGATGAACGCGTTCGATGCCAGCGCCGTGCCGATGTTCGATTGCTTTGCGAACGAGCCGGACTTCACGCGGTATAAATCACTGCCCACGAATGTGCCGCTCGATCAGATGAACCCTGCGACGGCGAGCATCTCCGACCCCGTGCTTCGTGAGGACGCTGTCGTCTCCGCGACGCTCAATTTCCGGGAGGTCGATCGCGCGCCGGAAGACGTGCTGAACCGAATCCTGTGGCGGGCGATGCGCGGCAGCCGGGTGCCGTATCCGGAGTGGGCGGTGGGGATTGAGGAAGAGGAGGACGACTAGGTCGTAGCGACGGGCGGCCTGGTCGCCGCGGCGACCGAGCCGTCTGTTGCTACGCACCCCACCAACTTTCTTGTTGCATTTCGAGCGGCTCGCGCGGTATCCTAGCGGTTATCTGCAATCCGCGGGGAGTCTGTCTGTTCATCGGGGGGCCTATCCATGTCTCGTCGCCTTTGGCTCAGCGCCTGGCTATTCGTTCTTGCCGTCACGCCCGTCGCCGCTCAGACGTTCATCGGCCAGAATTTTGAAGGAACCACGGCGGCCATTCAGCCGATCCCGCCCGACACGATGGGCGCGGCGGGAATCGATTATTTTGTCGAACTGAACAACGACGAATTTAATGTTTACCGGAAGAGCGACGGAGTGCAGGTGCAGAGCAAGGGGATCAACCAATTTTGGATCGATGCGAACACCACGCCGCTGATGACAGCCTTCGACCCACGCGTCGTCTACGACCCGCACGCGCGGCGGTGGTATGCTGTTTCGGTCGACAACAAACAAAACGCGAACAATATACTGTTCGCGGTCTCAAGCTCGTCCGACCCTACGCAGCCCTGGCATGGATTTACGTTCGACTCCGACACGGACAACAGCCATTGGGCCGACTTCCCGATGCTGGGCTATAACGGCGAGGGAGTGTACATCTCGTCGTTCATGCCGACACTCAGCCCCGTGGCGTCGGGCAGCTCGTTTATCGTGTTGCCCAAGCTTGGCCTGCTGCAGCCGGTCCCGAGCATCGCAGGCATGACGCAAATTCAGGACGTGCCGTCGGCGACCGCCGGCTTCCATCCGCAGCTTGCGGTGGACGACAGCAACGAGTTGGGCGGGATTATGCCCACGCTTGACATGTCGTCGTTTGGCGGCGCGTCGCTGCTGCGAGCGGGGATCACTCCGCCCGGCGGTCCTACGGTCAACAACGTCGGTTCGATTTTCGTGACCGCCGCGCAGCCGCCCAAGGTCGTTCAGCCCGGCGCGCCGACCGTTCAAGACCTCGAATCGAACGACTGGCGTTTCAGCTCCAATACGGTGGTGAAGGGCGACCGACTTTACGGTGTGCAAGCCGTAGAATTCATGGGTCGCGCCGCGGTGGAGTTGCGGAATTTAGACCTCGTTGGCACGAGCCACGGCGGAATGATCATTTCTGATCCGACACTTGCGTTCACCTTCCCGTCAATTGCGGTGAACGATTTCGGCGACGTGGTGGTCGGCGTCACCGGCACGAGCACCACCGAGTTCGCCAGCAGCTATGCGCTGGTGCGGAGGGCGGGCAGCGGCGTGTTCGAACCGCCGCTGCTGTTGCGGGCAGGCGTGGACAACTACGTGAAACTGGACTCGATGAACCGCAACCGCTGGGGCGACTACAGCGCGACGACCGTCGATCCCGCCGACCCCAGTATCTTCTGGACCAACCAGGAGTTCGTTGATGGCACCAATCGCTGGGCCACGCAGGTGACCGAGTTAATCCTTCCCCAGCCGGACGAAGCCCGCTGGGCCGATCCAGTAAGCGGCATGTTCGACGATCCGACGATGTGGCTCAACGGCGGCGTGCCGCTACCGACCGACCAATTGGTCTTCAGCCGCGCCATGGATCCCGGTCCCGGCCCGCCGCCGATAACCGTCTCACTCCCCCAGGACTACGTGCATCCGCTCGTCAGCTTCCGCCAGGGAGATGTCGTTCTCGACCTGGGAGGAAACCAATTGGACGTCCTGCTCCACCTGGAGGTCGGTCCCTACTTCGGGCACCCCCAGGCCACCGTGGCGAACGGCACGATCAACTCGGTGATCGGAGCCATCGCCCCCCGACCGACGTCCGAAGGGCACTTGACTTTGGACAACGCGCAGTGGAACGTCTCCGACGTCACCATCGGCAGCGCTTCCACGGGGACCGCCGGGTACCCGGGGGAGTTTGGTGGAACCGGTTCGCTCACGATCGATAACAATTCGCAGCTAACGGTCGGCAACACGCTTAAGCTCTGGCAACTCGGCACGGTCAACCTCGTGGGCGGCGCGCTCACCGCGGCAACGATCGATAGCAACTTCGGCCCACGCAATTTCAACTTCACCGGCGGAACGCTGCACGTCGATACGTTTGCCGGCGAACTGGTCAACGACGGCGGGACGCTGGCCCCTGGCACTTCCATCGGGACGACCAACGTGCTCCTCAGCTACACACAACGAGCGGGCTCCACTTTGGAAATTGAGATCGGCGGAACTACTCCTGCCGATTTCGATCGGCTCATCGTCGGCGGCCCCGCGTTCTTCGGCGGCGAGCTCGACGTCCACCTGGCGGCCGGTTATCTGCCAAACCTCAGCGATACTTTCCAAATCGTCACCGCCAGTCTAATACCGGTCCAGGGGTACGCGTTCCTGCTTGCCAACAGCACGCTTCCGAGCGTCAGCCAACTGCTCGACTTCCACTTGTTTTACGAGCCGACCGCGCTGACGCTCGGCATTGTGCCTGCGCTGACGGGCGACTACAACGCCGACGGCGTGGTCAATGCCGCCGACTACACCGTGTGGCGCAACACGCAGAATCAGACTGGCATCGGCCTGGCGGCCGACGCCAATCTCGACAGAGTCGTCAACCTAGTTGACTATCTCGCGTGGAGACAGAATTTCGGCAAGGTGGCGCCGGGCGCGGGTACCGGCGAGAACGTTCCCGAGCCGGCGAGCGTTATTCTCATCACCTTGTGCGCATTGATGGTTGGCCTACGATGCGCGCCAAACCTGTGGCGATTGACAACTCCATCATGAGTAAATCAGACATCAAAATCACCGTCGAACAGCGCGCCGGCCGAACCTGCGCAAGTAGCGGGTCGAAGTGGGAGCCGATCATGGGCTACAGCCGCGCGGTCCGTAGTGGCAACGTCATCGCGGTGACTGGCTGCGTGGGGATCAACGCCGACGGCACTTACGCTCCAATGGTCCGCGAGCAAGCGACCCGCTCGCTGGCGATTATCCGCGCGGCGATCGAAGCCCTGGGCGGAAAGCTGGAGCACGTCATCCGCACGCGGATGTACGTGACCGACGTCAGCCAGTGGGAAGAAGTCGCACGGGTTCACGGCGACGTGTTTTCCGCAATCCGCCCGGCCACGACGATTGTGGAAGTCGCCCGCCTGATTGACGCTGACGCGCTGATCGAGATTGAAGCCGATGCGATCGTTCCGTGATTTCTTCTCAAAATTGATGCTGACCCTGACGGCTTTCTTCGCCATCGCAGCAGCACCGCGTCATATCAGTGCCCAAACGCCCGCACCTCACACACACTCCATTGCTGGTGGCGATCTTCACGTGCTCTTTCGCGACAACAGTGAGTCGCCGCGGGTGCTGAGTGGGCTCGACAGCATGTTTAACACTCGTTCGGCTCCGGGGTTTGACGCCTACGATCCGGACGAGGCGGGGGCCTCGGCAGGCCTTAACTTCGAGCACATTATCTCCGGCCACAAGCACGAGAACAACGCGTTCACGCCGCGGCACGGCCCGTTCGCGCTAACTGTATTGCCGGATGGCCGCTCCGTACGGCTCACGCGACGGAGCGAGGATGATTCGTGGAACATGTCGAGCACGCTCACCTACACCGTCACCGCGCCTCACTATGTGGATGTCGATTTTCGCTGCACGCCGCACGACGCTCGGTTGTTCGGCGACCGCGGCTACGCGATTCTGTTCTTCGCCAACTACATGAACGACGTCGAGCAGTTGGCGCTGAATTTCCGCGGCATTGAAGGTCCGCAGCAACCAGAAAAGTGGATTGCCGCCGATGCGCCGACCGGCCACCCCGATTGGAACCAGGGAGGAACCTACCGCAGCGTCGAGGCCGATGATCTACCGTACGATGCCGACCATAACTTCAAGCTCAACTCCTGGAGCTACGACTACCCACGGTTCACCCAGCCGTTCTACTACGGCCGCGCGGCGCACGGCATGGTATTCATGCTGATGTTCGATCGCATACTGACCAACGACGACGAAATCCGCTTCAGTTTGTTCAAATTCAAAATCCCTCGCGCGCCGCGGCCAGCCTGGGACTTCCAGTACGTCTTGCGCCGAATTGAAGCCGGCCGAGTGTACGGCTTCAAGGCGCGGCTGGTGTGGAAGAAGTTTGTGAGCGCGGAGGATTGCTTGAGGGAATATGAGGCGTGGAGCGATTAGTCTACATCCGCGCGCCATCCTCACCGCTGCACCTTTATTTCTAGTGGCGTGACAGCTCGTGGTGTCTGTGAGCGATCCGTCGCCAAAGCCACCAAGTTGTAAGTGCGGAAACGGTCAGAATTGGAGCAAGAATGAAGAAGGTCCACGGCGACGAAGAGTACGCAACCTGCCCAGTCCTGATGTCAAAGCCGAGCGTATCTCCTTGATTCGTAGTGAGTTCAAAAATTGAAGAGTTGCTATACAACCTAGCCGTTTTGCTAGTCGGCCAATCCGCACCTGCATAAGAACTCAGGACCACCCGTCCCAGATATCCGACAAGAAACTCATTCTCGCGGTATGCGGCCAATTGCTGGCCGTGTGCGTAAAACTCCAATGCATTACCCCGATCCGAGACGTTATCCAACTCCCAATTGAGGAAGGCGACGACAATGTGGACGCCGTCGTTCGCGACATAAATCTCTTTGGAAACCGACAGGTACGAGATCGGCCAAAGTAATGCCGTCGTTCCCTTGTTCCGATAAAGTCCGCTCTGCGGATACCTCGCTTCGATCTCCAACTCCTTCGCCAAGGAGTCGCGTTCCTCCCGTATGTCCTCCTCTGACCAGCCAGAGATAGGGCCAGAGAGTTGTCGGTTGTGTCGCTCCGTTGCGGGCGTGAGCAGTACCAGGACATACTTGCCGTTAGGAGACTCGACCGTCCGCGTTCGAGAGCCGGACAGACCTGCGTGCGCACACACCGGAAAAAGGCTTCCCAACACGGCGCAGGACACCACCATATAAATACTTCGCGGCATCAAATCGATTAAACTCCCTCGGTCTTATTGACACTACGACCTTGCGATTGCCAGGCAAAGCTGCCCCAGTCCACCTCGGCCACGAAAAACGCCATAGCGACGGCGGCCCGGGGAGTCATCAAGACTGTATAGCATAGCCTCGGCATCGGCATGCTTCGGCGCTACCTATTGATTTACGTTCGCTGTTCGCAATGCGTTCTCATAATCCTCCGGCCGGTTCAAGTTCTTAAGCGTCGCAAGTTCCGGATCGACCGTTCGCAGTTCTTCGACACTAACTTCCAACGTGTTCGCTTCATCGAACAAGAACCGCGGCCGCAGGCGGTCGGCAGCGAGCAGCCGCTCGATCTGTGGGAACACGCTCGCTCGATAGACGGCCGCGAGCGGGTGGTGGTACTCGCCGTCATAGGGAACCGCGATATCGTGGTCGCCCACCAGTTCGAACATCCGCTCGACGAACGCCGGCGCGAGCAGCGGCACGTCGCACGCCGAGGCGTACACGGCATCGGCCCGACCCGCCAGCGCGCGGAAGCCGGTGGCGAGACCTTCCAGCGGGCCTCGATATGCGGTACTGTCGTAGGCGACCTGGACTTCGCTCGGCAGGTCGGGAAGCGCCTGATCCGGCGCGGCGACGACCGCGATGTTCGCCCGATGGACGACCTCGCCGATCAGCCGCACCACCCGCTGGAGCATGAGTTCGGAGCCGAACGGCAGCGTCGCCTTATCGCGCCCCATCCGGCTCGATTTGCCACCACAGAGAATGATAGCGCCGCGTTGCATCGTTGCTTTAGATAGCGATTTTGATTTACCACGGAGTCACGGAGGACACAGAGCGAATAGGTTTAGATTGAGAACGATGACTAGAACCAGTTCTCTAATGACTCATTCATTCTCCGTGTTCTTCGTGACTCTGTGGTGCAATTACTTGTTCGTTGTCGGTCCGATTAGATCATTTCGATAAAGTCTATCCGCAAACTCATCCCATGTCGCTCCAGCTAACTTACTTTGGCGAAACTTCGGTGCCCGTGGAGATTGAGGGGCTGACGACCGACTGGGCGTGCGACAAGTCATTGCCCGAGATCGAACGGTTTGAGATCTTCCACGGCAATCGCAAACTTCCGCTGGCCGAGATGTTCCGCGTTTCCGGGGACGCCAGCGACAAACGCTTCGACTTCGAGGGTAATCTTTCGGGCGTCCACTGGATCGGCGCGCAGATGCAGTCGGGGCAGATTCACGTCCACGGCCCAGCGGGGCGGCACATTGGCAGCGAGATGCGAGGCGGTGAGATTCACATCGAAGGCGACGCCGGTGGTTGGGTCGGCTGCGAGATGCACGCCGGGTTGATCCACGTCCGCGGCGACGCCGGGCACTTGGTCGGCGCGGCGTATCGAGGTTCTCCCAAGGGAATGACCGGCGGTACCATTCTGGTCGATGGCGATGCCGGCAACGAAATCGGCCTCTCGATGCGCCGCGGCACGATCGCCATCGGCGGCAAGGCCGGCGACGTAATCGGCTTCAACATGATCGCCGGCACGGTGCTGGTGCTCGGTGACAGCGGCATCCGCCCCGGCGCCGGCATGCGCCGCGGCACGATCTGTCTGCTCGGCCCGACCCCACCGCCGATGCTCCCCAGCTTCCGCTACGCCTGCTCGGCTCGCCCACAGGTTCTATCGCTGATGCTACGCGACGTGCGTAGCAAAGGTCTGTGCGTGGATGAATCACTGCTAGGAATGGATGTCGATTACTACAGTGGCGACTTGGTGGCGCTGGGGCGAGGAGAGATTTTCCTGCGAAGCGGGCTGTAGGACAGCGACCTCGATCACGCAGGAGCATAGCGATCTACCGGAACTTCTAACGTTCTCGGCGCCGAAACGTCGCCCCGGCCGATTTCGGCCACCCTTCGTAGCAGCGAGGCGTCGTAATAACGGGCCCCACATTTTTCGCAGATGCCGACCGGAGCGTCCTCTAGAACGACAAAGCTCCCTTTGTGCCGAAATGCTTCGCGCTCCATCCGGTGCTCCCGCACGATTCCATCGCAATGTTCGCAAGCAAAAGCATACATACGCTGCCCATTCATCTACGCTAAACCCAATGCTGCTTTCAGGCAGTCGTCAATCTTTTGCATTGTCGCGGCGGAGAGCGCGCCGATGACGCGTGCAACTTCACCTTGCTCGATCGTGTAGACGTTGGAGCAATTCACCACGGAAGGATGGCGCAGCCCGGAAATTGTCCAGTCGGAATGGCTTCGATCAATGATGAGCTGCGTATCCTGTCCCATGCGTCGAAGATTCGTGGTGACTTGAGTAACGATTGTATTGCTCATCCTGGCGTTGTCGCGGTCATTTTGAATAACAAGAGCGGGCCGCACCCCTAATTTGGGATTGGTCGGCCGAAAATCCACGATGACGAGATCGCCCCTAATCATTCAAGTACTCAAGGTACTGTTCTGGTGTTTCGTCGAACTTATCGAGCGCCTTCAAGACCGCGGGATAAGTATCACGAGGACTTGGTTCGATCACCCGCTTGACGCGTTCGTATAAGTCGTGACGCAAAACCACGCAATGGGTTCCTTTAATCGTGAGCTCGACGGCTTCGCCCTCCGATATGGCCTGAAGTTGTTCCGCGGAAAGTGTCATATCAACGATCCTCCATTTCGCCTCCCATTACAAGCCTATCACGGTGTCACTCATGGGACAAGAAACACCGCTCCCAGTACGTCTAGCCGCTCCCATGACTCGTTTCCGCTCCAATTTGAAATCCCAGCTCCCCCAACCTCCGCCGCGTCGCCTCTTCGCCGAGCAACTCCACAAACGCCTTCACCGCCGCGCGCTTTCTTCGCGCTACCGACACCACGAAGTCGTACTGCTCATCTTGATAAGGAAAAAAGCCCAAGTCATTCGCTCTCGCGACCGACTCGATGGCCAGCCCCCAATCGGCGCGGCCTTGGGCCACGGCTGCGGCGACGGCGTTGTGGTTGCTGGCTTGCACCGCGTATCCGCTGGGACGCGCGCCAGCTAGCAGACGGTCGATCAGAATTCGCGTCCCGCTGCCTTGATTGCGGTTGACCATCACGCAACTTAGGTCGCTCGCAACGGTCACGATAATTTCTTCCATCGAGCGGTTCTGGAACCGCGCGTCGCCCCGGCGAAACACAATTCCTTGCACTCGTCCATAGCCCTCCACAAGTTCCAATTCCTTCGATAGAAACGGCCGGTTGTACTGGCCCGTCTGCGGGTCAAGCAGATGGACGCCTGCGATGTCGCACTCGCCGCGGCGTGCCGCTTCGAGTCCCGCGGAACTGCCGACGGTGAGCAGTTTCGAAGTGACCCGGCGCTGTTGAAGCTGCGACAGCAGGTAGTCGAGGCCCACGCAGTGGCTGCCAATCACGACGAGGTCCGCGATTTGCAGACCGCGGCCAATGGGGCGGACTTCGACCGATTGGCCCGCTTCAACGATTTCAGTATGCCGGCCGATGATAACAAACCCATCGGCGCGGCTAAAGGTCGTCACCGAGCCGGAGCCTTTGCCCATCGGGTAGGCAACCAATCCACGATCGGAACGCACTAAGCCGACGAGCAGAAACTCGGTTCGGCCGATCTCCGAGTTGGTTTTGACCGCCATCGTCGCGTGGATGAACTCTTGTGCCTCGGGACGCCGCCCGCCGAGCAACGAGATAACCGGCGCGACGAATTCGTGAAACGTGAAGATCGCGGATGTCGGAAAACCCGGTAGCACCACTACGGGCTTGCCGCCGCTCGCCGCGAGGCAGATTGGTTTTCCCGGTTTGAGCGCCACCCCATGCGCCACGATACCGGGATTGTTCAGCTCGGCGATAACATGATAACACAGGTCGCCTTGCCCTTTGCTGGTGCCGCCGGAGAGCAGCACGACGTCAGAGACCGCGAGCGCCACATGAATCGCAGTTCGCAGCGCCGTGACATCATCGCGAATGATGCCCCACGAACGCGGCACGCCGCCCAGCTCGCGTACCGCGTCGGCGAGTATCTGCGCGTTGGAATCGTACACATGTGGCGGAAGCATTGGTTCGCCGGGCGCGATCAGTTCGTTGCCGGTCGAAATGATGGCCACCCGCGGCTGCCGCCACACGTTGACTTGGGCTTCGCCGATCGCTGCGAGAACTCCGGTTTCGCGACTCGTCAACACGGTGCCGATGCGAAGCACGATTTCGCCGCGAGATATGTCTGTGCCGGCGAACGCAATTCCGAACCCCGCCGAGACCGCCTTGCGTATTTCGAGTTCGCCGCCGCGCACGTCGGCGTGTTCGATCATCACGATCGCATCGGCGCCGCGGGGAACCATTCCGCCGGTCGCAATCGCCACCGCTTCGCCCGGCCCAACTTCCACCGTCGCGGCCGTACCAGCGTCGATGGAGCTGTCAAGCAACTTCACGCGGCGCGGCGCAAGCTCGTCGGCGCCAAAGCTGTCGGCTGCGCGAATGGCGAATCCATCGAAGTTCGAACGATCGAACGACGGAACATCGATCCGGGCCACCACATCGGAAGCAAGCACGCGCCCCAGCGCATCGGCCAATTGAACCTGCTCGCCGCCGAGCGGTGCAAGCGAGAGCACAGCGCGAAAGCGAGTTTCCGCTTCGTCGCGGTCAATCACGTCGAGGAATTGCTCTTGAGATGCCATGCTGCGTTGTCAATTTGGATTGGGTCGCGGAGGAACGCGGATTCCGCGGATAAATGCAGATAAGTTTCAATCGCAACTGAATTCACAAGAATTCGGCGCGTTTTCTGTACTGGATGAATTCTTGCGAATTCAACGACAAAAGGAGCCGTGTTCATCCGCTAAATCTGCGTTCATCAGCGACTAATTCTTGAATCTCACTTCACTTGTACAAATAGACTTCCACTTCCGCGCCTTCGGGGTAACCTTCGCTGTTGGCAGGCACGATTACGAATCCGTCGGCCTTTGTTACTGAACTTAGGACCGACGCCCCACCGATGGCCAGCGGCTCCGCCTCGTTGCCACGAACGTACACCCGCGCGTAATCAACCCGGCCCACGACCGAGACAAGCTTGCGCGTCAACCGCGTACGCACAAGCGAGTAAGGCCAGTCCCGCGAGCGACCGCCCAGAGCGCGAATCGCCCGACCGGCAAAGAAATCATACGCACACAGGCACGATACTGGGTTGCCCGGTAGCAAAAACACAAGATGCTCATCAAGGCGGCCCATGCCCGTGGGACTACTCGGCCGCATAGCAATGCCGTGAATGGCCAGTTCTCCATGCTTCGCCAGCAGCGTCGGCACATGGTCTTCTTGACCGACGCTCGAACCGCCCGAGACCAACACGACATCGGCCGCTTCACGCAGCGCGGCGAGAATCGCGTCGCGATCATCGGGAACCATGAGCGGGCCGATTGGTTCACCGCCATCGCGGGTTACCAGGGCGGCAAGCATCGGTCCGTTCGCGTCGGTGATCATATACCCCGTGGGCGGCGTGCCCATTGGCAATAGCTCGTTGCCCGTGATGAGAATCCGCACCCGCGGCCGGCGAACAACCGGCGCGTGGCTGAACCCCAACGCGGAAAGCATGCCGATATCCTGCGGCCGCAACACGCGGCCAGCTTGCAGAACCACGTCGCCAATCCGTACGTCTTCACCAATCTGCCCCACGTGCTTCTCCGGAGAAACGTCGCCCATGGCGAGCGCGCGGTTGCCATCCATTTGAGTGTTTTCAAATGGCAGCACGGCATCGGCACCCTCCGGCAGCGGCGCGCCGGTCATGATCCGCACCGCGTTGCCAGCGGCAACGGTTCCGGCAAACGGATTGCCTGGCAGGCAGGTGCCCAGAATATTCAGTGGCAACGAATTGTAAGGCGTCGCCCCCTGCGTATCGTCGGCCCGCACCGCGTAGCCATCCATCATCGCCCGTGCGAACGCCGGTACATTCACGGGACTGTCCACGGCGCGCACGAGCACGCGATTCGCTGCGTCGAGCAGCGACACGTCTTCGATTTTCAAATCGCTGAACTGCGGCAAGACCGAATCGATCCAAGCTCGCGCATCGTCGACGGTCGTCCGCTGCGCAAAACCACGCATGCGAACGTCGGCGTCGGTGTGTGACGAGTCGGGTGCAGCCATGATGCTTATTGTAGTCGCAAATTCATCCCAACCGAGTCAGGATCTCGAACAGCACATTCTCATCGGTGGGATCGCGGATTGAGAGGAATGGCCGCAATGGAATCGGCACCTCGTCCATCCGATACGCGGTGCCCGCGGCATGGACACCGTAGATCGCGGTGGTGATCTGAACCGTCGCCGCAAATGGCGGCGTCACGTGGGGATATTCTAGCGCGATCGTCGGTATTCGCCCGAGGGCTTGCTGGGCGCGGGCCGACAAGTCCGCGACCGCTTCGCTGCCTACCAATAGACACGCATCCACTTCCCCGCGCTCCAACAATTCATTTGCGGTGTACTCTCCCGGGTTGTAGCGGGGATAACCGCGGGCCAGGTTCACCGCGAATGGGAAGCCCGTTGTCCAGCACAAGACCGAATCGGCGCCGGCCACATCGCCGGGAATACGCAGTCGGCGAGCCGTGAACCGCGTGAAGCCGTTGAGGTCCGCAACTAGTCGCAAGAGCGCTTCGACATTTTTGTGCCCCAGACCTCGTTGCGCGATTCCGAGTCCAAAGAACACGGCGCCATATCGGCAATTCGTCATCAAGTCGGCGAGCAGTTGCAATTGATCGTGGCTCACACCCAAATCAGCCGCGGCAGGAAGTTCAACACCCTTTATTAGTTGTCGCAGTGCCCAGATAACGTCAAAATCTTTGCCGCTCGGCAGCTTAACAAAAACATCGGCCAGTTCGCTCGTGGCAGTCGCTTTCGTATCAATCACGACGATCATTCGATCGGCGCGACCGCGCGGGACGAACTGGCCCTTTGCATCGACGCTGTATCTCTCGAAGTGCCGGGGGTGACTTTCGGCGGGATTGGCGCCCCAGAAGATCACGAGGTCCGCGCGATTGCGAACCTCGCCAAGCGAGCAGGTCGATTCCCCCACTTCTTGAATGGCCATAATCGACGGGCCGTGACACACCGAGGCGGTGGTGTCGATGGTCGCGCCAATCTGCTGAGCGAGCGCGACCGCTGCTCGTTGTCCGGCGGTGCTGCTGCGCGAAAGGCCCCAAATAAGCGGAGCTTGGCTACCGCGAAGAATTTCCGCCGTCCGCTCCACGGCTTCGGCGAGCGAAGCAGCGCGACCTTCAATTGAAGCGGACGGGCGAGTCGGCGCATTCGACAGCGCCGCAAACCAAGGCTCGGCCAGTCGACACGCGCCTTCCACCTGCGAGATGCGATCCTGTGAAACCGTCACCCGCAGGTCATCGCACACACAGCCGCAGACCGTGCAGGCCACATCGGTGAAAGTCCGCGGCATAATAAGTCTCAATCTGCTACTCCGGCGTCATTGGAATAGCATGGCATCGTTGTTTAGTACCGCAGCGCTAGGTTTTACCACGGAGTCACGGAGCACACGGAGGAGGATTTATTTTTCTGTACCGTTCTGGACCGCCGTTCAAGAAATTTTGAGTCGCCTGTACCATGACCCGACGCCAATTTGCTTGTAAATGCCCCGTAGTTCGCGAATCACCGTGTCCTGCGTGACTCCGGGGTGAAAACAACTTAGCGCTGTAGTATTAGATCTGTCAATCAGTATCAATTGTTAGCTGCGATCACTTCTCAGGGAGGAACAGCGGCTCGCCGAACTCTTCGACGCCGAATTCGGCGATCAGCGATTTCGTCGTTGAATCGGTTAAAAAGTCAGCAAATTTCTGGGCGGCCTCGGCGTTCAAATGCGGGTGCTGCTTCTTGCTTGTAATTATCACGGCATAGTCGTTCTTCAAAAACGGGTCGCCTTCGGATAGGATTATCAAATCGAGTTCGTTCCCCAGAGCCAAGAAGGTGCCTCGGTCAGCGAGGGTATATGCCTGCTTCTCTTGAGCGATGCGCAGCACCGCGGCCATTCCCGCCCCGGCACCGATGTACCAATCGCCGTGAGGCTCTCGACCGGCCTTTCTCCATACGTCCATTTCCTTCAGGTGCGTACCGGACTCGTCGCCGCGTGAGACGAAGCGAACTCTTTGCTGAGCTAGGCGAGTGAACGCCTCGGTGATGGAAGTTTGTCCGTTGATCGTGGCCGGATCGGACTTCGGTCCCACGAGTATAAAATCGTTGTGCATTATTGGGCGAAGTTCTTGGCCCCATCCTTCGTCCATGTATTTCTGCTCCGCGGCAGGTGCATGTGTTAGAAGCACGTCGGCGTCGCCTCGGCGTCCAAGCGCCAGAGCCTGTCCGCTACCCACGGCCACCACATGCACTTCGATTCCCGTCTGCTCGCGAAATCTCGGAATCAGCACGTCCAGCAGGCCGCTGTCCTGAACGCTGGTTGTGGTCGCAAGCGTAAGTTCGTTTGCGGGCCGGGCGGTTTGCTTGCAGCCCATAGCGAAAGTCATGGCTGCCAGCGTGCCCAAGAACAGCGCGGACATTTTCTGTGACTTCATCAGTACACCATTCTTCCTTGAATGAAAGCCGCTGTTCGAGAGTCGCTGGGGCTTGCAAAGAAAGCCGTGTTGTCAGCGACTTCAATGACACCACCGTCGAGCAGCAGAGTCACCCAATGACTCACTCGACGCGCCTGAAACAGGTTGTGCGTCGCCCAAACGACGGTCATTTCTCGCTCCGCCTGGATTTCGCTAATCACTTTTTCGACGAGGGCGACGTAGGCCGGATCAAGGTTAGCCGTTGGCTCATCCAGGAGCACAACTTCAGGTTCGAGCACCAATGCCCTGGCTAGCGCCACAAGCTGCATCTGTCCCCCCGATAGCAATCGTGCATCGCGTCGAGCCAAATGGCCGAGTTCGAGCCGCTTCAGCACTTCTTTTACTTTCGAATCCGGGGTGCGTCGTCGGGCGCGTAAACCATACGCGACGTTCTTCTCTACCGAACCGTTGACGAGGAGGGGTCGCTGATGAACCATCGTAATGGTGCGCAGGAGCGACAGCGGCGATGCTCGGTTTAATGGAGCGCCGCTCAACTGAATGACCCCCTCATCGGGGTATTCGAGGCCCGTTAGCAGCCGCATGAACGTGGTCTTCCCCGCCCCGGTCGGTCCTAAGAGCGCAAGCACCTCCCCGCGCCGAATGGTCAATTCGTCGATTCTGAGTTGGAACGTTTCGCCCAGCCGGCGACGGACTCGGTTCAGATGGAAGGATGCGCCATTCATGGGGAAGCGTGTCCCTGAAACCGCAGTATGGCTAAGTTAACCAGCAGGGCAATGCCGAGCAGGATTGAACCCAGCAGAAGCGCGAGTGCAAACTGTCCCCTGCCAGTTTCAAGAATGATCGCCGTGGTTAGCACGCGGGTGTGACCCTCGATGTTGCCACCAACCATCCAGACGGCCCCGACCTCGGAAATGCTGCGACCAAATGCAGTCGCTACCGCCAGAATGACGCCGGATCGCGCTTGCCGAAACAAAGCCCATTTCGCCTGCCACTCACTGGCGCCAAGCGTGCGAAGCTGGAAATGAAGCTCATTCGGGACGGCCGCCACGGCCGTCATCGTGATGCCGACGATGAAAGGCAGGGCGAGGATCACCTGTGCCAGGATCATCGCCCGGGGCGTGTATAGCCATCCCAGGAAACCGAGCCACCCACTCCGGGAGAGCAACAGATAAATTAGCAGGCCGACGACAACCGGGGGCAAGCCCATGCCCGTGTAAACGACCGCCCAAACAGCACGCCTTCCTCGGAAATTCGTTCGTCCCAACCATAGTCCGAGCGGTAAACCAATGAACGAGGCTACGAACACAGCCGCGCCGGCCACCATGACAGATAGCCAGAGAATAGGCCAGACTTGTGATTGCATAGTTGAGAAGCCGTGCGGCGCTATCCATTGCAGGCGGCCTTTCCATGCCGGGATACAAATTGCCCAGGCTCAAGGATCGGACTATCATCATATACAAAGAGGTTCTGTTCCAGGGGTGCGGTCGCCGGTGTCACATGCAAGTCATGGTCGAATTATTCGGGATTCCCCGCGCCCGCGCCGGAATCGAATCGACCGTGGCCATTGGCAGCAACCTGGGCGACGTGCTGGCCGATCTCGCGAGCCGTTTTCCGCAATTGGCGGAGACCTGCATTGATGGCCGCGAGCTACGCGTTGGGTACATCGCCAATTTGCGCGCCGAGCAGTTCGTGACTTCCGCCGACACGCCGCTCAGCGAAGGCGATACGCTGCTATTACTGTCGCTCGACGCGGGAGGATGAGCGCAGCCTGTGGGATACTGAAGTCTTGATTTAACCACGGTGGCACGGAGGACACGGAGAAACAGATTTGACAAGTGGTTCGTTAAGGACATGTCTTTTCCCTTCACCATTGTCATTCTCTGTGCTCTCCGTGTCCTCCGTGTCCTCCGTGCCACCGTGGTGATTCTATTTCTGTTGTTGGATTGATAAGTAAGATGCACCGCGTCCCCGGCTATCACGGCTGCTATTTGCGGATCGACCTGACAACAGGTTCGTCTGAGCGCGTCGCGATTGAAGAGAGCGTGCTGCGCGCGTATCTCGGCGGCAGCGGTTTGGGCGTGGCGATTCTGCTCAAAGAAGGGGCTGCTGAAGGCGAACCACTGTCGGCGGACAGTTCGTTGGTGTTCGTCTTTAGTCCGTTGGTGGGAAGTCCACTGACCACTTCGGCCAAGTTTGCCGTGGTGAGCAAAAGCCCGCTTACGCAGCGGATCAACGATTCACTCGCCAGCAGCGGGTTTGCAATCGCTGGCAAGAAGACGGGGCACGATGCGATTCTGCTTACCGGCAAAGCACCCGAGCCGTCGATTGTGGTGATCGACAATGGCGCGGTCCGCCTCGAACCTGCCGATGATTTGTGGGGACTTACCAATCAAGAAACACAAGACCGGCTGCGCGAACGATTGGGCGCGGACTTTCAAGTCGCCACGATCGGCCCTGCCGGCGAGCGACTGGTCTGCTACGCCACGATCTCGCACGACGGCCGCCACGCAGGCCGCGGGGGTAGCGGCGCCGTGCTGGGTGCGAAGAACATCAAAGCGATTGCCGTTCGCGGTTCGCAGCGCACCGAATGGGCGCATCCGAAAGAACTCGTTGAGTTCGCCAAACGCCTTTCAGAAAAATCCTTCGGCCCGGCGACCGCCAAGTACCGCGAACTGGGCACCGCCACGAACCTGCTCGCATTCAACCGTTTGAACGTGCTTCCGACGCGCAACTTCCAGCAGGGCAGCTTCGAAGGCGCGCAGGCGATCTCGCCCGAGCAACTCAGCGTGGCCCGCGAGCGAACGCGCACCTCCTGCGCCGCGTGTACCATCGGCTGCGAGCATTTATATGGAATGCAGAACGGCCAGGGCCAGGTGCGGCTGGAATACGAAAACCTGTTCGCGCTCGGCTCGCTATGCGGAATCGACGATCCGGAGATCGTGCTTGGCGCCTGCAAGCGCTGCGACGAACTGGGTCTCGACACGATCAGCGCCGGCGGCACGATCGCATTTGCGATGGAATGCGCCGAGCGCGGCTACCTCGACGCGCCGTGGCTACAATTCGGCGATGGCGAGGCCCTGCTGCGGTGCTTGGAGTTAATCGTTAATCGCGAGGGCATCGGACAATTACTGGCCAAGGGGAGTCGCAACATGGCGCTCGCCATCGGCCACGATACCATCCGCTTCGCGCCCCAAGTAAAGGGCCTCGAAATCCCCGGTTACGATCCGCGTGGATTGCAGACGATGGCTCTCGGCTTCGCCGTCGGCTCTCGCGGGGCGGACCACAATCGCTCGGGCGCTTATGAAGTCGATTTCTCGGAGGCCGTCGATCGCCGCAACGTCGGGCCGGAAGCGGCAGCGCTGGCGATCGAGACCGAAGACAAAGCCGCGCTGATGGATTCGCTGATCCTGTGCAAATTCCTGCGCGGCGTGTTCAGCGACTTCTTTGCTGAGTCGGCCGAGATGTTGCATTTGGTTACGGGCTGGGATGTCACCGCCGATGAACTCCACGCCACCGCCGCACGGATCGTCACCGCCAAAAAGCGGTTCAACATCCGCGCCGGCTGGACCCCCGCCGAAGACACGCTGCCCGACCGCATTCTCAATCAGCCTTTGCCCGAAGACGCCCGCGCCCAATTGTCGCCCGCGCGATTGTTAGCCCTCGTCGAAGCCTATAACCTAGAACGCGGGTGGACCGCGGAAGGCTGGCTTGCGAAACCCGACGACGACCCTGGACTGGATGTGGTATAATTTGTCATTGCGGACATTCGGTTGGTTCCATTCGCTATTCACAGGACGAAATAAAATGACCTTTCGCGGGCACGTACAAAGCGGTGTGGTCGTTTTTGATGACGCTAAGGCACCCCCCGATGGGGTCACAGTCGAGGTTTCCGTGTTAACTGACGAGCAGGTACCGCTGTGCGATTTCCTGATGGAGTTCGCGGGGTCCATTGACGGATTACCTAGCGATATGGCCGCGCAGCACGATCATTACATTCACGGACGGCCCAAGCGATGACGACACTGTTCGCTGATACGTTTTATTTCATCGCGCTTCTAAACCCCAAGGACGAGGCTCACGCGGAGGCGGTCGCATTCACAAAGCAATTCACGGGGCGGACTATTGACCACCGCTTGGGTATTGACGGAGTTGCCCGACGGTTTAACCGATGCCCCAGCGAGAGCGCGGTTCATGAAGTTTTACGATCGACTGCGAGTTCGCGACGATGTCATCATCGTTCGGTGTGGCGACGATTTGTTTGAACAAGGCATCAATCTCTTTCGCAAACGACCCGACAAGGAATGGTCTCTAACGGATTGCATTTCATTCGTGGTCATGCAGCAACACAATGTTAGCGAAGCGCTGACAGCCGATCACCACTTCGAGCAAGCTGGCTTCGCCGCTATATTGAAGTAAGTCCCGGTTCCCATTCGAGCTTTTTTGCGATGCCAGAAACCTTCATCCTCATCCCCGGCCGAACGAGCGATCAAGGTTGCGGCATCAGCGAGGGAAAGTTTCAAGAGAAGTACCAGACCGAGATCAACACGTTGCAAGTCGCCCCCGGCGACATGGAGCGGCTCGGCCTCGCGAAAGGGGACCGCGTGCGGCTCACCAGCGAGCACGGACAGGTGGTGGAAGTCGCCGTCACGCCGGCCAAGAAAGATGAACTGCCCGAGGGCCTGCTGTTTATCGCCTACGGCGACATCTCCAGCCGCCTCATGGGCGGCGATACACATGGGTCCGGTATGCCGACCAGCAAGGGGATGGATGTGGAGTTGGAGGTGATTAAGTAGGTCAAGCTGTGCCTGACATTAAATCGTGGTACAGATAGTCAGGCACAGCCTGACCTACTTGGCTACGGCAAGCGTCAAGCTTTGCCCGCAATCAACCAGGAGACTGGCAGGGCAACTGCAAGCAGTAATCCAAGGAATAGTACGCCTTCTCCGAGCACTAACGGTTTCGCCAACATCGCCAGGACGATACCAGGAATGGCCAGCAGCGAAGCAATCGAAAGTCGACGCATGCCACAATCATACTCGTTGCCGCTTAAACTTGCCCAGCGAGCCTAGCTTGAATTGCCGCATTGAAGTGTCACCGTTATACTGAGAATTCGAAAACTGATAATCCAACAACTTGTGTACCCCGCAACGATCTCAATATGCCCGAACTTCTCGAAGCCCCCGCCCCCCCCGCCACGTCCGAACTCAAAATCGTCCGCGACGCCACCTGCACATTCTGCGGTTGCGTGTGCGATGACATCGACCTGACCGTCAAGGACAACCACATCATCGAGGCCAAGCGGGCCTGCGTGTTGGGCAAGGCGTGGTTCTTGAACCACCACATCGACGACCGCCCAAGTTGCCTCATCAAAGGCCAACCCGCTTCGCTCGAAGATGGCTACGAGCTGGCCGCAGAGTTACTCACGACTGCCAAGTACCCGATCGTCTACGGCCTCAGCGATTCGCCGTGCGAAGCGCAGCGCGTGGCGGTGAGCATCGTCGATTGGATCAGCGGCACGATCGACACCACCACCAGCGTCTGCCACGGGCCGTCGGGCATGGCGTTTCAGGGCGTCGGCGAAGTGACCTGCTCGCTGGGCGAAGTCGCAAACCGCGGCGACCTGATCATGTTCTGGGGTTCCAACCCGGCCGAGAGTCACCCGCGGCACTTCACCAAGTACAGCCTGATGCCCAAGGGGATGTTTCTGCCCAACGGCCGCAAGGACCGCACCTGCGTGATCGTCGATGTCCGCAAGACGAAGAGCGCCAAGGCGGCCGACATTTTTATCCAGATCAAGCCCCGGCAAGATTTTGAGGCGTTGTGGACGCTCCGCGCGCTGGCGAAGGGCGTGGAGCTTGATTCGCAAGACGTGCTCAAGCAGACCGGCGTCGAGTTGGCCGTGTGGACCGACCTCATGGAGCGCATGAAGGCCGCGAAGTTTGGCGTGATCTTCTTCGGCATGGGCCTGACCATGACCCGCGGCAAGCACTGCAACAGCGAGGCCTTGCTGGCCTTAACGCGCGACATGAACGCCTACACGCGGTTCGTCGCCAAGCCCAACCGTGGACACGGCAACGTGACCGGCGCCGACAACGTCGTCGCTTGGCGCACCGGCTACCAATTCGGCGTGAACCACGCCCGTGGCTATCCGCGCTTCAACCCCGGCGAATACACCACGAGCGACACGCTCGCACGCGGCGAAGCCGACTGCGCGATGATGATCGCCTGCGACCCGATGGCCAATTTCTCGCAACCCGCGCGGGAGCATTTGGCATCGATCCCGCTAATTTCGCTCGACACGAAAGAAACGCCCACCACCCGCGCGGCGACCGTCGCCTTCACTGTCGCCACCTACGGCATCAACACCGGCGGCACCGTCTACCGCATGGACGACGTGCCCATTCCGCTACGGCCGGCGTTTGAGTCACCTCACCCCAGCGACTTCGACGTGCTCACCGGCATCGAAACTCGCGTTAAGTCCCGCCTGGGAATCAGTGCGTGAATCCACAGTGCAGGAGGGATTCACCACGGAGTCACGGAGAGCACCGACAAGACATTGGGTAGCAGTCGAGACAGGGACGCTATTCCTTAATCGTCTAATTTGTCTAAACTCCGTGTCCCCCGTGGCTCCGTGGTGCAATTACTTGAGCGATCTAACGAATGACCGACCTCCTCAAACTCACCGGCGGTACCGTCTACGATCCCGCCAACGGCATTGACGGTGAAGTCCGCGATCTGTGGATCGAGGACGGCCGAATGGTCGCCGCGCCCGCTGACCTCGCGACGCGCCCCACGCGCGAGATCGATGCTCGTGATCTCGTTATCATGCCGGGCGGGATCGACATGCACTGCCACATTGCGGGGCCGAAGGTGAACGTCGCCCGCAAGATGCGGCCCGAGGAGAAACGCAAGGCGCAGGTTCTCCACCGCACGGCCAACACCCACAGCGGCACAATGGGCAGTGTCCCCAGCACCTTCGCCACCGGCTACAAGTACGCCGGCCTTGGCTACACCACCGCGTTCGACGCCGCCATCCCTCCGCTCGGCGCGCGGCATGCCCACGAAGAGTTCGAGGACACGCCCTGCATCGACAAGGGGTTCTATGTCCTGATGGGCAATAACCACTACGTGATGCAGTCGATCCAGCGGAACGAGCCGCAAAAGCTCAAGGCATTTATCGCTTGGCTGCTCGGCGCGGCGAAGGGTTACGCTCCTAAGCTCGTCAATCCCGGCGGTGTCGAGGTCTGGAAGAGCCATCAAGCGGGCAACGTCCATGGCCTCGACCAGCCGGTCGATCATTTTGAAGTTACGCCGCGGCAGATCATCGGCGGCGTGGCCCGCGCGGCGCACGAGCTTCGCCTCCCCCACTCCGTCCACATCCACTGCAACAATCTGGGCATGCCGGGCAACTGGGAGACCACGCTCGAAACGATGAAGGCCCTCGAAGGCCATCGCGGGCACATCACCCACATCCAGTTTCACAGCTACGGCGGTGGCGACGCCGACGAGAACACGTTTAACAGCAAGAGCGTGCCGCTCGCCGAGTACGTGAACGCCAACAAGAACATCACTATCGACGTCGGCCAAGTCCTGTTCGGCGAAACCACCAGCATGACCGGCGACGGCCCGCTCGGGTACTTTCTCTCCAAAGTCTACGGCGGCAAGTGGTTCAGCAGCGATACCGAAATGGAGTCCGGCTGCGGGATTACCCCCATCAAGTACAAGAACAAGTCGCTCGTTCACTCGCTCCAATGGGCCATCGGCCTGGAGTGGTACCTGCTCGTCGACGACCCGTGGCGGGTTGTGATGAGCACGGATCATCCCAATGGCGGGTCGTTCATGGCCTATCCGCAGATCATCCGCATGCTGATGGACCGCACCTATCGGCAAGACATTCTGAAGACCTGCCACCCGCGCATCCGTCAGCGCTCGACGCTGGGCGACCTCGACCGCGAGTACACGCTGAACGAAATCGCGATCATCACCCGCGCCGGGCCGGCCCGCATCCTGGGTCTCAAGAACAAAGGCCACCTCGGGCCCGGCGCCGATGCCGACATCACGATCTACACACCACACGAAAACAAGGAAGTGATGTTCGAGCTGCCGCGGATGGTGATCAAATCGGGCCGGGTGATCGTCGAGCAAGGCGAAATCCGCGACCCCTTGAACGGCAAGACGCTCCACGTCCAGCCCGAGTACGACACCGAAGTGGAAAGCGACATTCAAGAGTGGTTCGAAAAATACTACTCGATCCGCTGGCGCAACTACCCGGTCGATGAAAGTTACCTGCATGAATCGGAGATCATCGGCTCAGTGTGAGAATTCGATTTACCACGGAGGCACGGAGGACACCGTGAGCAATTGATAATAAGTCAGAGACAATCGTGCCGTTTTAAGCTTTTCAACTATTACAGAATCTCAGTGCCCTCCGTGGCTCCGTGGTGTAATTGATTTCAAATTCAGATGGATCGTGATTTACTTGCACCCGCGCTCATCGAAGTCGTACAGCGACTTCTCGAACGGCCGGAGCGCGAACGCGACGAACCCGTTTTCCAAGTCGCCGACGCCGATACCATCGCCCGGCTGCGGCAGATCGGCATTCCCGCCGAAGGGCGCGAGTTCCGCGAAGTCGTCGAGCAGATGCTCACTGACATTTATCCGCACCGTGCGCGGATGGACCACCCCCGCTCGTTCGCGTTCATCCCCTCCCCTGCTTCGCCGCTGTCGTGGATCGGCGACCTGCTGACTGCCGCCCACAATCCCCACCTGGGGAGTTGGTTCCAAAGCTCCGGCCCAAGCTGCATCGAAGCAGAGCTTGTCGCGTGGCTCGCCGCGCAGCTTGGCTACCCACCTGTCGCTGGCGGGCTATTCGTCTCAGGCGGGTCGATGGCCAATCTCACCGCGCTGACCGTCGCCCGCGACCAGATGCTCGGGGACGAAGAGCGCACGTGCGGCGTGGCGTACGTCTCCGAGCAAACCCATTTCTCCGCCGCGAGAGGGCTGCGAATCATCGGCCTGCTGGACCGGCAAATCCGCAAGATCGCCGTCGATCGCGAGTTCCGCATGGACGTTCGCGCGTTTGCCGAAGCTGTTGCCCGAGATCGCGCTGCCGGACTGAAGCCGTTCGTTGTCGTCGCGAGCGCCGGCACTACGAACACCGGGGCCATTGACCCGCTCCGTGAAATCGCCGACCTCTGCGCCGCCGAGCGGCTATGGATGCACGTCGATGGCGCCTACGGAGCTTCGCTCGCGCTGTCACAGAAGCATCGCGCGCTGATCGCCGGCATCGACCGCGCCGACAGCGTTGCCTGGGACGCCCACAAATGGCTGTTCCAAACCTACGGCTGTGGCCTGGTTCTCGTGCGCAACCGCGAACACCTCGCCGCCTCATTCCACGCTTCGCCGGAATACCTCCGCGACGCGCAAAGTTCGGACGACACCGTCAACTTCTGGCACTACGGCCCCGAACAAACCCGCCCGGCGCGTGCACTCAAACTGTGGCTCACGCTGCAAGTTCTTGGCACGCGCGCGATCGGCGAGGCGATCGACCACGGCATTCAGCTTGCCGAGTGGGCGGAGGACGAACTTCGCCGAGACGCCGATTGGCAAATCGTGTCGCCAGCCCAGCTCGCGATCGTCACGTTCCGCTACGCCCCGCCGGGGTTCGCTGACTCTCCTCCTAATAAGGGTGCCACTGGCTCTGCCAGTGCATTCACTGGCGAAGCCAGTGGCACCCAAACGCTCGACGAGATTAATACCGCGATCTCCCGCCGCATCAACGACCACGGCTTCGCAGGAGTGCTCACGACGCGGCTGAACGGCCGGACGGTGTTACGCGTTTGCGCGATTCACCCGGGAGCGACGGAGCAGGATATGCGCGAGACGGTGCGCAAGCTCAATGCCTACGCGCGCGATTTAGTAACACACTAGCAAAAAAGTCCCTACCCGGAACTTCTTCTCGGCGGTGGATTGGCATACTCCGCGTCCAGTACCACAACTGCTATAACTTTGGTGTCAACAAACGAGCAGGCAAGTACTTTCTCCGGATGCATCCACTTGTAAACCCAACGATCCTCCGGCATTACTGCATCGTGCCCGACCCACGAAAGAGTACCACGGGCCTGCAAAAGACCTTCCCGACACAGGTTTTCGAGGTTTGGAAAGTAGAACTCCCAATCTGGTTGCTGAATTTCAACGCCTTTTCCGAGCGTCGCCTCAATTGTGGCAAGTTCGCTTCCAAGTTCTAGTCTGTCAAAATACGACAGAACTTCATCCGGCGCTCGGTACCACCTCTCCTCCTTGCCAACGTTACGTTGCCAGTGTCCGCTTTCAACCAGATCAGCAAATTTCAATCGTGACTGCATATTCGTTCGCAGGAATTCTACGTAGTCCTCTGCTGAGCAAATCTGTCCCGCGCTGTAAAATTTCCGTCCGTCATAGGCAAAGTGGTATTCAAACGGTTCAATCTGTTGAAAATGTACCGCGCGCGCATTCTTCACCTGTCGATTTAGAAAGAATACCCGCGCATCATCACGACTGTAGTTACCACCCAAATAGCGCCATCGACTCGGATTCGCTCCTTGCAGTCGGAACCGTTCGTAGAAGACAGATGATCGATCGCGACCGTAGCAATTCCCGACAGAGCAGAATGTGTAGGGGTCGGCATGATTGACTAGGAGACCATCGAAAAATACCTGAGCGGCGTCCCTGGCGTATCCGGCATCACTGTTAGTTCCCAGTCCAAGCATTAAATTCTCTTGACCGGAATCGAGCACTTCAAACGATGCAGGATCAGCGCTTTGATTCTTCTGGTTGGACCGCAATAGCATGCTTTGGAGTCCTTACAATACCAGCCATTTAACGCGGTAAGTGTTGAAGCATCGATGGATTTGAGATAGAAGGGGTGGAAATACACCCGCCGGCCATCGGTCGCCCAAGCATCGAAGAACACTTTGGTTTGCTGCGGGTTCAGTTTCAGTTGTCTGCCTTCGCAGAAAACCGCCTTCTCAGACTTCCAAAACATGCCGCCGAGTTGAGTGTACTTAGTCATGCTTTACAAAGCTCTTAAAGGAATGGCCAGTCTTCAGGAATAGTATATCGACTTCGCCAAGTCGAGCACGCACGGTCGTTCACGACCGTTCCCGCGCAGCGGTATTAGCCCCCTTGTTTACGAGGGAGTAACGCGCCCCCGCACCGTGGGGGGGGGGGGGGGGGGGGGGGGGGGGGGGGGGGGGGG
>JBBDYG010000124.1:96219-120292 GCA_040901765.1 Pirellulales bacterium
GTTGCCGCGGGCCGCCGGAGTCGCACTTCGCGTTGCGTCGCTGACCCGGCATGAATGCCGGACCTATTACCGCTGCGCGGGAAAGGCCGTGAACGGCCTTCTTCGGCACTCTCCGCCCAGCTTCGGGGCTTTAGTATTGCCGCCATTTCCGACTACACTCTGAAGGACCACGCTCGAATCTTGCCTGGTCCGTATTCATACACTATGACTGCCGCCGAAATCCTCAAAGAACTCAAACCTCTCGGTTCTGAGAGTTATAAAAAAACCATGCTGAGGCATGGCGCGCAGGAGCCATGCTTTGGCGTGAAGATCGAGGAACTGCAAAAGATTCGGAAGCGGATCAAACAGGACTATCAACTGGCGATCGATTTATTCGATACCGGCGTGTACGACGCCATGTATCTCGCGGGCCTTGTGGCCGACGACCTGCGGATGACCAAGAAGGATCTCACTCGTTGGATTAATCAGGCACATAGCCCGACGATCGCCGAATACACGGTGCCGTGGGTCGCGGCGGAGGGGAAGCACGGTTGGGAGTTGGGGCTGGAATGGATCGACTCAAAGCAAGAGCGGATCGCTGCCGCCGGTTGGGCGACGATCTGCAATGTCGTGTCGATCAAAGACGACGCCGATCTAGACCTGTCTGAACTCAAGCGACTGCTCGCGCGCGTCCAGAAAACTATCAACGAGCAACCCAACCGCGTGCGGTATGCCATGAACGCCTTTGTGATCTCACTTGGATGCTATGTAAAATCGCTGACCGAAGCGGCGCTCAAAGCCGCGGCCAAGATCGGCACAATAGAAGTTGACATGGGCGATACCGCCTGCAAAGTGCCCTCCGCGGTAGAATACATCCAGAAGGTTCAGAAACGCGGAACGATCGGCAAGAAACGCACAACTTGCAAGTGCTGAGAGCAGAATTATTTCCAAGGAGGCACGGGGAACGCAGTGCTTTGATCGCCGAAACCTAAATAGCGGGCTGCAAATCACGACCGGACAACTTTCAACGAGTCGTTGAATTGAATTGTAATTGTTCCCTCCGTGCCTCGGAGGTTAACTAGGTCATCATGGAAAAAACCACCCTCGCCGTCCTGGTCACCATCGGCTTCAGCATCGTCGGCGTGCTGGGCGATTACTTCCTCAAGTTGGCTAGCAACGAAGAACAGTCGCTCAAGTCGCCGTGGTTCTACATCGGCTTCGTCGTGTACGCTTCGACCGCGTTCGGTTGGGTGTTTGTGATGAAGCACCTGAAACTCGCCACCGTGGGGGTCGTCTACTCGGTGTCGATGATTCTGCTGCTGACGGCGGTCGGCGTCGTTTTCTTCCGCGAATCGCTCAACGGTTACGAAATCGCCGGGCTGGTGATGGCCATCGCGTCGCTGGTGCTGCTGATGCGGTTTTCGTGACGCGGATTCACGGATTTTGATACTTTAAAGAAAGTTTGAACAGGAGGTAGCAGGGGAAACAGAGTAATAAATTGTTTGGCTTTTCATTCTCTGCGTCCTCTGCTCCCTCCTGTGCGTCTCTTGGTTGACCCGATATGGACTGCGTTTGGTATTTCCGTTTCGCATCGGCTATACTGCGCCCCGTGCAGCAAGCTGATTTTCAATCGTTCCTAAAGCGAGCGTTACAATGAATGACCCCCAACCGCGCTACTGGTTCCACGCGAAGCGTTACGGCTGGGGCTGGGGTTTGCCGGCAACGTGGCAGGGGTGGGTCGTGCTGGTCGCGTGGCTCGCGATTGTGTTGCCCGTGAGTCCGCTGCTTGCCACGCGAAGCATGGCGTGGTTCTTCGTGTTCATACTCACCATGTCCGTGGCGCTGGTCGCCATCTGCTGGATTAAAGGCGAGCCGCCACGTTGGCGGTGGGGGAAGGATTAGTTGCGGGCAGTTGTCGCGTATGTTTGAATTTCTGATCATCCCCGGTTTTATCACTGCGTCGATTCTCACCGCATTGACCATCGCCGCTGTGATAATGTTATCCAGACGCGGTTGGAGGTTGACAACGGCGGTGATCGTTTCGACGGTTGTCGCGTTCGTCGCCTCAATTCCATTAGGAGGTATAGTAATGCTCGTGGTTGCCGCGGTTCGTTATGGCACATTCGAGCATGCATCAGCCGCGTCGATTTACGATTACAACGTCGAGATTGCCCCGTCAGCGACGAACATTACTGTGTACAAGACGGTTAGTGGTCATCAGGCGCGGTTCACCATCACCGAGCGTGAACTTACAACATGGATCGGTACAGTAATTGCAAAACGGGCCAACGAACCAATGGTTGACTACGTACCCGACACGTTAACTCCAGAAGACTTTGACTCGAAGTTTTGGCAGATGGGCTGGGAATATCCGCCTGATAACTACGGATTGTTCAGTCCAATTTCCGCGAACGGCGCAGGGTTTTTGATCTGGTATTCACCAGTGCAACAGATGGCGTATATGGACGCAGGATATTGGTAGCGCGCTTCACGCATCCGCTAGCGAAACCAAAGCCCGCTTGCCAACCGCCTCAGCGTAGCGCACTAAGGTTTCGACGGTGGGATTGGCGCGCTGGCCCGTCTCAAGTTTCGAGAGGGCAGACCGATCCATGCCAGTAAGCTCGGTCAGGTCGGCGAGACTCAGGCCCTTGGCTTCGCGGGCTGCTTTCAACTGAACGAGCAACTCGTTCAATTGGTCCAGTGACGCCATCCGTTCGTGATGCCGGGCAATCAACGCGGGCAGCTCACTCGCGATTTGCGCGCGAATTGCCTTATCCTTAGGAGTGTCCGCGGGAGACCGACGCTCGGTACGGGCAATTCGTTTCATTGGGAGTCCCTGCTCGTTGCTGCATGAAGTTCTTTGAGGCGTTGCATTATAATACCACACGAAACTTTGTAAAGACTAACTGGTATGGAACGCTGGATTGCCTACGCCCTGATCGCCATGGCGTTCGCCGGCTTAACGTCCGTGATTGCCAAGCAAGGGCTGGCGGGCATCTCCGGCGAGCTTGGGCTGGCCGTTCGCACTTGTTTTGTGTTCGTGCTGGTTTTGGGCGTTTCGTTCATGGCCGTGCCGCGCACGGAACTGGCGTCGCTCACGGCCCGCAACTACCTGTGGCTTGGACTGTCAGGGGTGACGACCACCGTGTCGTGGGTGTTTTACTACAAAGCGCTTAAAGAGGGCGAAGTCTCCACCGTGGCGATGATCGACAAAGGAAGCTTCGTGGTCGCCGTGGCGCTGGCGTGGCTACTGCTCGGCGAGCGGATCACTTGGCGGGTGGTCGTCGGCGGGATGCTGATTCTCGCGGGGCTGTGGGTGGTCTCGCGCCGATAGCACGCGGACTCACTAGCCGACAGAATTGACTCGGAGAGAAGCTATACTTTAGAACTCAATGGTTAGGGATGACTCACCACGCAGTCACCGAGAACACGGAGAATGCAAACTGTGCCAGCTATCGCAGCTCTGCGGTGGCCTGCTTTTGCTCCTCGTTCTCCGTGGTGCAAGTATCTGCTCTTATTCAGTTTAATTACCGTACTCGATCCGTGTTCCATCCGTGTCAATCCGTGGCTAACAATTCTTTGCAACCATGCTTCACAAGCGTTTTGCCGATAACACCAGTTCCACCTCCGTGGCCACGCGGCTGCGGCGGCAGCGGTTTCAGATTCTGCTCGACATGCTGGGCGATGCACCGCAGGTGACGATTCTCGACATCGGTGGCCGGCCTGCGTATTGGGAGATGATGGCGGAAGGAACCGATTTGCTCGACCGGCTCCACATCACGCTGCTGAACGTGGAAGACAACGAAAGCAAGCACCCCAACTTCACGACGCTCGTCGGCGACGGCCGGGCGATGCCGCAGTTTGCCGATGGCCAGTTCGACATCGTCTTCTCGAACTCGACGATCGAACACGTCGGCGACTTCGCGGACCAACAGCGGATGGCGAGCGAAGTCCGCCGCGTCGGCCGGCGGTACTACATCCAAACGCCCAACCGGTACTTCCCAATCGAACCCCACTTCGTGTTTCCGTTTTTCCAGTTCCTGCCGCTCGCCACGCGGGCCTGGCTGCTGCAGCGGTTCAACCTCGGTTGGATGCCCCGCCAACCCAACCGCGAGGCCGCCCTCCGCGAAGTCCGCAGCATCCGCCTCCTGGGCAAGGCCGACATGCGCAAGCTCTTCCCCGACGCGGAGATTTTTGCAGAGCGGTATATGGGGATGGTGAAATCGTTTGTGGCGTATAAGGGGTGACACAGTGTAGACTGAGGTAAGTCCTCGTCGCTCGCCCCTCATTCTCCCCTATTTCGACAAAAAGTTGAAATCGGTGAGATAAAGCTCGCTGATCGCCAACTCCGGCATCGCGCGACGCAAGCGAAGCAGGATGCGGCGGCGCATTGTCTTGAGGTCCGGCTCCTCGAAAGCCTGCAGCGGAACCAGCCGAACGGCGGTGAGCACGTGGTCTCGGAACCGCGCTTCTTGTTCGTGTAACGTCTTCTGGAAGGCCGAAGCGTCCTCACGCTTCACGCCGCAATAGAGCTTGAAGTTGACCCGCAACTTCGTACCTTCCACCGGTGAAAGATCGCGGACCAGAAACTCGCCTAGTTTGATCCCGACAATCGGGGCGTTCGAGTTCGCGTGCTCGTCAGCAGCCTCGTGGCCATGCGCAGTAGGTGTGGATCCAAAGACCGAACTGGTCACAAGGAACAGAGCTAGCGTCAGCGGTAGCAGGGCGTAGTGGTTCATCGGGTCTAGGTTAGTGTTGACAAGTTAGTAATAAATCGTGCGCGGTGAGTCGATTACAAATTGAACTTCTGACTTACTCACCAAATCGCCACCTATTCCAGCGTCTGATATTGCACATCCGTTAACACGAGGCGATCGATCGAGTCGCGGCCGAACACGGGGCGGGCGGCGTCGAGCAATCGCGACTTGAGCGTTTCGAGGCCTGGCTCCTGTAAGTCGTCGAGCGAGGTGACGCGGCACAATTCGATGACTCGGTCGCGGAACCGGCCCTCGTGTTTCTGCCACACCTTTTGAACCTGCGGTTCAAGCTCCGCGGGCACCACTGCATGCATGATGAACTCGAGTTGCATGACGTTGCGACGCGCCGGGCCGATCTCTTCGTTCACGGTCGCCGGAATGGGAACGACGTAGGTGCCAAGGCTATATTCGATGAATTGCTGCGGCGGTTCGTCTCCTGCCTCCGGGTACGCGTCGTGGGAACTTGTGCATCCCGCGCCAAAAACGAGCCACGCAGATCCGATCCCAAGCGCGAGCCTTATTAGCAAGCGACTATTCGACCGGTTGAGGGTGGCATTCATCGGGCAGAGTCCGGTGGATCACTTCATTTGTTACAAGCATAGGGTTCGCCTGAAGGCCGATTTGTAACCTAAAGTTATTCGAGAATCAGTTGCCACGGCAGCGGATGCGGTTGCTTTCGATTGTAGGGATCGAGGCGATTCTGCACGGTGGAGACGCGAGGTTTGAGCATGTGGAAATCTTGGGCACCTGTCGCTGCGGCGGCCGTTCTCGCCGGCTGTTACGACTCGCAAAGCATGGTGCAGCGCGTACGGGACGACTCGGTGCAGACCCAACTCGTTGAGGTCGATCTAGGGCAGTTTTTCGTAACTTTGCCACGCGATGAGCAAACTGGCTCGCCTTGCGAATTGTCGGTGCATTTTTTCGGCAGCGTGCCACCCTATCGAGCCAATCAAGTGCGCGGGCAACTGGCGTCTGGCGATTACCGCCTGCGGCACGAAACTTTAGTGGCCTTGCGAATCACCACGCACGAAGAGTTGGCCGAGACGAGTTTAACGACGCTCAAGGAACGGCTACGGAAGGTGGCGAACGAGCTTCTGGAAGAGGCACCCGTTGAAGCGATCGGCTTTTACGAATTCCGCCTCGTACCACGTTAGTCCGGTTGCCCACGCACGAGCCGGCTTGTCAGCCAGCGAAGCTCCCCGCGAGCAAGCCACCCGTACGTCGCGACGCCGACCGAGATTTGCAGCGCCATTTGCAATACGGCGTATGACTTGGGAACGAGCCAGCTCGCTGCCGCCACCCCGATCGCCATCGCAATGGCGGCAATCGCCGCGGGAAGCCAAGTGCGCATCACCGCGGCAGGATCGTGACCGGCGGCGCGCAGGCAGAACCATGCGTGCGGTCCCAAGCCGATCAAGAGGATCGTTGCCGCATATCCACCGGCAATTCCGAGCGCAGGTCTTTGGTACGACTTTCCGATCTGCCAACCGGTGAAGTACCCGGCGGCGAGTGCGAATGCCAGGAGCAGGGACGCAGCGAAGCAAGCTTTGGCGCGGCCGGAGGCCATGAGGGCGTAGCCGTTGAGAACCACAATCGCTTGGCCAAACATTCCAAGGCTGAGCACGGAAAACAGCGGGCCTGCATCGCGCCAAGCTGCGCCCCCCAGGGCGAGCATCACGTCGCTTCCGACCAGCGCAAGCCCCAGCGAGAGGGGCAGCAGCGCGATCGCCACCATGCGGTGAAACGACTCGATAAGTTGCTGCGCCGTAGCGGGATGCCGCGCGGCACGCGACAAAGCGGCCAGGGCCAGCGCGGTGAGGGGCGTCGTCACGAGGTAGACCGGTTTGATCATCAAGTTGTAGGCCTGAGAATAGAGGCCGACGTCGGCGGCGGACACCAGCCGGCCCACCAGCACGCGGTCGAGGTTGTCGCCAATGAACAGGACAACCGTGGTGGCGGCGAACCATCCGCCGAGTTGGATGTGTCGCACAATACCGGAAAGCGCGGTCGGCCGAGCGGGCCGCAATTGCGAAGCTACAAAGCAAAATCCTGCGAGCAGCACCAGTTCGACGTATTGCTGGAAAACGAGCGCCCACACGCCCGCACCGCGCCAGGCGGCGATGATCGCGGCCGCGGCACCGGCCAGTTGTGCAATGACACGGATTTTGCCAAGCGTTCGCATCTGCAGGCGACGTTCAAGCAGCGCTTGGGGCTGAGCGCCGAGCGCGGCTAAGATCGACGTGCCGGCAAGCGCCACCGTGAGATTGCGAAGCGTGTCGGCCGATTCTGGCTTGCCGTAGAACCAGCCGACCCATGGAGCGAGGGCCATCGTCGTAATTGCCACTAGGATACCTGCAGCCAGTTGAATCCAAAACGCGGCGGCGACCTCGGCGTCGTTTAGTTCGCTGCGCTGGACGGTAGTAGAATTCAAGCCGAGCGTCGTGAAAATCCGCAGGAACAACAGCAGCGGCACAATCATCGCCAGCAGGCCGTAGTCTTGCGGCGCGAGCAGCCGCAACAGAATGGCGAGCGACGCGATCGAGACGATCTGCGATGCCACCTGAGCGCGGGCCAGCGCGCCGGCCCCGCGCCGTACCGCTCGTCGGAGCGAGCCGGGAGACGTGGTGGCAGTGAAGTCGTTCATGAGCTGACGATACGCGCAAGCCAAGCCGGACCTGCTACGCAGTCCGGACGGTGAGCGTAGCTCACCGGCCAATATCGAGCGTCAGCGTACCAGCGCGGCGCGGTGGACGACAACTTCATCCAGGCCAACGTAGTTGCTGATCGCTGCGAGAGTTGTCGGCAGAATCACCTGTGACGGAACGGCAATGCTCGCTTGCAACCGTTGACCCGGTTGAGGCGAAGCGCTTCCTGAAAGAGCCGCGCCGTCGGCAGTGATAATCACCCGGCTCGCCGCGTCGTTCCAGCCAAGCAAGGCAAGTCGCTCGTCGATCTGGCGATGCACTTCGCCGCTCGTCACCCGGGGAAGCTGTGCAAACCGAATGGCGTCCTGAGCCACGAACGCCAGCGCTCGTTCGGCAACCAGCAGGCAGCCGAATTGAATGAGCAACAAGGCCGTGGCCAGCGCGACAGCCCACATCGCGGCCTGCCGAAAGAGCCAGCCTACGCCCCGCACGGGAGGGTTGGCCGGGGCCAGCGGAGCGAGGCGCGGAAACGCGGCGGGATCGTGGGGGTCCATTCCTCCAGGTTAATTACGGCGCGTCTCGCCCGCAAACTTTTAGCCGCGTTCGCTTGCGACGCGGCTAATTCAATCTAACCGTCAAATTCGACACTCAGCTTCGGCAGCGCTTTCTGTAACTCTTCAACTCCTTCCGGGCTAACGGGCGTAAATCGTAGGACCAGAGTTCGGAGCGATTCAAGCGGCTTCAGGTACGCCAGGCCCGCGTCCGTGACGCTCGTTTGGGTCAGTTCGAGTGTGGTAAGGCTGGGAATCTTGGCGATCGTGACCAGGCCCTCGTCATCGACGCGGGTGTTTTCCAGATTCAGGTACTGTAGTTTCTTCAGACCAAGAAGGTGCTGCAGGCCTTCGTTGCTGACCATCGAATTCCAGAGGTTCAGGTAGAGCAGTTCTTTGAGTTCTGCTAGATGGGCGAGGCCCTCGTCGCCGACGCCGGTTTCGCTGAGGTCGAGCTTCGAGAGCTGCTTCATTCCACGCAGGTGTTCCAGGCCGGCGTCACCGATGTACGAGCCGCGGAGATTGAGGATTCGCATCTTGTCGAGGCCCTGTAGATGTGCGAGGCCCGCGTCGCTAATTGGAACGCGCATTAGATTGAGGTCCACCAGTTCGGTGAATTTCGCGAGCGGCGCAAGGCCGGCGTCGGAGACGCGCGAGTCTTCGAGGCCAAGCGTCTTCAGACCGGTCAGCCCGCCGATCGCGGCCAGGCCCTCGTCGGTGATCGCGGGGCTACGAGTCTTGAGCGCCGCCAAAGTTTTGAGGCTCGCCAAGTGCGCGAGGCCTTCATCGCTGATGGTGCAGCCACGCAGGTCGAGCAAGCGAAGCTTCTTCGCCTTCGCAAGGTGGGCCATGCCGTCGTCGGTCACGAGATTGTAGAGCATCTCGAGGTAAGTGAGATTCGGCAGCTTAGCGAGGTGCGCCATGCCGTCGTTGGTGACCTTCGTGGAACGCTGAATGTCCAGCGACTTAAGCTGCGGGAAATTCTCGAGCTTCGCCAGCCCCAAGTCGGTGATCAACGTGTTGCGTAGTCCGAGCTTGGAGAGTTTCTTGAGCGGCAGTAGATGATCGAGACCGGCGTCCGTAATGGAGGATCCCCAAAGGATCAATTCTTGAAGCTCCGTCGCGGCGGCGAGGGGCTTGAGCTGTTCGTCGGTTACCTGCCGATTGTCGAGGTCGATTCCCACGATTGGCCCGTCGGGCGCGGCGCGCGTCACGGAGCCGAGCAGCGATTTGACGTGGTCTTCGACTTCCTGATTCGGAGCGGCGACCGCCAACAGCGGCAAGCCAGAGGCGATAATTACGACAATAAGAAAACGGCAAGCGGCGATAGACATGGTTGCAGGAAACTCCACGGCAAGCGGAATAAAATACTTCATTTAGGGTATCCGCTCTCCTTTCGGGCCGCAAATCGCCGCAGGGCGGGCTTTTCAGGCTGCTTGGCACCCCTGGCAAAGCCCTCCCTGCCGACCGTTTGTGGCGGACGCGAAACTTGGGTATGCTGAATGTCTTGGGCGGAAATTTCCGCACGAATTTTCGGCACGTCACAGGCGACTGCTGACCGCGGCCAGGTCTAAATTGTTCCAGGAGAATCCTATGGGTCTCGTAACCGATCGGCGTAAATTTTTGCAGGCGTCCACGGCAGTCGGCGTGGGATATTGGGTGGCGAGCGGCGTGCAGGCCGCCGTTTCCAAGTCGCCCAACGAACAGATTCAGGTAGGTTGTATCGGAGTCGGCGGCAAGGGCGATTCCGACACCAAAGACGCGGCGCGGCTGGGCAAGATTATGGCTCTGTGCGACGTGGACAAGACCACGCTCGACGGCATGGCCGGCGTCATGAAGACCGAGCATAACTTCGCCGACTATCGCGAGTTGCTCGACACGATGGGCGACAAGATCGACGCGGTGACGGTCAGCACGCCGGACCACATGCACGCGATCATTGCGGCCACGGCGATGAAGAACGGCAAGGCCGTTTACTGTCAGAAGCCCGTGACCCGCACGATCTACGAAGCTCGCCGGCTGGGCGAGATCGCCCGCGAGACGGGCGTCGCGACCCAGATGGGCAACCAGCACACGGCGCATCCCGCGATGCGCAAGCTGGCCGCGCAGATCAAGGCCGGCCAGGTTGGCAATGTGAAGGAAGTTCACATCTGGACGAACCGGCCCGTTTGGCCGCAAGGTGAGCGCCGGCCCTTGATGACGGCGCCGCCAAGTAGTGTCGCGTGGGACTTGTGGCTCGGCGTCGCTCCGTTCCGCGCCTATGGCGACGGCTATCATCCCTTCAAGTGGCGCGGCTGGTGGGACTTCGGCACCGGCGCGTTGGGCGACATGGCTTGCCACACCTGCAACTTGCCGTTCATGGCCCTCAACATGCGCGACCCGATTGCGGTCGAAGCCGAAGCGGCCGAGCACGACGGCGACAGTTATCCGGCGTGGTCGCGAATCAAGTACGAGTTCCCCGAACTCGACGGCCGCGGTGCGTTTCTGATGTACTGGTACGATGGCGGCCAATTGCCGTCGAAGGAACTGTTCGCCGGCGTGACGCACACGACCGAGAACAACGGCGAAGACGTGCCGCCGCCGCACAACAGCGGCGTGATTTTTGTGGGCGACAAGGCGAAGATGTACGTCGCCGGCGACTACGCCGAGTTGGGCCACCAGATTGTGGGCGACGTCGAGGAAATGGATGTGGAATTCGTCCGCTCGCCGGGCCACAACAAAGAGTGGTTCGACGCGATCCGCGATCCGAAGAAGCCGGCCGTATCGAACTTTCCCGACTACGCGGGGCCGCTTACCGAGACGATCTTGCTCGGCAACCTGGCCGTTTGGAAGCGCGGCCGGGTGGAATGGGATCCCAAGAATCTCAAGCCGCTCAACGACCCGTCGCTGGAACGGATCGTCAAGCCGACGTACCACAACGGGTACGAGGCGATCTGACGCGGCGCGATAGTAAACAACGCACAACGACGGGGAGCGAAAGCTCCCCGTTTTTGTTGGGGGGTCGGGTTCGGTAACTATCATGTAGGACGCCTCTCCCCAAATACGGCGGCGCATCTGTACAAGCCGGAGGCTTGGCAGCCATTAGCCGGCGGTAAGCGCAAGCGCCACCGCCGGAATCGAGTTCCTATTTCTTTAGCACCCCGGAAGGGGTGCCAGCAAATGGATATATCTCAATGGCTTCAACCTATCTGAGTCTGCACTATCATTTGGTTTTTAGCACCAAGGACCGCCAAAGGATGATCGGAGACACATGGGCAGAGGAGTTGCACTAGTATCTTGGCGGAACGGTCAAGGGACTTGGTGGCTTCTCGCAAGGCATCGGTGGGACGGCTGACCACGTTCACCTACTGGTGGGGCTAAAGGCAACGCATTGCTTGGCCGACTTCATGCGTGAATTGAAGAAGGCTTCTTCAATCTGGGTGCATGAACAACTGAATCGGCCGAAATTCTCGTGGCAGGAAGGTTACGCCGCGTTTACAGTGAGCGCCACGGCACGTTCGGGCGTGAAGCGATACATTAAGAATCAGGCGGAGCATCACCGGCGAAAAACTTTCCGTGAAGAACTTATTGAAATGCTGCAAATGGCCGGCGTTGAGTTCGATCCACAGTACCTCGACTGATCTTTCAGCACTGCTGGCACCCCTGCCGGGGTGCTGCGTTTGTTGGCTTTCTGTCCGGCGGTGGCGCTGGCGCTTACCGCCGGCTAATGGCTGCCAAGCCTCCGGCTTGATGAACGAATTTTGTAATTGAGTCGATCGGCAATGCGGGCTTAACTATCATGTTTCTCGTTCGTCATCAGCGACACCAGCCACACCGTCGCAAAGCCCAGCGGGATGGTGACGATTCCCGGCTGGCTGAATGGCACCCAGGCGGCGTCGGGGGAGAGGCCGTAGACATCTTTGAAGGTGTCGGCGCTTAAGAGAATCCATCCGAGCGAGGAGATCATGCCGACGAGGATGCCGGCGATGATGCCCTGGCGGGTGGTGCCTTTCCAGAACAGGAGCATGGCGAGCGAGGGCATATTCGCGCCAGCGGCGACGCTGAATGCCCAGCCGACGAGGAACGATACGTTCATCTTCTCAAACAGGATGCCGAGGACGATCGCTACCAGGCCGACACACACGGCCGCGATGCGGCCGATGCGGACCTTGGTGTGGTCGTTAAGCTCTAGCCGCAAGAAGCCCGAGAGCAGATCGTGAACGACCGCGCCTGAAGCGGCGACGATCAGCCCCGCCACGGTGCCCAGGACCGTGGTGAACGCGATTGCCGAAATGATCGCGAAGAGCAGCTCGCCGAAGCTGCGGGCGAGGAGCGGGGCGGCCATGTTCGAGTTCGTAACGTCGAGCGCGCCGCTGGTCATTGCCCCCAGGCCGATGTAGAGCGTCAGCACGTAAAAGAACCCGATGCTGCCGATGCCGACGACGGTGCTCTTGCGGGCGGCGGCTTGGTCCTTCACCGTGTAATAACGAATGAGAATATGGGGCAGCGACGCGGTGCCCAGGAAGAGCGCGAGCATCAGCGACAAAAAGTTGAGCTTGTACCACACGCCTTCTTGCCGCAGGCCGGAAAAATATTGACCGGGGGTCATCACATCGGCGCCGCTGGTCGGATTGGGATAGTAGATGGTGGTGACGGCGCCGTCGACGCCGCGGATTTTCTCCTTGTCTTCCACCCATAGCAGAACGGTGCTCTGTTGCATCTCGCGGAGGAACGAGAATGGACCGAGCGGGCCGGTGGCGTCGCGGTCGCCGGCAAGCTCGACGATGGTGCCGACGGGGAAGAGATCGGTCTCGCCTTCCCCCAGACCTTGAGGAAGTCCGTTGGCGAGTTTCTTGCCGTCGGCGGTAGTGGTGATCGTTTGGGACTGGTAGTAGATTGTCGCGAGCGCATTCGGGTGGCTGGGGTCGGAGCGCAGCGCAGCCCCCAGCGAACCCTGAGCAGACGTGGAACTCGAGCTGCCCTCTTGTGCATTCGGGCGTGTTTGCGCTTCTGCTGGGGGCTGCGCCTGCTGGCTTCGACCCCAGCCACCCCACTCGCTTTCTCGCCAGACGATGACCGCGTTCGTTTCCGGATCGCGCGTTCGCACATAGGGCCTTCCCTCCCATGCTGTGCCCTCGTTGGGCAGCACGAGTGCTGAATCGAACGACTGCGCAACGCGGGGCGGCTGCGATGCATCCTGCGTTTGCAAACCGCGGTTGAGAATGAGCACCGTGAGCACCGCACTGAACACCACGAGCAGCGACCCTTTGAGAAACTGCACGTAGGTGGTCGAGACCATGCCGGCGGTAACGACGATCAGCATGACAATGGCGCCGACGAGGCAGACTCCTACCACATGGGAGAAACCAAGCAGCGGCTTCACGAGCGCGCCAGCGCCGACCATCTGCGGAATCAGATAGAACAGGCTCACCACGAGCGTGCTGATTCCGGCGGCGAGCTTGATGCCGGGCGATTGAAACTTTGCGTCGAGCGCGTCGGCGAACGTGTATTTGCCGAGCCGCTTGAGCGGTTCGGCAACGACCAGCAGCGCGACGATCCAGCCGGCGAGGTATCCGATAGAGTAGAGAAACCCGTCGTAGCCGCTAAAGGCGATCATGCCGCAGATGCCGAGGAACGACGCGGCGGAGAGGTAATCGCCGGCAAACGCCACGCCGTTTACGAACCAGTGAATCTGCCCGCCGGCGGCGAAGTAGCTGTGGGCCGAGCGGGTGCGGCGGCCGAGATAAAAACTCAGGCCCAGTGTAACGGCGACAAACAGGGCAAACACGGCGATGGCCGTGGCGGAGGGGGTGTAGATCACGACCGCTCCTTTCCGTCGCTCGGTTTTGCGCGGCACAGCCAAGCGTAGAACAAAGCGATGACGAAGGCGGAGACGATCAGGCCGAAGCCGTACAGGATGGCCACATTCACGCCGCCCCAGCCGATGGCCCGCATCACGTCGATCCGAAACGCGACCAACATGCAGTAGGCAACGTAGACGGCCAGGTACGCGAGGAACAGCCACCAGCCGACGCGGGCATTCCGCGCGATGATTGCCGCATCTTCCGACTCGTGCTGTGCCGGAGCGTGATTAAAACCCGCCATGCGTGTGTCCATTATAATCTTGTGAGGAGTGGTCGATGGAGATGTTTGTACGCCTAATGCGCAGTGGTTGCCAGTCCCGCGGTGGAAATAGTTGTAGGCACTCTCCGAGTGCCGTCACGGAAGTGAGCCGTGCCTGACTGATACCCCAGCAACACGATTTCGGGCGATTAGCTTTCAGCTTGAGATGACTTTCTTTCTTCTTGTTCTTCAGGAGGTTAAGTGGGTCACAAGCTATGGTGAGCGTTTCCTAAACAGCCGCAAAGCGGCGACCGTCAATATCCAGGGGCGTCAGCCCTCGTTGTACTATGCAATTGTTGCATTCCTACCGCGAAGCGGTTTCGCCCTCCAGCCCAGGGTTGGTCGCCACGGCGACCTACCCTGGGTACATGCCGAATTTGATCGCATTTACCCCAACGGGGTTACGGCCTCCGGCGTAACCCCGTTGGGGTAAAGCATGCGCAGAGTCAGTCAACCCAGGGTAGTCCGCCACGGCGGACAACCCTGGGCTGGAGGGCGCAACGCCCTTGGCGTAAAAACACCCCACGATCGCGATGAAATTCCTATTCGCGACTTGTGTAGTACAATGAGGGCTGACGCCCCTGGCTATTAACTTCCGGCCCGTTGGGCCTGATCGCTCTCAACTACCCATGAAGTTTCCGGAAGAACCGTTCTTCTGGCTGACGGCTGAGATCTGACGGCACTCTTTACCACGCCCATCGAAGACTCTGGGCGTGCCACCCCGAAGTTCGATTGATATTCTGAACATCAATCGCTCGAACAGCCAGCGCGAGTTGCGAGTACCTTGGCGGTGGCTCTGGGACAATCCCGGGCGAATCCTGGTGGAATCTCCCTTGGCGATTGCGACGGCTGCTGACCGGCGCGACGAAGCTCCTCCAAAAAGCTCGGCCCTTCGTCCGCTTGGTGTATCTGAAAGCCGTGGTCGTCACGCATGCTGGCTAGTTCGCGTCGGCGGTCGTCTTCGCGCCGGATCATCCAACTGGCGGCGCGCCATTTGGAGCCGGCTTCTTTGTGCATGATAAAGAACGGCATGAGCATGGCCTGGGCCTTGGCTTCGCAGACTTGCTGGCGGAACCGGGGATTGCGCTTTCGCTCAAGTTGCAGCGTGCGGACGCTGCACTGAAGGCACTCGGCAGCTTCGCCGAGGGTGCCTCCTTTGGCGAGAATTGCGCAGACTACTCGGCGTTTGGCATCGTTTAGAATGGGTGTACGACCGCGTTTCGACATGGCTGAATTCCTTTCCTTTATCAGGGGGCTGGTTCGTTTCGTTGATGCGCGTGCCCCGAACAACTCTCACTTGTGTTTGCGAATCAATTCGGCAGTGCGCATCGGAGGGAGTGAGGCAGTAAGTCGTGAGACAGCAAATCGTTGCGATGATTGAGGCAAGAGGATCGGGGGAGATTTGTTTCGTTGGTTGTTGCGCGAGAGCGAAATTATTCGCGCTCCTTGGCTGCCCGGAACGCGCCTCGGCGCGCACCGCGAGCAATGACTGCCGCGCGGGCGACAGCCTCGGTGCAAGCGCGCACCGCGAACGGTCCGAAATCAAACGTGTTTGAGTTCGGAATGCGGAATTTAGTGTGATGGCGAGCCGGGCGGCGGTCGGGCGGTAGGGGGCATAGGAATGTGAGATGTGAGATGTGAGAAAGCAACGGGCAGTCGGCTGTCGGCCAGAGGGGAAATGTCTTCTGGCTGAGAGCCAATAGCCGCCAGCCGACAGCACTAACAACAAAAAAGCCCGCGGCGGGAACCACTTATGGGTTCCCGCCGCGGGCTCTTAGGATGCCGGCCCCCTTGTTTTCCGAAGGAAACTCGAAGGAGCCGGCTCGGCTCGATACCTGGCGTATAGATACGCCTGTATAGTAACAGATCGCGAGGGGAATGTCAAGCGGGAAACGTGAGTCAGCAGTGGCACGGCGCGCAGTAAATTCGTGAGTGGCAAGCTCATTTGGGTGGCGGCTTCACCCCGGAGGGGTGATATCCATTAGCCGGTGGTCGCGAAGCGCACCACCGGAAGTCATGCATTCGGGAAGGACGACCCCGCAAGGGGTCGCAGCAGTACGGATGCAAGCAGCTTGCTGGCACCCTTCCAGGGTGCTCGCTTTGTAGGGTCGGTCGACCGGTGGTGCGTTGCGCGACCACCGGCTAATCGCTGCCAAGCCTCCGGCTTGAATGCAAGAACATCGTGCTGGTGCTCAGGACTTTCGGATAGCGTCGGGCTAATAAGCGCGACTGGCCGCTTTCTTTCCTTCACTCTCCCGGGTGATACGACCTAATGGCATTTTCCAACACCTCTTCGCGGTAAAACCAAGCGGGTTTGAGTTTTTGTTCGGAGAAGTAGCGGGCCTGGTCGAAGTAGTGTTGCGATTGAGGATCGGAACTCGCGCCGAACTGGACGGCGGAGGCGGCCTGCACGCGGTCGCCGAATTCCACCACTCCCAAGTAGCACGACCCGACGACTGCGTACCGCGAGGGGCTGATCCAGGGAATGCTGGGCGTTGAATAGACCGTGTAGACAATGCCGAGTGGTCCCGGTGCGCCCGCGCAAGGAAAGCTTAGCGTCTCGCGGTTGAAGGCGAGCGCGGCCGATTTCACGTCTGGCTTGTCGGCGACGCGCTGGATGCGATGCACGTTGCCCCACGGAACTTTCCAGTTGCCGTGGATCAACCGGAGCTTGTTGGCCGTGGCGGCCAGGGCCTCAAGCTGCTGCGCGAGGTTGTCGGTGTATTTCGATTTCAGCGTTTCGCCCGGGTAGGAGCCTTCGTGCAACTCCTCGTACCATTCGACGCAGAGGGTTGTCTGAGTCGAGTCGACGGTCGCCCGGCAGTCCCAGTCGAGAAGGTGGTCGAGGTAGGGTTGAATTCGACGGGCGGCATCGGGATGGGACGCGCTGTAGTCGCGGAATGCACGCTCGAAGTCGGGCAGTTGTGTCAGCGGCCAGTAGAGCCGGGTATCGAACGCGAGTTCTTGAAATCGCTCGAACGTGACATCCGACGCCTCGCTGAGCAGCTTGCGCGAGATTTGGGCGCGGCGTTTCTGAAAATCGGCGTCTTCAAACATGTAGCTGGGGAAGAGGCTGCGGTCGGGATTCTCGTCGTGCGTCGTCGTGAACGGGCTGGTGTTGCAACTCTGCACGTAACCGCATCGCGGATTCAGCACTTGCGGCAGTTGATCGATGGTGTGCGTTCCGCGCCACTCGGTCGCGGAGGTCGTGCCGTCCACTGAGGAAGTCCAATCGAAAGCCGGATCGCGAATGGGAATGGTGCCGTTGTACAAGTACAGAATGTTGCCTTCGCGATCGGCGTAAACCACGTTGAAGAGCGGCAATGCACAGTAGCCAATCGCTTGCTTCCACTCCTCGAAGTTTTTGGCGCGAACCATTCCCATCGCCTGGTCGACACGGCGGAGGTCGAATATGCCGGCGACGTTGGCCGCGAGATAAGTTTGGTCATCCAGCTTTCGCACCAACGGCCCGTGGTGGGTTTTGCGGAAGACGACCGGACGCTGCTCGACCTTGGATCGCTTCCGGACGCCGATCGTCTCAGTCCACTCGGTTGCCAGTCGATGTCCGTCGTCGAACCGGTACGCGAGCGGGTTATCGGGCGAATCGAACACGACTTTCCAAGTGTCCGCGTTATCGGGTTCGCTGACGGTGTAGGTCCATCCGAGGTTTTCGTTGTGGCCGAGCGTGGGAATGGGCGATCCGAAAAAGCAGGCGCCCGACATGCGAATCGATTCTTCACTGTCGAGATGGGCTTCGTAGAACTGCCCCCAACCGAACCAGGGCTGGTGCGGATTGATGAGGAGCATGGCGTTGCCGCTGGCGGTCTTCGAGGGTCCGATCGCCCACGCATTCGAGCCGACGGCGGCTTGGGCGGCCTCCTCGAAGGGAGTCATTCGATCGGAAACGGGCTGCTCCGTCGTTTTCGAGTCGAAGAGAATTTGCGGACGGCCCGCATGGGTCGCGCCGTAGGCGAAATCGAGAAGCAAGTGCCGATCGATCGCCAGCGCCATCCACGGTTCGAATTGCTGAATCAGCCGGCGGGGCGTTTCGGGATGATGCTTGAGATACCAGTTGATGCCCTGCGCATAGGCGCGGGCAAGCTGCTGGTTCCCGGCCGACAGTTTTTCAAAGTCGGCCTTCGATCGCGGGACGATTTCGAAGGCGCGATTGAGCAAGTCGCTCGCGAGTCCGCTCTCGCCGGCCACTTCGGCATAGCGGCCGAGCGCCCGGATCGTGGTGTCTTCGAGTTGCCAGAAGTAGTCCTCGGCCTGGGCGTAACCCATTCCAAAGACGACCGACGCGTCCGTCGGTCCCAGAATATGGGGAACCCCCCACTCGTCGCGGTGGATCGTGACCGCTTGCGCGAGCGCCGCGGAGTCGTCTGTCGCCGGTGGCTCCGCGCGGGCGAACGAAACGCACGCAACGACCAGGCAGCAGATTCCAACGCGATGAAAATGCGAGTTCATTCGGCGTGTGCCTGGAGTGTTGAAGAATAGCGCAAACATGCGGTTCCGATCGATGATTATGACGGGAGCAACCAGGGGGGATGATACCATTTAGCGTACCGGCTGGGTGGGATGATTGCCAACCTTGGACACGATGGTCCAGGTGATCAGGGTTGAATCCAGAGTGGCACGAGTCTCCGACTCGTGAATTCACGAGTCGGAGACTCGTGCTACAATGTCCCCATGTTCGACCCCCTCGAATCCCACGCCCACAACGCCGACCGAATGCTCGAAGCGCTCGCGCGCGAACTCGCTGCCGCGGGTCGCTGGCATGATTTGTTTCAGACGCGGTTGGTGCAGCAGCGGGCGCGGTTGGGGCTAGCCGCGGATTCGTCGGTGCCGCTCGAGGAAGTCGAGGAGCCGTTGCGGTCGCAGCTTGAAGGAGCGTACACCGCGGCCTGTCGTGAAGTGGGCGAACTGTTGCTGGAGTCGGGGCAATTTCGCGAGGCGTGGTATTATCTGCGGCCCGCGGGGGAAAAGGCCCGGTTACACCGGGCGCTGGCGAAGGTCGTGCCCGCGGACGATCAAGTCGAGGGGCTGATCGAGTTAGCACTGTACGAAGGGGTAGATGTGGAGCGCGGCTACGGCTGGCTCCTTGGCCGCTACGGCACGTGCAATGCCATCACCACGCTCGAAGGACTCGGCGCGCAGCTACCGCCGAGCGATCTGCGGGCATGTGCGGCGGCGCTGGTGCGGCATCTGCATCAGGAACTGCTGCATAACGTTGCGGGGCACATTGAAAGGGTTGAGTCGGAGCGGAATGAACCGAAAGGCGGGACTACGAGCGGCTCGCTCGTGGAATTGTTTCCCGGTCGCGAGTGGTTGTTCGAGCACGAGGCGGCGCATGTCGATGCGTCGCATCTGTCGGCGGCAGTGCGGTTCGCGCGGGTGCTCGAAGAGCGGCAAGTAGTGCGGCTGGCGTGGGAACTGGCGGAGTATGGCCGGCGACTTCACGCGACGCTCCAGTATCCGGGCGAAGCGCCGTTTGTGGACCATTACCCGAGCCATGCCCTGCTCTTTGCCGCGACGCTTGGGAACCGAGTCGAGGAAGCGATTGAGTTCTTCACGGCACAAGCGGCGGCGGCGAATCCGGAGCAGGACGGGACCGCCGCGGTGGAAACACTGCTCGTGCTGCTGACGCGGACGGGGCGGTGGAGCGAAGCGCTCACTGCGTATCGCGAACGAGTGCCGGCGGGGGTGCAACTCTCGCCGTTCGCGCCGCGGCTGTTGGATTTAGCGCAGCGGTCGGGTGAGTGGGATGCGTACGCCCAAATCATGCGCGAGCGGAACGACCCGGTCGGGTTCGCAATCGGGCAGCTTGCGGCTCAATCGGACCGCTGAGGCGGCCGACGGCGTTAGCTCTTTCACTTCACTAGAGTTGTGCTAGGCATTTTTCATCCCGGCAGGGATGACAGCCATTAGCCGGTGGTCGCGCAGCGCACCACCGGAAAGCGATTCGAAACGCCGTACGATCCCGGCAGGGATCGCAGCAACTTGGCATGGATAAACTGCTGGCACCCTTCCAGGGTGCTCCTTCGTTATGCTCGATTGACCGGTGGTGGCGCTGCGCTGACCACCGGCTAATGGCTGCCAAGCCTCCGGCTTGAATTGCTATTCGGCCGGCCGGCTGGTGGCCGGTGGCGCTGCTGGCTCGCCCAGCAGTGGAACCCTGCGTACCCGCTGCGCACTGCTAAACAAGCCAGCAGTGGCACCCTGCTCTCACTCGGGCGGTGGTGGTCCGGGCGGTCGGCCGTCGCGAAGTCCGGGGCGACCGTCGCGAGAACGGTCGAATCGCCGATCACCAGGTCGCGGTGGTCCATCGGGCGGGCCGCCGCGGTCCTCGAAGCGATGTTCCCCAGGGCCGCGGCGGTCTTCGCGGCGGTCTTCGCGGCGACCGTCGCGCCAAGGCCAGGGTTCCTCTCCGCCAAATTGATGGCGGCGATAGTCCCACCTCAACTGACGTAGCATCTCCTCGCGAGGCATGGCGAGTAGCTCTTGCATCCGTTTGGCGTCAATTTCATCGGACGCGAAAAACGCTTCCAACTCCTCTTCGGCGGGACGATATCCTTCCATCATCGCTTCGCCAGTCAACCGGAGCAGCACGTGTCCCGGCTGATCTTCGCGGGCAATGCTCGCCTGCGTGTCGGGCAACAGGGCGTTCAATAGCGCGGAGTGGACCTTCGACCAAAGTGCCTGCACGTTTGCGTCGTCGGGTTGTTGGCGCGCTGCCCAGTGAAGCATCACGATAGCGCCCGCGGTGTTTCGGTTGCGACTCCGGTCGTCGCGACCGTCAGGCTTGGAACCTCGTTGCCGATTTGCCAAGGCCCGTTTCGTGAATTCGCGAAACTCGCGATCTTCGGCGAGCGACTTGACGACGGCCCGCAGCTTGTCGGCTTCGTCGGGCGAGAGCGATACTCGCCGGTTCTGGCCGCGATCGATGTCGCGGATGCGCTCGAGTCGCTCGTCAACCGACTGCGCGCTGCGCAAATCGGCTTGGTCCGCGCCGCCGTTGCGACGCTCTTGCAGCCAGGCCCAATAGGCCAGCATGGTTCGCTGGAGTTGCTCAGAATTCTCGGCATCGCGCAGTTGTGCATGCAACTCGACAAGCTGATCGCGATACGCCGGCGCCGACTCGCGGAAGCGAACGTAGTTGGCCCGCAGGGCCGCCTTTTCGCCGTCGCTCATTTTCTCGACCCGCTCGCGGCGCTCCGAACTCGACTCGGCATTGATTGCGATTAGCGTTTCTAACTGGCGTTCCAGTTCTTCGTCCCGGTAGGGTTCCAGGATGTCGTTCGCCTGGGTGTCGAGGGCGGTGAGAAACTCGGGGCTGAGGTTTTGGCCATACGCATCGAGTTGCTGTACGATCGGCAGGTTCGCGAGCAGCACCCGGTCGGGCCGGTCGAGCGCGATCCGCGCCAGCGCAAACCCGAGCGTAGCCGCAACCGTGGCAATGGCCGCGATCCACAGGGTTCGCTTGCGGCGGACGAAGGGGAGCGTCTGGGTCTGCTCGGCGAGGTCTTTCTCCGCAGCGACCGCCACCATTTCGATGGTCGTCTTCGTGAACGTGTCGTCCACGGTTGCCTGCGGCAATTCTTCGAGCGCGCTCCACGCGCGATCGAAACCCTGCATCTCGCGGCGGTATCGCTCGTCGCGCGACAGGCGCGCCTCCACCGCCCGCGCTTCCTCTGGAGGAAGTTCCCCGTCGAGATACGCCACCAGCTCCTCGCGAAGCTCGGCGTCGGGTTGGTGGGGATCGGGCATGGGGGAGAGACTGGGGGCTGGGGGCTGGGGGCTGGGGAGTGGGGTCAGGTTGTAGTTTATGTTCTGGCCGATAGCTGACAGCCGATAGCCGACAGCCCATCAATCCTCGTCTTCGACGGTAAGACTCGTGACGCGGGTGCCTTGTTCCATGTAGGGTTCGATGACTTCGCGGAGGTTGGTGCGGGCGCGGGAGAGTAGGGATTTGATCGCTTGCGGCGTCATCTCCATGATCTCGGCGATTTCGGCGTAGCTCAGGTGTTCAAACTTCGCGAGCAGCACGGCCATGCGTTGCCGCTCGTTGAGGGTGGCGATCGCCAGTTGCACGACCTGCCGCAACTCGGCTTTGTCGAGCTGTCGGGTGGGCATCAGCCCGCTGGCGGCGACGGCCGCGGCTTCGAGCGGGTTGCCGCCCGATTCGTTCGGGTTGCTGGGGCGAAGATCCACTTCGTGCCGCCGCGACAGTCCGCGCAGGGCGTTGGATGCAACGTTGTTGGCGATCGTAAATAGCCATGTGGAAAACTTGGAACCCGGGACGTACCGCTTTCGGGCGCGATAGACCCGCAGGAATACGTCTTGCGTAAGATCCTCGGCCATGTCGCGCTTGCCTACGAGGTGCGACAGCAGCGAAACCATGCGGTTCTGGTAGCGCAGCATCAATTCCTCGAATGCGGCCGCATCGTCGTCCCGCACGCGCAGCATCAGCCGCACGTCGGGGTCGGCGTGGGTGTAGTGCTGGATCGTCGAGTCGGTTATGGCCACGCGGTTGGTTTCCGGGCGGTGGGGGCGACTCTTTAAGTTTACGCCGTTCACCCTCTTCATGGCAAAGGCATGGTATGGTATTCAAGCCGGAGGCTTGGCAGCGATTAGCCGGTGGTCGCGCAGCGCACCACCGGTTGACGGAGCGTTTTAAGTAAGCACCCTGGAAGGGTGCCAGCAAGCTATGTGAACGGCTGCGACCCCTTCCGGGGTCGTCCTTCCGGAATGCTCGCTTCCGGTGGTGCGCTGCGCGACCACCGGCTAATGGCTATCATCCCTCCGGGATGAAAAAATGTTGCGCTGCGATTCTATATATGATTCGTCCGGTTCCCTCCCCCTTGCGGGGAGGGTTAGGGAGGGGTGTTGAAGCGTGTACCAGGTTCGCCCCCCTCCCCAACCCTCCCCGCATGGGGGAGGGAGCCGGAAGATGCGCCGTATCGCATCCGCGAAAAAGGGTTAACAGCGTAGAGTGGCACCCAGCGCGTCGCAAGCGAGCGCGGCTAATTTATGAAACCCCGGGCGCAGCGGAAGGTTCCTGCCACGCCTACAAAAGGCTATCGAGCAGCAGGCGAATTTTTCGCATCTCCGCGGCGTGGTCGAAGCCCTCGATCGGCTTCATGTGGACCGACAGGGCGCGTTGATAGCCGGTCTTTTCAAGCTGCGAGATCAGTTTGCCGTAGTCGATTTCACCCTGGCCGACGCGGACTTGCAGCTTGTCCTTCGATGTATCGCGCAGGTGAACGTGTTGCACGTACTTGATCACTTTGTCGTAATTGCGTCCCTGATGTGGTCCGGCGACGTAGTGGCTCGGATCGAGCATGAGACTCAGTCCTTTCACGTTGTCGCATAGAACGGCAGCGGTGTCGGGGTCTTGCGTCATGCAGCCGATTTGCGTTTTCATGGCCACGACGACCCCTTCCATCGCAGCGGTGGCCGTGAGTTTCTTGAGTCGCTCGATCTCCTCGTTGAACGGCGTCCCGAGTTCCGCGGCGGGAACGACGAGCGTCACGACTTTGATCGCCTTGGCGAGCTTGCAGCACGAGGCGAACTGCTGGTAGTAAAGCTCGCCTGGCGCTTGGATGTCGATGCTCAGCGCGCCGATGTCCAGGCGGTGGGTGTCGCGGCAGATGTGCGCGGCCCGCTCGACGTCGGAATGGACTTCCGAGGGCCGCAGCCAACCGTTCGTCTCGTGCAGCGCGAGTTCCACGGCCGTGTATTCCAGATCGACCAGGTAGTCGAGAATCTCCTTGGGCGACATGTCGGGGAAACATTCGGTGGAAGCGCAAACAAACACTCGCAAGCTCCTTGGGGAGGGATTGGGGGCTGGGGGCTGGGGTAAGAAGCGAGTTCGTACTTTAGCGGGAATGGAGCGGTTGTGGCAACAGCGCGGCAACTGCCGCGTTGTATCTTGCGGCGGGCGACCTAGAATCTGGTAGGTCAGGCTGTGCCTGACAATTCACCGGTAGGTCAGGCTGTGCCTGACAATTCACCGGTAGGTCAGGCTGTGCCTGACAAT
>JBBDYG010000124.1:120392-228742 GCA_040901765.1 Pirellulales bacterium
GGTAGGTCAGGCTGTGCCTGACAATTCACCGGTAGGTCAGGCTGTGCCTGACAATTCACCGGTAGACAGTCAAGAAGTCAGGCACAGCCTGACCTACCCGCAGCTAGCATTCTCTCGGCAGGAGTTTTTTATGTCCACCGTAGGCACATCCGGTCCGACAACACAAATCATCGTGCAGCAGCCGCCGACCATGTTTGGCCGGTTCGGCAAGCTGCTGCTGGTGGTGATCGGCATTTGCGTGCTGACGATTTTCGCCCTGATGGCGAAGTACCAGAGCTACTTCACGCCTCGCGACCAGCCGCAGGAGCGGTTTCATTCGCTTAGCCGCACGGCAACGAAGAAGATTGCGATTCTGCGCGTGGAGGGCGTGATTCTCGACACCGATGATTTTGTGAAGCGGCAGATCGACCGCATTCGGGAGGACCAATCGGTGGTGGCGGTGGTGGCCCGCATTAATTCCCCGGGAGGAACCGTCACGGCGAGCGATTACATTCATCATCATTTGCACCAGCTCGTGGAGGACCGCGACCTGCCCCTGGTGGTAAGCATGGGGAGCGTCTGCGCAAGCGGCGGGTATTACGTGGCTATGGCCGTCGGGCCGCAAGAAGATTCGATCTTCGCTGAGCGGGCCACCTGGACCGGCTCGATTGGCGTGATCATGCCGCACTACGACTTGTCGGGTCTGCTCGCTCGGATCGACGTGGAGGACGATTCGATCACCAGCGGCGATCTGAAAGACATGGGCACGCCGACTAAACCGATGACGCCCGAAGAGCGGGCGGTGCTCCAGGAACTCGTGATGGAGTCGTTCGAGGAATTCAAGGAGATCGTGCTCGCCGGGCGGCCGAAGCTAAAGGACAAACCCGATGACCTGGCTGCCATAACCACGGGCCGCATCTTTACCGCTCAGCAAGCCGTCGATCGCGGCTTGGTCGATAAGATTGGGTTTCTGGAAGAGGCGATCGAGCGGGCCGCGGAGCTAGCGAATGTATCGACCGACAGCGTGCGGTGCGTCGAGTACGAACAGCCGCCATCCGTACTAGGTTCGCTGTTGGGTGAAAACGACTTGAAAGGCACGCTCGGCCAAGGCGTCAACATGCGCGGGCTGTTGGAACTCACCACGCCGCGGGCGTATTATTTGTGGACCTGGCTGCCGGCGGCGCTCGCCAGCGAGTGACCCATAGTAGTCATCTCCCTCCGGGAGATGACAGCCCACACGCGGAGCGTGAGCACTACGATGAACGCGAATGAAACCGCTGCTTGACAATTTGGATGGCAACCTGCAAGCGTTTCTCGCGGAACGGCGCGTGCCGGCGTTTCGTGCCAGGCAGGTTCGCCGCTGGCTGTTCGAGGGCCGAGCCCGGTCGTGGGACGAAATGACCGACCTGCCCAAGGCGCTGCGGGGGGAGCTAGCCGCGGATTTTTCTCTGTGGCAAAGCGAAGTTCTCCGCCACACCACGGCGGATGACGGCACCGAAAAACTTCTGCTGCAACTTGCAAGCGGCGGGCAGATTGAGTGCGTGCTGCTGCGCGACGAATTGCGGCGGACGATCTGCATCAGCACCCAGGTTGGTTGCGGCATGGGTTGCGTCTTTTGCGCGAGCGGGCTGGACGGTGTCGAGCGGAATATTTCTGCTGGCGAGATCGTCGAACAGATGCTGCGATTGCAGCAGCTTCTCGGGCCCGAAGAGCGCTTGAGCCACATTGTGGTGATGGGCATGGGCGAGCCGCTGGCGAATCTCGACGCGCTGTTGCCGGCGCTCGAGCAGGCGCACCGCGAAGACGGACTAGGCATCAGCCCGCGAAGGATTACCATCTCGACCGTGGGCTTGCCCGCCGCGATTCGTCGCTTGGCGCGCACGACGCCGCTCTATCGCCTCGCGGTTTCGCTCCATGCGCCCAACGACGAACTCCGCAACCAAATCGTGCCGGTGAACGACAAGATCGGACTCGCGGAAATCCTGGCCGCGACGGAAGATTATTTTGAAGTCTCCGGGCGGCGGCTGACGTTTGAATACGTGCTGCTGGCGGACCTCAACGATCGGCCCGAGCACGCGCATCAACTGGCGAAGCTGCTCGCGGGGCGCGAGGCGCTGGTGAACGTGATTCCGTACAACCCCGTCGCCGGCCTGCCCTACCGCACGCCGAGCCATCTTGCGCAGCGCGCCTTTCGCGAGATTCTTGAAGCGGGCGGTATCCAGGTGCGATTTCGCCACCGAAAAGGCGACAAAATCAACGCCGCCTGCGGCCAGTTGCGACGCCAGAATTTAGCCACGGATGAAACACGGATTGAATACGGAAGAGCAACCGCTGATGAACGCTAATAGGCGCTAATAAAGAACGGAAGTATGTTCGCCTTGGCGGGCAATTGGCGATCAACTTCTCTCCTTTTCCTATTTATTAGCGAACATTAGCGTCCATTAGCGGTTGCCGTTTTTTTCTTCCGTGCTTCATCCGTGGCTAATAAATCGATGCGCAATCGAAAGGGCGTGGCCGCGAAATTGCCGCCACGCCCTGAGTGTTTCACGGCGGTCTCAGTTCTCTTCATTGGCCCGTGGATTGCCGTCGCGGAATTGCTCTTCTAGCTCGCGCATCTGGCGCTCCATGGCTTCGAGGCGCTCCTGCAACTCACCGCCAAACGGCTGGGGCGCTCCGGGCGGCATCGCCAGGCGTTGACGAAACATCGCCGGGCCGCGATCGAGGTTCGCAACAAACGGCCGCAGATCCTCGGGCAATTGCTCGAGCGACTCGGGATCGTCGCCGGTCACCGTCCAGCTTTCTTCGCCGCGCTTCACGGTGATTTCTGCCGGCTGGTTGCCTTCCTTTTTCATCGTGACTGACACGCCATCTGGCATCTCCGGTTGGGCGAAACCGCGTAGCATGTCCGGTCCGAAGTTGCGAAATCCGAATGGCATCTGGCCTTCGGCACCCTCGGGGATGCGAAACTCGCGAATTCCGGGGACCGTGGCGGCCATGCGCTCGGGCCGTTTTTCGGGAGTGACTTCCGACGTTTCCTGACGACCGCGGCGAATCAGGTCGAGCTTGACAGCGCCCTCCGCTTCGCCTGCTTGCGCAACATGATCCACCAGATCACGCATGCCGGTTAGCTCTTCATCGCCCGCGCGAAGCAGAATGTCGTACTGCTGGATGCCCGCTTTGGCGGCCGGGCTTTCGGGCACGACCTCGCGGACGAGAATGCCCTGATCGGCGGGCAGTTCGAGGTGCGCCCGCAATTCGTCCGTCACCGGGCCGCCCAACACACCGATCCAGTAGGCCGGCATGGCCTGAACGGCCTCTTCATTTTCATCGACGCCACTTTCGCCAGCATCATCGGGGGCGACCTGAATAATCCGCCCTTCTTCTTCCTCTTGCGCCCAGGCGGGCGCGGCAAGGGACGCAAACGGCAGGGAGGCAGCGACCGCCCCACACACAAAGCTTCTCCACATGGTAAGTATCTCCTTTCAAATGAGATCGAATTCCCCCACTCTGGTGGGGTACGCCAAAATATCACGTTTACGCGGGTAGCTTCCACCGCCACCCATCAACGGTGTTCCGCCCCCTACGGTCATTACGGCCTGGGGGTTGAGTGGTTCGGCCATTTGCCGGGAAGAATACCGGCTGAGATGAACGCCGGCAACCGCCAGATAGTTTACGTTTGGCGGGCGGAGGGGGTTCGGGCCGATCGAAGTTTACGGTGCCGCAAACGCCACCCGATTGGGCGATTCTACGGGTTCGACGGGGCGTCGGACTGATCGGCTAGCACGGACAAGAGAAGTGCTTGAACATTGCGAATGGCGTCTTCGCGCGTCGGGCCATAGCACATCACGCCGGGGACATCGGGAATCTCCGCGATCCACCGACCGTCGTCTTCGAGTTCCGTCTCGATCTCGTACACGGTGTGCCTACGCCTCGACAGCCTGTTGATTGCGGATCGTAATTACAGGATCGTTCCCTTGAACTGGAATGGGGAGACCCTGCTCCCCCATGATCTGAAGATGATCCTTCATGCCCCACCGAGCTTGATAGAGACAATCCTCAACGGAGTGACCGATACCGCTGAATCCCTCAAGGTCCGGCGAGTAGAAACCGAAAAAATCGGGCTCGTCCGTCGCTTCGATTATCAGGGAATATGGTAGATCAATCATCGTATGTTTTGATTTTAGCAACAAAGGGCCAAGCGAGCCAGCGCAGATCGAGCCGATTGCGCTCAAATCCTATGGCCCAATATGCTACAATATAGACATGCTTCAAATCAAATTACCCGCCGACACCGAAGCGACGCTGCGGGAACGAGCCAAAGCGAACGGCGCGGACGTTGCGTCCTATGCTGCTTGCCTTCTTAAAGAGGCCCTTAGCGCCCCTTCCGTCGATGAGTTGCTTGCTCCGTTTCGCAAGCAAGTGGAGGAGAGTGGCATAACCGACGAGCAACTTGATCAACTGGGCCAGGAACTTCGACGCGACGCTCGGCACGAGCAGCAGGCACGGAAAACCAAGACCGCGTGAGCACACTCGCCGTCTACGATTGCATGCTTTTCTTTCGGGCCGCGGCCCGTCCGCGTCTTGTCCGCCCGCATTTTGATTATGTGCATAGCGGTCATGTAACGCTGTGCCTCAGTCCGGACGTTCTGGCAGAGGTTCGAGACGTTCTCAGCCGCCCTAAGCTCATGGCAAAATATCCCGCGCTAACACGAGATGCCGTAGACGCCTTCCTCACCCAGCACCTTCGCATGGCGGCTTGGATCGGCGATGTATCTGAACACTACGTCCTTGCCCGCGACCCCGACGACAGCATCTATCTCAACCTTGCGATCACAGTGGGCGCTCGTTATGTGGTGACGGACGACCTGGATCTTCTCGAACTCATGCACCCACACAGCGCGGCCGGAACTGACTTTCGCAGCCGTTTCCCCGGAATTCAGATTGTAACGCCGGCAGCGTTCGAAACGCTGATTATCAAAAATGTGCCGTGAGCGGCAATCGAGAACGACTGCCCGATTGTTTAATGTACCCTTCCCCGCACGTACACATCCTCGCCCACCGTTTCCACCACACAGTTTTGCAACTGAATGGCGTCGTTCATCGTGGCCAAGCCTGCGCCAGCAAGAGGCGACGGCGCCAGTTCGCCGCCGACGAGTTTTGGCGCGATGAAGGCATGCACCTCGTCGATTGCGCCCAAGTCGAACAGCGAGCCGAGCAGCCGGCTGCCGCCTTCGACGAGGACGTTGGTGCATTGCCGGCGGCCCAGTTCGGCGAGGAGCCCGGTGACGCGCTCGGCGTGGCTCTCGCCAGCCAGCGTCAGCACTTCGACGCCGGCTTGCTCCAGCACGTTGCGGTTGCTGTGTTCGGCATGGCGACTCGCGGCGACGAGCACGGGCGTCGAACGGGCGGTGCGGACCAGTTGGCTGTCGATCCGCAGCGAAGCACTCGAATCGACGACCACGCGCAGCGCAGCGCGTGGCCCAGGCGGCCGCGCAGTGAGCAATGGGTTATCGACGCGGGCCGTGCCGCTGCCGACGACGATTGCATCGACGCGACCGCGCAATTGATGGACCTTCTTGCGTGCCGCTTCGCCGCTGATCCATTGGCTGCTGCCGGTACGAGTGGCGAGCTTGCCATCGAGCGTCATGGCCCACTTGGCGATCACCCACGGCCGGCCCGTGGTAACGAGCTTCAAGTAAGGAGCGAGCAACTCGCGGGCTTCGTGTTCCATCAGTCCCACATCACAGGCGATGCCCGCCGCGCGGAGCGCGGCCAGGCCGCCGCCATCGACCTTGGGAAACGGATCGCGCACAGCGGCCACCACCCGCGCGAGGCCCGCAGCGATGATTGCATCCGTGCAAGGCGGAGTCTTGCCGGTGTGGCAGCACGGTTCGAGCGTGACATAGAGCGTCGCGCCGCGGGCATCACCGGCGGCTTGCAAGGCGTTCGCTTCGGCGTGGGGGCCGCCGAATCGTTCGTGCCCGCCCTCGCCGACCACCCGCCCATCGCGCACGATTACGCAGCCAACCATCGGATTCGGTTCGACGAATCCCTCGCCGCGGGCGGCGATTTCGAGCGCCCGAGACATGAATCGCGCGTCGGCTTCAACAGGCGACATCGCTAACTCCGATCAATTGAAGCGCGAAGATGAGAATGAGCCACGGATGAAACACGGATTGAACACGGATAGGGGAAGCGAACCGCTAATTGACGCTAATGAAAAATGAAGAGGAGAGAAGTTGAGAGTCAATTGCCTCGCCAATGCGAACTTACTTTCGTTCTTTATTAGCGCCCATTAGCGTTCATTAGCGGTTTCTCTTCCGTGTTTCATCCGTGTTGATCCGTGGCTAAAATATTCACGACGGTGTCCAGATGGCGGGGCGTTCGCGGGGGGCGTCGCCTTCGGGGGTCCAGATGCGACTGGGTTCGCGCGTGGCGGGCGCGGGCGGTCCGGCGGCGGGTGGCATCTGCCGCATGCGCGGCTTGTCGTCGGGAATTGCGCCCAGCGAATACAAGATCTGATAAAGCTGTTGTGCGACCCCCGTTTCCTGGAGATGCACCTGCTGAATGTGGTTGAGCACCCGCGTCGCTTCGTTCGGCCGGCCCTCGGTAATATGAATGCCTAGTTCAAGAAAGTCCCAGCGCACGTTCGATGCGCCGAGTGAATCGGACCAGGCGCGGGCGCTTTCCAAAACTTGCAGCGACTCTTGCGAGTCTTCCTCCACCGTCAATAACCGCTCGTAGGCCTCTTCCACCTGATGATCGTGCATCGTGGGTCGGCGGATGATTTCGCGGGCGATGTGCAGAATGGCCGCCGAAGCGCCCGTCAACACCGACCGGCGAAAAAGCTGCGTGAGCGTGTGGTCGTCCACAGTTTCCATGGGAAGCCGCGGAATTCGGACGAGTGGCAGCCGCACCACCTCCACTCCCGCGGTTTCGATCGGTTCGGGCAGCGGAAGCCCCAGGCTTTGCCGCAACTCGTCGATCAACGGCCGGTGCTGCTGATTTTGATTGCCTTGCTCTAGCACGAGGAGGGCCGCAAGCAAGCGGATTCGCAGGTCGGAATCGCCGGCCGCGTCGCGTGGCGATTTGTCGTTCAACAGTCGCCGCGGTGCATCGGGCCAGCGGTTAAGAATCGCGGCGCGGCGCTCGTCGGCCAAAAACTGGCGGCGATTGGCGGGGGGCGTATCGACCGGCAGATACCACCGCCAGTTGAGTGCCCGATCCGTGGCGGTAAGCCGATCGGCAATCTTCTCCTCGGTCATCGTCCCGAGCGCGTCGCCGCCGATGTCGTGCAGGTCCGCCAGCACCTTGTCGAATTGCTCATCGCGGTCGGTCACCAGCCCCAACCGCTCGGGCTGATCGGTTTGCCGGCCGAAATACGACACAAAACCGAGGATCCGCGGCACCTGTTCATGCGTCAGTTCCACTCCCGATTTCGGCGCCTCGCGGTCGAGCATTAGAAACGTGTACCGCGGCGGTGGACCCTGCTCGGGGTCGAGCGATTCGGGGTCGATCGGATAGGCATGGAGCCGCCGATCGCTTAGCAACTTCGCAATCAGCTCCTCTTCGTTGCGCACGGCATAAAATTGCTCGACGACCTCGATCGTTTTGTCCGCCTTCGATTCGTCAAGCAGTTGCGCAACGGCTTCCGCTTCGACGGCGTCATCGAGCGGCACATCGAGCTGCGCAAACTGGTGGAAGCCCTCGACCAATGCAACGGTGTTGCCGAGCCAGCCGTTGAGGATCGCGCGATTATAAACCACGCTCGGATGGGTCGCTTGATCGGAGGGGAGCGTGTCGAGCTTCGCCAGCGCGAGCTTCCACTTTCCTTCGTACGACAAGTCGGCGGCCGCGCGTGCGGTGCGATGAGCCGGATGGTCGGCGGGAACTTCCTTGAAGTACAATTGATCCCGCAGCAGCAAAGGCAGCCCGCTCGATTGGTTGAGCTTCACGATCAGCTCCAGCGCGCGGGTATCTTCCTGTCCGGCGATTCCCTGGTAGAGCCAAAGATGGGCCTGGGCCGCCACGATGTGGCCTTCCAAGAGCAGGGCATGCCCCACGGCGCCGACCGCCTCCAGCACCCGTAGCGGCAATTCTTGCTGCACTAGGGCCAATGCGTCCTGTACCGCATCCACGGCGGTGGCAGTATCGCCGCGTTCGCTCGCTACGATCGCCTTCTGTGCCAAGAGCGATGGATTCTGAGGATCGACCCGGCTGAATTCGGCGAGTGTTTGCTCGGCCGCATCCAGATCGCCCAGCGTCGACTGGAGCATCACTTGCAGATCGAGCAAGGATGCCCGCCCGGGATGCTTGCGCAGCGTCTGCTCGACGTGCGAAAGAGCCGCCCGCATTTGATCGCCTTCGATCATGCGGTGAATCTGCTCGATTTCGCCGACCAGGTCCGTGCAACAGAACTTCAGCTTCTTGCCGCTGCCGCAGGGACAGGGGCCATAGGGATCCACAGCCATGGCCGAATCGCCTCACTCGCTGGCGGGAAAAACACCTATTCTATCGCCTGGCGCGCGAAAAGGGAGGGCTTCAGCGACTCCATCAAAATGGGTGCCACTGCTGGCTTGCCCAGCAGTGCGAAGCGGGTACCCGGCGCCCACTGCTGGACGAGCCAGCAGTGGCACCACTCGATTACTATCGCAACGGCAACATCAATCAGCGCGCGACAACGACGTGCGTTTCTCAGCGATCAGCTTGAGCAAAGAGTGTTGCGGGTCGGCGAATTTTTTAACGCCTTCCAGCATCAATTGTGCTTCCAGCCGCGCGGGATCAACCCTTCGGTCGATTTCATGAAGTACTTCATCCGGCGGCATTTGATCGACGGTGCGATGGAATTGCCGGCCACTCTCTTGCACCCGCTGATTGGTCGCGGGCGGGTTGGTTTGAATGTCGCTGCCGGCCAGCGCTTCGACGTACTTCCACGGGGGATCGTCGGGTTTCTTCGTGCCCGTGCTGGCGAAGACGATCTCTTGCGCAAGCGGCAAACGTTTGTCGGCCCAAAACTCTCGATTGGCCCGCCACATCCGTTTCGCATTGACGATGCCCACCTGACCTTGCGCCGCGGGCGAAAGTTCGGGCACGTGCTGCTCGGTGTAAACATCGACGCGCGAAACAAAGATGCTGTAAACGCTCTTGAACGCCTCCAGCGACGTCCGCCGCTGGGCGCCGCGCCAAATCGCATCCCGCGCCAATTCATACTGGCGCATCGTGAACACGAGCGTGACGTTGAGCGTGACTCCCGCCGCACACAATTCTTCGAGCGCGTCCAGCCCCGCCGGCGTGGCGGGTACTTTGATCATCCGGTTCGTGTGTCCTTCCGACCAGCGCTTACCAAGCTCGATGTAACGCCGCACGCGCTCCGCATGCGGCAAATTGCGCTGCGGGTCGTCGACGAGCGAATCTAGCTCGAAGCTCACGTAGCCGTCGTTGCCCTGTGTATCTTGCCAAACCGGATAAAAGACTTCCTGAGCCTGGCGCACGATGCGGTCGGTGAGTGCCCAAGCAATCGCGTCGTCCTCCAGCTTTCCACCATGCATCAGTTCTTCGAGCGACCGGTCATAGCGGCCCGACTTGACAAGATCGGAGATGATGATCGGGTTCGACGTGGCGCCGGTCGCCCCAAGCTGGCGGTTGGATTGGACCAATTCGGGATCGACCGAGTCGAGCCACAGTTTGGTGCCACAGTCGATGAGCGATTGCAGGGGGGTGGTCATGGGGGCTGGGGACTGGGGGCTGGGGACTGGGTTAGCCGCGACGCGGAGTCTTCGCAGCGGAGCGCTTGCAGCGCTGGCGGCTCATCATTCTACACGGCTGTTGCGAAAGCGTCTTCCGCCACCGCGAATCCCTTGCGACCGTCGATGTAAACCGAATGGTTACAGAAAATACCCAGCGTCCAACTTGAAATGTTCGCTCAGGATGCGGATGTGAGTTTTACTGAGCTGCCTCCGGCCATGCACAATTTGACTTGCCAGTCCACTATTTCCCAGCAATCGACCGAGATCGGCCGTACTCAAGTTGGCCTCTGCCAAGAGGGCGGTGAGCCGATCGAGCGGGCTGCCGTCGCGGGGTCTGGGATAGTGCTCGTTGTCGTAAGTCTCAACGAGATCGGTGAGCACATCGAGATAGTCAAGTTCATCGGCATCGAGATCATCTTCGCCGCGGACGGCCAGCTTTTCCATGACCATTGCGGCGGCATCGTACTCGCGCTTCGAGCGAATCGGACGAAGCGGGAATTGCCGCACCAATTCAAGGAAACGGCGGTCGTCTCGGCGGCTTTTCTCACCGGAGCGCGGCTTAATCATGCTCATAGCTGCTCCTTCCATTTGTCCTTGCTGTATTCGGCGTGGGTCAGTACGCGGAGAACGTAAATAATCTGTCGGTTGTAGTGGATCGCCGTGACCAGGCGGTACTTGTTACCGGACACATTGAATACCGTTACCGGCTTGCCACTTTGAATAACGACCGCGTCGGCGTGAGGAAATTCCAATCGAACTTCTGCAAGTGTGTGCCACTCGGCTTTGCTAACGATCCGATACCACCGCGCCAACGGCTCCGCTGCGTCGGGATGACGCTCTCCGAAATCAGCTAGCGTGGCACGCTTGATGACCCTCATGTACCATACATTATGTATGCTGTCGGCCGCGATGGTCAAGTGCCATCGCATTCGACATGCCGTGAAGCAGACATTCGATTCTTACCTGGGGGAATGGGCACTTTGCATCGCAGGCAACGATCGCCTTGCTTATGCCGTTTTTTACGATTCTAGCGGTAATTCCTGTACTGCCGGTTATCAGCGGACGATGAACAGGCACAGGTGGGTCGCTATCCACCTCCGCCGTGGGGGGAACGTCCTGACTGGCAGTTGTGAGGAGATCGGATCCGTGGCCAAGACGTTGGGAATGCTCGTGCTGGGAACGACTCTGTGCTGGTGCGTCGCTGCGCCGGTTTCCGCCCAACTCCCCGGCGCAAATGGGCTGCCGGGGTCGGAGGCGGTTGACCCCGATACCGCAGAAGCCCTGCCCGGAATCGACGTTCCGCCTCCGCCGACGCCCGCCGGGGCGCCCACTCCGGCGGACGGACTGGACCCGCTCGACGCAAAGCGGTTGGAACTCAAGAATCCGCTCGACACGGAATTGGAACTCCAGCCGGTGCCCACGCAATACGAAATGTGGGACATCCTCCCGGCACTGACGGAAAGCTCGGGAACCTGGCTGCGCCGGGGCTTCTGGTACACTGAGGTCGACGCGGTGGTGTTCAATCGCTTTTGGAACCGCCGCGAATTGACTTTCGCGGCCGACACCGCCACTGGATTCATCCCGCCCGGATCTCCGGACACGGGTCGGGTGTTGGTGCTTGACGGAACAAAGCCCGGCGTGGAGGGAAGTGCCCGGTTCACCTTGGGACGGTTCCTGTTCCGCGACATGTGCAACCGCGACCACTCGGTCGAGTTCACGGCTTTCGGCGGCGGAGAATTCTTTCAGGAGTGCGAGATCACCAGCCGCTCCCCGAACACTCAGCGACTGAACGTGCCCTTCGATATCGACCTGAACAACCTTTCGTTCGACGGCGCGGCGTCGATGAACATCAACTACGCGAGCCGGTTCAACTCCTTTGAGACCAATTACCTGGTCCGCGAACGCATGACGCGAGACCGGATGTTGATGGACCCCTGCGGCGAATGGGTGCGACAGGCAAATCCGAGTTTGATTCGCGAATACCTCATCGGACTGCGGTACTTCGACCTGAACGAACAGGTCCGATGGAACGCTTTCGATTTCACGGGTTCCCCGGCGAACAGCTCTGGATTTTACAACATCAACACCGACAACGACCTATTCGGATTGCAATTCGGGACCGCGTTTCGCTATGAAGAAGGTCGGTGGAGCATCGGGCTGACGGGCAAGGGCGGCGTTTATTTGAACGATGTATCGTCCAATACCGAGTTTGCTCGCACCGACAACATACCGGCGAACAACTTCACGACCGAAAGCCGCGACACTACATTTTCGTTCGTTGGTCAATCGGGCGTCATGCTCAAGTGGCACTTGCGGCCGAACCTATCGCTTCGCGCCGGCTATGAATTGATGTACGTCACCTCCGTGGCGCTTGCGGCCCATCAGATCAACTTCCGCCCGGACGACAACAAGGTCGGTTATACGGGCGACCCATTCTATCACGGGGCAGCGTTTGGCTTTGAAGGCTATTGGTGAGCGGCTGAGCGAGTGGAGCAAACACTTCGGCCCTTGCGAATGGATTGCAAATTGCAAATTAGGTATTGCAAATTGAAAATTGCGGACGCTGAGTCTCCAATTTGCAATTTGCAATGTTGATTTTGCAATTTGCAATCATTCGTTCCCGTCCGACCGTTACGGCACCGGCACATCGAGTGCCGCGTCGATCATCTTTTTGAGTTCCTCGGACGGATCGACGGCTTCCGGCTCGTCGGGAATTTCCGCCTTGTCGGCGGCTTCTTTGGCTGCCGCTAAAAACTTCCGCAGATCTTCGTCGCTGACTTGCTCTCGCAGTTCCCAGTTCCCACCCGGCTGGCGATCGGCGATGTGGGCCATCACCGCGTCAAATTCCGGTTCCTTAATTTTCTCGTCAATCAGGCCCCGCAGGAACCGCCGCAAGATCTGCCGGCCGTCGACCTTCTCTTCGTCGCTCAGACCCGACTCATCCAAATACTGCTTCTCGGCGGCCGAGACGACGAGCGTCGTCATGACCGGCGATTCGACGATCTGTTCGACCAGCGTGCCCAGCTTCTCGATTGGAAGTCGTTGGTCACGGAAGGCTTCGGTGACGCGATCGACCTGCACCTTCATTTCTTGCTTTTCCCCGGCGGGCAGCGCGGTGGCGTCGACCGCTTGCGCGAGCGCCATGGAGGCAAAATCGGCCCCCCAGTCGCGCCAGTTGCGATAGATCCAAATGCCCGCGATGATCAGCAGCACCAGCAGCACCGCCCCCACAATCAGGCAGCCGGTCATGCACGACCGGCATCCGCTCCGCTCGCGGGGCGGGGCCTCGGTGTAGGTCGGATCGGGATCGAAGCGGGGATCGGTGACCATCGGTTGGCTCATCGTGTTCGCGGAAAGAAGGTCGAACGGGCGCAAACGCGCAACATGTCCGCCTGCATTGATAGCGGGTGAAGGGCCGTTCGACAAGGTGTTCGCCAAAGACGAGCCGAGATTGGTAGGTGGAACGCGCTCCGCTCCGTAGGAACTGCGCGTCGCGGCTAACGGGGCCAGAGTAGCACGAGTCTCCGACTCGTGAATTTACGACTCGGAGAGTCGTGCTACAATCGAGTCGACTTCAAGCGACACCCACTCGCGCCTCTGGCGCAGCTCGTGGGCGAAGGTCCAGGCCATGCCGAAAACCAGCAACGGGCTTAGCAGAGCGGCCAGGGGTAAGGTTGTCCGAGCGGATTCCCAACCAGTTTTCACATCGAAAACGATGACAGCGACGACTGCGAATGTCACGGCCGGCACGAGTAGAGTCGACAGGGCGGCGATGATCGCGGTTTGGGTCCAGGCCCGGCTCGACTGTGCGTGCAGTACCCACAGGCTTAAGAAGAAGAGGCCGAACATGAATGCGGCTAGCGCGACGGGCCAGGCGATGGCGAAGAGGAGGTGGCGTCCCGTGTCGAATTCACCTTGGAGCAGCATCCACGGAAAGAGAACGATTAAAACGACTAGATTGAATGCCAATACGAAGACGCTGACGCGCGACGCGTAGCGAGCGGCGCCAAGAAATGTAAAAGCCTCGGTCGGGCAGGGACTTTGCAAGAATGTTTCAAGATAAGCGCCAACCGATTGAGCACGCGAAACCGAATCCTGAAGTTGCTCGGTTAGTTCTTCGATATTGCCGAACCGCTGCGCTGCCCTCACCAGGGCGAGCGATTCGTTGGGGTTGGCGGTCAGTTCTTCCTCGAAGATCGCGGTGAGATGCGCCAAGAGTTCTTCGCGCATCCGCATTTTTTGAGCGGCGGTGGTGCGCACGGGCCGTACGGCCCGCTCGACGAGGGTTCGCAACTCAACGAGGGTGAGATCGTTCATGCGGGTGCTCCCAGAATGCCCCCCAGGATGTTCACAAACTGCTGCCACTCGACGCGGCCGGCGTGAAGTTGGCGTTTGCCCTTGGGGGTGAGTCGATAGATGCGGCGCCGCGCGCCGCGGCGGCCATGTTGCTCGGTCTCCCAGTCGGCCTTCACCTGCCCAGCCGCTTCGAGGCGGTACAAGGCGGGATAGAGCGAACCCTCTTTGAGCCGCAGCAGCCCGCAACCGGCCTGTTCGAGCCGGTCGAGAATTTCCAGGCCATGCGCCTCGCCCCGTTCGAGCGTGGAGAGGATCATCGCTTCGAGATGCCCGCGCAACTTGTCGCCGTGGATGGTCGCCATGCCATAATCATAGACAGACTTGGAATTGGTGTCAAGCGGATCCCTCGACTCCAAGCCGGATGCTTGGCAGCAATTAGCCGGTGGTAAGCGCAGCGCCACCACCGGTAGATGGAGCATACATAGGAGCACCCTGGAAGGGTGCCAGCAATATCCGCGCCCGGTTGCTGCGATCCCTGCCGGGATCGTGCGTGACGATCGTTCACCTCCGGTGGTGCGCTGCGCGACCACCGGCTAATGGCTGTCATCCCGCGGGGATGAAGAATGCGGGCGCCAGTCGTGCGCAACGCTGTTTAGCGCTCCGCTCCGTAGCCATTCTGCTAAAAGACGGGCGCGTCGCGGCTAACGAGGGCGATTACGGTTGCGGAGCCAGCATCCGCGTCAGCGTTTCCTTGAGCTTGGCGTTGGTCGCGGCGCTCTTCACGCTGACGACTGCGATCGTCGAACCGGCGGTCTTCACGTCGACCGATTTCACCAGCTCCATCACCTCTTCGATCAGGTAGTTCGGGGCGCTGATGACCAGGGTATTGGCTTCGGCATCAATGCCGACGGCGAGTAGGCCCTGATATTCGGGACTGCGGTTGCTGGCCGCCACGGCGCGGTTGTATCCGATCGGCTGGTTCAGGTTCAGATTGGCGAATGCCTTGTCGCTGGTGCTTAACAGGTCGCGATAGACTTCCTTAATGACCTCGGCCACCTCGGTGACGCGTTTGTACTGGACCCGGTAAATACGTTGCTCGCGGGCCAGGCGCTGGTCTTCTTGCTCAGGCTGGTCGAGCGCGGGCACAATTTGATTGATGAGCCGCGTTTGTCGCGGCGTCGCATGTTGGATCAGGAGGCGGTTGGTACGCACGTCGGTGTCGATCTTCAGCGGTTGCTCAGTGCTGAGCGTCGAGGTCGTGTCGGCGAGCGTATGAGCTAGCGCGATGTCGAGCTGCGCTTTGACGACCGACGCCTGCGAATGCTTAAGCTGCACGACCTGCACCTGGCCTGGGTCGGGAACCATGTGTTGCAGGAACTGCCGCGCGGCGTTGGCGGCGGCAGGATCCTTCGAGATGATCACCACTTCGCCATCGTCGCCTTCAATGATGCGAACGGGGGTCTGTGCCGGCTGGCCTGTCACTTGCTGCTCGATTGCAGGAGTCGCCTCAGCGGGCGGTGCGGCAACGGGCGGGGCGGCGGCTGCCGGGGCCACGGCTTGCGCGTCCACTGGAGCCGGCGGCGCTGGCGCCGGTTCTTCTTGCGCCACCGGTTGTTCCACCGATTGTTGCTGCGCGACCAAGCGGATCGGCGGAGGGTTCGCCACGGTCCGGCCAGTGGGCGGCATCGCCGATTGTTCGGACGATTCGGGCGTCTCCGCCGGCGGTGCAGTCGCGGCGGGGTCGGTTTGCGTTTCGATCACCAGCGGAGCGTCGCTGATTTCACTCCACGCCTGCTTCAGCAGCGGCGTAAGCTCGGTGACCTTCACGCCGCCGAGATTGACCACGTGCATTTGGGAATTCGCATCGGCGGCCTGAAAGGTTTCGCCGAGCCGGACAAGGAACTCGCGGACTTCGACCACCTCCGCGGGCGTGGCCCACAGCAGCAATCGCTTGTTCTGTACGTCGGGCTCGATCTGGAACTGACCCTCGCTGGCCACGCCGGGCGCGGACGAAGGCCGAATCGGATTCTTGAGCACCAGTTGCACCGCCTTGGCCGCGTAGCGCGGGTCCACCGTTGCCAACGACAGCACCTCGGCCTTCCGGCCTTGCGTGCGGAAGCTGTCGATCAGGTTCGCAATCGTTACCTGGTCCTCGGGCGACGCGACGGCGATGATTCGGTTGTACGCCGCTTCGTGTTGAATCCGCGTTTCCTTGGCCAAGTTGCCGCGCTTTTGCAGCGAGGCCAGGATTTGCGAAACCGTTGTCGGATCGAAGCCGCTCACCTCATATACCTTCACGCGATTGAGGCTTTCCCACGACGACTCGGTCGGCGGCAGAGGCTTATCCATCGCTTCGATTGCCTGCCGGGCAATTTCCATCTTGTCGGGGCGAGCGTTGACCAGGATGCTGTTCTCTTCCTCATTCACGACCAAAAACACTTCCGGCTTTTCGTTCAACAATGGCTGAGCGCTGGCGCCAAGCTGCTTGACGGCTTCGAGATGGAATTTCGTCTTTTCGATGTCGAGTTGCGTCTGCACGCCGGGGACTTCCGGTGTGCCTTCCGCGGGCAGGCCGAGAAGCTTACGAACTTTCGCGGCCACCTCTTCGGCGGGGCGATGCTCGAGCCGAAACTCGGCCACGCGTTCGCGGCGGCCTTCGTCCGATTCCGCCCGCGACAGCAGGCGGTCAAGCTCCCGCAAATTCACCACCGCGTCCATCGCTTCAATGCGATTGGAGCTGGCCATTGCGAAAAGCTGGCCAAAGGGGCTCAGCAGCGGCTTAAATTCCTTGGCCGCATCTTCGGCGATCATCCAATCGAGCATGAACGACACACGCACGAATTGATGCCGCGGCAACGTGGCCAGTTCCTCCGCGGTGACGCGCGGCACCAGGGTGATGTCAAGGTCTTTGAGCGGCGCGACACGCAGCACTTCGCCCCGTTTAAGTAGCGTGAAGCCTCGAGCCAGTAATTGCATGTTAATCAGGTCTTGCGCTTCTTCGACGGTATACTCCTTGCTGCTGGAGAGATTGAACTCCCCTTCGGGAAGCGTCTGCCAATCGAGATTAAGATCCAGTCGCTTGGCGAGCCACTCCAGCGCCGGCAGCCAACCTTGGCCGCGGAACTCGAGGCGGACCCTTTCGTTTAAAATGGCGGCATCGGCCGGCGATGTAACTGCGGCCAGCGATGCACTTTCGGTCGGGGCCGCGGCGGTGGCAGTCGGCACATCAGCAGTTGGTGCCGGTGCGGTGGCCGGTGGAGCGGCAGCAACCGCCGGCGGAGCTGCTGAATCCTGAGCGCGGCTGGGTTCCTGAGCGCGATTGGGCGATGCGAGCGCACCGGTGGCGATCACTGCGAGCAGAAGTCGAGTGTTTCTCATAGCGGTGGGGGACCAACTACAGACGACCGACCGGGCAGCGTTCGCTTTCGTGCGAAACCTTGCTGCGCATTCGAGGCCCATCGTCGCCTGCGGACTGGTCGATTAAGGGCAGGAAGGTGGGAAAGGTGGGAACCGTAGTTGCCGCGGCGTGTCGTGCCGCGGCAGGTGGGAGTTCAACTCGCGGCGAGTGAACTGTATCGAGGTGGGAAAAACGCTGTGCGCCAGAGCTACCCCGAGCATCTGCCGCCATCCATTTCGTACCCAGAGCATAACAAGGGGAAGCCGGGAAGGCAACCATTTGCGGGGGAGCGCACGGGAGAAAACTGTGCGCAATGCGCAGACTGGACTCATAAATTGCGCAGCCTCGGTGACAAATCGGCGCACTTGGGGGGGCAGAAGGCTGCAAACTTGGACCCTGCAGCATCCTAAAACTCCCCTGCCGTTCGCCCGCGCATGAGCCGCAGCAGACCGCGTGGCTTTCTTGCCAGTCGCTTTGTCTAAGATAATGAGATTGAATCTATCATCAATGTTTGCGCACTCAATAGTTGGCTGTGTCTCCAGTTGATCAATGCATCCCTGGTTGTACCGCTTCGCAGCGCCTACTTCGCGCCAGGTGAATAGAAGATTCTTCAAGACGTGCCACCGCTATAAGCGCGTCGCAAGCGAGTGCAGCTAAAAGCTCTTCGAATTCCCACGCACTGCGGTGCTTGCATCCGTTTCGCCGGCCCCAATCGCGGTAGACTCCCCCTGCTATCCACGGTAGCCTAGAGGGTGCCTGCACCGTGGGCGAGTTTCTCCGAAACTCGCAGCTCCGAGTCTCGGAGAGACTCGGCCACGTGGACGGACGACCCTGTCCGGCCCGGTTCATTCTGCCTGCTGCCTACTGCCCTCTGCCTGCTATTCATGACGTTGCGCCCCACGTTTCTCGCCCGCACCAGCCTGTTCGGCTTGCCGAACTACTTGCTGATTGCGCTGCTGGCGGCTGTGTTCATCGCCATGATCCCCCGCGGCGTGCGGAAGGCAGTCGAGAGCAATACGAACAAGGCCGAGGACTGGCTTCCCTCGACTTACGCCGAGTCGATCGATCTGCGATGGTTCCGCGAACACTTTGCCGGCGAGCAGTTCGTACTCGTAAGCTGGGATGGCTGCACATTAGGCGATACGGAAAAGCTCGAACTGTTGGTCGACAAGCTGCTCCGCCAGCCGGCGGGAAGCGCCGAAGGCGAGCGCTGGTTTACTCGGATCACGACCGGTCCGCAGTTGGTCGAGACCCTCATGGCGCCACCGGGGAACCTAACCCGTTCCGAAGCGATCGCGCGACTCGAGGGGGCGCTCATCGGCCAACCGAAAAAAAACGCCGCTGGCGAATCGCTCGGCGACGACACGCGCACGACCTGCTTCATGGCATTCATGTCGCCGGAGGTAATCGGCAGCAATCGCCGCATGCGCGAGGCGATTGAACGGATCGAGCAGGTTGCCCAATCGGAGTGCGGGATTGCGACCGAGCGCATCCACATGGGCGGCCCGCCCGTGGACAATGTCACGATCGACAAGGAAGGCGAACGGACACTTTACCGGCTGGCCGGGCTGGCGGGTGTGGTTGGCTTCGGCCTTTGCTATTGGTGCTTCCGCAGTTGGAAGCTGGCATTGCTGGTCTTCTCCGTGGCGGTGCTCAGCGCCGGCATGTCGCTCGCACTCGTGTTTTACTATGGCGTGTTCGAGGTCTTGGTACTCGGCAAGGCCGCGCCGCGGTACGGGACGATGGACGCAATCCTGATGTCGATGCCCGCCGTGGTCTACGTGCTCGGGCTGTCGGGAGCGATCCACTTGGTGAACTATTACCGCGACGCTCGGTTCGAGCATGGCGTTGCGGGCGCGGCCGAACGGGCCGTAAAAGCCGGTTGGTGGCCCACCTTTCTGTGCGCGTTCACCACCGCCGTGGGGCTGTTCTCGCTCGCCACCAGCGACATCATTCCGATTAAGAAGTTCGGCATTTTTACCGGCATCGCCGTCGTCGTCACCGTCGGTATCTTGATGGCCATTCTGCCGATTGCCTTGCACCGCTTCCCCACGCTCGATGACAACCGCCGCAAGCGGGCAGAACAGGCCGGCATTCCCCCCTGGGCACGGCGATTTTCCGAATTTATCTGCGACCACCATCGCGGCGTGTTCGCGTTAGTGCTGATCGGTCTCACGTTCTTCGCACTCGGCTTGCCGCGAATCCAGACCAGCGTGCAACTCCTCAAGCTCCTCGATCCGGAGACCGATCTGATCACCGACTACATTTGGCTTGAGGAACATCTCGGACACTTGGTTCCGATTGAGATTGTGGTAGCCGTTGACCCCGAGCGAACGCGCTCGCCCGATGAGCATTCCGAAACCGATGGGCAAGCCTATCGCATGTCGATGTTCGAACGGGTGAAGATGATCAGCCGAGTTGGAGAGCGGATCGAGCGACTGCCCGCGGTAAGCCGAGCCTTGTCGGCGGCGACGTTTGCACCGACCGACACCGAGCAACCGAGCGCGTCGCTGCGGCGTCGGGCGGAATACACGATCAGCACGGCACTGGAAGAAAACCGCGAGGCGCTCGAAGAGTACGTACAACGAGAACACAACCCGCCCGCCGGCGCCGAGCCGCGGGAGCTTTGGCGATTGAGCGCCCGCATTACGGCGCTGGCCGACGTCGATTACGGGCTGTTCGTCCACCGCTTGCGGGAAGAAGTCGAGCCGGTGCTCGACGTATACCGTTGGCGGGACGAGTTGGTGCGGCATCTGCACAAAGAGGGCCAGCAACTCGAAGGCGCGCAAGTGTGCGTGCTGTTCGAAGGCCCCCCAGCCGAGGCGGACCCCGCGCAGGGTTCCCAAGCCGCGCTTCTGGTGGAACTGCTGCGCGAAAGCGGCGCGCGCTCCGGTAGCCGCGGTGGCGTGACCTGGCTGAATGCAGCCCGTGTCGAGGCGCTCACCGCCGAGCAAAAACAGGTGATCGCCAAAGGACTGCAGCAGCAGGATGTGGCGGTCGCATTGACACCGACTGCCAAGGAAGCGCTCGCGAAGCTCGGTGTTGCTGCGATTCCCGTGCTGCAAGTCGAGCCGACTTTAATTGTCGGCGGGTTGGACTTCGCGGTCGCCGCCTCGGCGGCGACTGAACAGCCGCTGCCAGCGGTTTACACCGGCGTCGTGCCGCTGGTTTACAAAACACAGCGCGAACTCTTGGTCAGCTTGTTGCAAAGCGTCGCCTCGAGCGGATTCATGATCGCGCTGATCATGATGCTCGCCCAGCGTGGCATCGCCGCGGGCCTGGCGGCGATGTTGCCCAACATCTTCCCGATCATCATCGTCTTCGGCGGCCTGGGCTGGCTGGGAATCAAAGTTGATATGGGCATCATGATGACCGCCAGCGTCGCGCTCGGCGTGGCGGTCGATGACACGATCCACTACCTCACCTGGTTCCGGCGATATATTCAACAGGGAATGGACGCCCGCGGCGCGACGCTCGAAGCGTTCGAGCGGTGCGGAACATCGATGGTGCAGACGGCGATCGTCGCCGGCCTGGGCCTTTCGGTCTTTGCCGCCAGCACCTTCACGCCCACCCGGCAATTCGGATACCTGATGGTGGTGTCGCTTTTGGCCGCGGTGGTCGGCGACTTGATCATGCTGCCTTCGATTCTGTGTGGCCCCATCGGCCGAGCCTTCGTGCGAGCGGCGAAGAAGGCGCCCCGCGAAGATGTAGATTTGGACGAGCCGGCGGCATCCCCCGCCGTTCCGGTCGCACCGGTCCCCGCGCCCCACTTGCCGCAAGTCGTCGCACACAAGGAACCGAGCGAGCTTTCGTCGGCACACGCAGAACTGCGCGCCAAGCTGCAGAAGCTACGCCGCGAATCGGCCCGCGATTGAAGCGCGGTTCGGGTGGCTGGGGTCGGAGGCGCTAGCCGAAGCCCCCAGCGGAAGCGCGGACCAATGTTGACATCCCACAGCTCTTCCGTAGAAATCGTTCATACAGGGTTCGCTGGGGGCTGCGCCTGCTGGCTTCGACCCCAGCCACCCTTGCTTCGTCATCGGTTGCTGACACTGCAAGCTTGCCTGGTCTATAATCGCGAGTATGGCTCGCCGCAATCTCTCCCTACTGCTGTTCGCGCTTGCCTTCACGCTGCTGTGTTGGTCGCGCGCGGAGAAGAATCCCTACGCTCGCTACTTGAGCGAAAGCTTCACCGCCATCGATGATGGGGCGCTGGAGCGCGTGCCGGGGGAGGAGTTGTTCGACACCGCCGTGACCAGTATGGTCGCGACGCTGCACAAACGGGGCGACGAGAATTCTCAATTCATACCGGCCGAACTAGCGGAGCCATTTTTATCGGAGATGCGTCAGGAGTTTGGCGGGATCGGTGTGCGGATCGCGTGGCAGGGCGACCCGCCACAGCTTACGGTGATGGGCCTCCCCGAGCCGGGATCGCCAGCGTTCGACGCCAAAATTCAGCCCGGCGATCGCATCGTGGCAATCGACGACACGCCAATGAGCGACATCGTGGCCGAAGGAATGGAGAAGCCACTGCTCCGGCTGCGCGGCGCGCCGGGCAGCACGGTGCGATTGACGATCGAGCGTGACGGCATCGGACAGCCGCTAAATATAAGCCTCGTGCGCGAGATCATCGTCGTTCATTCGGTCATCGGCGACCGTCGCCGCGCCGACGGATCGTGGGACTTTTTCCTACCCGACGCACCCGGCATTGCCTACGTGCGAATAACGTCGTTTGGCGACAAAACGGTCGGCGAGTTGACGGCGGTGCTGGCGCGGTTGTCGCATGAAGGGATGCAATCGCTCGTGCTGGACCTGCGCGATAACGCCGGCGGCGTGCTCGATGCCGCGGTGGGCGTGTGCGATCTGTTTCTCAAGGAGGACGCGCCGATTGTGGAAATCCGCGGTCGCGAACGGAAGTTACAAGAACGCTTTACCTCCTCCGGAAAAGGGAAGTACACGCAACTTCCGATCGCCGTGCTAGTGAACGGCGACTCAGCGAGCGCGTCGGAGATTGTCGCCGCCTGCCTGCAAGACAACCAGCGGGCGGTGGTAGTAGGCGAGCGATCGTTCGGCAAAGGAACGGTGCAGCACGCGATCCTGATCGAACCGGGCCGCACCCGCAAGAGTTGGCTCAAGCTTACATCGGCCAGTTATTGGCGGCCGAGCGGCGCGAACATCCACCGCACGAGCGATGCACCTGCCAACGGCGCTTGGGGCGTCTCGCCAAACGACGGATTTGAAATCGAACTTGATGCCGATGCGCAGGCGGCCTTGCGGAAATCCCGCTTCAAACGCGATGTCGATGTGAGTAAAGACGCCAAGCCGATCGACGATCCGGCGCTCACACGGGCGGTGGAGTTTCTGCAATCGAAGTAGTCGGTCTACGTTCATAGGAGGAGTTGCACCTTTGTTGCAAATACAACAAGCAGTTTGGATCGCCGCACAGAATTCTTCATCCCGGAGGGATGGCAGCCATTAGCCGGTAGTCGCGAAGCGCACCACCGGAAACTGTAAGTAAACCGAATAGCACCCCAGCAGGGGTGCCAGCAATCAAGCGACCATGAATATCGCTGGCACCCCTGCCGGGGTGCGTCTTCCAGTCGCTCAAGTTACCGGCAGTGGCGCTTGCGCTTACTGCCGGCTAATGGCTGCCAAGCCTCCGGCTTGAAACGCGACACCGTCGCATGTTCGCCGAGAATGATTGTTCGACGGTGCGAAGTGGCGACAACTCATCTCTCTAGTGTAGATGCATGAGTATATCTGGACCCCTACTTTGGCCACGCCAGGCTTGGCGCTCGGCGAAGCAGCCAGTACCAGCCGCCCACCATCAGCACGAGCAGGACCACGCTCAGATTTTGCGAGATGCTTAGGCCCGTTCCGAAGATTGCCGATTCATCGACCCGGATGATTTCGATCAGGAATCGCGCGATCGGATAGATGGTAAGCAACAAGGCGGTGACCTCGCCATCGCGGCGGCGGAACGGGTAATAGGACCACAGAAACCACGCCAGCAGCGCGGCGTTGATCGCGCTGTAAATCTGCGTCGGATGCACCGGCAGACTGCGGCTTGGGGCGACGATCACGCCGCGGCCGGATTCGATGCGCACGTCATCGCCGCTCGTGAAGGCGGCGAACAAGATGCGGTTCGCGTCGGTGATCGACGCGGGGGCCTTACCATTTAGCGCTATTACAACGTCGTGGTCGGTGGGATCGCTACCGTCACCGGGCAAGACCACGAGCCGGCCTTTGCTGTCGTTGTCGAGCAGCGCTCCCGGCAACCGGCCGTTTTTGACTTGATCCGCGTAGGGCGGGCTTTGGATTGGAAACCGCACGGCCCACGGCACGTCGGACAGCCCGCCATAGCAGCAACCGTTCAGCAAGCAGCCGATGCGACCGAACGCCAAGCCGACCGCGAGGCTCGGCGCGATGAGATCGGCCATGGCGAGCATCGGCAACTTGTGTCGCCGCACGAACCACACGAAGGCAATCGCCGCGCCGATCAACGCGCCGTACACGACGAGTCCGCCTTCCGTAAACTTGAAAACATTGATGATTGGTTGCTTCGAGAACCGCTCCCAGTATTCGATCACAAAGAAGAGCCGAGCGCCGATAATGCCGGCGACAAACAGGCTCATTGCCAGGGAATAAATGACGTCGGGATGCAGTCCTTGTTGGTGCGCGCGATAGGCGGCCAGCGCCACGCCGCTCAGCCCACCGACGAGGAGCATCACGCCGTAGCCGCGGATCGGCAGGCCGTCGGGAAAGAACTTCGGCAAGAACACGATCAACGCTGCAACGACGGCGAGCATCGCGATTGCGTAGATAATGTCGCCGCGCGGAGCGCCCCGACGGGCGAGCTGCACGACGCCCCATCCCGCCGCGACGAACCATATCGCCAGCAGCACGCCGACGCCAAAGAGTGGCACGCCGCCTAGTTCGATTGGGATGCGGAAAAGTTCGCTGCACACGGGGGGTCGGAGGCCAGAGGTCAGAGGTCGGGGAAGAAGCGATGAACGATGAGCGCGGAGCGATGATGTCTTCAACTCATCGTTTATCGTTCATCGTTCATCGCTCAATTCGAGTCGCACATTATCAATCAGTCGCGTGCCGCCGACAATTGCGGCGATCGCTACGACCGTGGGGCCGTCGATTCGCGTTACCGGTTCGACGGTGCCGTCGCGCAGCAGTGCGATGTACTGGACCTCAACACCGCCGGCGGCGGCGAGGTGCTGTCGCATCGCGGTTTCGATCGCTTGCGGATCGCGCTCGCCCGCGCGATGCAGCTTCTCGGCCAACCGCAGGCTTTCCGAAAGCGCGACGGCGCGGCGGCGATCGCCCGCACTTAAATAAGCGTTTCGCGAGCTGAGGGCCAGACCATCTGGCTCGCGGACCGTGGGACAGACCCGAATCTCGATCGGCACGTTCAGATCGCGGACCAGTTGCCGCACCACGAGCGACTGCTGGTAATCTTTTTGACCGAAATACGCCCGGTCGGCCGGGGCAAGCTGGAACAGCTTCATTACCACGGTGGCAACGCCCCGAAAATGACCGGGCCGGAACTCTCCATCGAGCGGCCCGGCAACAACGCCCACGTCGATCGTAGTACCAAAGCCCGGCGGGTACATCTCTTCGACTGCGGGCGTGAACACGATGTCGCAACGCCGCTCGGCAAGGAGTGCGAGGTCACGGCTGACATCGCGTGGATATTTGCCGAGGTCGTCGTTCGGCCCAAACTGTGTGGGGTTGACGAAGACGGTGGCGACGACCAGATCGCACTCTCGCCGCGCCGCATCGATCAGGCTCAGGTGCCCCTCGTGGAGCGCGCCCATCGTAGGTACGAGGCCGACCGTGTGTCCAGCATGCTGCGCGGCGCGCACCACGGCACGCAGTTCGGTGCCGGTGGTGAGGGTGCGAAGGGACATGCGGCGGAGGGAAAATGGGTAGGCAATGCAACATTCTACGCGCTACGAGGCCGGTCGGCACAGGTCAGGCCAGACGGCTACCAGCGCGGCGGCGGCTTCGGTTAACAGGTCGGCGGAGTCGGACCGCGGGTCGAGGGTCAGCGTGGGGATTGCCGTGAAGAGGCATGACATGGGATTGGGTGCTGGATTCTCCCCTTGGCAGCGATTCCAAAGGTCATGGTCGTGGAGGCTGCCATGCACGTGAAGGTACTCGTCCATTTGATCCTGGGGCATCGCGAAGAATATCTGCAATTTAGGCAGCGACGCGTCCGGCTCCCTTCCGGAAACCCAGTGTCGATAATGCTCCTGCATGAACAAATCGGGAGCGAGGAGGTTGTCGCGAATTCGGAGCGCCGGAAACAGTTGCCACTGCGAGGCCGGGTACGTAGACAGGGAAGCGAACGACTGCGAGGGAAAGCGGCACAGCAGGTCTTCGACGAGTCGCCGCCGATCGTCGGCCACGCCGCCGCAGATGACCAACACATCTTCCGCATGTTGCAAATGATGCCACAGCGCGCCGATTGAAACGCCCAATACCGGGTGAACCATGTCGGCGGCAATTTCCGCCGCCGGGGCGAGCACGAACGGCCGAAACGACATCCGCGGATGAGGAACTTGCAGGTCCGGCTCCTCGATCACCCGGTCGTCGTAAAGCAGAATATCGATGTCGAGCGGGCGGGCGGCCCAGCGCTCGGTGCGTTCGCGACCGAGTTGCTGTTCGATCTGCTGCAATTCGCGACGCAGTTCGGCGGGGTGCAGCGCGGTATTGAGGAGCACGGCGCCGTTAAGAAACTCTCCCTGTCCGGGAGGCCCGCCGACGGGACGGGTCGCGTGCCACTTGCTACGGGCCATGACCTGCGTGCCCGGTAGATCGCCAATCTCCGCCACCGCCGCATCGAGCGTCGCACCCCGATCGCCGAGGTTCGAGCCCAATGCTAGCAACACGCGCGGCATGAGTTCCTAGCCACGGATGAGTTGAAACCGCTAATGGACGCTAATGAAGATAGAATAACCACGGAGCCATATCAAATACTAGTGTTAATTAGCGCTTATCAGCGGTACGTAAGTCGTTTTATCCGTGTTCGATCCGTGTTTTATCAGTGGCTGAAAATTCCTCTCTGCGAACACTGCGTCACCAGCGATTTCATTCGTAAAAAAGGGGAGGGGCCTCCAAGCCGCGTCGAAGCGCCGACTGTTGTATCCCTTCGGTCGCCGCCTCCCAATTTCTAAAAATGCACATATCGATGCGCGTAGCGCAAGACAGTTTTTCCTACCGAGAAAATATCCGACGACGGGAAAGTGTGCGCCGCACAATGCCCGATTGGCATTGCGATTCGGGTCGGCGCTGCCTCATCAACTTTAGCGAAGCATCGAATCTGATTGAGTGGCGATGCCCAGCGTCCGCAGTTTGCCGTAGGAGCCAGTGAATGTCAAGCATCATTTTTTGCCGCTAAAAAACAGTGTTATCTGCGATCAACTTTAATGCGCCGCGCGCACCGCTGACGCTATCATCGCCGAACCACTACAATTCAAGGGGAATGTGGATCCGCTGTCGGCTGTTCGCTGTCGGCTATCGGCCAGAAAAAATAAGTGAAGCTTCTGGCCGATAGCCGATGGCCGACAGCTAAAGGCCCTTGAACTTGGAGCCGCCTTGTCGTCGCAAGAAATTTCTTTTGCCGGACTTCGTGTCGCCGCGTTTGAAAGTCGCCGCGCCGACGATATGGCGCGATTGATCGAGCGCCTCGGTGGCCGACCGCTTGTAAGTCCGTCGATGCGCGAGATACCGCTGGCGCACAATCGCCCGGTTGTGGAATTTGCGCATCGCGTTATGGCGGGCCAGGTCGACGTGATTGTATTTCTCACGGGGGTCGGCGCTCGGATGTTGGTCGAGCAAGTCGAGCGGCATGTAAATCGCGAAACATTTCTCGGCGCGATTTCGGACATCAAGTCGGTGGTCCGCGGCCCCAAGCCGTTGGCGGTGCTCAAAGAATGGGGCATCGCACCGACATTGCGCGTGCCGGAACCAAACACCTGGCGCGATCTGCTCGCGACGCTCGACGCGCACCTGCCGGTTGCCAATTTGGTCGTCGGTTTGCAGGAGTACGGGATTTCCAATCCAAGCTTGATTGCCGGCCTGGAGGCCCGCGGCGCGACCGTCGATGCGGTGAAGGTCTACCAGTGGGCGTTGCCCGAGGACACCGCGCCACTGGAAGAAAATGTGCGGCGAATTGCCGCCGGCGAGGTGGACGTGCTGATGTTTACCTCGGCGAACCAGATTCGCAACTTGCTGGCACTGGCGACGCGGCTTGGATTGGAAACGGAACTGCGCGCGGCGATCCGTAATGTAGTGGTCGCCTCGGTGGGACCGACGACAAGCGAAACGCTCTCACAGATGCAACTGCCCGTTGATCTGGAACCGAGCCACCCGAAGATGGGGCACTTGGTACAAGAGACCGCCGAGCGCGCCGCGGAGATTTTGGCGCGCAAGCGGCAGGTTGCGAAGACGCTAAGCGTCGCGCAACGGATTCCAGCGGAGCGCGCCCAATGGGTCGGCGCAGGCGAGGCGTGGTACGACAGCCCGTTCATGAAAGCGTGCCGCCGCGAAAAGGCACCCTACACGCCCATCTGGTTAATGCGGCAAGCGGGGCGCTACATGCCCGAATATCGCGCCACTCGCGCGAAGGTGTCGTTTCTCGAACTGTGCAAGAACCCGCAGCTTGCCAGCGAGGTGATGTGCGTCGCGGTTGAGCGGCTCGGCGTCGATGCGGCGATTATTTTTTCCGACCTGCTGCCGATTCTCGAACCGATGGGAATGGAGTTAGAGTTCACTCCGGGCGATGGACCGGTGATCCACAATCCCCTGCGCGAGGCGGCGGACGTCGATCGCGTCGTCGATCTGGAAAGCACTGACGCGCTCCATTTCGTGATCGAGACCGTGCGGCAAACGCGGGCCGACTTGCCGGCGACGATTCCGTTGATCGGCTTTGCCGGCGCGCCGTTCACGCTGGCCAGTTACGCCGTGGAGGGCGGTGCGAGCCGCAGTTATCTCCACACCAAGACGCTCATGTACCGCGATGAAGGCGCCTGGCAAGCCCTCATGGAGCGATTGGCCCGAGCGGTGACGCTTTACCTCAATGCGCAGATCGCCGCCGGCGCGCAGGCGGTGCAAGTGTTCGACAGTTGGGTCGGATGCCTTGGGCCGGACGATTATGTCCGCTACGTCCAGCCCTACGTGCGGCAGGTGTTCGCGAATCTCGCGCCCGGCGTGCCGGCGATTCACTTCGGCACGGGCAACCCGGAATTACTATCCCACATGGCCGCCGCCGGGGGACATGTAATCGGTCTCGATTGGCGGATTCGGCTCGACGATGGCTGGCAGTGCGTCGGACATGACCGCGCCGTGCAAGGCAACCTCGACCCGCTCGTGCTGCTCGCCCCACGCGAAGAACTACGCCGCCGAGCGAAGGAAGTGCTCGATCAGGCGGCGGGCCGACCGGGGCACATCTTCAACCTCGGCCACGGCGTGCTGCCGCAGACGCCACCCGACCAGGCGCGGGCGCTGGTGGAGATGGTGCATGAGATGAGTGGGGCACTGGCTTAGAGATTGTAGTATCGCCCACTAATTGCTTGGATTTTCAGCGGCCAGAAGGTATGATAGTTTATCATACCGACCAGGAAACATGCGATGAACAGCGCAAAAATTGCCATTACCCTTGACCCAGAACTCCTCGCCCGACTCGACCGCCTCGTGAAGGAGCGGCGCTTTCCGAATCGAAGTCGCGCGGTGCAGGAGGCCTTGCGCGATAAGCTCGAACGGCTTGAGCGTAGTCGGCTGGCCCGCGAATGCGCCATGCTTGACCCTCAATTCGAGCAACAACTTGCTGACGAACTCGTAGCGGAAGACCTGGAGCAATGGCCCGAATACTGAGGGGTGATATTGTCTGGGCGGACCTGAATCCCGTGCGAGGGAGCGAGCAAGCCGGCCACCATCCGGTCGTTGTCATCAGCGAAGATGTCTTCAACGCGCGCTCCGGCACCGTGATCGCGCTGGCAATCACTAGCCATCCACAACGGGCAGGGTTTCCGTTGACGCTCGAGTTGACGGATGCCAAGCTTCCCAAGCGCTCGTGGGTGAAGATCAGCCAGATTCGCACGCTCTCAACGCAGCGCATTGGCAAGAAGCTTGGCCGAGTTGCGCCCGAGGCGTTGGACCGGCTGATCGAAGGCCTGAACGAGATCATCGGTTCCTAGCAAGGCGCGGGAGCTGATCGAGCAAGAAATAAGCGCTGCGCAATAAAAACCGCACGCCCGATGGCATTCCATCGGGCGTGCGCGGCTCGCGGGGCGGACTCTTCGGAGGGGTCAGTCGTTCTTCTCGAACTTGTGAACCAGCTTCTTGATGTTGTCGAAGTTTTTGAACTTCACGTTGCCGCCGTTGCCGAACTGGGGCTTCGACTTCTGGGTGATCGGTCCGACGATTGGGCCGGGATAGCCATGGCCGTGTCCGACATGTTCGTCGTAATAGTTTCCACCGTGACCGACGATGTGCGACTTCGGCGTGACGGGTCCGACATTGCAGCCGGGAAGGTAGGTTTGCCGGTAGGCGATCTGCCCGGTGTGAACATCGCGAATCGCAAGCCGCACAAAACCGCCGTTGTAGACGGCTTGCCTCAGTGCATTGCGCCACGCACCGTGGTAATCGAGTCGGTAGTTGTTAAGACGCAGGATCGCGTCGCCTGGCTCCAGGCCCATGCGGCCGGCAATGCTGTTGTAGCGAACGTGGGTCAGCACTTCACCGTAACCGGAGACGTTGTAGCTATTGAAACCGAAGGTTGGCAGCGGGCCGTGACCGGGGTGGAGCAACGCCTGGGGGTGGGTCGCATGGGCCACGGCAGCCAAGGTCAAAGCGAGCAAAGCGGACAGTGCCGAGTTGCGAACGGTGGCGGTCATTTCTGTGTTCCTTTAAGCGAGAGAGCGGGGAGTTGGGAGCGGGAATTGGTGCGAGGTTGTCCGGACTGGGAAGACCTTAAAGCAACGGCCGTGCCAGCATTGCGCCAGCCCGTACGATGCCTTTCGCAACTTCATGTACGGCCGAGAGTTATGGCCGTTACAAAGAATTAAAAAGTCGCGATATTGCAACTATTAGATCTGCGGATGTAGTCATATTGACTACCATCGACGCCATTCTGAGATGGGGCGCGCGTAGAAAAAGCCCGGACGAAGCGGGGCTACTTTGATTGGCGAGGTCGTTTCGTCACTGCTGGGGTCGTCAAGCGGACGGCCGGCGAAAATACTGGTACGACAGCAGCACTTCGTACAGGTCGGTCGAAATCGTGATTTCGTCGTCCCGGAAGTCGCGTAGCCACGTCCGGTTGCTGGCCACGGCGTCCGCCAGCAGGGGCAGCACGTCGCCCATCGGCAGGGTCAATCGTGCGGCCGGCGGGGCAGATTTGGCCACCCGGGTGCTGTCGGCTTGGGGGTCGCGATAGATTCTCAAATGGCTGTGCATGGAAAACGTCCTTGTCGGAATTACCCCCGTTTGCCTATTTTCATCCACTCAAACGCCGCATCCACCCAAACCCTTCGCCGTCCACTCGTGGCAGACGAATGGGAGGAAACGTCGCGTCGGGTTGTATCGGCAATCCCTCCCGCACGGGTTGAGGATAGTTGAGCCGGTAGTTCAGATTTTTCGGTGGGGGATGCTGGCGGTCGATAACGGGTGGCTGGGGTCGTAGGCGCCAGCCGAAGCCCCCAGCGGAATCGCGGATCGCGTCGCCGGGTTTAAACGATGTCAACACAGGGTTCGCTGGGGGCTGCGCCTGCTGGCTACGACCCCAGCCACCCCGCTCGATTGGTTTCAGCACACTGGGAAGCAGGCAGCGGGCGGCAGAGAAGGCAGATGTGAGATGGAAGAAGTGAGAAGTGAAGACGATTTCCGAACTTCTGCCTTCTCACATCTTACATCCCACATTTCATTCCTAATGCCCGCTGCGATAACATGGGAAACCTTGACAACACGCCCGTCTGCTATCACAATCCGGCGTTTGGAACCGTGGCGGCATCCATCAACATCTGCCACCAGTCCACGATCCGCCAATGGCGTCCATTTTCTCAGCTTCTCTGAACGAGTCTGCCCGCTGCCGGCAACGCTCTGGCGGTGCATCCCTTATGGCTCGCATTCTCGCGGAACCTTCTGCGACCGATTCCTCTGAAGGCGTGGCTTCCGCGCCGATCGGGGGAGCGCGGTTACTTGGCAGGCGGTGACAACCGATCTCATGAGCTCCGCAATTACCATCGACTTGCGCCCCGCTGCGCGTGATTTGGGTCTGCCGGAATCTTCGGTGGCGGCGGCCGTTCGTCTGCTCGACGAGGGGAACACGGTTCCCTTCATCACGCGCTACCGTCGCGACCAAACCGGCGGCCTTGATGAAGAGCAGATCGAGCTCGTGCGGGGGCACGTCGCCAAGCTCAGACAGCTTGAAGAGCGCAAGCAGACGATCCTCAGGAGTCTCGAGTCGCAAGAAAAACTTACCGACGCCTTGCGGGCGGAGATCGGCCGGGCCGCGAGCATGAAGCGGCTCGAAGACTTGTATCTCCCCTTCAAGCCGAAGAAACAGTCGCTCGCCGCCAAAGCGCGCGAGCAAGGTCTTGCGCCGCTGGCCGAAGAAATCCTGATGCGAGCGCCGACCTGCGCCGAACTGCAAGCGCGGGCGGCGGAGTTTGTCGATGCCGAAAAAGGCGTCGCCGATGCCGCCGCGGCGATCGCCGGAGCGGGGCATATCATCGCCGAACAGTTCAGCGAACTCGCCGACCTGCGGCAACACATTCGCAAGCTCTATCGCAAGACGGCCAAGCTCGTGAGCAAAGGCGTTGAAGAAGAGCACAAGCAGAAGCCGCAGTTCAAAGATTATCTCGACTTCCGCGAGCCGCTGTCGCGGATCCCGCCCCATCGGGTGCTGGCGATCAATCGAGGCGAACGGGCAAAGGTGCTCCGGGTGAGCGTCGATGTCGACGAACAGGCAATCGAGCGGCTGGCGATCGACGACTTGATATCCGCCGATCACCCCCACCGCGAGTACCTCGACAACTGCGTCCGCGACGCGCTCGCGCGGCTCGTGCTGCCGAGCCTGGAGCGCGAAGCCCGTCGCGAAACCACGGAGAAAGCCGAGACGCACGCGGTGACGGTCTTCGCCCGCAACCTGCGGAAGCTGCTGCTTCAGCCGCCGCTGGCGGGCAAGCGCGTGTTGGCGATCGACCCGGGTTACAAGAATGGCTGCAAGCTGGCGACGCTCGATGACTTCGGCAACCTGCTCAAGACGGGACTGGTGCATCTCGTCGGCAGCGACGAACAGAAGGCCAAGGCCCGCGAGACGCTCGTCGAGACGATGCGCGAGCATCCGATCAACGTGATCGCCATCGGCAACGGCTCCGCCTGCCGGGCGACCGAAGAACTGGTCGGCGACATTTTGGCCAACGAGCTTGCCGAGAGCGAAATTCGCTATGTGATCGTCAATGAAGCGGGCGCGAGCGTTTACTCGACCAGCCCCACCGGGCGCGAGGAGTTCCCCGAGTGCGACGCGATGCAGCGGAGCGCGATCTCGATCGGCCGGCGGCTGCAAGACCCGCTCAGCGAACTGGTAAAGATCGACCCGGCGAGCATCGGCGTCGGTTTGTACCAGCACGACGCCCGGACCGGCGACCTGCGCGACACGCTCAACGACGTGGTTCAGGCGTGCGTCAGCTTCGTGGGCGTCGATCTCAACCGCGCGAGCACCGCGCTCTTGCGGTACGTGTCGGGGCTGAACCAACTCACGGCGCGGCGCATCCAAGAATTCCGCCAACAACAGGGGCCGTTCAAGTCGCGCCAGCAACTCATGGAAGTGAACGGTCTCGGCGAAGCGACGTTCGTCCAGGCCGCGGGCTTTCTGAAAATCGAAAGCGGCGACGAGCCGCTCGATGCCACCTGGGTTCACCCCGAAAGTTACGACGCCGCGCGAACATTGCTCGCGCGGCTTGGTGTCGATGTCGCAGCGCTCGGCAAGGCCGATTCGGCAGCGACGATTGAAACGGGCCTCGCCGCGCACGACCGCGCCGCGCTCGCGCAAGAGTTGGGCGTTGGCCAGTTGACGCTCGAACAACTTGTGGAGGCCCTGAGCAAGCCGGGCCGCGACCCGCGAACCGACCTGCCGCCGCCGCTGTTCCGCAAGGACGTAGTGAAGTTCGAGGACTTGGCGGTCGGCATCGAGCTGCGCGGTACGGTGCTGAACGTCGTCGACTTCGGCGCGTTTGTGGACGTGGGCCTCTCCGACAGCGGCCTGGTTCACATCAGCCAGTTGAGCAACGACTATGTCCGCGACCCGCATCAACTCGTGTCGGTGGGCGATCAAGTGCAGGTGTGGGTGGCGTCGATCGACCCCGAACGGCGTCGCGTGTCGCTGACGATGATCCCCCCCGGCACGGAGCGCAAGCCTGAGCCGCGCCCCCCGCGGCAAGAGCGCCCGCCCCGCCGTCCGCCGCCGCAGAAAGCTGCGGAACAACAACCCGCGGGTTCGCTGGGGGCTTCGCCTTCGGCTGCGACCCCAGCCACCCGTCCGCAACAGGCACCCTCGCGTCGCAAGCAGCAGTTCACGCCCCGTCACGATCCGCCCCAACACGGCCACGCCGACCGCCCCGCGTTCGAGAAGCGCGCCAAAAAGGTGCAAGTCCCCATCACCAAAGAGATGGCCGAAGGCAAAGAAGCGATGCGCTCGTTTGGTGATCTCTTGCAGTTTCATAAGAAGAAGCAGGAGCCGCAGGCGGAGGAGACAGGAGACGGGGGAAAGGGGACAGAAGGGGAGTGAGTGGTAAGTAGGTGGGGGTGGCTGGGGTCGAGTCCGCGAGCCCCCAGCGGAAGCGCGAACTAACGCGCATTTTGTATTAAAGTCTTCCCCAGCGCGCTGGGGGCTTCGCTGCACTACGACCCCAGCCACCCGTCGTAGCATGGACACTCTTGCCTGTGCGTGCTGATTCCGAAAGTCGCGATGGCAGGATACAATAAGGTGCGACAGTCGCAATTCGCGTGAGGAACCAACAATGCACCAGATCACTGTGGAACCAACCCTAAGCCAAGAGCTTGGCGGATTAGTCGGCCAAGTATTGTTGTGCGACGCCAATGGCCGGGCGCTGGGTTACTTCTCGCCACTGAAGGACAAGGTGCAAGCGGCCGACTTGCAGTTGGAACCGCCGCTTTCAGACGCGGAGATCGAAGAGCTACGGAAGGTGCGGACGGGGAAGCCATTAGAGGACATCTTGAGCCGCTTAGGGTATTAGACTGACAGGCGCGTCGCATGAAATATCGAGTCCTCTGGTCGCCGCAGGCCGAGGAGCGTCTCGAAAGCCTCCTGAAGACGGCTGACGATCCTCAGGCGCTGGTCGATGCGGGACGCGAAGTAGACCGACTTCTACTCAACGACCCAAATGCGTTCGGCGAGTCTCGATATGACACGGTGCGAGTCGGTTTCGCTCATCCATTGGGCATCCTATTCGAGGTGATGGACGACGTTCGCACGGTGATTGTTTTTGATTTGTGGCGGATCGATCGGAAGTAAATGCACAACGAATTCACCGCCATCGTCGAACAAGACGGCATATGGCACATCGCCTACTGTCCCGAAGTGCCGGGCGCAAATGGGCAGGGTGAATCGCGCGACGAGGCGTTAGCAAGTCTCCGCGACGCGATTGCACTTATTCTCGAAGACCGGCGGGAAGACGGCCTGCGTGGCGTGCCGGACGATGCCGACCGCACGGTGGTGACGGTCGAATGAAGCGCTCGAGTTCCACTCAGCATCATTAACTCGCCTCGCAACATCCTCGATTGTTGTGCCGCGCTCTTCATCCCGGCGGGATGACAGCGATTAGCCGGTGGTCGCGCAGCGCACCACCGGAACGCGAATCGAACTCACGCACGACCCCGGCAGGGGTCGCAGCAATTTGACGCTCGGAAAGACCGCTGGCACCCCTGCCGGGGTGCTCGTTCATTTCGCGCGAGCATCCGGTGGTGGCGCTTCGCTGACCACCGGCTAATGGCTGCCAAGCCTCCGGCTTGGAGTGCTAAAGCTCCGCAACCGGGTTCATCATGTGGACTGGCACATAATCTCTACAACCGCCCCAGTATCCACCCTCCGCCCCATCGCCTAAAATCACCGCAGGTGACTCATCTTTCATGACGAGCGAGCATCGCGATGGATTTTCGGGAACGGTTGCATCGGGCGGCGGAGCGGGGGGAGCGGGCGGCGGCTGCGCAGCAGGCGGAACAGGCTGCGGCGGCGCTCAGTGAGGAAGAATGCAAGCGGCGACATTCCAATTACCGGCTCAAGCTCACCGAGTATATCGAGCAGTGCCTGCGGCAGCTTGGCGATAACTTCCCGGGCTTCCGCTGGGAGACGATCATGGACGAGCGCGGCTGGGGGTCAGCCGTCCGCCGCGATCAGATGGCGATTCGCGATGGCCGCCGCGACAATCTTTTCAGCCGGCTTCAGCTCACCGTCAGCCCCTACAGCCAGTACCGCGTGCTGGAGATCGTCGCCAAAGGGGCGATCCGCAATAAGGAGTCGTTCAACCGCAACCACTATCAGCCGATCGCCGACTTCGACGAAGAGCGGTTCCGCGAGCTCATTGAGCAATGGGTGCTCGACTATGCGGAGATGTACTCCGCTGCGCGGTGAGGTTGAGGATGCAGGGGTCAGGGGACAGGGGTCGGGGAACAGACGGTGTAGTGGCGGCACCTCTTCATCCCGGAGGGATGACAGCTATTAGCCGGTGGTCGCAGAGCGCACCACCGGAAAGCGATTCCCTCAAATGCGCGACCCCGTCAGGGGTCGAAGCGAGCAGGGGCGTGTAGAAAATTGTCTAAGTGGGACAACTTTTTTTTCAGCTTAAAGGACGCAAACATGCGAGACGAGACCGACAGGGAAAGTATCGAGTTTGCGGAAACATCTGATCGCTTTCTGGCAATCGAATCGATTCGCGAACGCCTGATCGAGGGATGTTCGGAGGAAGAATTCGCCACTCTGTACTGCCCTGTGTGTGGTGCAGTGTTATCCATCAACGTGCATCAGAACCATTCGACTTTTCATGTCCGTTGCACACGTGATGGAACACATGTTTCGTTCCACGATAGATCTGATTGCAAACCCGCGTGGTGGGTGGCGCACATGCGCGGTGGTTGGTACTAGTGAGACACGAAATGTCGATCCACGTGCCATATTTGGCAAAGCTCGCCTGCTGCGACCCCGGCCGGGGTCGTGCATTGGTTAGGCTCGCTTTCCGGTGGTGGCGCTTCGCTTACCACCGGCTAATGGCTGTCATCCCTTTCGGGATGAAGAAAGCAACATTTACCCTTCCGACGGCGCCGTTGCCAATTGCTTCAGCGCGTCGAGCGAGGCCAGCACGTCGGCGCGGGAGATTTCTTGCCAGCCGGCGAGCTTGTGGTGCAGGATCGCGAGCTTGTATTGCTCGAAGGCTTCCGCAAGATCGGCGGGGAGGTCGGCGAGGTTTTCGAACGGACGGATTGGGAATTTATGATTGCTGATTTCTGATTGATGATTGGCGCGAGCCGCGTCGTCCTCGACCGCGGCTGAGTCCAAAACATCCAATCCATCGTCTTCCGGGGCAAGTTCTCGATGGGAAGAAGGCGAATCGAAGCCGCGGACCTCGGTTGTGATGCTCGGGTCGATGAGCGCGTGGGCGTCTTCGTCCAGTTCGCCGACGTAGATGTCTTCCTCGCGTGGCCGCTGGTCGGCGGTGCCGCCGATTGCTTCCCAACGCGCGTTTCGCATTTGGGAGATCGACCACTGGTTCTGCACGGCCCCTTCGAGCCACATTTCGGCGTCTTCCCAATCGAGGGCCACCTGGAAGTGACTCCAGTAAAGGCCTTCGTACTCGGTTGAAACATTTCCGAAGCGTTCATAAACTCGGCGGAGCCGGCCGGCGTGCTGCCCTGTCACGCCGCCGACCCTTTGTGCCCAGGCTTCGTCCGAGTATTCGGTGACTAGGGCATCGGCGCGGAGCAAGGCGTCGCGCCATTGGCAAATGATGCGGCCTTTTTCCCAGTTCGTGGTGCTGATAAGCGTTCGCCACTGGCCGACGAACGGCGCGGACGCCACGTTGAATTCTTCCAGCGTTTTTACGACGGCGAGATCCGCCTCTTGCTTCTTGCCCATCGGGAATCGTTCCTCTCGCGCTTGAGCGTTCGTGCTTGACCGGTCGGGAGGCTAGATCATACCCGGCCAGCAACCGTGCGCAACAGGCGTGCGAGCCACCGATGGCGCAAGATTTCCATTTCACACGCCGTCCGCGGTATTACAACCGACAAGATCGTCAACGGCGCGGTGGAAAAGTTGTTGACCGGCGATGGAGAATCGCGAAAGCGAAAGAGATAGCCACAAAGAGGCACAAGAAGACAAAAAAAGAGCTTGTCCACAGATGTCGCAGAGGTTCGCAGATAAAAAAAATGAATTAGTAATCATCTGCGCCTATCTGTGGCATCTGCGGACGAAACCTCTCTTTGTGTCTTTTCGTGCCTTTTCGTGGCCACTATTCGGTTGGCGTCGCGCGTTCGTCCGAGAGGAAGCCGCAGCTTTTGTGGGCGCCGTCGCAGAAGGGGCGGTTGGCGGATTCGCCACACCGGCAGAGCGCGATCGAGGGTTTGTCGGAAGTGAGCGTGAACGTGTTGCCTTCGGAATCGACCAGTGTGATCGGACCTTCTATGACAAACGGCCCGTTGGGACGCATGCGGATGCGTACTTCCGACATGGGGGCTGCCTGGTGAGTGGTGAGTGGTGAGTGGTGAGTAAGTGAGTGGTGGGGATACACACGAGTTGTGCGCGGGTCTCCCGACCCCGCACATGGGCGACCGAAGGTCTCCAATGCGGCGTGAGACCTTCGGTCGAGTGAGTGGCATGGTCGGGAGACCATGCCACAACGCGCCGCCGCTACGGAGCGGCGAGTGGCCGCGAGGTGAGCTTGATCTGGTCGGCGCTCACTTGCTGCAAGCGGGCAAGTTCGCCCACGAGCCGATTATTGTCGGCCAGGAAAGTTGTGAGTGCCTGCCGAGCATTCTGAAGCTGCCGCTCGACCTGCGTTTGCAACCGCTGAATGGCGGCCAAGTCGCCCTTCATGCCGGTCAGGTCGTGCTGGAGCTTGCGTTTTTCCTCTTCTCGATACTGCTGAAGCAACTGGGCGCTGGCCAGCGCGGCGTTCAGCCGCTCGGTGTCCTGCGTTACGGCGGCGATATCCGCAATAAGCTCGGTACGGCGTCGGGCTAACTCATGGAACAAAAAGCCGTAATCGCGTAACTGTCGCTCGTAGCGGAATGTGACCGCCTGGTCCCAATTATCAAACCCAAGTCGATTGCCGTCCGCATCGTAACCCACGCGGTGCCACTCGTCGTCATCGGGCTTCGCTTCGGTGCCTTGGCGAATGTACTCCTCCACCGATTGTGGCGGCAGAATTTGGCGAAGCTGTTCTTCGGTCATGCCTGCGAAAATATCGTGGCGGTCGGTGGGCATCGCTTCGTAAAGCTCCCAGGGAGCGCGAGCCTGAACGGCGGCGGCCAGCCGTGCCACTTCGGCGTCGGTGGGTGCCCAGTTCATTACCGGCACGAGCGTCAACTCTGGGCCGGTGACGTCCCCGACTACGCGGAACTCGCCTAAGAAACTGGCGCCTTGCGGCTGCTGCGCCGACGGGGCGGGGCCTTGCAAGAAAGCATATACGAGCGTGTCCTTGGCGATGCCGTGCGGATCGGGCGCGGCAACGCGAACCTTCACGGCGAACGTTTTCGCGTCGGGCGGACCGGCCGGGTCCACTTCACGCCACACCCGGCCGCGGATCCGCGTCACCAGGTGCGTTTGATGCCGAAGCTCGTTGATGCCGGGAATCTCCTCGGCGTCGTCTGCCACCGTCAATTCGGCGGCGGAAAGTTGTTGAATAATCGTCTGGTCGTCGGTCCCCCTGATCAGCGCCGCATCTTGCGCTGCGACTTTGGCCAATCGAGCTTCGCGGACTTGCACCTGCTGACGTAGCACGGCGTGAATGCGCAGCGTCTCGGCGCCGAGCACTAGAAAACCAAGCGTGGCGAAGAACAGAGCCAAACCAAGGGAAACATGCCCCCAGCCCCAGGTCTTCGCGCTCAGGTAGGCGACCACCAGCGCAGCCAGAAGCAGAATCGGGAGTCCGATTTGGACGATCAAGGCCGTGGCCCTTTGCGCGCGAAGGATGTGGAACTGGAACGAATAGGTAACCCTAAACCCTTATCCTAAATGGAGCTACGTGCAGGGTCAACTGTTTCGCCGCCCGGTTCGGTGCCACTGCTGGCTTGCCCAGCAGTGCGAAGCGGGTAACAGGGTCTCACTGCTGGACGAGCCAGCAGTGGCACCCCTCTCACTTGGCCGCGTAACCGTTATATCCCGTCTCGCAGTGCGTTGAGCAAGGTTTCGACCATTCCAGGCCCATGGTGGTGGCAAAGGCTGATCCGCAGCAGCGATTGGCCTTCGGGGACCGTGGGGGGGCGGATCGCGGGAACCAGCAGGCCGCGCTCGCGGAGGCGACTCGAAAGCGCAACCGCACGGCGGGGATCGCCGACAATGAGCGGGATAATCTGGCTTTGGGAACAACCGACGTTCCACCCTGCTTCGGCCAACCGACGGCGCAATTCCTCCGCCCGAGTCAGCAGATCGCGGCGGTTCTGCGGTTCGTTTTCCACAATCTCCAGCGCCGCGAGCGCCGCGGCAGCGGTCGCTGCGGGGGCGGCAGTCGAGAAGACGTAAGTTCGCGCGCGATTGGCGAGCCAGTCGATCAGCATTTGGCCGCCACATACAAAGCCACCCGCGGAGCCAAGCGCCTTGCTCAAGGTTCCCATGCGGACGGCGACGGCGCGTTCGACATCCGGTTCACTCGCCGCGAAATGCTCAACGACGCCCCGGCCATGCTCGCCCCATACGCCGGTGGCGTGGGCTTCATCCACTAGCAGCATGGCTTCGTGCTCCGTGGCGAGCTTTGCGATTTGCGGTAACGGAGCGAGGTCGCCGTCCATGCTGAAGACTGTGTCGGTCACAATCAGCCGGCGGCGAAATTGGACGCGAGTGGCGTCGAGCAACTCTGCCAGGTGCGCCGCATCGGCGTGGCGATAGATGAACCGCTCGGCCTTCGCGAGTCGACAGCCGTCGATGAGGCTCGCATGATTGTGGGCGTCGCCGAAGATGGCGTCTCCTTCGCCGACGAGCGCGGGAATCGTGCCGGCGTTCGCGGCAAAGCCGCTGGGGAACACGAGCGCCGCTTCGGCGCCTTCCCATGCAGCAAGCCGCGCTTCGAGTCGCGCATGCCACGTGCTGCGGCCGGTGACGAGCGGGCTAGCGCCCGCGCCCCAGCCACATTCATCGGCGGCACGGGCGGCTGCGGTCGTTAGGCGCGCGTCGTTGGCGAGGCCGAGATAGTCATTCGAACTGAAGTTGATGAGCGGCGTGCCGCCAATGGCGATTGTCGCCGCTTGCGGCCCTTCGTGTGCAACCAGCTCGCGCCGCAACCCGGCCCGTTCCAGCGCGACAAGCTCGTCGGCAATCCAGGCGAGTGATGGTGTGAGCATGGTAACTTTTGTTAGCCGCGACGCGGCTAACGTCATCTTCGTTTGACAATTGCCTGAAACCCCGTGAAAATGCGGGCGGGAACTTTGCCGCGTCCCGCGGCGTCTAATTTTCGTAGCGAGTGCATGTGGCCGACGATTCCCGAGCGATCGACGCCCGAGTGATCGACGCGGTGCTGGCGGGCGACCGGGCCGCCTACGGTCGGCTCGTGCAAAAATACCAGGATCGCTTGTTCGCCGCACTGGTGCGAGTCACCGGTTGCGCCGAAGAAGCGGAGGATGTCGCTCAGGAGGCCTTCGTGCAGGCCCTGCTGAAACTCGACACGTTTCAGCAGTCCGCGGCATTCTACACTTGGTTGTACCGGATCGCCTTCAACCTGTCGGCCACGCGCGCTCGCCGCAAGCGGCCGCGAACCTCGCTCGACGAGCTTCGCGGCGGCGGCGGACCCGAACCGGCCAGCAGGGACGGCGCCCCGGAGGAACCCCTGATGGTGAAGGAAAGTGCGAAGCAGGTTCACGTCGCCTTGGGTGAACTGCCCGAGGATTACCGGCAGGTGATCGTACTGCGCGAGCTGGAAGGATGCGACTACGATCAGATCGCCGAGATTTTACAAATCCCACTGGGCACGGTCCGCAGCCGACTGTTTCGCGCCCGCGAACAGCTACGAGAACTACTGGCCCCTGTGCTCGATGGCGAGCGAAATAAGCCACTAGCCAAGGTAAAATAATAAGGACGAACCGCGGAGGCACGAAGGACGCAGAGAAGATATTTAGCCACGGATGAAACACGGATTGAACACGGAAGAAGATACGGAATCGGCGCTAATGCTCGCTAAGCCAGAGAAGGAGAATCGTCAATTCTTTATTAGTGTTGATTAGCGCGGATTAGTGTTCCCCAAACTTCTGCTCTGATCCGTGTTCAATCCGTGTTTCATCCGTGGCTAGAGAAACATGCATTTCCTTTCCACTCCGTGGTTTAATGATTAACGCTTGTGTCCACTGAAACGAACCAATCCGATTTCGACCGCGAGTTGCTGAGCGCCTATGTCGATGGCGAGCTGACGGGGGCGGAGCGCGCGGCAGTCGAGGCGCACTTGGCAAGCGATCCCGCGGCGCGGCGGCAGGTTGAGGAGTTCCGGCGGCTGTCGGGGCTGATTCAGAATTTGCCGCAACCGTCGCTGCCGGCAGATTTCTCGGCGAGAGTGATAGCGCGTGCGGAGCAAGCTCGGCCGGCGGCGGTAGTCGAGCCGCTTCGACCAAGCCCTACCATCGGGCGCACGTGGCGAGGTTGGGTTTGGGCCGGCGCGGCACTCGCCGCGGCGCTACTGCTTGCCGTGATGTTGCCGAACCGCGAGCCGGAACTGGCCAACCGCGGCATTGCTACTTCTTCCCCGGCGGTGAAAGAGCAGCCGGAGATGCGTGCCCCGCTGGGCAGCGCCAGTTCGCCGCTGGAGCGGAGTGATTCGGGAAGCAGCGCGGAGCAATCGCCGCGCAGCGGGGGGCGAGCGGAAGAATCGCCGCTTTCCCAGGAACAGTTGTCCGTGCCCGAAACCCTTCTCACGGATGGCGATCCCTTGAGCGACAGGGCGTTCGCGTCGGGGGCGGACGAATCGCCGTTGTTGATCGTGCGGGTAAGCATGTCGTCCGCGGCGCTCCAGGGTCGGGCGCTCGATCAAGTGCTGGCGCAGAATGGCATCGACGTCGAAGAGACCCAAGAGCTTGCCAGTCCGCTCGATAAAGCTGAAGCGGTGGAAGAATCGGCGGCGGGCCGATCGGCCGCCGTGCAAGCCTACGTCGATGCCGCATCCGCCGGTGTGGCGGGCGAGGCAGCGGAATTCGAGGGCGCTTTCGCCCAGCCGAGGGAGGTCGTGCTGGTCGATGCACCGCTCGAACAGATCGCGGCCAGCCTGGCATCCATCGAGGGCGATGCGGAAAACTTTGTGGCGTTAGAAATTGAACAGGGATCGCCCTTGTCTAAGCAGCGGTCGTCGATCGTAAACGATCAAGTCGATCAACTGCGGCGCTTTAACCGCGCAGCAGTAGCGGACCGCTATGGGGCTGCTCGTGATTCCGATGTGAGCGGTCCCGGCTCTTCCGAAAAGGGCCTTGCTTCCGAAGAACGATCGCTGGAGGAGCCGCCAAAATTAGCGGCAGCGGAACCGGCAGGTCGAAAATCATCGCAGGCTGCCGAAGTATCTCCGCCACCGCCAGCCGATGCGGCGCCGGCATTCGCCCCGGCGACACCACGGCAGGCAACTGATCCGCGGGTGCCAGAATCGCAAATGCAGCACGCGGCACGCGGCCGGGCGTATCGCTATTTGTCCGCCGATGGCATGAAGCTGAAACTCGAATCGCTCGCGCGCCGCCGCGGTCAGTTGCCGGAGGATTTGGCGGAATCAGAACTCGGGGTTCGGGGCGGTTCCGCCGCCGACCCGCGAGTGCGCGTGCTGTTTGTGCTCGAGGAGACGCCGCCCGCCGCAGCAATCAAGGCTGCCGAGCCGGTTAAACCGCCGCGTTAAGTTCCGTCGCTCCCCGGCTGCACTTTCTTCGTTGGCTGCCGTAGGATATTCTGTGCGACCCGACATGTGGCCGAGTCTCTCCGAGAATCGATATTGCGAGTCCGCCGCGGCGGACTCGCCCACGGGTCTCATTGAAAGCTGCAAGCAATGGGCATCTACGACCGCGATTACGCCCGAGACCGCGAGCCGGGCTTTCACGCCCAAATGCCGCAGAGCGCGGTCATGAAGTTGATCGTCGTCACCGTTGTTGTATTTCTCGTGCAGTTGTTTTGGGAGCCATTTACGGAATGGTTCGCGCTCGAGGACCGCTGGTATCGGCGGCCGTGGACGGCGTATCAGCTTCTCACCTACGGCTTTCTTCACTCCCCGGGCGACATGTGGCACATTTTGCTGAACATGTACGTGCTGTGGTTGTTTGGCAACGAGGTGGAATCCCGCTACGGGTCGCGGGAGTTCCTCGTCTTCTATCTCGTCGCAATTGTTTTCGCCGGGCTGGTTTGGACGGCGAGCGAACTTCCATTCGATCAACCGGCGGTGGTGTTAGGAGCTTCCGGTGCAGTCGTGGCTACGCTCGTGTTGTTTGCGCTCAATTATCCCCACCGCCAAATCCTGCTCTTCTTTGTAATACCGATGCCGATGTGGGTGGCGGCGTGTATCTTCGTCGGGCTTGATATCCTCGGCGCGGTGCAGCGTCCCGAGGCGGGTAGCGTGGCCTTCACCGCGCACTTGGGCGGGGCACTTTTCGCGCTGCTCTATTACAAACAGGGTTGGCGACTGAGCAACTGGCTGCCGAGCGGCTTGTCGGTTCCCAATCTAAAGCGGCAGCCCAAGTTGCGGGTCCATCGTCCGACCGATGATGACGATGGTGAAAACGAGCTGGAAGCCAAAGTAGATGCGATCCTGAAGAAGATCAACGAGCAAGGCCAAGCCAGCCTGACCCGCGCCGAACGCAAGCTGCTGGAGCAAGCCAGCCGGCAGTACCAGGAGAAGCGGAAGTAACGTTAGCCGCGACGCGGAGCCGAGTCCGCGAGGCGCAGCGGAGCGCGTATTCGCCATGATCGCATCAAGAACACCCGAAGGCTTTCCGAGCAAGTGCCCCGTTTGCGGCGCGGCGACCGAGATTGAATTCTCCGATCCGGGCGACGATGCTCCGTGCCCCTGTTGTGGTCATTTGCTGCTACGGTCCACTGCGATCTTCGAGCGCGTGCGGCAAGCGTTCGCGTCAGCACTTGGCATCGATCCGGAGCACATTACAGTCGATACGCGACTGGCGGACCTTTTCGGGAATGCGGACTCGCTCGACACAATCGAGCTGGTGATGGAGCTGGTGATGGAGTTGGATGAAGAATTAATCATGGAGGCAGACGCCGTTGCTGGGGCGGAGACGTTTGGCGATTTAGTGCGGATTGTTATGGAGCGAGGATACTGTGACGACACTTGACGCGGGGCTTTCATTGATTCTGACGCCTACGCGCTCCGCTCCGAGGACGAAGCCTGCCCGCCGCGGTGGGCGTCGCGGCTAACGGGGCACTGCCCGCAGTTCTATTCTCGTTTATACTATTCCACGCTCCCAGGCGGCCTACTTTACGACTCCTCTCCATGCTTCGCGGGATCGAACTTCTATGGCTCACGGCAATGATGCCCCGCGGTCGCTGGTGGTCGCGGTTACCGGCGCGTCGGGACTGGTTGGTTCGCACCTGATTCCGTTGTTGGAATCGCGGGGCCACCTCGTACGCCGCCTGGTGCGGCGGCCGGTGCAAGACGGCGACCACGAAATCGAGTGGAACCCCGCGGAAGGAACGATCGACGCCGCGGAACTGAACGGCGTCGATGCGGTCGTGCATCTGGCCGGCGAGGGCGTGGCTTCCGAAAGGTGGAACGAGCGCGTGAAGCGGGCGATTCTTGATAGCCGCGTCGACGGCACGCGGCTGCTGTGCCAGACGCTGGCGGAACTCGACTCGAAGCCGAGCGTGCTGGTCAGCGCGTCGGCGATTGGCTACTACGGCCCGCGCGGGGCGGAGCCGATCGACGAAACTTCGCCGCCGGGCGACGGGTTCTTGGCGGAGGTGTGTCAGGCGTGGGAGCACGAAACGCGGCCCGCGAGCGAGGCCGGGATCCGCGTCGTGAATCTGCGGATCGGCGTCGTGCTGAGCACCGAAGGGGGGGCGCTGAAGAAAATGCTCACTCCCTTCAAGCTCGGCCTCGGCGGCGTGATGGGCAGCGGCGAACAGTACATCAGTTGGATCGAGCTGGGCGACCTTGTGCGGATCATCGAGTTGGCACTCACGAACGACTCTCTGTCGGGACCAGTCAACGCAACGGCTCCCCATCCGGCCACGAATCGCGAGCTGACCAAGACACTCGGCAAAGTGCTCGGCCGGCCGACGATCTTTCCGATGCCCGCGTTCGCGGCCCGGCTGGCGTTTGGCGAAATGGCCGACGAGATGCTGCTGACCGGGGCGAAGATTCTGCCTAAACGCCTGGAAACCGCCAAATTCCAGTTTTCTCAGCCGCAACTCGAAGGGGCGCTACGCCATTTGCTGGAGTAGGACGGTCAGCCGAGCGTAACTTGCCGCCCCGCCGCCCCAACGCTAAGATTAGTTAGCGTGCTAACTATTTGCCCGCGCCCATCTTGTTCGGAACTACATCGCGTGCGACGAACCCTGACGAATCGACGGTGGAGTCAAGGGGTTTATAACGCCATGTTATGCGCCGGCGTATTGCTCATGGGCGGCTGCGAGCGCGAGAACAAGTTCGTTCCACCACCGCCGCCGCAGGTTTCCGTCGCTCAACCGCTGGAAACGGAAATTGCCGACGCCATCGAATTCATCGGCAACACCCGCGCCTCGGCTACCGTCGAGCTTCGCGCCCGCGTCAACGGCTATTTGAAACAAATCGCGTTCGAGGACGGTGCGAACGTGAAAGAGGGAGACCTGCTGTTTGTCATCGACGAGGCGCCGTTTCAGGTTGCTCTGGACATTGCGAATGCGGAAGTGCAACGAGCGCAGGCCGATCTGCAACTTCAGGAGACGGAATTTCGTCGCACGGAAACCCTTGTCACACAGAAGGCGCTCACACAGTCCGATCTCGATCAGAGTGCTGCGGAACTGGCGACGGCTCGCGCCAATGTCGCCGCCGCGGAGGCGGTGGTCCGCCGCGCTGAGTTGGACCTCGGCTATTGCCAGATCCGCGCCCCGATCAGCGGCCGCATCGGCCGGCATCTAGTCGATCGCGGCAGTCTGATTCAGGCCGAACAGACGCATCTCGCCACGATCGAAAGCCTCGACCCGATCCAGGCCTACTTCAGCCTCAGTGAAAGCGATCTGCTGCGGTTTATGGAGATGTTCCGGCAACACGAGATTCCCGATCCCGAACAGAACCCGCCGGTGCTGTTTCTCGGGCTGGATAACAGCGTGGGCTACCCGTACCAAGGGGCTATCGACTTCCGCGAAATGGGAGTGGACCCCACGACAGGAACTGCCCTCCGCCGGGGGCTGTTTGCGAACCCGAACAATGAATTGATTCCGGGCTTGTTTGTGCGAATTCGCGCCCCGATCGGCCAGCCACAGCAACGGCTGTTGGTCGAAAAGCGAGCCATCGGCACCGATCAGCGCGGCGATTATCTGCTTGTCGTCAATGACAAGAATGTCGTGGAGTATCGCCTGGTGAAGCTCGGACTGAGCACCGACGGAATGCGGGTGATTGAACAAGGCGTTGAAGCCGACGAGTGGATCGTGGTCAACGGATTGCAACGGGCCAGGCCCGGCGCAACCGTTGATCCCGAGCGGGTCACGATGACGATGGGCCCCGTTGCGGACGGCGTCGCTTCCCCCGCAGACCAAACAAGTTCGCCCGCTGCCCCACCAGCACCGGCTCCCGAACCCAATCCCGCCAACTCCAGCGAATGATCGAGCGGGAGCAACCGCACGCCCATGTTTGCCCGCTTTTTCATCGAACGGCCGATCTTCGCGAATGTCATCGCGATTGTAATGATGCTCTTGGGCGCGGTTTCGCTTTGGCAATTGCCGATCGAGCAGTACCCGGAGATCACGCCCCCCACCGTTCGCGTGCAGGCGACGTACCCTGGCGCCGACGCGCAAGTTCTGGCCAACACCGTGGCCGCTCCCATCGAACAACAGGTGAACGGCGTCGAGGACATGCTCTACATGTCCTCCACTTCTTCCAGCGACGGAACTTACTCGCTGACGATCACGTTTGAAATTGGAACGGACCTCGATGGCGCTCAGGTGCTGGTGCAAAACCGCGTGGCAATTGCCGAGCCGCAGCTACCGGAAGAGGTCCGCCGCCAGGGCGTGACCACCAAGAAGCAATCGACGAACATTCTGCTGGTCATATCGCTCACGTCGCCCGACAACGAATTTGACGATTTGTTTCTTGCGAACTACGCCACGCTTCGGCTGCGGGACGAACTTAGCCGAGTTACCGGTGTGGGCGACGTAACCGTTTTCGGCACCGCCAACTACAGCATGCGGGTGTGGCTCGATCCGGAGAAGCTCAAGGCCCGCGGCCTGACGACGCAGGACGTGCTTGTCGCCATCGAGGAACAGAACGTGCAAGTCGCGGCCGGCCAAATCGGCCAGCCACCGTTGCCGGCGGACAAGGAGGTGTCATTCCAATACACGGTCACCACGCTGGGGCGATTGTCGGATGTCGAACAGTTCCAAGACATCATTGTCAAAGCCGATGGAACGCGGATCACGCGGCTGGCAGATGTCGCACGGATCGAACTTGGCGCGCAGAGCTACGATCAATTCAATCTCAAGCAGGGCCAGCCGACCGCCAACATCGGCATTTATCAACTGCCGGGAAGCAACGCAATCGACGTGGTGGAAAGAGTTCGCGCGGCCGTCACCGAACTCAGCCGCACGTTTCCCGAGGGCATGGAGCATAGCTTTCCCCTGGACACGACAGAATTCGTCGAAGCGTCGATTCACGAGGTCTACATAACGCTGATCGAAGCCGGCGTGCTGGTGCTGATCGTCATTCTCGTTTTTCTGCAAGACTGGCGGGCCGTGCTCGTTCCCGCGACCACTGTTCCCGTCACGATCATCGGCGCTTTTTTCGCCATGGACCTGATGGGCTACACCGTGAACATGCTCACGCTGTTTGGCCTGGTGCTGGCAATTGGCATCGTGGTGGATGACGCGATCGTTGTCGTCGAGAACGCAGCTCACCATATCGAGCAAGGCATGGCCCCCAAGCCGGCCACGATCCAAGCCATGGACGAAGTGCTCGGGCCGATCATCGGCATCACGCTGGTGCTGATGGCCGTGTTTCTGCCCAGCGCATTTTTGGGTGGCATCACGGGGCAGCTTTACCAGCAATTCGCCCTCACGATCGCCGCGACGGCATTCATCAGCGCGATCAACGCGATGACGCTCAAGCCGGCCCAGTGCGCCCAGTGGTTGCGCCCACCCAAAAAGAAGAAGAATATCTTCGCCCGCGGCTTCAACCGGGTTTACGGCTGGTTCGAAGTGGCCTACACGGCCATCGTGCGGGTGCTGGTGCGGCAAGTCTTTGTGGTAATGGTGGTCTTCGCCGGTTTGATCGCGCTGACCGTGTGGTGGTACAGTCGCGTCCCCACCGGATTCTTCCCCACCGAAGACCAGGGTTACATTTTTGTTGCCGTGCAGCTTCCCGACGCCGCCTCGCAGGAGCGCACCCGCGAGGTGCTTGGCGAGATCGACGCCATCCTCGCGGAAACGCCCGGCGTGGCGACTTGGATCAGCATCGGCGGCATGTCGCTACTGGAAGGGAGCAGCGCACCGAACTCCGCCACGCTGTTCGTCACGTTCACTCCGTGGGACGAACGATTGCCCGAAGGGCATACGCTGGAAGCGATTCTCGGTCGGCTGGCCGGCCAGTTTTCACGGATTCAAGAGGCAATCGTCTTTCCGTTCGCCCCACCGGCCATTCGCGGGCTGGGCGTTCGCGGCGGCTTCGACATGCAGGTGCAGGATCGCGCGGATCTGGGCCGCACGGCGCTGTACCAAGTGGTCACCGAAATCGTCGATAATGCCCGCACGCAGTCGGGACTCTCCGCGCTTAATACCAGCTTCCGCCCGGGCGTACCGCAACTTTACGTTGATATCGATCGCGAGAAAGTAAAGACGCTTGACATCCCGCTCAGCACCGTCTTCTCCACGCTTCAGGCTTACCTCGGTTCGGCGTATGTGAACGACTTCAACAAGTTCGGCCGCATTTATCAGGTGCGTCTCCAGGCGGAATCAAAATTTCGCGCCGAGCCGGACGATATCCAGCGGCTTGAAGTCCGCAACCGCGCCGGCCAAATGATTCCGCTCAGCACGATCGCCCGCGTGGGAGAATCGTTTGGGCCGCAGATCATCAACCGCTACAACCTTTACCCGTCGGCTTCGATAACCGGTGAACCCGCGCCCGGCTACAGCACCGGCGAAGCACTCGCCCTGATGGAGGAAATTGCAGCCGGCAGCCTGCCCGACCAGATGGGCTTCGAGTGGACCGGAATGGCATACCAAGAGCAGCGCGTGGGCGGCGAGGCGCTGCTCGTGTTCGCGATGGCCGTGGTGCTGGTCTACCTCGTGCTGGCCGCCCAGTATGAAAGTTGGCTGATACCGATCGCGGTCATTCTCGTCGTGCCGCTCGGGCTATTGGGCGCGATCGCGGCCGTTTCGTTGCGGGGCATGGATAACAATCTGTACACGCAGATCGGCATCGTGCTGATCATCGCGCTCGCCAGCAAGAACGCAATTCTGATCGTCGAGTTCGCCCGCGACATCCGCGCGAAAGGAAAGTCGATTACCGACGCGGCGGTCGAAGCGGCCAGGCTGCGCTTTCGCCCGATCCTGATGACTTCGTTCGCATTCATTCTGGGCGTGGTGCCGCTGGTGATCGCCGAAGGCGCGGGCGCTGCGGGCCAGCGCGCTTTGGGCACGGCCGTCGTCGGCGGCATGATCGCCTCGACATTCCTGGCAGTATTTTTCGTGCCGGTGTTCTTTGTGCTGTTTCAGAGGATGAGTGAGTGGCGGAAGGGGCCGAGCTAAGCGATTGAGAAATGCCTCATCCCGGCGGGATGACAGCCATTAGCCGGTGGTCGCGCAGCGCACCACCGGAAAAGGGATCGATCTCAAGCACGACCCCGGAAGGGGTCGCAGCAAACGGAGCACCTTATGTCTACGTATTTGAGCTTGCACTATCATCTTGTCTTCAGCACGAAGAGCCGCCAGACATTTATCAAAGATGAATTGGCAACACAATTGCACGAATATCTCGGCGGCACCGTCAACGGCCTCGGCGGCTTCTCACAGGGCATCGGCGGAGTTGCTGACCATGTTCACTTGCTCGTCGGATTGAAGGCGACCCATTGCCTGGCCGACTTCATGCGCGAACTAAAGAAGGCCTCTTCGATCTGGGTTCATGAAGAGCTGAGGCAATCGGAATTCGCTTGGCAGGAAGGATACTCGGCGTTTACAGTAAGTGCCACGGCTCGCTCCGGTGTGAAGCGATATATTGCAAATCAAAAAGAACATCATCGGCATACGTCGTTTCGAGAGGAGCTTGTCGAGATGCTCCGTCGAGCGGGTGTCGATTTCGATCCGCGGTATTTGGACTAAGACGCGGAATTGCTGCGACCCCTGCCGGGGTCGTGTGTGGATGATGCTCGCTTACCGGTGGTGCGCTTCGCGACCACCGGCTAATGGCTGTCATCCCGCTGGGATGAAGAATGTGCTACGCCATTCGCCCGTCGAAGGTTAGTTTATCGGCCTCCAATGGATCGGCTTGAGTTGCCAAGCTGTGAGCGGCGCAAGCCGTGCCAGGTCTCCCAAATAACCCAAGTGTCCTGCGCGACGAAATCGCGCCCGAAAATGGCTCCGAAATCTTTGGGAACGGGCTTGAAACGGAGCCGGCCCGAGGAGAATTATCGTAACTGCTGATCCACAAAGTCTTTACGATCTTAACAATTGCTTCATACTAGCATCGCAGTCGCTTCACCAATTTCCACAACCCCTTGTATGCTAGCAACTTACGAACCGCAAGAAATCGAATTGACGCGCGGCTCGAAGTGAGTAAGATTCGACACCCAGGCAACCAAATGTTGTAGGTTTTCTGGCATCGAATACAACATATAGTGGTGCTACCGTGGACTTAGCTCGCTTTTGTCGAGATTCGGACCCTCGGGGGTCCAGATATAGTGCAAGGCTCGCCCAGGGCGGCCGAGTAGAGTTGCGGGACGTGTTTATGAGCATGGGTTTATGTACACTTGTACATTATCCCGATGGAATGGATGCCCCACCGACATCTTTTGAGCAGGAGGTTCTCACATGGCAACGGTCAATCGGCCGATCGCGTCTGTTTCCGCCAAGAAGGCTTCTGTCGGCGCCGCCGACGCATCGTTTGATGGTCCCATTCCGATGAAACGCTTTCGTGGCCGGCTAAAAATAGATTCCCAGTTTTGCCCCACCGACGTGGCCGACCCGTTCGACACCGTCAACTGGGAAATCCGCACGTCGCAGATCAAAGGCGAGAACGGCGAGGTGCTGTTCGAGCAGACCAACTGCGAGGTGCCGTCGTTCTGGACGCAGCTTGCGACGAACGTCATCTGCAGCAAGTACTTTTACGGCGAAGTCGGCACCCCCGAGCGCGAGTATAGCGTCCGGCAACTCGTCCATCGCGTGACGCGGACGATCACCGACTGGGGCCTCGCCGATGGCTACTTCGCCACGCCGGCCGACGGCGAGCGGTTCTACCGCGACCTGACTTGGCTCTGCCTCCATCAACACGGGGCGTTCAACTCGCCCGTGTGGTTCAACGTCGGGCTCTTCCACCAGTACGGCGTAAAAGGCGCCAAGTGCAACTGGCACTGGGACGCGGTCGCGCAGAAAGTCACACAGCCCGAGAACCCGTATGAGTACCCGCAAGGCAGCGCGTGCTTCATCCAACACGTCAGCGACAACATGGAAGACATCATGCGCCTGGCCACCAGCGAGGCGATGCTGTTCAAGTTCGGCTCCGGCACGGGCACCGACCTGTCGACGCTCCGTTCGCACCGCGAGAAGCTAGCCGGCGGCGGACGCCCGAGCGGGCCGCTGTCGTTCATGCGGGTGTACGATCAAGTGGCCGCAGTAGTTAAATCGGGTGGAAAAACTCGCCGGGCGGCCAAGATGCAGTCGATCAAGGTCTGGCACCCCGACGTGATGGAGTTCATCGAGTGCAAGTGGAAGGAAGAGCAAAAGGCCCAAACGCTGATCGCCAGCGGCAAGTACGAGGCGAACTTCAACGGCGAGGCCTACAGCTCGATCATGTTCCAAAACGCGAACCTTTCGGTCCGCGTCACCGATGATTTCATGACGGCCATCGAGAAGGGCCAGGACTGGACGACCCACTGGGTCACCGATCCCAAGAAGGCCGGCCCGACTTACCCCGCGAAGAAAATTCTCGACCGCATGGCCGAGTGCGCCTGGCACTGCGGCGACCCCGGCGTGCAGTACGACACGACGATTAACCGCTGGCACACGTGCCCCAATAGCGGCAGGATCAATGCCAGTAATCCGTGCGTGACGGGCGATACGCTCGTGGCGACGAGTGAAGGCTTCCGTCGCATTGATTCGCTCGTCGGTGAATCGGCGGAGATTATCAGTGGTCACGGCAGAAAGGTGTGGGTCGATCGCATCTTCCCAACGGGCCGTAAACCAGTGTTCGAGCTGCGGACGCGGGCTGGCTATCACGTGCGCCTGACGGCGGACCATCGCGTGTGGACCGAGAACCGGGGCGACGTACCGGCCGCGGAGCTGACGATTGATGACGTGGTGCGCTTGGAGCGGCCGGGCTTTGGTAACGATTTCTTGCCGTCGAGCTTCGCCGAGTTGATGGGCGCCGCGGTCGGGGACGGAGGCGTCGTGCGGCAGAGCAACGGAAGTATGAATTTCATCGTCACGCGCCGCTCGCTGGAACCGCTTGTGGCCGACCGGCTCGAGCAAGGAATCGAGCAGTGCCAACGATGGCTTCATGAGGAAGCAGAGCCGAATATACGGGAAACCACCTACCAAACCACAGTTACACGGTCGATTGGCTCACCGCAGGCCGTGGCCGCCAAGATGGCTCAGTATGCGGATATTCAAGCCGACGCCGTCAAGACGCGATTCGATGACCTGGTCTTCAACTTGGACAAGCCTACGCAGGCAGCGATTCTGCGAGGCTTTTTTGCCGTCCACGGTAATGTGTTCAACCACGGCGAAGAGTCGCAATTTGTGTCGCTCGATTGTGCGAGCCTGCCGTTGCTCGAACAGGTGCAGTTGCTGCTTCTAGGTTTCGGCGTTCGGTCGATCTTAGGCCGATGCCGTCGAGCGTTGGGGCAGGTAATCACCGTATCACCAGGCCAAGGCGAAGTGGATGCAAGTTTAGTAGCGCAGAGTCATTCGTTGCGCATTGTGCGTGAATCGCGGGTGCAATTCGAAGAGCAGATCGGATTCATGCCTGAGAGCAAGAAGGCGGATCAGCTTGCGGCATTGAACCGCGATGTGCCCGCTGCCGCTGACCCGCTGTTCGACCGCGTCGGCCGGCTGGATCCTTGCGGCGAGGAGGACGTCTTCGACCTTACCGAACCGGTTACGCATCACTTCGTCGCCAATGGCATTGTGGTTCACAATTGCTCGGAGTACATGTTCCTCGACGACACGGCCTGCAATCTCGCAAGCATCAATTTGATGAAGTACCGGGAGCCGGATGGCACGTTCGACGCCGACGGGTTTACGGCGGCGTGCCGGCTGTACTTCATCGCGCAGGAAATTCTGGTCGATCACGCGAGCTACCCGACGCACGACATTGCGCGGAATAGCCATCTGTTCCGGCCGCTGGGGCTGGGGTACTCGAATCTGGGCAGCCTGCTGATGACGGCGGGTATGCCCTACGATTCCGACGCCGGTCGCGGCGTGTGTGGTGCGGTGACGGCCCTGTTGCACGGGGCGGCCAACCTGACTAGCGCCGAGCTTTCCGAAGCGGTCGGGCCGTTCGACGAATACGACAAGAATCGCGAGCCAATGCTCGGCGTGATGCAGATGCACCGCGACGCGGTCGAGCAGATCAACCCCGAGTGCCCCGAGAATCTGCGCGATGCGGCGCGGAAGCTGTGGGATGAAGTCCTCGTGGCAGGCCGCGCGCATGGGTATCGCAACGCGCAAGCAACGGTGCTCGCGCCGACCGGCACGATCAGCTTCATGATGGATTGCGACACGACCGGCATCGAGCCGGACATCGCGCTGGTGAAGTACAAGCAACTCGCCGGCGGCGGGATGCTGAAGATCGTCAACCAAACCGTGCCGCTCACGCTCAAGACCTTGGGCTACGACCAACCGGAAATCGAATCGATCCTCGCGCACATCGATCGCGAAGACACGATCGAAGGCGCGGCGGACCTCAAGCCGGAGCACCTGCCGGTGTTCGATTGTGCGTTCACGCCGCGCAACGGCACGCGGTCGATCGCCTGGCCCGCACACGTGACGATGATGGCCGCGGCACAGCCGTTTCTCTCGGGGGCGATCTCCAAGACCGTGAACATGCCGCGCGAGACGACTCCCGAGGAAATTGGCCAGGCCTATTTCGACGGCTGGAAGCTGGGCCTCAAGGCGCTCGCCATTTATCGCGACGGCTCAAAGGACAGCCAGCCGCTGAACACGGGGCTTTCCGGCGACAAATCGAAGGCTGAAGGCGGCATCCCCAAGCCGCGTCGCGAGCGGCTCCCCGACACGCGGCAATCGGTGACCCACAAATTCAGCATCGTGGGCCACGAAGGCTACATCACTGTGGGTCTCTATCCCGACGGTCGGCCGGGCGAGTTGTTCATCACGATGGCCAAGGAAGGGAGCACCATCGGCGGCTTGATGGACGCCTTCGGCACGGCGGTGTCGATGAGCCTGCAGTATGGCGTGCCGCTCGAGGATTACGTCCGCAAGTTTTCGCACATGCGGTTCGAGCCGCAAGGCCACACGAAGAACCCCGACATCCGCATCGCCAAGAGCCTGATCGACTACATTTTCCGCTGGCTCGGCATCACGTTCCTGCCCGGCTTCCGCGAAGCGAGCCTGGGTTTGGCGGAGGGGACAGGGGAAAGTGGTCAGGGGCCAGTGGTCAGTGGTCAGGAGACAGGAAGGACCGTTAGCGTCGCCGACACGGGCGACACGACGGAAAGCGGAAAGCCACCCAGAGGGTACCCGGCGGAAAGCGGAGAGGGAAAAGCGGTAGAACAATCCGCAATCCGCAATCCACATTCCGCAATCGCCGTAGCCCCCAGTCCCCAGCCCCCAGCCCCTTCTGCGAAGCAGAACGGTCACACCAACGGCCACCACGCCAGCGCCAGCGGCAGTAGCCCGACGCTGCTCGAACGGGCCGGGGTGATGCTCTCGAAAGACATCGCCACGACCGCCCGCAGCGAACAGTTCGCCGGTTTCCAAACCGACGCCCCGTCGTGCGATAACTGCGGCATGATTACCGTCCGCAATGGAAATTGCTATCTGTGCCACAACTGTGGGAACAGCATGGGATGCAGTTAAAGAAGCGATGAACGATGAGTGATAAACGATAAGCAACGCAAGCTCAGTGAGCCGCGTCATCCCTGACCGCGGCGAGTGAGGCCTCCCTCGACGGGTGCCGGCGCGCTATCTTTCCCCCCTTTGCGCGTCGGTGCCCGTCTTTTCTGCGCGCCGCATGCAGAAATGGTGGAAGCAACTCCGCTCGTTCCGCAAGAGTTTTGATATATTCTTTATCCTGGAGGGATAGCAGCCATTAGCCGATGGTCGCGAAGCGCACCACCGGATCGCGAACCTGCAGTGAACGACCCCGGCAGGGGTCGCAGCGATTTGACATGAAAAGCTGCTGGCACACCCTCCGGGGTGCTTGCTGCTGCCATCCGTATTTCCGGCGGTGGCGCTTGCGCTGACCGCCGGCTAATAGCTGTCAAGCCTTCGGCTTGAGGAACACAACCGAACATTGCCGTCAGCTTTCAGCCAGAAGAGGATTATCCTCTCTGGCTAAACAGCTAACGGCTTCTCTACTGCCGCAACCCCAGTAGCGGAAAACAAATAATCGGTATCCCCAGCGACCAGACGCCGATCATCCATCGCCAGTTGTCGAGTTCCACCGAGTCGTCGGAAGTTGGCGGGTGATCGATGCCCATCAGGATTACGAGAATCAGCATCGGCGTCCAAATGGCGGCTTGTTCCAAGTTGAGCACGACGTAGAGGATCGCGATGATCACAAACGCCCGCGCGATTTTGTGGGCGTCCTTGCCGAATAGGCCGTAGATCGTGTGCCCGCCGTCGAGTTGACTGATCGGGAGCATGTTGAGGCCGGTGATGAGCATGCCGACCCAGCCGGCCATAAAGAACGGGTTCACCTGCGAGATGCCGACCCACGACTGCTCGGCCCACTGCGGATGCAGGTAGGAGAGCATCCATTGCACGATGAGCGGGTTGTAAAGTTGAATTTCATTCGGTTCGGGAGGTCGCGCTAAGTCGAGTCGCTGGACTCCGATCCACAGGATGGGGACCGCGACCACGAGGCCCGCCAGCGGACCAGCTATTCCGATATCGAAAATCTGTTTGCGGTTGGCGCGCAGGCCGTCCATGCCGATCACCGCGCCCATCGTGCCAATGGCATTGAACGGTACGGGGATGCAGAGCGGATAGCTGGCAGGAATGTGGTGCCGCAGCGTTTGAATGAAATGGCCCATCTCGTGGGTAAGCAGTATGGCCAGCACGGCCCCCATGTAGGTCAGCCCCTGCTGCCAATTGGCCGTAATGACGCGCATCATCTCGCCGACGGTCGACATGTAATCGACGGGCCGCCAATCGGCCGCCCCAACCCAAAAGGTCGACAGACAGGTGGCCACAAACAGCACGATCGACAGGTTGCGACGACGCTCGGGTTGCCGCTGCGAGTCGATGCGAGGATCGATGTCGGAGGCCCGCAGCTCGCGGCCTTCGACCAGATCGAGATGCTGTCCGGGCTGCGAATCGGCTGGCATCGGCCGTGGCGGAACGACCGGTACCGATTGCGGTGTATCGGCATCGGACCGAGGCGGTTCGATCAGCGGCGGATCGTCGGGCAAAGCGGGTATTTTCATGTGGGAATCGTAGCACACCGCCCCCCACCCGGCCAATCGCGGGAGAAGCGGGCAGAGGGCAGTAGGCAGTGAAGATTCTTTTCGTTCGATCTTTTTTTACTGCCGTCTGCCTACTGCCCTCTGCCTACTCCTTCCACACTGCCATCTGCCTACTGCCCTTTGCCTACTCCTCTTCAGAACACCTCAATGCTCTTCACCGCGCTGCCGCCGCACGATCGAGCGGCGGCCAGGCAGCCCTCGGCGCCCGACAGCAGCGATTCGACGTCGAAGTTCTTGGCAATGTGGGTGGCGTTGGCCACACCTGCATACACTAGCGGCGAACGTTTCTGCCCCGGCGGCCAGTCCTGAAACGACTCGCGGCGGCAGATATCGATCAACCGTCGAGCGAGACTCACCGCCTCGTGCCGATCGCAGTCGGTAAGAATCACCGCGGTGAGCGTGGCCCCGAGCGGTTCGCAAGTCGTTTGCGGAAACTCGAGCGCCGCACATGCCCGTTCAAATGCTGCCCGTAGCCGCGCGGCAAGCTCTTTAGTTGCTGGTCTTGGATAATCGGCACCATTCGTATCGAACAATAACAAGCTCAGCTCCGTGCGGCGGACGCGGCATTCAATTGCAGACTGTTGAAGCTCGTTTGTGAGAAATGAAACCGAGACCGGCGCGAACACTGCATCGTTGTTAAACCGCTTTTTCGATTCGTGCGGCGCGTCGGGCCGACCGTGGCTCTTTCGTAGCTCCATTGCGCGATCGCGGTTCTCCAAAAAGTGCCGCAGCGCGGTCCCCAATTCAACCGACTCGGCGAGCAGGGCATCGCATACCTCGCCTTCATCGCGCGACATGGCAAGTTCGGCCGCCGCTTCTTCGGTCACCAAAGCCAATCGCGCGTGCGCATCCACGAGAATCTGGCAGTAATCGCGGTCGGTCTCCAGTTCGAGCGACATCGCGCGGGCCAGTTCATCGACTTGCGGCTGCAGTTCGGCGACCACTTCGGTAAGTTGCGCCCGCGTCATCTTGCAGTAAGCCGCGCCGGCAGCAAGCAGGTCGGGAAGCACTGCCAGTTGCCGCTCACCGACCAGCGAGGTGAGCAGATCAGCCAGATGTAACATCTGCGGCAGCTCCCCTTCGGCCGCTTGAAGCCGCGCCAGCCGCAACGTCTGAGGCCGCATGCGAATCGCCTCCACGATTCGCAACGGCAATCGCCATTTGCGAAGCAGCTCGGCGCTCAGCTCGCGATGATTGAATCCGAGGGACTCGCGCTCCAGTTCTTCGAGGCTACGGTGTTCCTCTTCGACCCGTTCCGAAAAGCGGGCGTAGGGCGGTCCCAGTTCCCGCAGCAATACTAAGAAACCCACTTCGGCCAGCAGGGCCGCAATGAATGGCTCGTCGCCGGGGTGCGTCCATAGCCGTTCCGACAGCATTCGTGCCGCCACGGCCCGCGTCAGGTTGCGCGTCCAATACCGCCGAAGTTGGTCGCCGGCAAGGCTCGCCGTCAATTTGTCCGGCAAACTGAATCCGAGAACGAGCATCCGCAGTGGCTTCGCGCCCAATAGGGCGACCGCTTGATGCAGATTGCTCACTTGACCGCTAAGGCCAAACACCGGGCTGTTCACCACCCGCAGAATCTTAGCGGTTAACCCCGGATCGCGTTCGGCGCATTCGGTCAGCGCGCCCGCGTCGATCTGGTCGTTGGCCGAAAGCCGAAGCACTTCCAGCGCCACGGTCGGCAAGCTGTACAGCGATGAGGTCTGCGCGACGAGTTTCTCGAGCGGACTTCCATCGATGTTCATCGTTTGCGCATCCATAAACCAAACGATACGTTAGCGCCCCCGGCAAGGACGGCCGACGACGGAAAGCATTCGCATCCGCCTTGAAATTCCGATGAAATCTAGCTTACGCCGACGCCGAACGGCTCAAAACGTCCCACCGCTTCGTGCTAGCACAGTCCGTACAAACGCGCCAACGCGCCGGCCTTTCCGCTTCCCATCTAGGGCCAGCGGCACCGACGGTTTACAATCCGCGTAGCCGCGACACCATGTGTCGCATGGCCGTGTCGCACGTGGTGCGACGGCTCACGCGCAAGGAAGCCAACATGATTCACGCCCGCAATGTTCTGCTTGTCGCTCTCGCGCTCTGCGCTTCGCTGCTTTGCACAGGTCGAATGGTGGCGCAGCAAACCGCCGCATCCCCGACCGGTCTGCCGCAGCTTGCGGAGGTGATGGCTGAAGACGCCGAACTGGCGGACGTCTTCTTCATCGACGCCCGCCGCGGTTGGGCCATCGGAGATCGCGGCGTGATCTGGCATACCGCCGACGGTGGCCGGCAGTGGCGGCGGCAAAACTCCGGCGTTACCTGTCCGCTTTCCAGCGTCTGGTTCATTAGCTCGACCCACGGCTGGGCAGTGGGCGGCGCGACGACGGCCTACACCCACGCGACCGCGGGCGTCGTGCTTCACACGACCGATGGCGGCCAAGCGTGGACCGCGATACCTGCGCCCATGCTGCCGGCCCTCACGCGCGTCAAGTTCTTCGACCCTCAACACGGTGTCGCGGCCGGAGCGAGAACCGCGTTCTATCCGTCGGGCGTATTCGCCACGATCGACGGCGGCCGCAGTTGGCAAACCATGTCGAGCGGGTCGAGCGGGGCCTGGCTGGCCGCCGATTTCGTCGATCCCGATCAGGGCGCGGTCGCCGGCCCTGGCGGTCACTTCGCAGCGATTGCCCAGCGGGAGGTACGCTCGTCGCCGCTGGCGGCGCCCGACCGCCGCGCGCTCCACGCCGTGAAGTTGGTGGCGCCAACCGGTGGCTGGCTGGTCGGCGACGGCGGCATCGTGCGGACGACGCGCGATCTGGGCGCGAGTTGGCAATCGCCAACCGGAGACCTGCCTTCAGAAATTGCGAGGGCGTTTGACTGGCGCTCCGTCGCCATCGTCGGTTCGCGCGTGTGGATTGCCGGCTCGCCAGGTTCGATTGTGCTTCACTCGCCCGACAACGGCGCGACGTGGCAATTGCAACCCACCGGCCAAACAACTCCGCTTCGCGGCTTAGCGTTCGCCGATGCACAAAACGGTTGGGCCGTCGGCGCGCTCGGCACGATTCTCGCCACCCAAGACGGCGGTCGCACCTGGCATCTGCAACGCGCCGGCGGTCGCCGTGCGGCGCTGTGGGCTGCGCTGACGCGTCCCGAACGAACTCCGCCCGAGTTGATCGCTAAGCATGCCGCGGCGGAGGGATACTTCACCGCCGCGACCTACTTGTTTGCGGACGATGAAGAGGCCACCGAGCTATCGGCATCGGAAGGCCCGCGGACGCGCGAAGCGATCGCTCGATTTGGCGGCAGCTCGGCCGATATCGACTGGCAATTGCCGTTGCCGCCCGATGCTGCCTCGTTGTCGCCCGCCGCGCTGCAAGCGGAGCTTGATCGTCGCACCGATGGCCAGGCGCTCGCACTGCTCGAGGCACGCATGGTGCGCGACCTGCGGATGTGGCGGCCCGACGTGGTGCTCATCGAACAACCTGCCACGCTCGGCGGCGATCCGGCCGTCGCTATTCTGCACTCCGCAATGGAAACGGCAATCGTGGCCGCCGGCGATGCAGCGCGATATCCGGAACTTGCGGCCGTCGGGTTGTCGCCTTGGCAGCCCAAGCGACTGTGCGGCGTGGAACCTCCCAGCCGGCCGGGAGGGCTGCGCATTCCAACGGGCGACTTCGCCGCGACGCTCGGCTGTTCGCTCGCGCAATATGTTGCTCCCAGTGTCGGACTTCTGACCCGCGACTACACACCACCGCCGGCGAACTACAATCTCAACGTGCTGCGCAGCCCGCCTCAAGGAAGTGGGCTGCGGCGAGATCTGTTCGACGGGCTGGTCGTCAACCGCGGCAGCGATGCCCGCCGCGCGCAATCGGCGCCGGCCGTCGGTGAGCTTGACGCGTTGCGCCGGCTCGCGCAGCAGCGTCGCCACATGCAAGAGTTGCTCAAACGCACCGCCGGCAACGAGGCCTGGGCCGGGCAGGTCGTGAATCTTACGGGCGGGCTTGATCCAGCCAGCGGCGGCGAGTTGCTGTTCCAACTTGCCGAGGGTTACCGCGAAGCAGGCCAGCTCGACATGGCCGCCGACACCTACTACCTGCTCGCAAGGCGTTACACCGATCACCCTGTCGTTCCGCGGGCGCTCACCTGGCTCGTACAGTATTACGCCAGCGGCGAGCTGGCCCACCACGCCGCCAACCGCACCGCCAAAAACGCTCGCGCCGACGCGAACCTCGCCAACGTCCCTCCCGGCGTTGGCCGCGACGCTGCCCCACTTCAGAAAAACAGTGCGGAGCGGAGCGCGCAAGCGCAACCAAACTCAACACCCCAACTCGAAGCAACCCCTACCGGCGTAACTCTCTCCGCCGATGACCGCTGGAAACGCGCCTCGCTGCTCGGGCAGTATTTGGAAGGCGCCCGCCCTGCGCTCTTCGCCGAACCAAGCCTGCGGTTCCCGCTGGCCGCTGCGCATCGCAATCTTGGCTATACAAAACAATCGGATCAGTTCTACGTCATCATGGGCAAACAATCCGGCGGCACCGCGTGGCGCGACTGCGCCGACGCCGAACGCTGGCTTCGCGAGCCCGACCGCCTGCCGCCCACGAAGCCCCTCGCCACCTGCCGCACGACGAACGAACGCCCCCACCTCAACGGGGTGTTCGACGAACCTCTCTGGCAACGCGCCGAAATTGTCAAAATCGGCCCGCCCGTTGTGCGCGGGTCTCCCGACCCCGCACCCCCCACGACCGAAGGTCTCCCACCCGACCCCACCACCACCATCCGCCTGCTACGCGACGACGAGTTCCTCTACCTTGCCATCACCTGCGCCAAGCAACCCAGCGTACACTACGTCTCCAGCGACGCCCCACGGCCGCGCGACGCCGATCTCGCGCTGCGCGATCGCGTCGCGCTGCGGATCGACGTCGACCGCGACTACACGACCGCCTACGAACTGGCCGTCGATCACAACGGCTGGACGAGCGACCGCTGCTGGGGCGACCCCCACTGGAACCCCTCGTGGTTCGTCGCCGCGCAGCAAACGGAAACCCAGTGGACCATCGAAGCCGCGATCCCACTCAGCGAACTCGTCGAACTGCCTCTTCCCCAGCGCAGCGTCTGGGCGCTCGGCATCGAACGCACCACCCCGGGCGAAGGCACCCACTGCTGGACCGGCGAAACTTCGCCCCCCAACTCCCCCGCCCGCTTCGGCTTGCTCCTCTTCGAGTGAATGGCCACAAAAAGACACGAAAAGTCACAAAGAGAAGAATAAGGCAGAAGGGGGTCCGCAGATGACGCAGATGAACACAGATAAGCAGGTTTAATGAAAAGCCCAATCCCTCATCACGGGCACACCCAACTCCCTGATCTGCGAACATCTGTGTCATCTGCGGACAAGTCTTTTTTGTGCCGGTCCGAATTTTCCGCGACTATCTATTGACACCCGCTATTCTATTTCTTTAGAATTAGCCGCGACGCGATTATTTCTGGTTCTTCCTCCGTGTCCCCCGCGCCTCCGTGGTGAAATAAATGGCCCGCAGCCCGACCCCCCACCCCACCGACGGCGAACTGGAAATCCTCCGCGTCCTCTGGTCGCAAGGGGCAAGCTCCCTAAGCACCGTCTGCGAAGCGCTCCGCCGCGAGCGCGACGTGGCCACCACCACCGTCGCCACGATGCTCCGCGTGATGCACGATAAAGGCCTTGTGAAGCGCGCAGGCGCAGCCCGCGGCGCCACGTGGTCCGCCGGCGTGACGCACAAATCGGCCGCCAAGCGAATGGTGGGCAAACTGGTCGATCACCTGTTCGACGGCGCCGCCGACCGGCTGGTCGCTCACATGATCGAAGGCAGCCAGCTTACAAGCAAACAACTCAGCGAGTTACGCGCGTTACTCAATCAAAATAGCCACAAAAAGGCATACGAAAGCACAAAACAAAAGTAGCAACCGCTAATAAACGCTAATCTGCGCTAATGACAAACAAACCCAAATCGTATCAGCGTCCATCAGCGGTTCGGTTTTTTGATCCGTGCAAATCCGTGTTTCATCCGTGGCTAAAGTAATTCATTCCTTTTCGTGACTCTTTGTGTCTTTTCGTGGCCATTCCCATGAACAGCATTTTCTCCGCACAAACGTGGCACTTGCTCGGCTGGACGATGCTCCACTTCCTGTGGCTCGGCGCAGCTCTGTTGCTTCTCGGCGCCGTCCTCCGGCGCATGCTGCGCCGCGCGGGGCCGAACTTTCGCTACGCGCACTCGCTTGCCACGCTGCTTGCGCTCGCGGCGCTCCCGATTGCCACGGCGACGTGGCTTGATCCCTCTCCGCCGTCCTCGGGGGAGGGGGCAATCCGCTCGGGTGCCACTGGCTATGCCAGTGCTCGATCCGTATCGGAAATTCACACTGGCATAGCCAGTGGCACCCAGGCACCGCCCCAGATCATCGAACTCAACCCCAACTACAACGCCGCGGCGCAGCCGCTCCGTTCCCCTCCCCCTGGCGGGGAGGGGCTAGGGGAGGGGGGAATTCCCTCGGGTGCCACTGGCTCCGCCAGTGCTCCGTCGATGCTGCAAAATAGCACTGGCAAAGCCAGTGGCACCCTTCCACCGGCACTCGAGTTCATCCACACCTGCGTCCCCTATCTCCCCTATCTCTGGCTCCTCGGCACCCCACTCACGTTCGCGCTGCTCGCCACGGGCCTGATCGGCGCGGAGCGGATGCGTCGCCACGGCACGCCGCTCACCGCCGGCCCGCTGCATGAAACCTGCGAGCGACTGCGCCTATCGCTGCGCATCACCCGCCGCGTGACGCTCGCCGTCTGCGACCGCGTTGCGCAGCCGGTGCTAGTGGGGATCGTCCGCCCGCTGATTTTGTTGCCGCCGGTCGCGCTTACCGGTTGGTCGCCCGCCGAGATTGAAATGGTCCTCTTGCACGAGCTAGCTCACGTTCGCCGCTGGGACAATTTGGTGAATCTCGCGCAGCGAGTGATCGAATCGCTGTTGTTCTTCCACCCGGCCGTGTGGATGGTGAGCACGTGGGTCCGCCGCGACCGCGAAGAATGCTGCGATGCGGTGGTCGTCACCCGCACCGCGCAACCGAAGCAGTACGCCGAACTGTTGCTTGCCCTCGCCTCGAATCAACCGTTATTCGGCGCGGCGCTCGCCTGCCACCCGCTCGCCGCCCGACTCCGCCGCATCCTGAAACTGGAGGACGAACCGATGCTCGTTTCGAGAAACACAATTGGACTGCTTACGCTGGCCGTTGTCGCCATCGCGCTGGTTGCAATCTCCGGTCCCATGCGCGTTGTGGGCGAAGCCCAACCCGCCGAGGACGAACTCACGCCGCCAACCGAGGCGCTGCCAACCGACGTGGAGCCGACACCGCTCGACTCCGCCGAGCAACCATCTAATCCCCCTCCCCCGTCCGCGGTGGAGGGGCTAGGGGAGGGGGAAAAAGACGAGACGAGGTACACCGAAGAACCGTTGGCGGTCAACCCCTCGGCAGAGCGGGGCGCTGACCATCCATCTAATCCTCTGGCCGGCATCGCCTATCCTTCGCCGCGCGAAGGCGAAATCGCCAAACGCGCGTTTGACATGCTCGGCATCAAAGTCGCCCCCGCGACCGATGCCGAACTCGAAGCGACACGTAAACGCGGAAAACGCGGCGGTTTGAAGCTGGTTGACTTCGATCATTTCCCACAATTCAAAGGCCCGGTGATACTTACCGAAATCCAGTCAACCCCGCTGTCGAGGGGCATCGTTGAGTTTGGCGATTTGGAGAAAGTTCTCGACGCCGTCAAGGATTTTCCCAAGTCGATCAGTCTCAAGGGCACCATCGGCAACGCGACGTTCGAATACGCGATGGCGCTGCCAAGCTCAAGAGCAGCAACCACCGCGCAGCTGCCCTTCCTCTCGCTCGAAGACCAAAAGATCGCCGACCGGGCGTACAAGCTGCTTGGGATCGAGTTGGAGCCGCTGTCGAAGGAGGAGCTAGAGCGCGTGAAGAAGCTCGGTTTCAAGGGCGGGCTACGCGTGACGGACGCCAACCAAGGAATCAGTACAAGCGATCTATTGGTTGGACTTCACGTCTGGCCAATCACCGGTTTGGAATCGTTGAACTCCGTGTTGACTCGGGAGGATCTCACCGAGTTTTCACCTTTGAAATTCTATGTCGTGCGTCAGGAGTCTGTATTTGTTCCTATCGACGCAACTGATTTGCAACAGGGTGGAGTTCAAAGGGAAATAGATAAGGTGGTGACAGGCCGTATTCAAGGCTATCTATCTAGCCGTGCCGTGAATCTCGACGAAACGATGCGCATGTTAGAAGCCGCGGCGGCGGCGACAATCTCCGCCGCCACGCCGACAGTCGTCAATCCGCCTTCGCCTACCGCGACGAGCGACGAGTTAGAAGTTCTTCGCGATCACGTAAAGTTTGTCGAGGAGCAATACAAGCGGATCGATGCCCTGTTCAATGAGGGAGCTAAAGGCGGATCGGCCGAGAAGCGAGATTTAACTGCCTACGAGTTGTCGCGAGCGAAAGGCGAATTGGCATTGGCACTCGGCAATCGCAAGGAGGCGCTCGCAAATTTCAACGAAGCCAGCAAACATGCTGAAGAGGCCGTGAAGTCCGCCACGGCCGCCTACGAAAACGACGTAGTTACTTACGATTTCTTGCTCCAATCCGTGAAAAGCCTCGCGGAGATCAAGCGCAAGATCATTCACCTGCAAGAGGCTAAACCTAGTGATCCCGCTAGTTCTGATACGTTGGTGCCGACAACGGCGCCGCCAACAACCTTCAATTCGCCCACGCGAATCGCTCCGCCCAGCGTCGCGGCTCCACCGGCAACATCCACCGAACCGCAACCGGTGCCGGTCTTTCCGACGCCTGCCGCCGAGCCTCCGCCCACGCGCAGCAGCGCGGCGCTGCCCTGGAACCCACCCACCACAGCGCCGCAACCCGTGCCCGCGCAAGCCCCGCTCGTAGTTCAGCGCCGACGGGGTGGCTCGCTGGTGATGCCGCAACCGGTGCCGTCGTCCGACCGCCCGTCCTCACCGCCGCCAATCAGCAATCAGCCATCAGCGCTCCCACCTCTCCCCACTTCCGTCTACCGCTACGATGGCAAGACGTTTGAGCAGTGGCGGGATGAATGGAAGCATGAGTTGAGCACTGAGAAGCGGATTGAGGCGGTGAAGGCGCTGGCGGCGTTTGCCCGCGCGGGCAAGGGGAAGGAAGCCGCGGAGGCGATTTTGGATGTGGCGGCGGAATATGACTTCCAAACGATGGATAACGAACTTCGCAACGCAATCACCAATGCCTTTGCCGCCCAACAGATGCAGTTTAGCGAGTGGCAGCCCTTGCTGCGTGAGAGGTACGACGCCGACCCGGCTCGATGGGAGTCGACCGCAACGAACATTCTCCGATTAGCGCGGCCAGCAAGCGACGAGCATCGCAAACTCAGACAACGGTTCTTGCTCGATATCGCGAAGCAAGGTACACAGGCCCAGCATTTAGCATTTCAGGCGCTCATGAGTTCGGAACTTGGAATGAAGGACGAAGAAATCAAGGCACTGGCTCTTGATCGACTAAAAAGCGACGACTCCGCAGTCTATAGCTGGGCGATCATGGGGTTCGCCGACGCCGGATACTATCCGCCGGAATTCGTGGATATCCTGCTCCACGGCGACGAACAAAAGCAGTACCACGCGCGCAGTTCCATTCGCCGCGGCGATGAAAAGACTCGGCCGCTTGTGGAGAAGTTGCTTGAAACTCTGCAGGACGAAGCGCAAGCCGGCGACCACCTGGCGGCGATCCGCGCACTCGGAGCGTTAGGGCGCGTCGCGGCGGAGACCGACGCCGTTGACCTGTTGGGAAAACAATTTCCAACCATGAGCACGCCGGAGCTGCAAATTGCCGCCGCTGTCGCGATCGAACGAATTACCAACGAGTCGATACCAGCGCGCATGGGCTTGGAATCAACGCTGAAAGACGAAGCGGGTCAGCTACTCGATGTTCAAGAGCTGGACTCACTGATAAATAAGGAAATAGAAACCGCGTACCGCAAAAACCGCTAGGCCCCGCCCGAAGTTCAATCGCACTTAGCCCCCGGCCACTGGCCGGGGGCTAAGTGTGGTTGTCGGCGAAGCACATCGCGCGGTTTAGAGCGGCCGATGGATGTGGTTCACAATACAAATCACCATGCTATAATGCCTTGGCCGAACCACCGTCTATTCCCTGTGGCGTTTTCGTCCGATGACAACCGAAGTCCTCACCGCGACTTATCTCGACGGCGCGTTTGTGCCGGATCAGTTCACGGCCGTGCCCTTAGGAACGCGGGTGCGGCTCGTTGTTCAAGCGATGCCCGATGAGGCGGAGGTGGAGCGCGCGATCCACGAATTCGACGCCCTATGCGACGAAGTGGACATCGATGCCCCCGGCACGCATCTGACGCGCGATCAATTGCATGAACGCGATTGACACTAACGTCTTCGTATACCGGTTAGACCGCTTCGACCCCAAAAGGCGAGCGATTGCCCGAGCACTGACCCGTCAACTCGCCAGCGCGCGCGACACCGTCCTGCTTTGGCAAGTCGCCGGCGAGTTTCAGCGCCAACTTTCGGCGTGGCGAGATCAGAAACGGCTGTCCTGCGATCAGGTAGTGCGGTTCACCCGCACTACTCGCCGCATGTTCCCGTTGGTGTTACCAACCGAGCCGGTGCTGGACCGTGCGCTCGACTACGCGGTGACGTACACCTTATCTCACTGGGACAGCATGATTGTCGCGGCGTGCGCGGAGGTTGGAATATCGACGCTCTATACGGAAGACATGGGAGCGCCGCGCCAGATCGACACGGTTGAATTGATCAATCCCTTTTAACCGCGGTAGCACCACCGCGGCCCGGTCCCGTCGCCAATCTGACTCCCTGACGCTTCTCCTCCCAGCCTTCGTAGATTGCGAGTTTTTACACGCTCCAGCGCTCCGCTCCGAGGACTCCGCGTCGCGGCTAACCCTTCCGCTCTTCGTTTTTCCTTCTGCCTTCTCACATCTGCCTTCGCCTTCTGCTACACTGCCCCGCATGGCACTCCTGATCGGCGTCGACGAAGCGGGCTACGGACCGAACCTCGGCCCGCTCGTGATCGCCGCCACAGCGTGGGAAATCGCGGATTGCGGATTGCGGATTGCGGATTATCCCTTTTCCAATCAGAAATCATCAATCATAAATCATAAATCCCCTTCCCCGCCCGATCTCTACAAGCTGCTCCGCCGCGCGGTGACGCGCGCGCCCGACGGCAAGCGCGTCGCCATCGCCGACTCCAAGGCGCTCTACAAACCAGCGATCGGCCTGATGCACTTGGAGTACGGCGTGCTCACTGCGCTCCGTTGCGGACGGGTGGCTGGGGTCGTAGCTCAGCGAAGCCCCCAGCGCGGCGCGATGAACGGAAACCCCCACCCTAACCCTCCCCCTCGGGGGGAGGGGACCAGACTGTCGTGGCTGTCCTTGGTGGAAACTCTGTGCGCCGACGCCGACGCGCGGCAGCGCGAGTTGCCCTGGCACGATGGCTTCGATTGCGACGTGCCATGTACGACCGAAAACGGTGAAGTGGAGAAAGCCAGCTCGCGGCTGACCAAGGCCATGGACTCCGTGGGAGTCCGGCTGCATTCGATCCGCGCGCGGCTTGTCTTCCCCTGCGAATTCAACGAGCTAGTCGACCAGTACGGCAACAAGGCGTCCGCGCTCTCGGAAGTGACAATGCGCCTGGTCCGGGAAGTCGTCAACGATTGCGGATTGCGGATTGCGAATTGCGGATTGGAAAACACCCAATCCGCAATCCGAAATCCGAAATCCGAAATTCCTCCTCAATCCCAAATCCCAAATCCCAAATCCCAAATTTCACTGCCCTCTGCCTACTGCCCTCTGCCTACTTTTATCGTCTGCGACAAACACGGTGGCCGCAACCACTATGCCGCGCTCGTGCAGCAGCACTTTCCCGAGACGTGGGTCGAGACGCTGCACGAGAGCCGGGCCGCAAGCTGGTACCGCACCACCGGCGACGCGCCGCTCGAGTTCTGCTTCCGCATGGAAGGCGAATCGTTCCTGCCCGCGGCGCTGGCGTCGATGACCGCCAAGTACGTGCGGGAACTGGCGATGCGGGCGTTCAACCAATTCTGGTGCGCCCGCGTCAAAGACCTGCGCCCCACCGCCGGCTACCCCGGCGACGCCAAACGCTTCCGCACCGATATCGCCCACGAACAACGCCGCCTGGGGATTGCAGATCGCCTGCTGTGGCGAGAAAGGTAGGATTGATGATTGCTGATTTATGATTGATGATTGAAATGGGTGAGTTCAAACTTCAAATGCAACAAGCCAAACGCCCTGGATTTGAAGGGGTTTTCGACGTTTGTTCACGATTCCCCGAAAATTCTAGAGCCGAACTGCTAGCAGCTTCGAAAATCAGCCCGCGACTCAGCCTCAAAGTTGTCGCATTTGAAGTTTGACATCACCAATGCGTGAGACGTTTCCCCTCCTCCAATCAGCAATCATAAATCACCAATCATCAATGCATTTATACGTCGCCCGTCACGCTTGGGCCGGTCACTTCGGCGACCCCGGTTGGCCCGATGACTCGCTTCGCGAGCTAATGCCCGACGGGATCGAGCGGTACTCGCGCGTCGTGCAAACCCTCGCCGAGCGCGGCTTCGCGCCGCGGCGCATCGCCACGAGCCCCTACGCCCGCTGTCGCCAGACGGCCGACCTGATCGCTAAATACACCGACCACCGGCCCGAGGTGGAAGAGCTTGATGCGCTGGAGCCCGGTGCTGACCTCTCGGCGCTCCTCAAATGGACCCGCGAGCAAGAAGACGCCGACGCCTGCTGGGTCGGCCACAACCCCGATATGGAGCGCCTCACCGCGGCGCTCATCTCCGACCGTGAAGCCGCAATCCGCTTCGCCAAAGGGGCGGTGGCCGCGGTGCGGTTCGATGGGCGGATTGAAGCGGGGGCGGGGGAACTGTGTTGGCTCGTGACGGCGAAGGCGCTGGGGGTTTAGCGCCTGCAATGTCGCGTCCACATGGCCATACCGATGAGGCCGATTGTGAGCAAGGCGGCCGTCGCGGGTTCGGGGATTGCGATTACTTTGAACTGAATCAGTTGCGCGAAGTGAGGCTGGTTACCAATTGCTAGCATCTCCGTCACGACCGTCATTTTTTTCGTAAGTCCCTCAAGCGAACCGGTGGCTCGAAGCGGAAATCCAAATTCCAGTTCAAAGGTTTCATTTCGGGCCACTCCTGGCATGTGATCAATAAACACCTGCTCGAAGCCGTTAGTCATGTACAACGAAATTGCGTTTGACCCGAACACAATCTGACTGAGTGGCGATGAAGCCGCATGCACGCCTGGTGCAATCCAATGCCCGGGCGATACTACTTCAACATCAAACTGAATCACCATACGTGCCGATTCATAGTCAGCCGAAGTTAAGAAAGGTCCATATGGAAACGTCACTGGACCTTGGGATGGATCAAATGATTGGAAAATCGAACAAAACCAATTGCCGCACGGGCCCATGTGCGTAACAGGAATATTCACCGGTGGTGGTATATCGCCGGATTCCGGCCTATACAGTTGGAAATTTGAGTATCGTAAATCGCCGAAGACGCCCGACCAATTTGAATCGGTTAGATCGATCGCATCCGCTGGAATCGGCTGCGGGACCGGCGGCGGCGGATACCCCGGCTGAATCAGCGCCGCCTCTTCCAGCGTCACTCCGGCCGTCAGCGCCCACGCCGCCACTGAGCTATCTTTCGCGTCCGGCACGTAAACCAGATTATTGGTTGCCTGAATCTCCGCGACCTCTTCTTCCAGTCCGGCGAGTCTCATCAGGTGCCCCACGGCGCACGCCGTGTCGTGGTTGTCGACGAAGATTGGCACCGCCTGGTCGGCATGGCCTTCGTTCTGTGGGAACAGACCGCGGTCGCGATACGCGCGGAGCCGCTCGATCTGAAGCTCGCGGCTGGCGAGTAGTTCCTCGCGATGCCGCTGGCGCTCGGCGGGCGACCATTGTCTACGTTGTGATGCTTCCAGCCGATAGAGCGCCACTTCAATCGCTTCGGGCGTGTTGCATTCGAGCAGCGCCAGCACCGCGTTGAAGTGCCGCCGGAGTTCGGCTTGATGTGCCGCAGCGGAATGGCCGCGGTAGCTCGTGACGCCTTCGCGCATCAGAAACGCGCTGCGCAGATCGTGCAGCCGAACAACGCGCACCTCCTCGCGCTTCGGCCGGTCGGATTCCCCACCGCCGCCGAACCAACAGACCTGCATCGACCATACGGCCAGCGACAACGCCAACCGGCTCCGGCAAGTGCCTTGCATGTGACGGTCTCCTCAAAGTTCCCGCGGTCCCGGCAGCAAACCCCTTCGCCGCCATTTCCCAACCCGCCCCGAGTATACCCGCAAAAGATGAGAATCGGCAAACATTTTCTGGACCGATGCGAGAAACCGCTAAACCGACGCTAATGAACGCTAATCTCAAACACAATAATTATTCTCTTCAATCATTAGCGCCGATTAGCGTCCATCAGCGGTTCAAACTTTTCCTTATCCGTCTTCAGTCCAGCCAATCGTGCCAGCACCGTGGCCACAATAAGCAACGCTCGGTAGAGCCGACTCATGTGTTTCACCCATCGTGTGCAACCACGGCCAATCCGCTAAAATGCCGTCATCCATTTTACTACTTTTCATCTGCGACCATCTGCGTTCATCTGCGGATAAGCAATTCAAGGAATCTTCATGCCCCGGACGGCGAGTTTCGATGCGGTAATTATCGGCGGCGGGCACAATGGCCTCGTGTGTGCCGACTATTTGGCGAAGGCGGGCAAGCGGGTCTGCGTGCTCGAACGACGGCACGTGCTGGGCGGCTGTGCCACGACCGAAGAACTGTGGCCCGGCTACAAAGTCTCCACCGCCGCCTACGTGATCAGCCTGTTTTTGCCGCAGATTATCCACGACCTGCGGCTCAAGCATCACGGGCTGGAAATCTTGCCGCGGTCGCCGTCGTCGTTCACGCCGTTGCTCGATGGCCGCAGCCTGTTGCTCGGCCCCGACAAGGCGCTCTGCCAACGCGAAATAGGAAAATTCAGCACCGACGACGCGGCCGCCTATCCGCGCTACGAAGGGCTGCTGGAGCGGATCGCCAAGGCGCTCGAACCGGTGCTCAGCGAGGCCGCGCCCGATCCCCTGCCGATGCCGAGTGACTGGCGGAAGGTCGGCATCGGCAAGAAGATGCGCGACACGAAAAAGATGTGGAACCTGTATCAAGCGATGGCCCAGCTTGGCAACGACCTGCCCGCGGCGATGGAACTCTTGAGCGGCGCGGCCCGGCCGATCCTCGACCGCTGGTTCAAGACCGACGTGCTCAAGGCGACGCTCGCCACCGATGCGATCATCGGCGCGTTCGTGTCGATCAGCTCGCCCGGCAGCGCCTACGTGTTGCTGCATCACGTGATGGGCGAGGCGGGCGGCGCGCGGGGCGTGTGGGGCTACGTCCGCGGCGGCATGGGCGGCTTGGCCGACGCGCTCGCCAAAGTCGGCAAGGAAATGGGCGTCGAAATCTGGCGCGAATCGCCCGTGCGGATGATTCATACTCACGACGGCCGGGTGCGCGGCGTGAGCTTGGCCGACGGTTCGCACATCGACGCACCGATCGTGGCATCGAGCGTTGATGCCCATCTCACGTTCGAGAAACTGCTCGACCCCAGCGTGCTGCCCGACGGGTTCCGCGAGGCGGTGGGCAATATCGACTACGCCTCGGCGTCAATGAAGATCAACGTCGCGCTCGCCGAGCCGCCGAAGTTCACCTGTATGCCGGAGGGCGGCGTCGGCCCGCACCACCACGGCACGATGCACATTGGCCCGTCGCTCGAATACCTGGAGCGCGCCTACGACGACGCGAAGTATGGCCAACCGAGCGAGCACCCCATCCTAGAAATGACGATGGCCAGCGCAGTCGACAACACAATCGCCCCGCCCGGCAAGCACATCCTGAGCATGTTCGTGCAGTACGCGCCGTACAAGCTCGCCGAGGGAACGTGGGACGACATCAAGGACGACTTCGCCGACCACTGCATCAACGAGCTGGCGAAATATGCGCCGAACGTGCCCGCGGCAATTGAGCATCGCCAGGTGCTCAGCCCGGTCGATTTGGAACGGGTCTACGGGCTCACGGGTGGCAACATCATGCAAGGCGCGATGAACGCCAACCAACTGTTCTGCTTCCGCCCGGTCCCCGGCTGGGCCGACCACCGCACGCCGATCGAGGGCCTCTACCTCTGCGGCGCCGCCAGCCACCCCGGCGGCGGAGTCCTCGGCGCCTGCGGCAAAAACGCCGCCGACGAAATCCTCCGCGACTACCGCTGGTGATGACCGTAAAATGAGATAGGAGAACCGCTGATAAACGCTAATCGACGCTAATAAAATTCGCATTGGTCTTTATTAGCGTTCGATCAGCGTCCATTAGCGGTTCGTCTTTTCTTATCCGTGTCACATCCGTGTTTTGTCCGTGGCTAGCCATCTTTCTTCAACTTGCGCAGCCTGATGTTGCGGTACTCGATCTCGGCGCCTTCCGATTGCAGCGCGATCGCGCCTTTTGTTTCGCTCGAGTTGGTGCAGTGGTTCACCAGCTCGCCGTTCACTTTCACGGTCACGTCGCTGCCGTCGGCGGTGATTTCGATCGTGTTCCACTCGCCGGGTGGTTTTTCGCTATCGTCGGTCAGGTTGAGATGCCGCCGGTCTTTGCGGCGTTTTTCGGTGTCTTCGATTTCGATGGTGGTGCCGATGATCCAGAAGTCGCCGGCGTCGCCGTTGCCGAGTTGCACTTCCAGCGACTTCGGCCAGATGCCGAGCGCCCGCGGCGTCGAGCTATGAATCAGCACGCCATTGTTGCCCGGCTTGCCGGGCCAGCGCCAGTCGAGCGTGAGCACGTAGTCTGCGAAGTCGTTTTGCTTCGTAACCAAATACCCGGCCGGCACGCCCTTGCAAACGAGCACGCCGTCGCGCACCGACCACACCGCGTCAATCGGCACATCGGGGTCAGTTAATTCGTACGTCCAACCCTCCAAATCGCGACCGTTGAAAAGTTCAACCTCGTCCGCTACTTCTTTAGCCAACGCGCCTGCACAAGTTAGGAGAAGGAAAGACACGATGCCGACGTAGCAGAATGTGCGCAACATGAGAGTATCTGGCTTCGGTTAGAGTTCGTGATTGTCCGCAGATGACACAGATGTTCGCAGATTCAATTGGTCCTCATCTGCGGTCATCGGCGTAAATCTGTGGACAAATGATTCGCTGGACCAACACTAATCTAATCAATTCGACAGCCCCCGGCAAACAATCGAGTCCAACCCAGCGATCCAGCGTCAGGTTGCATTCGAGCGGGCGCAATAGTACCGTAAATCCAGACTAATCATCCCTTTGCCGCGACCGAAACACCTATGTTTGAGCGACTTCGAATCCACTGCGCCTGGGCGATCCTGCTGCTGCCGGCCGTATCGCCAGCCATCGCCGCCGAGCCGCCCCGCTGGGCCGACGCGAAGCTCCCTGTAAAGGACGGCCTGGCCGTGTGGCTCGACGCCGCAGCGCAGAACGCCGCGCGGAAGGGACGCAACGAGCCGCCGATCGCGAACGACGCACCGCTCGCCGAATGGCTCGACGCATCGGGAGCCGAGTTAAATCTAACTCAGCCCGATGCTAAGCTCCAGCCGCGGCTACAACTCGTCGGCGACGTCGCGCTCGTTTCCTTCGACGCCGGGGGCGCGCATCTCTCGGCCGACAAGCTTGGCCAGCAGTTCGACAATTTAACGGTGTTCCTCGTCACCGCGCCCTACAGCAACGAGGGAAACTTCCGCGGCATGATCAGCATCCGCGCTGCGGGCGGCAACGACTACACCACGGGCATCAATATCGACCAAGGCCCCAATCCCACCGCACGATTCGATACGATCAACGTCGAAGGCGCCGGCTTCGGCGGCGTGCAAAACCTATTCACTCAGCCGGGCGAATTTGCTCGCCTCCGCCGCTTGTGCCTCACGTCGTCCGTCGGCAAACAGGGCGTCGCCCTCCGGGTCGACGGCGAACCAAACGGAAAGCGCGATCGCGCCGCGGGAAAAATGAGGATGAATCAATTAGTAGTCGGCGCCCGCATCTACGGCGGCGGAGAACAGCCGCAGGGCTTTTACGCTGGCGCGATTGCGGAGGTGCTGATCTACGATCGCGTCCTCAGCGACACGGAGCGCGCCGCGGTCGATGGTTATCTTGCCGCCAAATACTCGGGCATCGAAACCGTCCCTCCGCCGAGCGGCGGCGCGCGGCCGATCGCGCGCGTCCCCAATCCGCCCGACGTGCAGATGCACGTGCCGGGCTTCACCGTCCGCGAGTTGCCGCTGGAACTGCCCAACATCAACAACGTGCAATATCGCCCCGACGGCAAGCTCGTGGCGGTCGCCTACAACGGCAACGTTTATCTGCTCACCGACACCGACAACGATGGCCTCGAAGACCACGCGGAATTGTTCTTCGAGAACAAGGGCGACATCCGCAGCCCCATCGGCATGGACCTCACGCCGCCCAACTACGAGCGCGGCCAAGGCGTCTTCGTCGCCACCAAGAGCAGCTTCGTGCTGATCGCCGACGCCGACGGCGACGACCAAGCCGAAAAACCGATCGTCATCGCCACCGGCTGGCCCGAGTCGTTCCACAACGTCGACGCCCTCGGCGTGGCCGTCGATCCCCGCGACCATGCCGTCTACTTCGGCTTGGGTACGCCCAACTTCGCCGATGCCTACGTGCGAACGCCCGAGGGCAAATCGCTGTACAAGCTCGACGGCGAAAAGGGGACCATCATGCGCGTCGCGCCCGACCTCAAATCACGCGAAATCGTCGCCACCGGCATCCGCTTTCCTGTGGCGCTTCGTTTCAACCCCCGCGGTGACCTCTTCTGCACTGATCAGGAAGGCGCCACCTGGCTGGCCAACGGAAATCCGTTCGACGAATTGTTGCATATCGAGAAAGGCCGGCACTACGGGTTTCCGCCCCGACACCCGCGACATTTGCCCGACGTGATCGATGAGCCAAGCGTGTTCGATTATCGCCCGCAGCATCAATGCGCATGCGGATTGAATTTCAATGAACCGACCATTGACGGCACGTTCTTCGGTCCCGATTGGTGGCGCGGGGACGCAATCGTCACCGGCTACTCGCGCGGCAAGCTCTACCGCACGAAGCTCGCTCGCACCGCCAGCGGATACGTCGCGCAGAACCAACTCATCGGCACGATGCGCATGATGCCGCCCGACGCCTGCGTCGCGCCCGATCACTCGCTCGTCGTTGCCGCCCACAGCGGCGGTCCCGATTGGGGCAGCGGTCCCGGCGGAATGGGCAAGCTCTACAAAATCGAGCACGCCGACCGCGAAGCGCCCGCCCCAGCGCTCGTCTGGGCGCAAACGCCCCACGAGGTCCGCATCGCGTTCGACCGTCCGCTTGATCCCGCGACGCTCAAGGAACTCGCGTCGCGGATCGCGATCAGCGGCGGCGAATACGCCGACGCCGCGGAACGATTCGAATCGGTTCGTCCCGGTTATGCCGTGGTCGAGCGCCAACTTCGTTCCCAGCGAATTCCAATCGACGTCTATAACGTGCAACTGACCGCCGACCGCCGCACGCTGATCCTCTCCACTGCCCCCCATTCGGCGGCGGTAACCTACGCCGCCGCACTCCCGGGCTTGGCTCCTAAAGAAGGGGTGGCTGGGGTCGCAGCGCAGCGAAGCCCCCAGCAAGAAACTTCTCCGTCCCCCTCCCCCCTGCGGGGAGGGGCTAGGGGAGGGGGTAGCGCCCCAGAGTTACCTCAACTCCCCGACGTCGACGTGCAATACGACCTCTGCGGCGTCGAAGCCACCTGGCATCCCGGCGGAGGCGAAGCCACCTGGCAAGGCTGGCTACCCCATCTCGAGACGAACGTCGCCCGCGATTTCACCCAACGCAGTGCCGATCACGATGCACTGTGGTCGGGACTCGACGAGGATGGAGTTCTCACGCTCCGCACGTCGCTGAACCTCCGCGACATGCTCCGCCCCGCCGTGCAGCCGGGCGAGAAACTCGACTACGAGTGGCCCGCCGAAGTAGTCACGCTCACGCTCACCTCGAACTGCCCCATAGAGGCCACGCTCGACTCAGAACCCGCCGCGCGATCAAGACAAGACAACTCTTACACCGCTCAATTCACTCTGCCTGCCGGGGAGGATAAAACGCGGAACTATTCATTGAAAGTTGCAGTCATAAAAGATCCCAAGCGGAATGAGATAGATCGTCCTGACCGCTTGTCGTTGACCATCCACTACCACACCGCCGAAGACCCCCGTCCCCGCGCGCTGCAACTCACGCGGCTCTTGCTGCCGTGGGCCAAGTCGCTCGACGCGCCGGTCGAGGCCATCGACAACCGCACGCTCGCCGAACTCAAGGGGGGCAACTGGCTCCGCGGCCGGGCCGAGTTTTTCAGCGAGCAAGCCGCTTGCTCGAAGTGCCACGCGATCCGCGGCGAAGGGGCCACCGTCGGCCCCGACCTCTCCAACCTCCCCCACCGCGACTATGCCTCCGTTCTGCGCGACATCACGCAGCCTAGCTTCGCGATCAACCCCGACCACACGTCGCAGATCATCACGCTCGCGACGGGCCGCGTCCTCACGGGCACCACGCGCACCGTCGATGGCCAACTGATCGTCACGCAGCAAGACGCGACCGAAGTCACCGTCGCCCGCGACGACATCGACTCCATCGAACCGTCGTCCAAGTCGATCATGCCCGAGGAAATTCACACGCTGCTCGGTCCCGACCGCTTGCGCGACCTGCTCACGTTCCTGCTCGTCGAGCCGCCCCACATGCCGGTCTACGGCGAACTCACGCCGCCGTCGCCGCGACCGATCGAGGAAGTCGAACGAGTGCTGGCCGGCTCGGAAACAAACATCGAAAAGAAACCGATGCACGTCGTCCTTGTCGCCGGCCCGAAAGACCACGGCCTCGGCGAACACGATTACCCCGCGTGGCAACATTCATGGCAGCAGCTTCTTGAAATGTCCGACGGCGTCCGCGTCACCACCGCTGACAATTGGCCCAATCCGAAGGACATCGAGACCGCCGACGTAATGGTCTTCTACCAGCGCGGCGACTGGACCCCCGACCGCGCCCGCGCGATCGATCCGTACCTGAAGCGCGGCGGTGGCCTGGTCTACATCCACTGGGCCGTCGATGGCCGCGACGACGCGGCGGGCTTCGCGCAGCGCATCGGCATCGCCTGGGGCGCCGGCTCGAAATTCCGCCACGGCCCGCTCGACATCGAGTTCGTCCCCGGCAGCGCCCACCCCATCGCCCGCAACTTCCGCCACGTCCACTTCCACGACGAAAGCTATTGGAACGGCATCGGCGACCGCACGCGGATCGAGCTTCTCGCGACCGGCATCGAAGAAAACCAGCCGCAACCTCTCTTCTGGACCACGGAGCCAACCGGCGGCCGCGTCTTCGTCTCCATCCCCGGCCACTTCTCCTGGACCTTCGACGACCCCCTGTTCCGCGTGCTGCTCTTGCGCGGCATCGCCTGGGCGGCGGGCGAGCCGGTGGACCGGTTTAATGAACTGGCGACGCCGGGGGCGCGGATTTCGAGTAGTGCAACGAAGTCACCTTAATCTCTACTCGCCAAGCAAATCTTCTTCGGTCAGGTCGCGTCGGGACGAATGACGAATGTGCAGCACCTGTACAATTTCGTCGCGGATCGTAAACAAAACGCGATGCTTGTAGCGTTTGCCGCCGAATCGCATCTCACGAAGGTCAAAGGAGAATCTATTGCTCTCTTGCGCCTTGGGAAAACTATTTGGCTTATCTGCTAGTCGGGATATAGCGGCACTCAGCCCATTGTACCACCGTTCCGCGAATCCTTCAGAGAAGTGAACCGCATACCACGAATAAGCTTTGTCACGATCGCGCTCGGCACGGCGCGTAAGTTCCACTTCGTAGGCCATTGGGATTAAATGCCCTTTAGCCTACGAAATTCTGCATCGGCCTCCGCCCAGGAACGAGTGCGTCCCGCGAGTGCATCCTCATAGCCCTCGGCAATCGCGGCGCAAGTTTCTTCTTGCTCGTCCAATGCTTCGAGTGCCGCACGCAATACTTCTTCACGGGACTCATATGTCCCAGAAGCGAGTTTTGCTTCGATCTGGCGCGACATTTCGGGAGTAATTGTAATGGTCATTGGGAGTTCCTCGTGGGGTTTGTACTTATAGTATAGTGGTTAGAACTGTTTATCTTCAAGATTAACAATTTATGGGTCACATCGAAGGGTTTTTGCGATGCCGATTCCATTCAAGTGCCCTCAGTGCGGACACGAGGGGAAAGCTCGGGACGAGCTCAAAGGCCGCATTGTGAAGTGCCCGAGTTGCAAAGGCTCGATCGAGATCGAAATGTTCGCTGGCCTCGACGAAGTTCTCAAATCGCTCCCGCCACCAGCCGAGCTAACCTCGCCGCCACCGCCAGTTCCCGAAATGAAGTTGATCGTTCGCAAGCCGGTCGTGGTTCCGCCGCCGATTCCTTCCGAACCAGCGGCGACACCGCAGCAGTCGAAAGTATCAGCAGCAGCCCAACCAGAACCGTGGCTGTCGGTTTTCGCGTCGTGGCCTTGGCGCAAGATAGCGTCGGCACTTTTGATAGTCGGCTTCCTTGCCACGCTCTTTCAGCCGCCCAGCTTGCTCGTCTTGGTTCACTACCTTTGCCTACTGGCAGTCGTCTGGTTCGCCGCCGAACTAGTGCGCAATCGCTGGTGGAAAAGTATGCCGTTGATTTTGTCAGGCGTGTTAGCGATTGCCGTTGGGATCGCTTATTACAAGTACGTCGATTGCTACCTCAATACGTGGAACGAGCGCGGCGAAGATGCAACGCGACATTACACAGACTGGCACTGGCGTTCAGGAAGCGATCAGTGGCCGTATTTAAGGCACTACTCAGTCGCTCTTCCCAACCGCGGACTCTTTTCTGCCGATGGCGGATTTTCGGAAACCGGCAAGATGCACGGTTTGTGGACGGAACACATCTTTTCGCCCGGCAAAGAAAACATCGCTGGCTACGAATTGGACGGCTACGATTGCGACGAATGGGGGATCGGCTGCACCAAGAAAACCTGGTACTGGTACGGCGACGAAATCACGGAGGGAGAGTGGCATTTGCGGAACAAGTAGCTGTCCACCCGCCCGTTTACGACGGGTTACGCAAGCGACTGCCGATTCCACCAGTCCCATTCATGGGACTTCTCGCTGTAAGGCTTGAGCCATCGCGGCATCATTGGCTAAAGCCCCGCCGCGAGAAGCCCTGTGAACAGGGCCGCCAACACCTACTCTCTTGCTCCGCGAACCCGTCGTAAACGACGGGCCTAAGACCACCTGCGGTGGAAAGGACCGTGAACGGCCCTAATTTCAGGAACGACATTCTGAAAACTTTTCGCTTGAAAAAGTGCCACCCCTTCTGCTAGCCTATAGTGAACATCCGAGCGCTATCCTAGCGCGGCTCCATGATTGTGCAGATTCTCCCTTCACATGCCCACTTTCCCCCGGCCACCGACCGAGTGCTTACTCACTGTTCGAGCGCCCCCGTAGATTTTTCGCAAATCGACGGAATCGAGAGGACCGCCATGCAAATAATAATGTCAGCGCCAATCGATGTTTCGGACAATACTCCCGCGCGGCTTTTAGCCTACACAGGTGCGCCAAACCAATGAAAACGCCAATCCCACCTCCTCGACAAAACTCAACCAAGCTAATCTGATCGCTTCTCCGTGTCCCCCGTGACTCCGTGGTGTAATAAAATAGTCATGCCCGCATCCATCGTCCTTCTCGGTTCGTTCGACACGAAGGCGCGCGAGTACGCCTTTCTGCGCGACGCGATTCTCGCGCAGGGCGGCGACGTGCTGACCGTGAACTTTGGCGTGCTCGGGACGACCACGCTGTTCCCGGTTGGCGTCGAAGCCGATGCCGTCGCCCGTGCGGGGGGCGGCGATATCGCGGCGCTCCGCGCCAGCGGCGACCGCGGCGCGGCGATGAAGACGATGGCCGACGGCGCGGCCGTCATCGCGCGGCAGCTTTACGACCAAGGCAAACTTGGCGGCATCATCGGCATGGGCGGCTCGGGTGGCACCAGCGTCATCACCGCCGCGATGCGGGCGCTGCCGATGGGCGTGCCGAAGGTCTGCGTTTCGACCGTCGCTGGTGGCGATGTTTCGCCCTACGTCGGCACGAAGGACATCGTGCTGATTCCATCCGTCACCGACGTGGCGGGGGTCAATCGCATCTCGCGCGCGATCTTCACCCGCGCGGCAGGGGCGATCGTCGGCATGGTCCGCGCCGTGCCGCCGATGAACGTCAATGATCGTCCGATCATCGCCGCCAGCATGTTCGGCAACACGACGCAATGCGTCGATGCCTGCCGCGCGCAGCTCGACGCCGCGGGCTACGAAGTGCTCGTGTTTCACGCCACCGGCGTCGGCGGCCGCACGATGGAATCACTCATCGACGAAGGGCTGGTCGATGCGTGTCTGGACATCACGACCACCGAATGGGCCGACGAGTTGTGCGGCGGCGTGTTCACCGCTGGTCCCGACCGCCTCGCCGCCCCCGGCCGACGCGGCATCCCCCATCTGATCGTCCCCGGCTGCATCGACATGGTCAACTTCGGCCCAATGGCCACCGTGCCGCAGAAGTACCGCGATGCCGGTCGGCAGTTCTACGAGTGGAACCCGTCGGTTACACTCATGCGCACCAATATCGAAGAGAATCGCCGCCTGGGCGAAATCTTCGCCGAAAAAGCGAACGCCGCCACAGGACCAACCGCAGTGCTCATCCCGCTGCGCGGCGTGTCGATCCTCGACGGCGACGGACAAGCCTTTTGCGACCGCGCCGCCGACGAGGCCATGTTCACGGCTCTGCGTGAGCGGTTGCGAAAGGATATACCGATCGTGGAACTCGACGCAAACATCAACGATCCCGCGTTCGCCGCAAAGGCGGTGGAGATGATGTTAGAATTAATGCGAACACCAAGGAGTGGCACGCCTTTTGGCTGAACTGCGTCCTGCAAGCATTGCGGTTAAACTAATGTTTCATTTTGAGCACCTATCAGAAACAGGCACACCCATGCACCGCACCTTGTATCTCACCACGCTCACTCTCTTCCTCTTCGCGACTTTCACGTTCGCCGCACAAACTCGCGCCGCCGATTGGAAGCCCGCCGAACTGCGGCTGGCGACTCGCTGGACCAAGGACGTTTCTCCGGAAACTGCCTGGCAGGAATATCCCCGGCCGCAAATGGTCCGCAGCAAGTGGACCAACCTCAACGGGCTGTGGCAATACGCGATCGCACCGCGCGACGCGGACACACCAACCCAGTGGGACGGTGAAATCCTCGTTCCGTTCGCGGTCGAGTCGGCACTCTCCGGCGTGCAGAAGCCGGTGTCGCCGGATCAGCGGTTGTGGTATCGGCGCACGTTTGCCAAACCCATGCTGCCCAAGGGGCAGCGGCTCCTGTTGCACTTCGGCGCGGTCGATTGGGAAGCGACCGTGTGGGTGAACGGCAAGCAGGTGGGTGAGCATCGCGGCGGGTACGATCCGTTTTCATTTGATATTACCGATGCGCTCAATGACGAAGAGCAGCAAGAAGTCACCGTCGCCGTGTGGGACCCCACCGACAGCAGTTATCAGCCGCGCGGCAAGCAGGTGCTTAAGCCGCACGGCATCTGGTACACGGCCGTCACCGGTATTTGGCAAACGGTGTGGCTGGAACCAGTACCGGCGACGCGGATTGAGTCGCTCAAGATCGTGCCAGATGTGAAGAACAGTGTCGTGCGAGTCACGACTAACGCAGTTGGCGACACGAAGAATTGCCAAGTTATTATTCACGTCACAGGCAAGCCCGGCAGACAGCCCGTCCGCCTGGCCACCACGGGAGATCCCGGTGTGGAACTCGCCGTCGCAATTCCCGATGCTCGCCTGTGGTCACCCAGCGATCCCTACCTTTACGACATGGAAATCGAACTGCGTAATCTGCCCCAAAACAACAAGCTCGTCGACAAAGTCACCAGCTACTGCGGCTTGCGCGAAATCACATTCGCGAAGGACGCCCAGGACGCGAACCGCCTCCACCTGAACGGCAAGCCGATCTTCATGTTCGGCCCGCTCGACCAAGGGTGGTGGCCCGACGGACTATACACCGCGCCGACGGACGAAGCGCTCGCGTCCGACATTCAGCTCACAAAGAACCTCGGCTTTAACATGCTCCGCAAGCACGTGAAGGTCGAACCCGCGCGGTTCTACTACCACTGCGACCGGCTCGGCATGCTCGTGTGGCAAGACATGCCCAACGGCGACAAGCACATCCGGCCGGAAGACCCGGACATCGAGCGCTCCACCGAATCGGAGGAGAATTTTCGCCGCGAGTACGAAGCACTCGTCAACGGTCTGCGCAATCATCCGTCGATCGTCGTGTGGGTGCCGTTCAACGAAGGTTGGGGCCAGTTCAAGACGAACGACATTCTCGCCTGGGCGAAGGAGCTGGACCCCACGCGGCTGATCGACGGCCCCAGCGGCTGGACCGACCGCGGCGAGGGCGAACTGCACGACGTGCATAAGTACCCCGGTCCCGAAATGCCGCCGCTGTCAGAAAACCGCGTCGCGGTGCTGGGCGAGTTCGGCGGCTTAGGCCTGCCGCTCGAAGAACATCTGTGGGGTAGCGACCGCAACTGGGGCTACCGCACTTACAAAACTCCGCAGGAACTTCACACCCACTACGCGGAACTGATCAAACTGCTCAAGCCGCTCGTGGAGAAGGGCCTCGCTGCGGCGATCTACACGCAAACCACCGACGTCGAAGGCGAAGTCAACGGCCTCGCGACTTACGACCGCGAGGTGATAAAGTTCGACATGGAAAAGCTAAAGGAAATGCACGCGGAGATTTACGAAGCGGGGCAGAGGTAGAACGCGATGAGCGCAGACAAAAGGCGCAATCCATCCATCAACAGAAGTTGGTTTGATCCAACCGAACCTGGAGCACTTCGTTCGGTCGAGGAATGTGGGGAACCACCTACCCAGTGATGCGGCAAAGCGTCGCCGCGCTCGCGTTGCTCGGCCCTGGGATGCCAGATGTCGCCGTTGCAGGGCTGATCAAGAGGTGTTCCGCCGCGGCTGACGTGGTTTGCCCTTCGCGTCGTTCCGGTCGCGCCGGCTGTGCGGGCAAACATCCACTTTCAAACAAAAATTTCTTATTTGCGCATTATCGGCGCGCTCTTGGTCTGACTATTCTCGATTGAAAGGGGGAAGGACGAGCTCATCAAAATCGATTGCCTTCCGTACCAACCACGCGCCGTGGGCCGCTCAGCGGCTCCCCGCCGGCACATTCCTTGGTTCCTCATGCACGGGAGGGCGATCGCTGATGTTGCGTCTATTGAGCAATCGGTTTCGGAATCGGAAGTCCAACAAATCCTCGCTGCCGCGATTCGGCTCGCGCCGACTGCATGGCGAGTGGCTGGAACGCCGCGACATGCTCAGCGGCACGCCGCCAACCGTCACCGAGGTGCAAGTCTCCAGTTCCGAGTGGAGCGGAAGCTTTCTCGACTACCTGGAAACGGCCGGTCTCGGAACGGACGGATATCGCATCCCGACCGGGTCGTCCGCCCAAACCGCCACCCTTTCGTGGACCGGTCTCGACCAAATCAAGATTCGCTTCAGCGAAGATGTTCTTATCGATGCCGCGGACTTGTCGCTGAGCGGAGTGAATACGACCGCCTACTCCTTCAGCGATTTCCATTACGACCCGCAGGCCCGCCTCGCCACGTGGACGCTGAGCGCGCCGCTGCAAAAAGACCGGCTGCGAATCGATCTCGACGCCAACGGCCTTAACCCCATTCGAGATTTACAGTACAACGCGTTAGATGGCGAGTGGACGAACGGGTCGAGCACCGTTTCGGGCAACGGCGTCGCCGGCGGCGACTTCGAGTTTCTCTTTAACGTTGTGCCGGGCGACGTGAACAACAACGGCGTCGTGATGCTCAACGATTACAATGCCGTCAACCAGTCGATCGGAAAAACGACCGCCGACGCGGGCTACCTGGTGATTCGGGACATCGACGGCAGCGGCACGATCAACGTTGCCGACCGCGACCTGGTTTACGCCCGGATGGGTCACGCTTTGCCGAGCGGCACCCCCGCCGGCGCGTTTAACGACGCGCCCACCACAACCCATCTCGATCTCATAAAGATCACCGGTGTTACCGCCGACGTGGTCTTCGACATGGAGGATTGGTTCGACGACAATGAGTCGGGCAGCAGCGGGCTGACCTATTCGCTGGTTTCCAATTCGAACGGCGGCCTATTCGATTCGGCAACCGTCAATTCCTCAACTAAATCGTTGACCCTGAATGCTGCGGACGGGGCGTCGGGCCGCGCCGCGCTGACAATTCGGGCAACCGATTCCGGCGGCCTGTTTGTCGATACGATCGTGTATGTCGATGTGAACTATGTGAATCTGAAGCCGGGCTTGGAAATGGAACTTCCGAATTATATAGGCGATGGCATGTGGATCATATCGGGCCGAGTGATCGACGGGGACGACGATCTATCGACCTTCATTGTTCAGTTTACGGGGATAGTTCAGACCCGTGCAGCCGCCGATGAATACGGCAACTTTGAGTTTGCCGTTTGGGTGGACCCCGATACCTGGGGCGACGTATGGGCCTGGACCGTCGATCCGCATGTCGCTATCTCCAACGTGGTCAACTTCGACATCGGTATTACCTAAGCGCTTTTGCCACAGCCACTTAAGGACTAGGACGGCGTCTGCAAAAGCCGGCCCAAAAAATAATCCTGGAAAATTTCCATTCTCCGCGCGCTCTGCCTAAGCGCATTCTCGTTTGAAAGGGGGAGGGGTAGAAGCTGCTAGCTTCCCCAATTCAACCCCGCGCACCTGCGTGCGCCCAATCGAGATTTGAATGATGACCGGTCAAGCGGTTCGTCTGTCGGGCGGTGCCCTTTGTGCCGAGGGCCTGTTCGAGCTCCACGACGAATCGCCGCTGTGTGAACCGGCATCCAAGCGGAGCAATACGGCGCTGGGGCCGGTCGCTTCGATGCACGACCGCAGCAAACTTCCCCGTAATGGCCCGGGGGCACAGCAGGCGCATGTCGCCTTGTTCCGGGCCATTACCGGGGTCGCTTTCCACGCGGGAAGCACGCCACCGTGCAATCGCGGAATGCAGATTTGAAATCCCAAATCCCAAATCTGAAATCCTCCATCGCCATGAATGAAATCCTGCAGGTTCTCGGCCACCATTTCGCCAGCGGCCGGTTCATCGTCTCGGTACAAGCCGACGATAAAGTGAATCCGCGCGGCGTCATCGTCGAGTTCAGCGATGGCACGAAGCAGGACCATCCCATTGCCGTCCGCGACCGGGACGATTTCGTGCGGCTCTGGCGGCAAGGATTTGCTTTTTGGAATTTCAAGTGGGCATCGATCGAATAGCAGGAGAATTTGGCTATCGGATATCGGCTTTCAGCTATCGGCCAGAAAGATTCGGCCAACTTCTGGCCGACAGCCGATAGCTCAACACCGTTTACCCCCTCCGGCCGCGCGGACACATCGTCGCTCGCACGACTCGGTGCAGCCCGCCGCGCGGCCGTCTTTTTTGTAGGTCAGGCTCTGCCTGACATTGCTTGGCTCGTCAGGCGGAGCCTGACCTACTTGCTACTTTCGAGATTTCGGCTGAAAGTATCGAATCGCCAGCCCCAGTAGAATCAATCCGCCGCCAATGATCGTCCACCCCTGCGTCCGATCGCCCCAAGCCAAGTAAACCCAGACGGGAACCAGTATCGGCTCTACCATCGCAACTCCAGCGGCTTCATGTCCGGGAATGTGTTTCAATGCGCGGCCGAACAGAACATAGGGCAGACCCATTTGGAAGATGCCCAGGCCAGCGAGCAGAAGCCATTGCACGCCGCTCGGGAAATCGGTTCCGCCGATGGCAAGTGGCGCAAGGACCGCGGCCGTAACCAAATGATTGAGTGCGGCAAGCCAAACCGCGTCGTGTTCCCGCAAATGCCGCAACGACAACACGACACCCGCGTAGCACACACCGGAGGTGAGTCCCCAACCGACCGCTTCGAGCGCCGCCCCGCGCGACTCGTAGTAGAGAATCGCGCCCACCCCCGCCGCAACGAATGCCACGAGCAGCCAATCGCGCCAAATGGATCGTTCGCGAAAGACCAACACGCCGACCAGTAGCACCCACACCGGCGCGGTGCATTGCAGCCAAATCGCATTGGCCGCCGACCCCTGGGCCATGGCCGTCAGGTAGGAGTAGTTCATGCCGGCGAACATCGCCGTCATGGGAATGAGTTTCCACGTCCAACTCGGTCGCCGCACCAGCGGCCAGAGCACGACGCAGGCAAACGCCGCGCGCCAGAAGGCAATTACCGGCCCCGGCCAACCCTCGAGCGCCGGCGCCTTCACAAAGAATCCGCTCAAGCTCCACAGCAAGGCCGCTGTTAGGACCAAGAACCGCGCCCGCCACAGCGTCGCCCGCGCTTCGTGTGGGTCGGGTTTGTCGAGAGCACGTTCCGCGCCGAGCGGCGCATCGGCGATCGGTATCAGGCGGTCGTCCATGAAGGCCAGTTGTGGCACGCGCCGATAGAAACGTCCAGACCAGTGCGCTATGCGCCATATGGCCCAAAGGCTTCAATATAACCGCGGATCGCTTCCTTTAAGTCGCTGAGCGCTTCCTCTTCTGTTTCCCCTTCGCCGTAGGCCGGGATGTCCGGCAATCGCGCGGTAAAACCGCCCTCTTCCAAATCCGGAATCAGTTCGACAGTGAGTTCCATTAGATGCTCGCTGATTGGCATCGACCAACTAACTTCTTGCCAATTCTAGATTAATCTTCATAAAAACTGGCTCGTCGGCGAATTCAACCCGAGCCACTCCGAACCCTGCTTTATTGACGCCGGCGATCGCCGACCGCACTGCCTCTTCAATCGTGGGGGCTTCGCGTGAGAATCCTATTGCTGCGACTCCTGCGGAACTGAATGGAGAGCCATCGTCGCAGCCAGCTGCGTAGATTTCGTCGGCGATTTCGTCGGTCATCACATCGACATCTGCTAGGACAACCTGAAACTCGAACGTGGGCATGATTTGGCGAAGCTTATCCGCTTGCAGCCACGGACTCTTCAACGCGCACGATATGCCCGATCGAGAGCCGCATGAATTTATCGCCCTCACCACTGTGAGGCGCGGCTACGATCGCGACGAAGTTGCCCAGCAAGATGCCGTCGGGATGTTGCACCCGGTAGGAACTGCCGTCGTCCATGTAAATCGTGAAGGGTTCGAACGGTTGCGCTCGGACAACTTCGCGGATTTCGTTGGCAGTCATGCACCGTTTCCTACTATCGGCAACAAGTTTAATCCAAGAACCCAACCAACTCCGCGCTGCGACTCGGTTGTTGGAGCTTGCGCACGGCCTTGGCTTCAATCTGGCGGATGCGTTCGCGGGTCACTTTGAAGATGTGGCCGACTTCCTCCAGGGTGTAGCTGTAGCCGTCGCCCAGGCCGTAGCGGAGCTTGATGATCTCCCGCTCGCGGTAGCTGAGGGTCTTGAGCACCTTCGAGATGCGGGTGCGGAGCATCTCTTGGGCGGCGCCGATGGCCGGGCTTTCCGCGCCGCCGTCGGGCAGCAGGTCGCCAAAGTGGCTGTCCTCGCTGTTGCCGACCGGGCGGTCGAGGCTGATCGGGTAGCGGCTCATGGCCAGCACGCGGCGGGCTTCATCGATGGTGCAGCCGGCCGTGCGGGCGGTTTCCTCGAGCGTTGGCTCGCGGCCCAACCGCTGCAATAGCGCCCGCGACACGTTTCGCACGCGACTCATCGTCTCGACCATGTGGACCGGAATGCGGATCGTGCGGCTCTGGTCGGCCACCGCCCGGGTGATCGCCTGGCGAATCCACCACGTGGCGTAAGTGCAGAACTTGAACCCGCGGCGGTACTCGAACTTATCGACCGCCCGCATCAGGCCGGCGTTGCCTTCCTGAATCAAGTCGAGAAAGCTGAGGCCGCGGTTGCGGTACTTCTTGGCGATCGAGACCACCAGCCGCAGGTTGCCTTCCGACAGGCCGCGCTTGGCCCGTTGGTACTCGGCGTAAACTTGCCGCAATCCGCGGACGCGGTTGCGAAGGCTCGTGGGCGATTCCTGCAGCGCTCGCAGGATGTTGCGGTACTCGACTAGCACGGGCTTCCGCTCGCTCGCGGGGCGGCGGTCTTTTCTCATCCGTTCCAACTCGCTTCGAAGCTGGTCGATCCGCCGGCTGAACTGAGCGAGCTGATCGATCATCGGCTCGATCCGTTGCGTCCGCAAACCAAGCTCTTCCACCAACAGCACCGCACGACAGCGTCGGCGGCAAAGCCGCAGCCACGCATTCCGGCGTAGGTGCGGTTTGTGGGTTTTGCTGGTCGCGATGCGGTAGTCGTCGGCATTGCGGTCGAGCAGAATTTCAAGCGTCCGCAAGTTATGCGGCATGCGGCCAAGAATCTGCTCTTTTTCCAGGTGGTCGGTCACCGACACCTGAACCGTGCGATCAAAGGGAAGCTCGCCCCGATGGACCCGCGTGAGAATCTTAATGGCGTTGCGGATCACGTAATCGCAACAGAGCAGTTTGCGGCGGAAAGCGGCACGGGTGTGCTCAATCCGCCGTGCAAGCTGAATCTCCTCCTTGCGGGTGAGCAGGGGGATTTCGCCCATCTGCGTCAGGTACATCCGCACCGGATCGTCGGACCAGGATTCCGACTCGCCCGCTTCGATTAAACTTTCTGGGTCGAGTTCGTCTTGGGCCTCTTTCTCAACTTCATTTACGTCGATCTCGTCGGATTCGCCTAGGTCGTCTTCCTCCAGGCTATCAAGCTCCTCGACGACGTCGCCGTCGACTACGGTTTCTTCTTCCAAATCATGGTCTAGCAATGTGTCGTACAAGTTTTCTACTCCTACCGGTCAAATGGGACACTTGGCGACAAAGGAAACGCCGCGTTGGGATGCCGGTCCCGCGCGGTGGCGCCAGTCCTGATTTCGGTTGGTTGGCGGAAAATTCGCGTCGAGGCGTCCTGGTAGGGAAGGACTGCCTGCGAGACTGTCGAATGAAATTACCCAACAAACCGCTCAGCCGACTCTGGCAGCCGGATTTTTAGATAGCTAACAGCTTCTGCGAAAACAACTAATTCTAACACCAACTAGTTTTTGAACCTGATCTCCTCATCATTTGGTAAGACTTTACACTGAGGTAAGCAGCACTGGTTGCTTAGCCGCGCCAGTACCAGACACGAACACCTCGATCATCTGCATCGTGCCGCCACCTCGGTGCAATCCACTTGTAGCCGCGTTCGCTTGCAACGCGCTTCAAGCGCCTCGCTAGCGAACCGTGGCTAAACATCGCCTGGAAATGCAAAATAATCGCGGGCAACCGCACGCCGGTAGCCCCCGTCTGTCAAGCCACTCAATTGTAAACGCCCTCAGAACCCGGTCCATAGTCAAAAAACGAAAAACTAGTACGATGAGGTGTTGCCGGCCATTGTAGGAAAGGCTCCGAACGGCCACGACCCGATCGCCGCCGCTCGTCGCAAGTGCTTATTTGCCAGCGGGTTAGAGTCGCGATCGCAATGGCCGGACGACGGTTGGTGCCGACGCATGGATCGCACCACGGCAGATTATAATCGATTTCTCCCCGACTCTTGCGTCGCTGGTAACCATTCTCGCCATGGCCGCTCGTTATCTTCTCGACTGCACCTGCGGCAACCGGCTCACGGTCGAACCGCGCCAAGCGGGCAGCCAGGTGACCTGCGACTGCGGCGCGAGGCTCGATGTCCCGACACTGCGAGGTCTGCAGGCCTTGCCGCAGGCGGAAACGCGTGTCGAGAAGTCGACCGCCGTCTGGACGCTTCGTCAGGCGGTCGTCACCGTCGGCGTCTTGGTGTCGCTCGTTCTGTTTGCGGCGGGGCTACGCATTTGGCAACAGGAACGCACGCTTCAACAGGAGCGGGCGAAACTGGAGTTCACTGCCGACACGGTCGCCGAAATGGACAAGAGCGTTATCGAAAACTTGGATCGAATGACTCCTTACCAGATGTGGCAAGGCTGGGTTTACATCGTCAAGCCGACCACCCAGCAAGGATTTGTGGACATGAACGAATCGCACAAAACGGCATTCGACGAGGCCATCTCCTGGAAAGGCCGCGAGCGGCTGATCTGGTGGGGTGCGGCTGCCGCGGTGCTTGCCAGTGTGCTGCTCTGGGCGGCGCTTGCGCCACGTCGGCAGGCGGCTGGGTAACTTCTCCGGCGGAGCACCGCGATTGCGCATCGTGCATTACATCTCCGAAGTCGTGGCCGAGCACGGCGGCGTCGTAAAGGCCGTTCTCGACTTATGCGACGCCCTGAGCAACCGCGGCCACGAAGTGACGCTGCTCACGCAGAATCCGCAGGACGTACCGAAAGAATGGGCGCAGAACACCCGCGCACCGGTCGTTTGTCAGACGCAAATCTCGCGAAATCCCTTGGGTCAGCCGTCGTTGGAGGGCCTAGCGAACGCGCTCAACCGCGCTGAGGTGGTTCACCTCCACACGCCGTGGGAGTTAACGAACCTGACGATTGCGCGGGGACTTCGCCGTCGAGCAATTCCCTACATCGTCAGCATCCACGGCATGCTCGACGATTGGTGCATGGCCCAGCGCGGGCTGAAGAAGCGGCTGTTTCTGGCAGCCACCGGCCGCCGGTTTTTGGAACGCGCCGCCCGCGTTCACTGCACCGCCGAAGGCGAACGACAACAAGCAACGAAGTGGATGCCCAAGGCACACACGGCGGTGCTTCCGCTGCTGGTTGATCTTACCGAGTACGACACGCTCCCGGGCACTGAGCCGGCGCTCGCCGCTTTTCCACAACTCGCGACCGCCGCGCCGAAGGTGCTGTTCCTCAGCCGGTTGCATCCCAAGAAGGGTGTTGAAATTCTGTTGCGGGCCGCTGCCGAAGTTACGCGCCGCGGCGTTGATCTAGAACTGTTCATCGCGGGACCGGGTGAAGACGACTACGTGAATCGGCTAATGCGATTGGCAAATGAACTAAACCTCGGCGCGAAGACCCACTTCCTCGGAATGGTCCGCGGAGCGCAAAAAACGTCGCTCTATCAAGCGGCCGATTTGTTCGTCTTGCCAACACATCAAGAAAACTTCGGCCTTGTATTGGTGGAAGCCCTCGCCGGCGGAACGCCGGTGATTACCACAAGCGGCGTCGATATCTGGCCCGAGCTGGAACAAGCCGGCAGCGCGATCGTCGCCGCCGACCCGCAATCGGTAGCCGCTGCGATTCTCCAGCGACTTGAGCAGCGCGAGCGGTTGCCCGAGATCGGCGCGCAGGGCCAGGCGTTCGTGCGCGACTGGCTCGCGGAAGAAAAGGTAATCGCGGGCTACGAGTCCATGTACGCGGAAGTGGCAAAAGCCAACCGCGCACCGTAGGGTGGCGTCGTCGCTCCCACCACGCTCCAGCCGCGGAGCGGCGGCATCACTTAGCCGCGCGGCGTCAGCCCGCGGAAAGCTGCGCATCAAACTCAATAGCCGCGGCAGCGGCGACACAACTCCTAAACAAGCTCCCGCCGCCGCGCATCTAGGGCCGCCGCCCGACTTGCGATACAATGCCCCGACGTCGCTCGGTTGCACTTATTCTAGTGCGCTGTGGATGCCTACGCTCCCAGAACAATTTCACATGCCCGACTCGCAGCAAATCTTCGGCAACTTGGTGCTCCTCTTTGCCGTGATCGATCCCATCGGCACGGTGCCCGTGTTCATCTCCGCGACGAACGGCCGCACGGACGCCGAGCGCCGCCACATCGCCCGCATCGCCGCGGTCGCCGCCGCCGGCATCTTGCTGTTCTTCATCATCGTCGGCGAGGTCGTGCTCAAGGCAATGGGCGTCCCGCTGTTGGCGTTCCAAATCTCCGGTGGCATCGTCCTCTTTCTGTTTGCGCTCACGATGATCTTCGGCGAGAGCAAGCCCGAGGCGGAGGAAGAAGACCTCCGCCGGTCTCAAGATGTCGCCATCTTTCCATTGGCCACGCCGTCAATCGCCTCGCCCGGCGCAATGATGGCCGTAGTGCTTCTCACCCAGAACGACCTCCACTCCTTTGGCGATCAACTAACCACCGCGGGGCTGATGCTCGCCGTCGTCGCAGCCGCCTACGCCCTCATGCGCTGCGCTGGCCCGATCGCGCGCACGATCGGAACCGGCGGCGCGAGCATCATCAGCCGCGTGATGGGCATGATCCTCGCCTCCGTCGCCGCCACGGAAGTTCTGGAAGGGATTCGGCTGTATTTTGGGTAGGTCAGGCTGTGCCTGACAATTCGGCCTTCGAGGACGATTTGGGCCAGATCCCAATCTCCGGCTGGTCAATTGTCGGTACGCGTTTTGCTCCCAGTTCTTAGAACCAAAACCTTGAGGAGCCTAACGATGTTACCCGCGACCGCCGAACGAGTCCGTTCCAATACTTCGGACGAAATTAACGAACAGATTGCACAGGAAACCGAACGCAACATCGCTCGCTATGCCCATGCAGGTACGGGGGCAATTGACCGACGGCTTGCGGAATTGGATCGGGAGTGGGATGTCGAACGCTATCTGGAAACAATGGCTCCCACAGTCACGTTGCTGGGTTTGTTTCTTGGTGTCACCTCAAATCGCAAGTGGCTGATTCTGCCGGCGGTCGTACAGTCATTTTTCTTGCTGCACGCGCTGCAGGGTTGGTGCCCACCGCTGCCAGTCCTACGGCGTCTCGGAATTCGCACGATCGGTGAGATTCACAAAGAGCGTTACGCACTAAAAGCCTTGCGGGGGGATTTCGAAAACGTGTCCGATGAAACCGCAATGGCTGCCGTAGAAGGATAGCTGGGTAGGTCAGGCTCTGCCTGACAATTTGGCCAGCATGCCCCGATGTTTTAGCTGGTGGATGCTCGGCGAACCGCGAAGTTGTAGGACATGCGGAGCCGGACTACTCACTCGGTGCCACTGCTAGTCCCCAACTTTCCAAAAACTTCGTTCTTGAAAAGAGCCACCCCATCTGCTATTGTGTACGTCTGAACACATCCCAATTCAGGAGTACATCCGCCATGCGGTTCCACAACCGTCCGCCACCCGTCAACTAAATCCTTCCTCTCTGGGGAAGCGAATTCCGCACTCCACACTCGACTTCCGCATTCGGACGCCGATTGAGGTGCGCGCTTTGTCGGCGGCAATTGGTCAGCTTGCAGCCTGCCGCTACCGGTGCGCGCCGAATGGGGGAGAAACCAATTGTGTCGGTGCCAAGCGATGTTTGAGACAGATTTGCCAAGCCGCTTTGACGCTACCGGGGTGTGCCAAACACCAATCAACGCGGATCGCAGCCACTCGACAAAACTCGAAATCGGCTACCGCATGGGCGGGGGCGGCAATTGAAGTTGGCCCGCGGCAGGAGATTGAGCTTGCAGATAATGTTGCAACAGACCGTAGGTCGATTGGAACTCCGGCCGAGCCGCCAGCGCCGCGTAGCGCGGATCGCGCTGGACGGTCGCGAAGTTGGCGAGCGATTGCTCGAGTGCCGCGATCGGCGGATGTTGATGGCCTTGAAACACTTCGGCGGGCAGCGCCAAGAACGCGCGCCATTGCGGGTCGAGCAGACCATACAGTTGCGGCGCAACGTGAGCGAGCTGGTCGCGGATCATTGCCGCCTGATCGCCGCCGGCTGGGAGCAGCGCGGGTCCGGGCGGAGCCACTGTGTCGCCGGGTGACGGCACCGCGCCCGACGTGTAACTCGCCACCTTCTGCGCGAGCAGCACGGCGCTCTGCGGTGTTGCCGCGGGTTGGCCCGGCCCGGGTGCCGGATAGTACAAGGCGTTGTCCGCTTGGTCGATCCGCAGCACCGAGCCATCGAGCGAGATGCCCGCGAACAGCCCGCGGCTGCGCGAATAGGTATAGATTTCCGCGCCGAGCCGTTGATCCGTGGCGGCCGCCGCTTCGCGACCCACCGGCCCCGCCGCGACTGCCGCATCGGCGCCGAGCGTCAGCTTGCCGGTCAGAATGCCATCCACACTTTTTTGCGTCTTGAAAATGAGAATCAGATCGGTGGCCTGCACGCCAATCTGCCAACCGAAGCTGCCGCCGGCGAGTGTTACAAACGAGGGCAATCGCCAGGTGCCGGCTTCGTCGCGCACGAGCAATACGCCCTTGCCGTAACGGGCGCCGACAACAAAGCCGCCTTTAATCACGCCGGGAACAATCGCCACGCCCCGCGCATCCGCCAGCAGCGAGCGCGGTATTCCTTCGAGTTGCATCGCCATCGTCTGGTCGAGCACCGTCGTCGCCGAGCGAACGATTTCCTCCTCGCGCGCCTGAGCATGCACATCGCCAACTACAACACCAAGGCCGACGATGGCCAACAGCGAGATTCGATACCTCATGCTCCGCGCGCTCCAAGTGATAGCACCGTCGCAATGTCGCGACAGTGAATCTAGCGCCAATAGAAGAACCGGGTCAATGGCAATAAAATCACAGCGACACGAAGAGCACGACGAAAAAGAAGCTGAAAAGCCGAGGAAATGGCGGTTGATGCGCGTGCTATCACAACCGTCTTTGTGTCCTTCGTGCCGTTGTGGTTAATTTTTCTTCAACACGTAGACCACATCCTCCGTCGAGCCATTCACTTTGATTGGCTTCTCGATGTCATAGGCGAAATCATGCGTCGCGATCAGTTCCAAATTGGGCACTGCACGAAGCAACTCGTCCATCTGCCGGCGAGTGTACGTGCGGAACTGAATCGTATCGGTCAGCCGAAACACGCGGGTCGGCGTGTAAACGTCGAACTGCATGCCGACGGTCTCCTGTCGCCGCCGCAGATCGAGGTTCTTGGTCCACATCCGCGACAGCACGGCCAGGTTCCCGCGCCGCGCGGCCCAGCCTTCCTCCTGCATCGGTTCACAAGCGGTCGGTGTAAGGTGAAGCCCCAACAAATAGATGCCCCCCTTGCGCAGCGCATCGGCCATGCATTGCAAGTGTGCGAGCGCCAACTCATGCGTCGGCAAGTGCCGAAAGCTGTTAATCATGTTGAACGCGGCGTCTGCTTTCTGCTTCAACTTGAAGTCGGCCATGTCGCCCACGACGGCCGTCGGTGGGAAGCCGAGCCGCACGAGCCGGGCGTTGCAATATTTTACCGCCGCGGGGTTGAGATCGTTGCCGCCGACGGCAAAACCGGCCTGCGCAAGTTTCACGAGCAACCGCCCCGTGCCGCACGCCGGCTCAAACACGCGCCGCACTCGCCCCGTCGCGTACCGCTCAAAACAGGCCCGCAAAAAGTGATATTCGGCACGCCAGTCGGAGCCGAACACGAGCTCATAATATTTGGGATGGTCGTACAGATTGCCGGGAATGGTTTCGATCATGCGCGGACCAATACTTGTCTATCGCGGGCGAAGCGGAGGCTGCTAAACTACCCCAAACCCGCCCCGCATGTCACCCGCCGAGGCCGCTATGGAACTTCCATCGCGAGAGAAGATCGCAACGCAGGTCCGCACGCTGCAAATCATCGTCGCGGCACTCGTGATGGGCTGCTTGACGTTCGCCATCGTGGCCGTTGTGATACGTTCCAACTCCGACACGGCAGCAGACAACGAGGCGTTTCCGGTCATGACCGCCATGGCGCTGGCGTTCGGCACGGTTGCAATAATAGCCCAACTCGTGATCGCCCCGCTGCTTCGCAGGCAAACTCGCCAGCGTTTGGCGCAGCAGTCCGAAGCGAGCGATGCGGACGGGAGTCTAATACTCATGGGCCTTCAAACATCAACCATCGTCGGTGCCGCGATTTCCGAAGGCGCCTGCTTCTTCAATCTCGTCGCGTACTTGCTCGAAGGCTCGCCCTACACACTGGTTATGGCCGCCGTGCTGGTGCTGACCATCGTATTGCGCTTCCCCACCGTGGGCGGCGTCACCGATTGGCTGGAGAGGGAGATACGGCTGGTGGAGGAACGGGAAATGAGGCTACGCTAAACAACTAAGCTTAAGGCATCGCTCAAGAATAACTTGGGTATTTCTTACGCCGAAGGCGTTGCACTCCAAAGCCCAGGGTCGCCCGCGCAGTCGATTGGAATTGATAAATCTACCCCAACGGGGTTGCACAGATAACGATTCCGAGGATGTGTAACTCCTTCAGAGTAAGGATGGAAATGGCTCGCAGACCCAGGGTGCGCCGAGGACGGCGACCCTGGGCTTTGGAGTTTAACACCTTCGGTGTAGGGACGAAGGCACGAATTTTGTCACTTCCCCGCATACGGATTCAGCGAAATCTTTTTCTTGATCTCGCCTTTCAGATGCTCCAGCACCGATTGCTTGTCGGTGTTTTCAAGAATCCGTTGCACGACGGTCTTCGGCCCGCGGTCGCCCCAGCTTGCGCCGTGTTCGAAGTAATAGCGGGCTGCCTGGCCGACGATGTACGAGCCATACCCCGCCGCCGCGCCTTGGGGCAGGGCGGTGAGCGCCGTGCCGGTGCCCAGCGTCAAACCTTTGAAGAACGACGCGGCGTAGCTGACGACCGCCTCGCCGAGCATTACCCACCCCGCCGCTTTGAGAATGGAGACCACCAACTGCTGTGCATTGGCGGTGGTGACTTCAATGCCGAAAATGCGGCCCAAGTGAATGACCATTGCGATGTCGGTCGCCATGCCGCCGCCCACGTCGAGCACGGGTATCGGGTTGAGCGCTACGGCCAGGCTCTTAGCGACGGCGTAGGTCCAGATCGTGTTGGTCGCTTTCTCGGACCGCATCCGTACCCGCATCGCGGCGAGCCGGTCGCTTCGGTCGGCGGCGTACATCGAGGCGTTCAGCGCGAGCAGCGCCTTTCCCTCGCGCTCCAGCACCGACAGGATTCGCATCCGCAGGGTCTCGATGTTCGAAGCCGGCTTGCGCCACTCGCGCCGCACGTGGCCGCGGGCCGATTCGATTTCGTATTCCACCTCGCGTGGATCGGCCGACACCGCCAGCACGTTCTGCCGCTCGACTTGCCCGGCCAACCGCGGGCCGCGAAATAGTTTCAGCAGGTCGGCCAGTTCTTCGCGGGTGTAAAGGTCCGACTTGTTAAGCACCAGCAGAATCGGCTTGTGACTCGCCGCGAGTTCCACCAGCGCCGAATGTTCCCCTTCGTTGAGGTCCGAATCGGTGACGAATAGCACGAGGTCGGCCCGTTGGGCGGCATCGCGGGCCATCATGCCCCGCTCCGCGCCATCCACTTCGTTCAGGCCTGGCGTATCGACCAGCACAACTTCCGATTGCTCGAAGCCGGGCACACAGTAGCCCACGCCTTTCCACGGCACGTGCCACACGTCTTTGGTCCACCCGCCGCGCACGTTGACCTGCGTGACCGCCTCACCTACGAGCGCGTTGATCAGCGCCGACTTGCCGGTGCTGATCTCGCCGAAGACGGCGATCTCAACCCGACCCGAGCGCAGCTTCTCGCCCATCTCCCGCAACTGGCGGAGCTGCGTCGCAAGTGCCTCGCGTTCCGCATCAGTACAACCATCGAACTGCCGCACCGCATGTTCCACCGCGGAAAGCGCAGCGGAAAAGTCGTCCACGCCTTGGTGCGCGGCGAGCGTCGGGTTCGGCGATGTTTCGTGATGGTTCATGATGAAACTGTCAGCCTGTATCGGACAGTCACTAAACTCGAAGAGAATTCCATTCGGTTCGTCCGCAGATGACGCAGATGTGCGCAGATAGGGCGAATTGAATGAGTCATTAATACGAAGCCTGCACGAACCTTATCTGCGATCATCTGCGTCATCTGTGGACAAAAACTCATGACCGAAAGCACTGCTAATAGTCTTCTTCACCGTGCAATTTCTTCCGCCCGCGTTGAATCAACTTTCGCAACTCATCGACACTCGTCACTTCGCGCCACTCGCGGCGGGCAAGTTCCGCGAGTCCGCCAGGTGGAGGTTGCATCTCGTTGCGGAAATACGCCTTAAACACCCGACCGATCCACCGCGTTATCACCGCTTGCACGAGGCCCTGAATCAATCCCCCGGCAACCGTGCCCACGCCGGGCACCGTCTTGAGCACCGTGCCAACCGTCGCGGCCAGGGCCGGCGCCGCGGCGCTCGCGCCGAGCATCGCGATCAGGTTCTTGCCAAGCTGAGCAAGCAGTTCCACAATCGTATCGGCATTGATCTTCTGGCGATACACGTGCGCCAGATCGAGCACCATCTTCACCGTGATCGCACTGCCACCAGCCAAGTCGAGCAGCGGAATCGGGTTCACGGCCGTCGCACCCCCCGCGGCCCACATGTACTTCGTAATCACCCGGTCGGCCTCTTCATCGAGCGCCGCCAGCACCCGCTCCTTCGATTCGTCCACCAGCCCACGCGATTGCATCAGCAGATTCGCCAGCAGCAAGTCGCCCCCTTCGCGTTCGACAATCTGCACCATTCGGTCGGCAAGCGGTGTGATGTCGGCCGGTTCGGTGATTTGCTCCTCTTCTTCCTGTCCACCGGCCAGCACCCGCACTCGCCGCCGTTTAATCGGCCGCGAATGAACCGCCAGCACATCTTGCGGAACGACAAGCCCCGCCACTTGCTCCCGAATCTGCGCGAGCAGCTCGCGCCGCTGCGGCTCGTCGTACCAGTCTTCCTTGTTGAGGCACAGAACAATTCGCTTCTCCATCGTGGCCAGCACTTTGAGCAAGTCGCGCTCGTAGTTCTTGAGCGGACCATCGACCACAAACAGCACGAGGTCAGCATCCTCGGCCGACTGGGCCGCCAGCGCGGCCCGCGCCTCGCCAGTGACTTCGGCCAGGCCCGGCGTGTCGGTCAGGATCACCTGATCGTGCCCCGGCCAAGGAATCTCGCTGCGGGAAGCGGTGGTTCCGCCGACCACGTCGGTGCGAAACAGGTCGCGGCCCGCGAGTGCATTGAGCAGCGACGACTTTCCGCTCGAGATCGTGCCAAACGCGACAATCTCGATCCGCCGCGCGTCGCGTTTGGCTTCCAAATCGGCCACCGCCCGCTCAATCTCGGCTCGCAACTGCGGCGAGATTTTTGCACCTGTAGAGAATTCACGGCCAGCAGCGAGGTTGTCGTCAAGCTCCGCATCGCGTTCACGGCGACTCAGTTCGCGTGGACTGCGGCCGCGGCGGTCAACCGATTCGTCGCGCGCCCGGGTATTCCGCCATAGCCGCCAAAAGAACCAGCCGAACAGCCCTAAAAGTATTGAGCCACCTAGCGTAACAACTGCCAGATAGGCATAACCAATATACGCGCCCAGTTCCGCGGCGTCCCGATAGTGAGTTATTAGCGTGGGCGGTAGCGTTACGAGTAGATAGGCAAGCGCAACGACCCCGGCCAGAAGTAAGAAACCAATCGTTGATCGACGCTGCGGCATGAAGCTATTATAGGTCTTCTGCTACCGCCGACCGCAAGGTCGGTAAGCTTGTGTGGTTTGACACCGTGCGAGTCGTTGTTCATAGCCCTGTCCCCTGTCCCCTGTCCCCTGCTTCGCCATGAAAGCCGCCTACATCCACTCCCCCGGCCCGTCGGAATCCATCGAAATAGGCGACCTGCCGATCCCCGAAGTCGGCCCACGGCAAGCCTTGGTCCGCGTACATGCGGCGGCCGTGAATCCGGTCGATACCTACATCCGCAGTGGCACGATCGCGATGGAACTGCCCCGGCCGTTCATCGTCGGCTGCGACTTGGCCGGTGTGGTCGAAACGGTGGGCGCTGAAGTGAACCACCTCCACCCCGGCATGAGGGTTTGGGGATCGAACCAAGGCCTGCTTGGCCGGCAAGGAACCTTTGCCGAGTACGCGGCGGTCGATTCCCACTGGCTCTATCCCACGCCCGACGGCGTCAGCGACGAAGCAGCCGCCGCCGGCGCGCTGGTGGGGATCACCGCGCACCTGGGTTTGGTCCGCGACGCTCAGATTCAAGAAGACGAAATCCTGTTCGTGAACGGCGGCACGGGCGGCGTCGGTTCCGCGGTCGTGCAGATGGCCAAGGCGCTCGGCGCGCGGGTCATCACCACCGCCGGCACAGACGAGAAAGTCGCGATGTGCCGCGAGCTGGGCGCCGACCTGGCAATCAACTATCGCACGGAAGATGTGGATGCGCGGATTCGCGAGTACGCGCCAAACGGGGTACACGTCTGGTGGGAAACGCTGCGCGAGCCGGACTTCGATCGCGCCGTCTCGACTCTTACCGAGCGTGGCCGGATGGTCGTGATGGCCGGCCGCGAAGCGCGGCCGCAGTTTCCCGTTGGCCCATTTTACGTGAAGGGCTGCCGGCTGTACGGCTTTGTGATGTTCAAAGCGACGCCCGAAGAGCAGGGCCGCGCCGCGCACGACATCAACCGCTGGCTCGCCGACGGCCGCTACCGCCCCCGCATCGCCCGCACCTTCACGCTCGACCAAGTCGCCGACGCCCATCGCCTGCAAGAAGAAAACACCCTCGGCAACAGCGGCACGCTGGCGGGAAAGATTGTGGTGCGGGTAGTGTGAAGTACGTGAACTGTGGTAACGAAGCGAACCATCCTTACTAATCAGGGTCTTTCAAGCCGGAGGCTTGATAGCCTTTAGCCGGCGGTCAGCGCGAGCGCCACGCCGGAAAACGAGTGCGGCGCGTACAAGCATCCCGGCCGAGATGCCAGCGAACGTGGGCGAGTTGATCGTGAGCGTGTCGGCCTGATCGATCGTCAGTTGAACCGGATCGCCTTGAACTTGCGGACTTGTTCGGTGATCGCGGTTTCCACGGGCAATCGTTCCATCGAGGAAGCGCCATAAAACCCATGCACGCCGCGGGTGCGAGAGAGCACGTACTGGGCGTCTTCGGGCATGGCGATCGGGCCGCCGTGGCAAAGGACGATGATGTCATCGCGTACTTCGCAGGCGGCGTCGGCGATGGCCTGCACTTCGCGGACGCAGTCGTCGAGCGAACGGGCGGTATGAGCGCCGATCGCGCCCTTGGTGGTGAGGCCCATGTGGGCGACGACCATGTCCGCGCCGGCTTCGACCATCTCGTGAGCTTCTTTCACGTTGAACACATAGGGCGTGGTAAGTAGGTCTTTGTCGCGGGCCAGGCGGATCAGCCGCACTTCGTTGTCGTAACCCATGCCGGTCTCTTCGAGATTCGCGCGGAACTGACCATCAATCAGGCCGACGGTAGGAAAGTTCTGCACGCCGGTAAAGCCCGTGTCGCGCAGCTCGTCGAGGAACTTGTCCATCAAGCGAAACGGATCGCTCGCGCAGACGCCGGCCAGCACGGGGGTGTCGTTCACCACGGGCAGCACCTCGCTGGCCATTTCCATCACCACCGCATTGGCGTCGCCGAAGGGCATCAGCCCCGCGAGCGAACCCCGGCCGGCCATGCGGTAGCGGCCAGAATTGTAGATCACGATCAGGTCAATGCCGCCGGCTTCCTCAAACTTGGCGCTGATGCCGGTGCCCGCGCCGCCGCCGATGATCGGCAAGCCGGCCGCGATACGGTCGCGAAGGCGAGCGAGTGCTTGAGCACGAGTGAAGGTCATGGAAGGAATCCTTATTGCCTTCAAGCCGGAGGCTTGGCAGCGATTAGCCGGCGGTAAGCGCCAGCGCCACCGCCGGAAAACGAACGATATGGATATGAGCACCCCGGAGGGTGTGCCAGCATCCTTTATTCAGCACCGAACTGCTGCGACCCCTACCGGGGTCGTGCGCGAAGACGGTTTGCTTTCCGGTGGTGCGCTTCGCGACCACCGGCTAATGGCTGTCATCCCTCTGGGATGGGGCAGTCGAACAGCAAGCATATTCATTGTCGGGGGCACAAGCGTCTCTCAAACACCTTCTTATAACGTTACAAATCGAACCGTCTTATGACCAGACTACACCAGTCCCCAGCGTTTCCGCAAATACCACTCGACTCCGAGCAGCCCGACGAATAGCAGGAAGAACGGCCACTTGTCCCAATAGGTGACGCGCTCGAGCACCTCTTGTTTGACCTCCGGTTCGCGGTCGGCGAGTTCGGCGAGCAGTTGCGGTAGTTCTTCGGGGGCGAGGGCGCGGCCGCCCGAATCGGCGGTCAGGCGGGCGAGCTGGGCCATTAAAGTTGGTTCCGCGGCGGGGCGATCGAGTTCCAGGTCTTCGTCGGGCACGAGAAATCGCGCCGTCGCTGTGCCCAGTTCCTTGTCGCCTTGGCGAGCCACAACAGTGACGGTGTAATCGCCCGGCTGGCCGGTTTGATTGAACGTTGCGGTGTGGCGGTCCTCGGCGGGCGTGGTGTTAAGTCCGACCGGTTCGCCATCGGGAGTGGCAATCGTCACATCGAACGTGGGATTGACTTGCGTTTCGCCGGCGGTTGGTTGCGCGCCGACCGCAAGTTCCACACGGCTGCCGCGCGGCACACGGCGCTGGGCCAGTTCGATCCAGACCTCGCCTTCCTTCTGCTGATCTTTCTTGGCCAGCCACAAAATCACCTGCCGCCAGAAGCGGCGATGGGCGTCAGCGAAGCCTTGGGTTACCCACCGCCACGTCGAATCGCCGGCGAACGCCAGCACGCGGCCTTCGCCGGGTTGGCCGGCAATCAACAGCGGATGCCGCGCGTTGTCGGCGCTTTCGGCCAGCACCATGGCGTTGGGTTTGAGCCGCGAGCGCTCCAGCAGGTTCGCCCCATCGAGTTCCGGTATTTCGGACCACAACTCGGCTGAATTGCCCTCGGGAGCGATTTGCATCACGGGATGGCTCGGCCCGAGCGGCGCGGCGGGGCGCATCTTGAGCGGCCCGCTCAGATGCACGTCGTCGCGTAGTTTTTCGTCAAAGTTTTGCCGCTCGGCGCGACCCAGTTCCACCGGCAACAGACCGGCGACGGGTGTGCCGAGGAATCCGCCCGGTCCGAAGCTGTGATAGCCGCCGATCATGATCAGCCCCGCACCGCGTTGGACACTTGCCTCCAGCGCACGCCAGCTTGGCAGGTCGAGCGCGAGCGAATCGAGATCGTCGAGAATGTAGACATCGTATTTGCCAGGCTCGAATTCATCGCGGAGGTCTTCGCGCTCCTGCCGATAATCGAACCGCTGGCGGGTGACGACGATATCGGGTGAAGCCGCCAGCGCGCCGCGAATGAACCGTTGTTCGAGGGAAGGCTCGCCGCCGACGCGCGTCGCGCCGACGAGGTACAGCACGCGGATTCCGCCGGCGCGGACCGTGACGAATGTGCTTGCTTCGTTGTTGGTCGTGACCTGCTCGCCCTCGCGCGGCTCGACGCGAAGCGTTACTTTGTATTCGCCCGGTTCGCTGGGTGTGTGCTGAAGTCGAATCGGCAGCGTGCCACTTTGGCCATCGAGCCGCACCTGCATGGCATCGACGCCGGCCATTTCGCCCTCTGTGGTCTCCCACAGCAATTGAACGGGCACCTGTTGGTTCGCATAGCCGCCGTAACGCAATCGGCCGGTTACCTCCGTGGGGGTCGAAGCGAAGATCGTGTCGCCCGTGAGCAAATCCTCGACAGCAATGTCGGCCCGCTCGCCGCTGCCCGGTTGGCCGAAGGTGACGGCATAGATGGGGATGCCCTCAGCGGCGTAGCGACGCGCGGTAAGTTGCGGCGCGGCGTCACGCGGTGGAGCGGCGCGTTGAGCGCCGTCGCTCAGAACCACCACGCCGAGCACCCGCTGCGCCGATTCGCGCTCCAGCACGTCCTCCAGGGCGGCGCCGAGCGCCGATTGCTCGCCGGTGGCTTCGTCCCCGAGCTTCACGCTGCCATCTTCGACCGGCACGGGTTTCGTATCGGTATCGAACTGATAGGCCCGGACGTCCCATGTTTCGGCGAGCGTTTCAATGGCCGACGACGCATCTTCGAGCATCGCCTTGAGCGAGTCCCACCGCGACAAATTGCCGAGCGAGTCTTTGACGCTCATGCTCCGCGAGTCATCGATCAGAACAAGCAGCGATGCCTGCAAAGGTTTTTCATCGGTATAGACCAGCGTCGGCCGAAGCATGGCGATCAGCGTTAGCACGACCACGCAGAACCGGAGCAACCGCAGCACCCACAGCCGAGCCCGCGACAACTCGACATGCGCGGGCTTAAGCGGCAACAGCGCCACTAACAGCGCAGCAACAACCGCCACGAGCCAAGGGCCGCCGACGGGTGAAAAATGTAACTCCATTAAGATGCTTGTCCGCAGATGACGCAGATTAGCGCAGATAAAATCAATTGATCGGATTCACTAGCTTAGGAAAACCTGGCTACTAGCCAATTACATCGCGAAAGCACTACAGCATAAAATGCCGAAATGATTTCTCGATTCTTCGTACTGTCATGTTTTAGGTGACTCTTTCTCACATCTGCGATCATCTGCGACATCTGCGGACAACTCCGGAAACCTACTCTCGCCGATAGAACCGATTCGATAGTACTTGTTCAGCCCCGAGTACCATCGCTACCAGCGTGATTAGCCACGGGAACAATTCGCGGCCGACGCGGCCGATGCCGACGCGGACTTCGATTTCGTCTTCGCTCTTGGCCAGGCGCACGCGGTCTTTGCCGAGCGCTTCGCTAATATCGGCGAAGTCTCGGCGGGCAAGTTGGCTTATATCTGCGGCTACGTTCACCGAGAAGCCCAGGTCGAGCGGGTTCTCTTCGCCGCCGGCGACAACGCGGTAGTTGCCCGGCGACTGGGTCGTGCTGACGACGATCTCCTCCTGCCCGGCGGATAAGCTTTGACGTAGCGACTCACCGTTGGGAAGTTGCACCAAATAGTTTTCGACCTGCTGCTGCGGCCCGAGTGACATGATGGCAGTTTGGCCGGCCGTGTAGTTCACCGACTGGTCGCCGCCGCCGGTGAGGTAGTCCAAGAGCGATTTGGAAAGCGCGAGAAACGGCCACGCCTCCGGTGCTGTCGGAAGCAGGTTCCAAGGGTCGTCGCTTGCAAAGTCGGAGACGGGCGTGGCCATGATCATCAACCGGCCTTGATCGCGGGTCATCTCCACCAGCGCCGGCGAGCCGTTGGCGAACCGCGCCACCACGAATGCGCCGTCTGCCAGTCCGCCAAACTCCCAATAGCGAAACACGGGGAAATTCTGCCACGGCAGCGCGTCGGACAGGTCGGCCAGTTCCGCCAAGGCGGGGTGATTGAAATCATCGGGACGGAAGTACGTTTGGTCGCGAGAAATCCACTTCAGTGGCCCTGGCAGGAGCTGCGGCGCGGGTTCGTTCATTTTCTCAACGGGCTGCGCCTGGCGGCCCAAGAACACCGCCACGCCACCGCCCGAGCGAAGATAGTTCTCCACGCGGTCCCAGCTTTCGGCAGACAGCGGCGAGGGATCGAGCAGGCAGACCGCGTCGAATTCGGAAAGCTGCGTTTTTGCGAGTTGATCGAAGGTGATCGTTTTCGTTTCGAAACGATTGTTGCCCGATTCCGCGAGCACCGCGGGAGCAATCGCTTCGCGCAGGAACACCGCCTTGTCCGGATGCTGCGCAACAAGCAACACCTTTCGAAGCGGGCGGACCACCACGGTGAAATAACGGACGTCGTCGGCGGGCAGCGGATCACTCCCCAGCAACCGCACGTATCCTTGATGAACGCCGAGTTCCAACCCGGCGATTGCGAAGTCAACGTCCGCTTCGCCAGTAACGTTCGGCGCGAGCACCAGTTCGCCGCGCTTCTGCGGCTTGTCGCCGCTGTCGAGCCACAGCTCGACCGTTTGTTGGTCGGCGGCGGGTGGTATGCGCTCAAGCTTCGTGCCGATCCGCAACGGCTGACCTGCGCCGGGCGAGGTGCTGGAAAGCTGCAAGGGTGCGAGGCTTGTGTTGCGCGGTTCATCGGCGCCCACGTCGATGACGTAGAGCGAAACGTCTTTCATCGCCTCAAGCTCGGCCTTGAGGCTTGCGAGTGTTTCATCGGTCCATACGCCCGCGGTTCGATCGGTGAAGACATACAATTCGCGGCGATCGCCTTCGCGCTCGGCGAGCAGCGTGAGCGCCTCTTTCATCGTGTCGAGCAACGAGCGGGCGGAGGCATGCGGGGCCAGCCGCATAACTCGCAACTGAGCGGCGTCGCGGTCGCCCCATTGGCTGCGGTAGCTGGTGCCAGTGTCGAGCACGGTCGCCTGGGCATCGGGTGGGAGTTGTTCGAGCAGCCATGTCGCGAGTTCTTGCGCCGCCTGCAAACGGGTACTGTTCTGCTGTTGGTAAGCCATCCGCGGAGAGGTATCGAACACGAGCGCCGTGGCGATAATGCCGGTCTTCTGGCCGAGTAATCCGCTTCCCTGAAGCACGGGCCGCGCCAGTGCAAATGCCAGCAGCGCGATGATCGCGCAACGCAGTGCCAGCAGCAACAGATGCCGCAGCCGCAGGCGGTGCTGGTTGGACAGCCGCCGGTTCTGCACAAAGCGCAGCGCCGGAAACTCCATCAACCGCGGCTGCCGCCGCATAATGAGGTGGAGCACTATCGGCAGCGCGATTAACGCCGCGCCGCCGATCAGGGCTGGAGTGAGGAAGGACATAGGGGAATGACGAATGACGAATGGCAAATGACGAGTCGCGGCGTTCGGTTCCCCTCCCCCGTACTCGGGGGAGGGGTTAGGGGAGGGGGAGGACGGGGG
>JBBDYG010000125.1:0-59827 GCA_040901765.1 Pirellulales bacterium
CGCGGTAGGAATGCAGCAGTTGTGTAGAACAACGAGGGCGATGCCCCAGGCTACGGTGATCATGGCCTTCGGCCAACTGGTAGATTAATTCGCGGCCTTTCGAGTCCAGTCCATTACGAACTGAACTACCGAGTTTATTCTTGAATCATTCCGAGCGGAACGCTCAAACTCGCTCGATGACCATCGCGACCGCATTACCGCCGCCCAGGCACAGCGCCGCAAGCCCGGTTTGACGATCGTGCGCGACAAGTGCATGAATCAGCGTGGTCAGAACTCTTGCTCCGCTGGCACCGATCGGATGACCCAGGGCGATTGCTCCCCCGTGGACATTGACCTTCTCGGGCGGAAGCTCCAGCCGGTTCATGCAGGCCAACATTTGGACCGCGAATGCCTCGTTCAGTTCGTAAAGATCGATATCCCTGGGCGTGCGACCGCATTGGGCAAGTACTTTCTGAATCGCGGACACGGGTGCCGTGAACAACTCGCTCGGCTCAGAGCCAGATGTGGCATACGCGATGATTCGAGCAAGCGGCTTCAATCCATTTGCCTTTGCGAAACGTTCCGAAGCCACGGCCACCGCCGCTGCGCCGTCGCTGATCATGGACGAGTTGCCCGCCGTGACGGTTCCGTCCGTTGCGAAAGTCGGCGACAAAGAGTTTAGGACTTCCACCGATGTATCCGGACGCGGGCCTTCGTCCTTGCTCACTGTCGTCGTACTCTCACGAGCCTGCACCATGACAGGAACGATCTCCCGCGCGAACGCGCCGCTGGCGGCGGCGGAAACCGCGCGGCGGTGACTTTCGGCAGCGTATTGGTCTTGCTCCCGACGTCCGATGCCATCGGACCGCGCCAATCGTTCCGCGAGAGTGCCCATCGATTCGCCCGACAACGCGCACTGAAGGCCGTCTCGCAGCATCGTGTCGTACAGCGTGCGGTCTCCCAACCTTGCGCCTCCGCGAGGCAGCACGTAGGGCGCTTGACTCATCGATTCCATGCCGCCCGCGACGAGAGCTTCCTCGTCGCCGCAACGTATGGCCTGGGCCGCCAGCATGACCGATTTCAACCCCGAGCCACACACCTTGTTGATTGTCAGTGCGGCAACGCTGGCTGATAAGCCTGCCCTTAGTGCGGCTTGCCGAGCCGGCGCTTGGCCTATACCCGCGCCGAGCACATTTCCCATGATGACTTCGGAAACGTGGCTCAAAGGCAAGCCGGCCCGCGATAGGCTTTCCCGAATCGCGAATGCACCGAGTTCCGGAGCGGGGACGTGGGACAGCGCTCCGCCGAATTTCCCTATCGGCGTGCGGCAGGCGGACAGTATGACCGGCATTTCCATTTCAATACTCCACCAGATGATACACCCGGTTACCGTTGCACTCAGAGCAAGCCCGATGAATTATACGGGAGATTCGATCCGACAACTTAGGGGCGACCGATGAATAACTGTCCGATTTTTGGGGTAGGTTGAAGGACATAGGTGTGCTTTGCAGCTTCGGCTCGCTGATGAACACTTCGTACCGCAAAGCGGTTACGCCCTCCAGCCCAGGGTTGATCGCCTTAGCGATCTACCCTGGGTCAACGCCAGACATCAGAGTATCTACCCCAACGGGGTTGCGCCGTCGGCGCGCTTGGGACGGAACCCCGTTGGGGTACAGGAAACAATTTCCGCGACCACCCAGGGTAGTCCGCTACGGCGGACAACCCTGGGCTGAAGACGTAACGCCTTCGGCGTAAAGCACGACGAGAGAAGTAAGCTATAAAACCGGAAGTAATCCCTCGGACAACTTTCAAGATTCTCAAGGGTGAGGATAACGCTTATAATGGTGCGATGCACTGTGGCGAAGAGTAATGCCGTTCGGAGAGCACGAGATGGCGAGCAAACCATGGGTGGACGGGCTTACGATTGGCGAGGTTCTCTCGCACACAGCCGAGCGCTTCCCGGAGAAAGAGGCGATCGTCTTTTGTCAGCCGAACGTGCGAATGAACTGGCGCGAGGTCGAGCGCGAGGTCGATCGCATCGCCCTCGGCCTCATCGAACTGGGGTACCGCCACGGCGACCACTTTGGAGTCTGGGCGTCGAATTGGCCTGAATGGGTGCTGCTTCAGTTTGCGACCGCGCGAATCGGGGTGGTTCTGGTCACGATTAATCCCTCGTACCGGCCGGCGGAACTCGCTTACGCCCTCGCTCAATCGGACGTACGCGGGCTAGCACTCATTGAGCAATTTCGATCGTCGAACTACGACGCAATTCTTGAAGAAGTGTGGCCGGGCCTCGCATCTGCCCAGTGTGGGAATTTGCGTAGCGAACAGTTTCCCAAGCTCCGGCACTTGATTCGGATGCGCGGCAGCGACCATCAAGCCATGCTCAGTTGGGACGCCTTCGTACGACCCGAATTTTCATCGAAGAATCGCGACACCTTGCGAGCCGCCGCCGCGGCTGCGCAGCCGAACGACCCCATTAACTTGCAGTATACGTCTGGAACGACGGGCAATCCCAAGGGCGCATTGCTCACACATCGCAATCTGCTGCTCAATGCGTACCACGCAGGCCAGGGCCAGCGTTTAGACGAGACGGACCGCATCGGCATCCCGGTGCCGCTTTACCATTGCTTTGGCTGCGTCCTTGGAACGCTGTGCGCAACCGTTTGGGGCTCGACGATGGTCTTCCCGCATGAGTGCTTCCTTGCAGTTCCGACGCTGGACGCAATCGAGTCGGAAAAATGCACGGCCGTTTATGGTGTGCCGACGATGTTTATCGCCATGCTCGAACAGCCCGACTTTGCGACGCGCGACACGTCGTCGCTGCGTACCGGCATTATGGCCGGCAGTCCGTGCCCGATTGAGCTGATGAAACGGGTCACCACGGAAATGGGCGCACGAGAGATCACCATCGCGTACGGCCAGACGGAAGCTTCGCCACTGATCACAATGACCCGCACCGACGATCCGCTGGAAAAGCGCGTCGGCACTGTGGGACAAGTCCTCCCGGGCGTTGAAGCGAAGGTCGTCGATCCTGCCACAGGTGAATTGACGGCGGATGGAGTTTCGGGAGAGCTTTGTACCCGCGGTCACAATGTCATGCTCGAGTACTACCACCAGCCCGAGCAGACCGCGGCCGCGATTGACGACGACGGTTGGCTGCATACCGGCGATCTAGCCGTGCGGCAGCCGGACGGCTACTTCCGCATCACGGGCCGCATGAAGGACACGATCATTCGCGGCGGCGAGAACATCTCCCCGCGCGAAATCGAAGAACTCTTGTATCAGCATCCGGCGGTCGAGGAAGTTCAGGTTCTCGGCGTGCCCGATTTGCGATTCGGAGAAGAAGTTCTGGCTTGCATCCGGAAACGATCGGAGCCTGCGGTAACCGAAGATGAGATTCGGGAGTTCTGCCGATCGCGGCTCGCGCACTTCAAAACGCCACGCCATGTGTGGTTCATGGAAGCCTTTCCGACGACGGTCACCGGCAAGGTGCAAAAGTTTCGGCTGCGCGATCTTGCAATCGAACAATTCCAACTGCAGGACGCAGCGGCGGTTCAAACCGCCTGATCGAGGACGGTTCCATGAAGATTGCCGGATCGACCGTTATCATTTTCGGAGGAAGCTCCGGATTAGGCGCGGCCAGTCAAGAATTGCTACGTTTGCTCGGGGCAAACGTTTTGGTGGCCGATCTCCAGCCTCTGGTCACCGGCGAAAACACCGGCTCGGAGATTGCGTTCGTCGCGACCGACGTGACGGATGAGAGCTCCGTCGTGGCGGCGCTCGCTGAAGTTCGTGCGCGATTCGGCGCGGTGCGGGCCGTGGTTACCTGTGCGGGAATTGGTCATGGCGAGCGAATCATTGGGCCGAACAACCGACACCGCCTCGATTTATTCCAGCGTGTGATTGATATCAATCTGGTCGGCACCTTCAACGTACTGCGACTGGCCGCCGAGGCGATGCAGAGCAACGAGCCGGACGACGAAGGCGAACGCGGCGTCATCGTGCTGACGTCGTCGATCGCCGCCTTTGAAGGTCAAATCGGACAGGCCGCGTACGCCGCCTCGAAAGCGGGTGTCGCGGCGCTCGCGTTGCCGGCCGCCCGCGAGTTGGGGCAATTCGGAATTCGAGTCGTCGCGATTGCGCCGGGCGTATTCGAGACGCCCATGATGCAACAAGTTCCGGAGAAATATCGGCAGTCACTCGAATCGCAAACGCCCTTCCCCCGCCGTTTAGGCCGACCGGCCGAGTTCGCGGCGCTGGTGGCACACGTGCTCGAGAATTCGATGCTGAACGGGGAAGTGATCCGCCTCGACGGGGGACTGAGAATGTCCGCCCGGTAATGAAATCAGTGCTACCGCGATATCCGCCTACTCGAAAGCCCGTATCAGTTCGTCGTCGTTATCGTTGCATTTCCGCAAAAGCTGGCGGATGCGGCGCGACGATTGTGCGAGAAAGAATTCCGCGGGCTTCGAGGATTCCGATACGTTGCCGGGCGTCTGTAATGCCGCGTCCAACCGACTTAGGACGCACGTCGAGGCGTACAGTTCCATTGCGATGTTAGCAATCCGCTCCTGCACGAGTTGCCGTTCGAGAATTTCCTCGCGATGATGGATCAGTTCCCGCTCGACTTGAAGTGAGAAGCTGCGGATCAGTCGGCTCAGCTCGCGCGCTCGCGGATTGAGCAGCGCGGATTGGACCGGAATTGCGGGCAGCGCCCAACGCCGACGAATTCCGCTTCCCGCAAAGCGACCAAGCGTTCCGACCCCGCTCCAAGGCCGGTGCAGCGCGTTCCACACCTTGCGCAAGGCCTCGCCTGGCTCGCGCATACCCACGAGTCCGATGAACGATGTCAGCACTTCATTCGCGCCTTCGCCAATTTGGTTAATCCGCGCGTCGCGAAGCATGCGTTCGAGCGGCAGGTCGGTGAAGTACGCCGCGCCGCCGTGAATCTGAAACGCGTCGTTGACGATAGTCCACAGCACCTCGGTGCTGTAGACCTTGATCATCGCCGTTTCAAGCATGTAATCATCCAGGCCGCGATCGATCAACCCGGCGGTGACGGTAGTCATCGCTTCCATCGCATAGGCGAACGCCGCCATGCGAGCGAGTTTCTTCTGGATCAGCTCAAACTCTGCCAGCGTTTGTCCGAATTGGACACGAGAATGCGAATGCTCATTTGCCAACCGCAGGCAGGTCTTTGCCGCGCCGGTGCAACAGGCGCCAAACGTCGTCCGCCCGAAGTCCAGCACGGTGAGCGCGATCCGCAAGCCTTTGCCTGGTGATCCGAGCACATTCTCAGCAGGCACGCGCATGTTCTCGAAGGCCAGCCGCGCCGTCGCCGTCCCGCGAATTCCGAGCTTTTCCATTCGCGGTTCGACCACCTGAAAGCCGGGCATGTCGGGTGTGACCAGAAAAGCCGAAACGGCCGTATCGTCGCGACCCGCCACGGGAGTTCGAGCCATCACGGTCAGGACGTCGGCGATGGCGCCGTTGGTGATGTAACGCTTCTCCCCGTTCAATGTATAGTAGGTACCATCGGGCGAGGGCGTGGCCTGCGTTTGCACGTTCGCCGCATCCGACCCGGCCTGCGGTTCCGTCAAGGCAAACGCCGCGAGCTTGCGTCCGCTCACCAAATCGGGCAACCAGCGCTCCTGTTGCGCAGTGGTGCCGAACAGCAACAGTGCCCTGATCCCGATCGAATGATGCGCATTGACGAAAATGGATGTCGCGCTACATCGCGAGCCTAATTCCTCCAGAATCTTACAATAAGCGAGTTGCGAAAATCCCCGCCCGCCGACCGCCTCGGGCGCAGTCATTCCGAGCACGCCGAGCCGACCCAGGCCGTCGATCACGTGTTGCGGGATGTCGGCTTGGCGATCAATTTCGTCCGGGTCTAAGTGCTCGTCGCAAAACGCACGAAGCTCGGCCAGCGCCTGCTTCACGCGCGCGGATTCATCGCCTGATAGTTTGGGGTAGGGCAGAACGAGTTCACCAGCGAAACGCCCGTGAAACAGCTCCTTGGCAAAACTCCGCGCCGGCGACTCCGTGGACAACAGCTCTTCCGCCTGCCGAACTTGCTGTTCGCGCAGTTGGGCCTTGGCCGCCGGATCAAGCGTCGTACTCATGCAGATGCTCCGAGTTTTCTCACCACAAAGGGCCTGGCGCGGTTGTAAGGCAGCAAATACAGGATAACAGGAGAAAACAGAGAGAACAGAGGAAGAAACGAAAGAAATCAGCTATACCGTTCTCTGTTCCCTCTGTTTCCTCCTGTTCAAATTTCTTGTCTACCAGTTAGGGCTACGTCGCTCGGCGAACGCAGCTAGTCCCTCGCGGGCCTCATCGCTGCCACGAGCCTGCGAATGAAAGTCAAGTGCGAGCCGCAGCGCATCGCCTTGCGGTAGCTCACGCGTTTCGAGAAGCAGTTGCTTCGTAAGTCGTACTGCGTTCGGAGCCGCCATCAAGATCTGGGTCGCGATTGCGTGCGCGACGTCCAGAAGCTCGCCGGGGCGTGCGATGCGATCGATCAAACCCATCTGCAGCGCGCGTGGAGCATCGATTTCGTTCGCTAAAATCAACAGCTCGCGCAGACTCGACTCTTGCACTCTTTGCCGCAACACGGTTGACACCAGCGCCGGCACCAGTCCGCGGCGCACTTCGGGAAAACCGATGCGGAGATCCTCGGTTGCCACCACGAAATCGCAGGCCGCCATCAGGCCCGCCCCGCCGGCTAGTGCGGCGCCGTGAGCAACGGCAATCGTGACCAGTGGCGAATCGGCCACCGTTCGCAGCATCCTGGCCACGGCTTCGGCGCTTTGCTCGGCAAAATCAGGTTGAGCCGCTTCGGTTAAGTCCAGCCCCGCGCAAAACACCGGTCCGGCGCCCTGCACGATGACCACGCGGCAGGTGGCGTTCCCTGCCAGGCGGTCCATCGCCGCGCACAGCGATTCCATCAAAGCGACATGGAGCGCGTTCCGCTTCGCGGGGCGATCGAGCGTCACGATGACCACACCGTCCGCGCGCTCCTCGAGTTGAATCAACGCTGATTCCATTTGCTTTGCCCTTACGATGGATTCGACAATGGCATCTGCAACAACCGTTGGCCGAGCGCTTTGCCCTGACTATCCAAACGCAGCCGGCTGTCGAGTATGTCGTGGATAATGAAGTTCAATGCGCCGAGATTGGGTAGTTCGTATCGCCGCACGCGGTCAGCCTCCGCGATGTCCAGAAACTCCGCGACGCGGGCGGTGGTCAGTTCCTGCCGCAGTCGCTCAAAGTCGCTCGGCTCGCGGGCGATAACACCAATATTGGCATGCCGACCTTTATCGCCGCTTCGCGCGAGCGCGATATCCGCCAGAGTCAGCGAACGTTTAGCTTCGAACGCCGCGACCGGCTCCGAAGGCCGAGGTTTCATTGGCTCGCGGAACGGAATACTGCTTTCGGCCGATTGCGAACCGGTGCCGGCGGTTAGGAAGTGAAGCGCATACGGCACAAGCTCCCGTCGAATCAAGCACGGCCAGAAATCGATGAGCGGACGGACCTTCGGCCGCCCCTCGGCGTAGCCCGTGATGCCAGGCGGCCCGGCAGTAATCAGCGGCATCAGTGCGCGAGCGAACCGGTCGAGCGATTCGCGCGAGTCGTCGGCCACGGATATGCGGAGTAGCGTTTCTAGCGCATCGTCAGTTCCCCCGATTAGCTCCACCAGCGTCTCCCGAAATTCAATGCCGGCCGCTTCCAGTTGCTTCAGCACTACATCCGCGGCGCGTTGGGCCTTACGGGTTGCATTGGTTCCAATAACGGTCAACTGACCCGAGGCGCGAAACCCGTTCCGATACGTTGCCCCAACCTTGAGATGATCGGGCGCTGGCCGGCCCTTCGCCCTGCTGACGCGCACGCGATCGAGCGACTCTTCAGCGACGCTCAACGAAAGGAACGACACCGTCACGTCCGGCGAAAGATACGCGGCGGGGTCGCCGATCTCGTACAGCAACTGCTCCTTGACCGTCGACTCGGTAACGCAACCGCCGCTGCCGCGCGGCTTGGTCACGATGCAACTACCGTCCGCCGCGATTTCCGCGATCGGAAATCCAATTCGATCGACATTGGGCACATTCAGCCAATCGGTAAAAATGCCGCCGGTGACTTGCGTGCCGCATTCAATCAGATGGCCGGCAACGGTCGCGCCCGCAAGGCGGTCCCAGTCGTTCCAGTTCCAACCGAAGTGATGCACGCAGGGGCCGACGGTCAGGCTCGGATCGGCAACACGCCCGGTAATCACCAGGTCGGCGCCTTCGGCGAGCGCCGCCGCGATCGATTGCGCCCCGAGGTACGCATTCGCCGTAATCAGCCGATCGCTAACCGTAGAAACCGGCGCGCCCGTGTCGAGGTTACGCGTCAGCTCCGCATCGGCACCCGCGGTCGCCATTTCCTGCAGCCGGCCCAGGACATCGTCCCCCGTCACAATCGCGATTTTTCGCTCGGGGCAACCGGCACGTTCCAGCGCTTCCTGACATGCACGACCACAAGCCACCGGGTCCAATCCGCCGGCGTTGGTAATCACCCGGCACTTCCCACCCGACCGCCAATACGGCACCAGCGAGGTCACGATGTCCACAAAATCGCGCGCGTAGCCGATGCGTTCGCCGCGCTCGCGCTGCGACGCGAGAATCGCCATCGAGACTTCCGCCAGGAAGTCGAGCGTCAGGTAGTCGAGTTCCGGTTCGAGCGCCAACATTTCGGCCGCGGCCTCCAGGCGATCGCCCCAAAACCCGTGGGCGTTTCCGATCCGTACCGCTTGCGGCATGTGAGCCTCCGTCTCGCATCAAACCTGGAACACGCCCGTTCGGAAACCTTCGCGACCGACGCCCTTGGGAATCACCGCCAAACTTGCCGCCAGCCAGTTGCGCGTTTCGTTGGGCTGGATGATCGCGTCCACCCAGCCGCGGGCGGCGCCGTAGCGAATGTCCGTCTGCTGCTCGTACTTGTCGCGAATCTCGGCGTGAAGCTGCTCTTTCTCCTGCTTCGACAGCGGCGCACCTTTTCGCTCCGCGTCTCGAATTCTTAAATCTAACAGCGTTGCCGCCGCTTGATTAGCGCCCATCACCGCATACCGGGCGCTCGGCCAGGCGAGAATCAACCACGGGTCGTAGGCCTTGCCACACAGCGCATAGTTTCCCGCTCCGAACGACCCGCCGATAATCACCGTGAACTTCGGAACCACGCTGTTGCTCACGGCGCTGACCAGCTTCGCGCCCGCCCGAATAATTCCCGACTGTTCCGACTGCCGACCGACCATGAAGCCTTGCACGTCCTGAAAGAACACCAGCGGCAGGCCGATCTGGTTGCAATCCATGACGAATCGCGCGGCCTTCTCGACCGAATCTGGATAGAGCACGCCGCCGATTTGCAGTTCGTGCGTTGCCGAGGAACTTCGATGCCGCTGATTGGCGACGATGCCCACCGCGTGCCCCGCGATCTTGGCGAACGCCGTCACCAGCGACAGCCCGAACTCCGCCCGGTATTCCTGCATGGAACCCGCATCGACGATGCACTCCAGCACGCTGCGAATCTCATATTCCCCTTGACCATCGCCGGGCACAAGATCGAACACATCATCCGCGTGGCGGGCCGGCGCAGAACCCGACTCCGACGTCGATTGCGCCTTACGATCGTCGTCCAGAAGTTCAATCAACGACCGCAACCGCCGCAGGCAACTGGCATCGTCCGGTACGCGGAAATCGACGGTGCCGCTGATTTGCGCGTGCATCGTCGCGCCGCCAAGCTCTTCGGGATCGACCGTCTGCCCAATGGCGGCCTTCACCAGCGACGCACCGGCCAGCGCCATCTGGCTCCCTTCGGTCATCAGCAGCGTATCGCACAGCACCGGCAGGTAAGCGCCGCCGGCCACGCAGTTCCCCATCACGGCGGCGTACTGCGGGATCCCCAGCGCCGAAATCACCGCGTTGTTGCGAAAGATGCGGCCGAAGTCGTCCTCATCGGGAAAAATTTCGTCCTGCAGCGGCAGAAACACGCCGGCCGAATCGACCAGATAGACTAGCGGCAATCGAAACAGCGTGGCGATCTTCTGCGCCCGCAGCACCTTCTTCACCGACTGCGGAAAAAACGCACCCGCTTTCACCGTGGCGTCGTTGGCCACCACGCACACGGGCCGCCCGTGAATCCGCCCCATGCCCGTCACCACCCCCGCCGCCGGCACCTCGCCCCATTCAGGATACATCTGCCACGCCGCCCACAACCCAAACTCCAGAAACGCATCATCCGGGTCGAGCAACTCCCCCAGCCGCTCGCGAACCGTCAACCGCCCCAGCCCGCGCTGCCGCTTCTGTCCAGCAGCGCTCCCCCCTTCGCGAAGCTCCGCCTCCTGAGCCAGGATCGCCTGCGTTACGGTGCGGAGGTTGTTCATAACGTCGGGGCGGCCGGGAAGCTCAAAAAAATGGAACCGCGGCGCGGGCACTGGTTCTCACAGATAGCGTGGGCGCTCGTGTTTGAGCGCCCACGCCGTCTTAACTAGCGGGTGGAACCACCCAAACAATACTTGCAGTTGTCGTAGCCATCGCGGTTCGCGTCTGACTGTGAGTTGTACGGCTTGTCGTTCCCAGCATTGATGATCTCGTCGATCTGGCACTCATTCGCGCCGGTCTTCTCGTTGTCGAGATCGTGGACTTCCTTCTTGCTCGGGCTCTTGTTGGCTAGGTACCGTTCCCCGTTCATGTTGCCCTTGTATCGTCGTGCCATCCGGCACCTCCTTGAATCGGCCCCGGAGATGATTCATATGGCGTGGATAACGCGGGGCTCCCCGTATCGACGCCTCACCTTTGATAGCTTAACCGCCCGTCGCCGAGCATCCTAACCCCCGTTCGTCGAAGACGCCGCCTCGTCGTCGGAAACGTCGCCATTCCACACCTTATCGACGGCGCCGCGAATCCGCGCTTCGTAGGCGGCGATCTGTGATTGGAGGGTTCCTATCACCTTCTGGTAGGCCTCGATCTCCGCCACGATCTCCTGCTGCACCGCTAGCGGCGGCAGGGGGATTTCGAACGTCGTGAAAAAGCCATTGTGGAAACTTTGAACCGTGACACCGGGCTTGATGCCGCGAGCAAGTATGTCGTCGTTCTTGCCTTGAAGCATTCGGAAAAGGAATTGGACGTCCAGGCGACTTGGATCGGGGGTGAGCGCGATGATGTCTTGATTAAAGCAGACTTCGCGCCGTGTGATTGCGATTGGCAGGGTGTGTTTGAGAATGCCCGATCGCACGACGCACAGAAGCGTCCCCGGCGGAACAAGGGTAACTGACCGCTCCTTCACCGCTTCATCGCTGACATGATCCTCTGCGTCGTAGATCTCATCCGACTTCATATCTTTCGGCGAGACCCACGGAATCGATCCTTTCCAGAACGCCTCATTTTGCTTTGATGGAGTTCCACCGCTCAGGCGGGAGGTGACTTCGCCCAGCGCTACCAAAGGCCATGCCGCAGTTGAAACGTGCTTTTCACCGTACCGCTCCGCGCTCAGATTGAAATCCCCATTCGCCGCGATCTTCTCCTTCGCGACGATCAGCCCGCGCGTCGGTGTGAAGTCGTCCGCGGCAACGGACCCCTTCGCCCGCAATCGGCGCAGGTATTCGCCCATCTCCGCCAGCACCTGCGGCAGGTCGTTCCTGTCGATGGGCCGGCGCTGGGCGCCGAGGTTGAAGCCGTCGTTCTCCACCTTGAAGAAGCCGACCGTGTCGGACTGCTTGGCCAGCGACTTGTCGAGGAGGAGGATCGAGGTTTTCACGCCGGAGTAGGGCTGGAACACGCCGGCGGGCAGGGAGACGACGGCGACGAGGTACTCGTCGACGAGCATCTTCCGCAGGGTTTTGTAGGCCGTCTGGCTCTGGAAGATGATCCCCTCGGGGACGATGATGCCCGCCCGGCCGCCGGGGGTGAGGTGCTCGGCCATGTAATCGACGAACAGCACTTCGCTACGCTTCGACTGCACCGAAAAACGGGTGTGAGGCTTGATGCCGCCCTTGGGCGACATGAACGGCGGGTTTGCGAGGATGATGTCGGCGGTTTCGTTCCACTTGTCTTGGCTGGTCAGCGTGTCGTATTCCGCAATGTGGGGGTCGGTGAACCCGTGGAGGTACATATTCACGAGCGACAGGCGGACCATGTCGGGCGAAATGTCGTAGCCGCGGAAGTTATCGGCAAGTTTTTTCTTTTCGTCCGGCGTAAGCAGGTCGCCCTTGGCGGCGGGAATCTTCGAGGTGTGAAGGGCTGCCTCACCGTTGCCAGCGTTCCTCGCAATCGCGTCGGGCGAACTGTTCGCCCGGAGAATGTGCTTGTAGGCGGAAATAAGAAACCCGGCCGTCCCGCAGGCGGGATCGAGAACGGTTTCGTTCTTCTTCGGGTTGGCGACCTGAACCATGAAGTCGATGATATGGCGCGGCGTGCGGAACTGGCCCGCTTCGCCCTGGGAGCCGAGAACCGAAAGCAAGTACTCAAAAGCGTCGCCCAGGCGTTCCGAATGGTCGTACTCGAACTCGTCGATGATTTTTAGAAAGCTCTTGAGCGTTTCGGGGTCGCGATAGGGCAGGTAGGCGTTCTTGAAGATGTCGCGGAACAGCAGCGGAATGCCGGGGTTCTCCGGCATTTTGCCGATGGCTTCGGCGTAGAGGTTAAGCGTTTCGTGGCCGCCCAACCCCGAGCGCATCAGCTTGGCCCAGCCATAGCGGGCGAAGTCGCCTTTGAAAAACTTGCGCTTGCCGCCCAGCTCCTCCGCGTCGGCGTCCATGTCGTCCATGAACTTGTAAATGAGCGCGATCGTGATTTGCTCGACCTGCGATTTCGGATCGGGAACCTTGCCCACCAGAATATCGCGGGCGGTATCGATGCGGCGCTTCGTGACGGTATCGAGCATTATTTATGCGTTGGTGGGCAGGAGGTAAAGAAAGGGCATCGTATCCCGCAGGGATATAAGATAGCCGAAAGCCGGAGGCTTTCCAGCTTGTAGCCGGTGGTTGAGCGAAGCGACACCACCGGAAGATGAGCCGGTATCGTATCCCGGAGGGATATAAGCCTGTAGCCGGTGGTTGAGCGCAGCGACACCACCGGATCACCGGGCCAACCCGGAATGCACCCCAGCCGGGGTGCCAGCGACAGGGGCCGCCGCACGCGCTCAATCGAGATAACGCTCGTCATACTCGATGCCGGATTTCTGAAGGAATTCGATTAACTCTTCACGGAAAGACTTATGGCGATGATGTTCCTCCTGTCCGGCGATGTAATCCTGAACCGCAGCACGCGCAGAAGCGCTGACGGTGAATGCGGCGTAGCCTTCCTGCCAGTGAAAGCCCTCGATAAACGTGGTCGCCACCCACGTCGACGAGGCTTTCTTGAGTTCCCGCATGAAGTCCGCAAGGCAATGGGTCGGTTTGAGCGCGACGAGCAAATGCACGTGGTCCGCTACGCCGCCGACTCCCTGCGGCACGCCGCCCATTCCGCGCACTGCGCCGCCGAGGTATTCGTGAAGACGATCCTGCCAATCTTTCGAGAGGACCGGATCGCGGTTTTTGGTGGCGAAGACGATATGGTAGAGCAGGCAGGTATGAGTCGATGGCATGGTGTGAGGGGGCTGGCACCCCTGCCGGGTGCTTGGGTTGTGGATTTCGATATCCGGTGGTGTCGCTACGCTCAACCACCATCCGGTGGTGTCGCTACGCTCAACCACCGGCTACAAGCTGTAAAGCCTCCGGCTTAATTTATGGCGCAGGCTTGGGTTCATGGCGCGAGCTATCCGGTCAAGCGGCAAACTGATTCAGCGAAACATAGTCTTTGATGTAATTAGGGATGAGTTTGCGGTATTTTTCGGGCACGGCCTTGAAATCGCGCATCGAGAAGGTGGGATTGGTTGCCAAGTCGCCGTAATGCTCGCTGTCGATAATATGGCGCACCTGATCGCTCGTGGCATAGGCTTTGAAGTAAAGCTTAATGGCCGGGATGGCTTCCGCTTCTTCGGGTTTGCGGTCGGCAACGAACTTGGCAAATTCTTCTTCGAGTAGTTCATCTTTGCTCTTAAAGCGTGGAATCAGCCCGAAAACCTTTTCAAGAATTTCGCGAAGCGTCAGGCGACGATCTACGGCAGCGGCACGGCGGAGTTTGTCGAGCGTGTAATACTCTTCCGGTTTGTCGAAGACTTCGCGGTTGACGTAGTCGATGACTTGATCCCATTTGCCCTCTTCAACGGCTGTGGCGATGTTCTCGTTCTCGCGCACCGTATCCTGAAAACGCTCGAAAAACATGCGGTCGATGCGCATCCCTTCGAGGCCGATGGTCTGCTCCTGAATCGAAGCGATGATGTCGGCCCCCAGGTGCTGGTACGCGCCGCCGGTCACGGTTGGACTACCACCTCCGCCTCCGGCATCGCCACCTTCACCGCCTTCGCCAGCTTGCCCGGTCGGAGTGGGAAGTTTAATGACCTGGTCGTAGTCGTAATCCTCCTCGAAGTAGTCGCAATTCGCGAAAAAGTCGAACAACTTGTAGGCGGTTTTATGCGGCTGTTGGATGCTCTCTTTCAGATTGTCGTCGAACACCTGTTCGCGAAAATCGTGTTTCCGCGTACCGCGGCCTTTAATCTGGATAAAATCGGTGGGCGAGAAAATGGGGCGGAACAAGCCGAGATTGAGGATGTCGGGGCAGTCGTAGCCGGTTGTCATCATGCCGACCGTGACGCAGATGCGGGCTTTGCTGGTCTTGTATTGATCGTTGAAATTGGCGGACCCCAGCAGATTGTTGTTGGTGAAGTTGCGGGTGAACTGTTGGGCATCGGAAATGCGACTGGTGACTTGGACGGCGAAATCGGATTGATATTTGCCGGGAAACATCCGGTCGGCCATCAGGTTTAGTATTTGCGTAAGTTTCGCGGCGTGATTCTGACTAACGGCGAAAACAATCGACTTGCCGATTTCCCGGCTGACAGGGTCGCGGAGAGCGTTTTCGAGAAACGTCTTACAGAAGAGTTGATTGGTGGCGTCGGAAAAGAAACGCTTCTCGAACTGGCGTTGCTTGTAAGTTTGCTCCTGATCGTCGCCGCTGTCGTCGGCAAAGTTGACGACGAACCCATCCTCCGAGAGAAGTTGGGTAGTCACATCGGTACGTGCATCGACGACGATCGGATTGATGAGATAGCCATCCTTCACGCCGTCGAGCAGCGAGTAACGAAAGGTGGGCTGACTTTCCTCGCAGCCGAATGTGCGATAAGTATCGAGCAGGAGCCGGCGCTCCAGTTCGCGCGGATCCTTGGTCGTGGGGTCGGACTCATCGAAACGTCGTAGATAATCTTTCGGCGTGGCGGTGAGGCCGAGCTTGTAGCCGATGAAGTAGTCGAACACCGCCCGGGCATTGCCGCCGATGGAGCGGTGGGCTTCGTCGGAAATGACAAGATCAAAATCGGTCGGCGAGAAAAGTTGTTGATACTTGTTGTTGGAGAGAAAGGACTGAACGGTGGAAACAACGACTTCGGCCCGCCGCCAGTCGTCGCGATTCTCCTTGAAGATGACGGCCTTGAAATCCGGAGTGAGTAGCGCGGCAAAGGCCTTCTTCGCCTGGTCCTCCAGTTCGAGGCGATCGACGAGAAACAGCACGCGGCTCGCGTTACTCGTGTGCAAAAAGAGCTTGATTACGGCTGCAGCGATCAGCGTTTTACCGGTGCCCGTCGCCATCTCAAACAGAAAGCGATCCTTGCCGTCTTTTACCGCACGTTGGATCGTGTGAACCGCCCGCTCCTGGTACGGACGCAGAAACCGAAGCTTATTTGCCTGAATGTAGCCGGCGCGTTCGGATTCGTTTTTCCATGCCGCATCGGCAGCGTAGGAGGGCCGCTGAGTGAGGGCGATGTAATCGTCGCCAACGTGTTCTTCGATTAGGCGTTTGGGATCGGGAAGAACCTTTTCAAAGCCCATCACCGACTTGGGCGTTGGGAAGGTAGTGATGATGTTGGGGTTGCCGCGTTCAAGATCCCAAAAGTAATGGAGATTGCCGTTGGAGAGAATTACGAAACGGCAGTTCTGGGAGCGGGCGTACTTGCGGGCTTTCTCTTTGCCGTCGAGTGGGTCGATGGACTCGCGTTTGGCTTCCAAGACGATGAAAGGGAAGCCTTTCTCATTCAGAAGCAGAAAATCGAGGTACCCTTTGCTCGTCTTCTCAAAGTCGTTACCAAATTCGTCGACTTCGGTATGGGTTAACGTGGCCCCATGCTCCAAGCAGATATTCGCGGGATTCTTGCCTTCTGGAAAGAATCGCCAACCGGCGGCTTCCAAAAGCCTGTTGATTTTAATGCGTGCGGTGGCTTCTTTCATGGCGCGCCTTACGTTTGCGGGAACTAGCTAGCATACGGCAACCCGATTTGGCGTGCAACGAAATCTTGCATCATGCCTAACCCTTACAGGAGAAGCGATTACTATGCTCGGCATTACCGGGGTAGATCCCTGGCCCGAGCAACCCGGGGCTAAGCGACATAGCGCCGTGGGCGTATAGAACTGCCCCACTCTTTGTGCCAACTAGACGTAGCGTGGCACAGTGGCACAGTGGCACAAACTGAGAAATCCGGCGACGGGTGGCTGCGGTCGAAGCCAACAGGCGCAGCCCCCAGCAAACCCTGCGCGGGGCGAAAACTTCGGCGTACAGGCCGATTCTACTGCCATTGGTGATGCTCACACCCCATGCGTCTGCGCAAAACGTAGTAGTAATCTCTTTGTGTTAACTAGGCGTGCGCGTAGCGTGGCACAGTGGAACAGTGGCAAGTGGCACAAACCGAGAAATCCGGCAACGGGTGCCTACGACGGGTGGCTGGGGTCGGAGCCAGCAGGCGCAGCCCCCAGCGGACCGTCACGGCTTGACCCGGGACACCCGCCGTTTGAGAACGGCCATCGCGTCGCCAAACACTCGGCGGCGTTCCATCAACTCCGCGATCGTCTTTTCGCCTTCGCCCTGCGCGAAGTCGAGCAGGATTCGCTCGGCGGCTACGTATTCCGCAGCCACGTCGGCAACCTCGGCCGCGATTTCAATTGGAATGCTGGTCACGCCGTCGCCGTCGCCGTGCAGCAGGTCGCCGTGCTCCACCACTAACCCGCCGACGCGGACGGCGCTGCCCACGTTAATTAAGTGACTGTAACCGTGCGAGCTGATGGTGCAGCCGGTGAAGACGGGGAACTCCAGCTTGCGGACCGGCAGCAAGTCGCGGCCGCCGCCCGAAGTGACCAGCCCCACGGCGCCAAACGCTTGGTAAACGCTGCACATGATCTCGCCGAACGTCGCGCCGACCGGGGGCTCGTCCAGATCCTGGAACACAACAACCGCCGGCCCGGGCAGCGACTCCATCTGCTGGATCTGAGTCTCGAGCGATCCGTAGGTGTCAACGCCCTTGGGCGGCGCGGCGGAACGAAAGCTGGCGGTCGTGGCGTAGCCGACCATCGGGGGCAAGTCGGGAAACGCGCTGCGAATCCGGCCATCCATGAACCCGGTCGCATCCGACCGCACGCCGAACAATTCGATCGTGTTGCAAATCGTCGCGGTATCGTACTGGGCGAGTTTTGGGAGCAGTTCGAGTGACATCGTTAAGTTTTTACCAGGGGGTCACGGAGGGCACGGAGATTTGCAAATCGGGCGTTATTCTAGCGTCGCGAGCTGGGCAATACAAGAAACACTGCTTAGCGGTCCTCGCTCGAGGTTCCCGATGCGGCACCAAAGAACTCGATCAACTTCTGAACGATTCGACCATACGCCAGGGCTTGCGACTCGCAGGTCACACCGCCGATGTGGGGTGAGATCAGCAGGTTTTCGTGGTGACTGGCGTATCGAATCAGGGGATGGTCCACCAGGTCGTTTCGCCACTCGCCGTCGATCACGTCGAGGCCCGCGCCAGCCAAATGGCCGCTCTCTAGAGCGTTCAACAGAGCCGCTTCATCAATCACGCCGCCCCGGCTCGTGTTAACGAGAATTGCTCCCGGCTTCATGCTTGCAAACGCCTTGGCGTCAAGAAGATGTCGCGTTTCGTTCGACAAATGGACGTGGATGGAAACGACATCGGAGCGCTGTAGCAGCTCGTCGAACGTCACCTGTTCCACGCCGACGGGGGTTTGTAGGGGCCTTACGTCGCAGACGAGCGTTCTCATGCCGAAAGCCCGCCCATACTCGGCCACCATTCTTCCTAGTCGCCCGTAGCCCACGATTCCAAGCGTTTTCCCGGAAAGCTGTGTTCCGCGGAACTCGTCGCGGCCCCAGCGTCCCTGTCGCGCCGCGGCAATTGCAGCCGGCAGCTTCCGTACGACTGCCAGCAACAAAGCCCAGGTTAATTCCGCCGTGGACGTGATGCTGCGGAGAAACTCGATGTCGTCTTTTAGCGACAGCACGGTGATTCCCCTTCGCTCTGCCTCGGATACGTCGATGTGATCGCGGCCCGTGCTGGCGGTGGCAATCACTTGCAGTTTCGTAGCGGCCTGCAGAACGGCTCGGTTCGTCTCGACGGTAAGCGAGGTCAAGAAGGCGTCAAATTCGTGGATACGCTCGACGAGCACTTCTTGGCTTGCCGGCAACTCGACAACGTCGCCAATCGAATCGAGAGGCTTGAGCACATCGGGGCAAGCCGCGATATCCGCCATGCTGAGAATCGCTTTACGCATAAAACGCTCATTCAAGCGGCTTGAAGTTTACCAGCCGCGATAGCACATCGATGCAGAGGATCATCGCCCTCGGAAGGTGAAACGGATCCTTTACCGGCAAAAACAGCACGTCATGAACGGGCTGCCCGAACCGATCGAGCTTCTGCCGCCATTCGCCATGCTCTCGTAGCGGAAAGTGCGCGAAGCTGTATTCGTGAATTCTTTCATGCCATTCCAAGCACCAGTTCTCGCCGCAATACTCATACGCGAGCAGAGTGGCGTAAAGCGCCTCGGTGTGCGGCCACCAAAGTTTCGAGTCGGCGTGAGGCCACTCGACCCGATCGCGACCATCGGCGTCGATGGCCAAGAACAGACCGCCGTACTGGGCGTCCCAACCCTTTTCCAGGTGAATGCGAATCACCTCGACCGCTTTGCGAATGACCTGATGATCGTTTGATGCGCGAGCAATGTGGATTTGGAACCACATCGATTCGATCGAGTGTCCCGGACAGACCGCCGTTCCGAGTGGGGGAGGACATTCCGTTCCATCGCGTTGAAGCCACTCCACGAGTGCATTTCGGTCGCGGCGCCAGAATTGGTTCATCACCTGATCGTGGTGATCGATCGCCGCCGCCCGATGCTCGACATCGTCGGTCACGGTCGCCAACTCGAAGAACGCCAGCGAAAACAACATGCTCAGCGCATGGGCCTTGCACCCCGGCGGAACGGGATAGGGCCAAGCCGGCGGCGGCGATTCCGAACTTAGCGCAAGTTGCGCGGCGCAGAACGTGTCGATCGCCAGCGCCAGAGCGTTGTCGTCGCCGGTGGCGCGCCAGTATTCCACCAGACCGTAGATGGCAAATCCATCGGTGTAGAGGCTCTCGTAACCGCGCTTCACGGTTCCGTTTTCCGTCACCAACAGTGGCCAGTGGCCGCTGGGCAGCTGTCCGCGACTCGACATCAATTGAAAAACGCCGTGGGCGATTTCGAGCCATTCAGCCCGTGTTTCGATCGAATTATACAGCTTGCTGAATACCCACAATGCCCGCCATTGCGACCAACCCCAGCGATCGCGGCTGACAACCGTGCCATCGTCGCGAATACAGGTATTGATTCCACCATCTGCATCAACGGCGTGCTTCGTCCAAAAGGGAACGATCTCTTGGAGCAACTCGTTTCGGCAAATGGCGAGTAGACTTCGCAGGTCCATGCCGGTCCGACCATGTGTTCATGAACCGATCATCGCTGGGCAGGCAACTGCATCACTCGCCGGAATGTCAGCGGCGGTTCGCTAGTTGGTCCAGCGGGCATAATTAGACTGGCAACGTAGCCCACGACGATTACCGCCACAATTCCAAACGGCGACGGCCAAGTCCAACTGATCTCGCGAAAGAACTCGACAAACCGCGACCCGAACAGGCTGCCGCATATGCGTTGCAGCCAAGGCGTTTCGCTAAAGAAGGAGAAAAAGAGGCTGGTTCCGATTCCGGCAAAGGCGCCGACGATGACTCCCGCGCTGGTTGCCCGCCTGCAAAACATGCCGAGCAGAAAAATGCCCAATAAGGGACCGAAGAAGGCGCTCAGGATCTTATTGGCCGCCTGGTACAGCTCGCTCTTTTCCATATTAGGTATATAGCAAGCAATACCAATCATAATGACACCCAGGGCTCCATTGACGCAGCGCGAGATCAGCACCTCTCGCCGCGCTTCGCCGGGCGTCAGGTTTTCGGCCGGCCGAATGCGGCCGAGCAACAGCCGCGAATAGATGTCCACCATCACTACCGATGTCGTCGAATTAATCGCCGCATCGACACTCGACAGACTCGCCGCGGTGATCGCCGCCAGGACTAAGCCGGTAATCCCAATGGCGGGCATGTGCTCTCGCAGAAAATAGGGGACGACGAGCGAGTTCTGGCTCCCCTCGGGCATCGGCGAAACGGTGTAGAACGCGTACAGCGCCAGGCCGAGCAGGCCAAGAACGAGGATCCAGACGCTGTCGGTCACCGCATTGACGATAATCGCCGAGCGCGCGTCCTTCACCGATTTGGCCGTTTGGAATCTTTGAATGGCGACTTGGTCGCAGGTATATGTCGTCACGTGGGTGATGAACACGACCAGAATGATGCCGATTGCCGTCACTTCGGTAGTGAAATACTGATGCAATCGGTCCCACACCGTGGCATTGGGCAACTCCGGAATATGTGCGATAAGATTCAGCCGTGGAGCGTCGCGAACGATCTCGTAGATTTCGCCGACGCCGCCGGGCACTTGACTGACGATGATCATTAACATCGTAAACAGGCCGGCGAACATGATGCAGAACTGAAGGACGTCGGTCCAGACGACCGCTTTGATGCCGCCCAGCATGGTGTACGTCGTGACCACAACTCCCAATAAGATAGCCAGCGCGGCGCTAATCCGTTTGTCGTCGATCCCCGTTGCGCCCTGGAACGCCAGCACGGGCACATAGAGGGCCGCGCCCATCCAGCCCACCCGCCACAGAATGAAAATCAGCGCCCCGATGGTGCGGACGGCCACATTGAATCGCCGTTCGAGATACTCATACGCGGAATAAACATCGAGCCGCTGATAAAACGGGATCGTCACCCGCGAAATCCAAGGATAGAGGGGAATCCAGCCCAGAATCAGCGTCACGAAGACCAGTCCGACCGTGTAAACCATCGCCGGGGTCTGCACGAAATCGATGCCGCTGTTCAAGGCGGCCATTAGTGAAATACCGATCGGCAACCAGCCGAGCTGTTTTCCACCTTTGATAAAGTCATCCAGTGATTTTTGGGTTCTGGAGAAGTACCCGCCGATCAGCACGAGGATCGCGAGATAGACGACGATCACCAAGCCGTCCACGAAATGAAAGCCAAAGAGGGCCATGCTGGTCATTTGACTTAAATCCTCTCGATCAGGCGGGTACCGGCTTCAAAGAGAGCTCGAACTACTCCGTTACCTGAAACGCGTAGAGATCTCCATTGCTGATTTTGAATTCCAGCGCGAGAGGCTTCGCTGTGGCTGCCTGCGGGAGCGACTGCTCGCCAGCTTCGTTTCGCCACACGATGCGATGCCGCAACTTATCATGGGGGACCGCAACCGAGTTCTCGTGCGCAAAGCCAGGCACGGGCTGGCCCGCTGCATCGAGCAAGGCAACGTGCAAGTCGGCGGGTGCTACGTCGGCATTGACGAGCAGATGGTTTCCTGAAATGAGCAGCGGGTGCGTCTGCATCACGCCCTCGATCTCCCAATTCACCGGCCGCAATGAAACGAAGCGGTCGGCCGGCAATGTCGCCAAGCCGATTCCAAAGGGCCGCGGCTGAGTATAGGTTCGCTCGACGGCCTCAACGGGTTGGACGCCCTCGCCGAATCGCAGGCGTCCTTCTTGCCAATTGCTTTCACCAAACAAGAGATTCGTTCCAAAATAGTAAATGTAAACGACATCATCGTGAACGAACATATTCGCGCCGGGATGGAAGCGGGCGTCCCAATTCCGGCGGTGCTTCGGTTCGGGCTTGTCGGCGGGCATAAACACGGCGCGATCGGCGACGCGCTTCCAGTCGCGCCCGTCGCGGCTAGTCATAAGCTGCACGCTGATGGTGCTCATCAAGTTGTTGCCGTCATCCGGAATGATCTTCATGATCGGCAGCAGCCCAATCAGAGCGTCGCCGTACGCAGTCACGCAGAGTGCGTGCGGCTGGACCCAAGGAAACCCGTCGCGCTCATCGGTGCGAAAGATCGACCGCTTTTCGGTCCATGTGCGAAAGTCGTTACTCGTACACAGCCCAACTCCTCGCATCGTTCCGGACCAGGTTTTATCGGTTTTGGGATCGTGAAGCGTGCCGCCGGTCTCTGGTTCCTGGTTGCGCACGAAATACAGGTACTCATCCTTCCAGCGCACGAGCGACGAACAGGTGTCGTTCTTGCGGACGGCATAGCGGTTGTTCTCGATGGTCCAATGGATGCCGTCGGGTGAAGTACCGAACACATCTCCGCCGGCCGCTTTGTATCGGCGCTCCGGGTCGGGGTCGCTTGGCTCCTTGATGACGGAAATGCCATGGCCGCCGCGAATGACGATATTATGCTGGTCGTAAGGACCGAACGGCTCTTCGCCAACCAGGGGCTTCTGCCAGTGAATGCCGTCTTCTGATTCCGCATAACAAATGTAGTATTCCGGCTGTGCCGCGCCATGCTCGCTGGCTAAATACCAACAGCGGAACGACTGCGTGTCCTCGTCAAACAGAACCGTTCCGTAAAGTTCAATCATCCGCCGTTCCCAGGGCTGATCGGGCGTGATTACCGGGTTGGCCGGATGCTTGGTCGGCTGCTTAACATCGCGACTGAGATTGCGCATATCAGCGATCAGATGATCGTTGAGAAATAACTGAGGCTCCTGGGAGAGCTTGATTGGCTCGGAAGCCGTTGCGCAAGCAACTAGGAGCGATGCGGACGCCGCGGCGAGCAAGTACAATAGCGCGATGGCTCGTCGGCGGACGCGGATCGAGAGATTTGAGAGGCTATTCAAGGCCGGATATAACCTCGCCGTCGTGGATGTTCGCCAGTCGCGCGAGTGTCACTCCTTCGATGTCCGGATTAAGGGCGTGGACACTGCCGTCGCAGAAGACGAACTGGCAAGTGCCGCCCGCATGAGAACTGCCGTAATTTCTGGTGAGAAAGTTCGCCAGTTGAAATCGGTCGGAAGTGTAGGTCGGCGAAGGCACAATGAAGAAGTCGTGCTTGCTGGTTTTGATGCCAGCCCGACGGACGTAGTTGTTTACGTGGTTGTCGTTGAAGAAACTGTTGTCGGCGTAGAGTCTGCGTCCCCAATAGTCGGGGTGCAGATATTTCTCGCCGACTAGAAACGTTTGCGACAATCCGTCGGTAACATCCTTGAACCTGCGTTGAGCCGTCCACCGGGTGACCTGGGTTTCGGGGCAATCGCCGGCGAGGTACCCGGGCAGCCCTTGTTCGTGTTCGCGGGTGAATCGCGCCATGCCGTTGTTGCCGTTTTCATAATACCAATAAATCCACGCTTGATGATCGCCTCCATTCAGGGCGTAATCTGACAATGCTCCCGGCACGTGGCCCGAGCAGCCCGGGCTGTCGTCGCCATCGATACTCAGGGTCGGCCCGCGACGCGACGGACAGTAGTACGCCGAGACGTGCGACTGCACGATTTCCTTTGGCACTCCCCAATAGATTGTTTTCACATTGGATTCGGCATAGAGGGCAGCTTCTTCCAGGAACGGCATTATCATCACCAGCCAGGTGCCATGTCCCTTGCCCGAAAGATAGGCGGGCGGAACCTTGCCGCGCGTGGTCTCAAAGTTCTGAACCGCCAGCCCAATCTGCTTGAGATGGTTCTGGCATTGGCTGCGGCGTGCCGCTTCCCGGGCGGCCTGTATTGCGGGTAGCAATAAGGCAACCAATATTCCAATAATTGCGATGACAACCAGCAGCTCCACGAGGGTGAAACCATGTAGGGGCCGGGAGCATCGGCCACGCCTCGTGCTGGCAGCCGCCGGCTTCGGCCCGTGCGGATCCAGGCAGATCGTCGAAGCACTACACTCCATCGCAGCGGTTGGAACGGCCAAGATGCACCCTCTTTGGTGGCGAATGCTCAAACCGAAACGATTCAGCATCTAAGATTCATGGAAATATTAAAACGCCGCCCGGCGACCCTGCGCGCGTGGTCCTATTCTCTAATTCTGCGCCGGCGAGGTAAAATCGGACACAATTCTGGGCAGTATCCGCCATTTGCATGGGGCATTGGCCCCCTCGGAGCATAAGCGATCGCAAACTCGACAAAGGTTGTGCCGGACCATGCCATCCGCGAAGCCAAACTTTTTTCGTCTTTTTTCCAACAGCGGTGGCTGTTTCTGCGGTCGGCCGAACGATAGATAGTGGGAATTCCTCGGATCGCCCCTCGGCCCTGGGTCGCGGCGCCCGGACGATGCGGGCGGCCCGTTCCCATCTGGCAGAGGCATCCGAACTGAAATCGAATCGACGAGAGCATCCGAGCATGTCAACGATATTAGCGGTGAAACCGCACCTGAACTGGTTGGCCCTATTTTACATTTGTGTTTGGCCCTGTGCGGGGTTCACCAACGAGTTGTCGGTTCGGCCGATCGACTATTGGAATGTGGAATTGCAATGGGCATCCATCCCAAACGTTGATGGCTCGTTAACCGCTCGAACTACAATCGTTCAGCCCCAGGGTTTTGAACGGGTGATTGAGTCGCCGGTCGAGGTCAGCGCGGGGAAGGCGCGTTGTCAACTATTATATCCCCTCGTCGACGAGGGGCGATTCGATGTGACGCCCGGCAATTGGAACGGCTACTGGGTCATGGGTGAGTACCAATTTAAATCTGAGTTGCTAGACGGAACCACGGTCGTTCATACGGCTGAGGCGACGCTTGACCCCATGTCGCTCTGCCAGCGCGACAATTATGGTCCGATCTTTTCCAAGTACCCGCAACAGTTTATCGAATGCTCGCCGATCAGGCCGGCGTACATCGACGATGACCAAATGGGCTTCACGATCCGCACAATTCCCGATCGAGTCGCCACCTGTACGGCGGTCGTCGATGTCATCGCTCGGGACGATGAAAAACAACTGGCCGGTCCTTGGACAATGGCGCTTACCGGCGATGTGGTCGAGCAAAGTTTTGATTCGTCCGGATGGCCGCGAGGTGAATACTGGATTCGCATCCAACTTGAGCAGGACGGAAAACCAGTGGGACCGTACCTGATTCGGAAAGTGTGGAAGGAGATTTTGCCGACTAAAAGATCTGTCGCAGCTCCGCGGCGAATCGGCAGCGAACCCCAGCTTTTCGTTAGTCCTCACGGAATCGCATCCGCCGAAGGAATTCGCTTTGTTCCCGATGAATTGAAGAAAGAACCCAATGGCCCTCTGGTGACCATGGACAAGCCGTGGGAGACGGAGCTGTTGTACTCCAAGACGCTGCACTACGACACGAACGAAAAGCAGTTCGTGATGGAATATGAGCTCGCGGGCGGCGACCGGCGGCGGGACGCCGAACGTGCCCAACTGCCCTCAACGATCTGTCGGGCGGTGTCGGCCGATGGGCTGAAGTGGACAAAGCCGTCGCTCGGGCTGGTTAACTACCAAGGATCGACCGACAACAATCTGGTTCCGCCGGGAGAGGAGTTCGTTCCCCCCCGAGACAAGAACCTTGCCGCCGATCTGTCACACGACTACGACCAGGCCACCTTCCGCCACTATGATTCGCTGAAGGATGGTCCCGTCAACATGCAAAACGTATTCGTGACGTCGGTGAAGGCGTCGTTTGCCAATCAGTGCCCCCACGAGAGCAGCCACCCTTTCCGCATCGGCACCTGGCCGATGGAGAAGCGCGGGAACGAGTACCTGGTGCTCACCCGCGAGGCAATTCTGTATGTGGGAACGGGCATGGACTTGTATCACTCGACGGAGAAGATCACGCTGCATGTCGAAGACAAGGCGACCGGCACTCTTTATTACTTCTTTCGCCCAGGAGCGCCTTCCTACCCGCCGCACGACGCCCCCTACGACAACATGCACATGGCTCGCCGCTGCCTGGGCGTAATGTGGTCGAGTGATGGTTTGAACTGGGACCGGCGCCTTGTTGTCGTGCCCGATGAGGACGACGTAGCCGGTGCCCAGTTCTACTACAATGTGCTCTACGCCGACGAGCGAGAGTTAAGCTCCGCTCGACCGGCCATGGCCCTGGAGGATCACTGGAATAAAACGGCGGTCGCTTGCGATCAGCCGGCGGTCGGCTCGTTGACCGTCTACGACGCCAAAGGAAACCGGCTCTGGCCGGAACTTGTCGCTGTCGACGATTTGCTTCATTGGCGTCGTTTCGACACTCGCCAAAAAATGATTCCCAACGGTCTCGCAGGAAGCCATGATTTCGGGCTGATCAAGGTCGAAGGCGAATACCATCAATTCGACAACCAGTGGTGGTTCCCCTATCAAGCGATCAACACGTACCACCAGGATTACATTGGCTTGGCCAAGATGGACGATATCGAACAATTCAAGCAAACGTATCCGAACTATGTGGAAATGCCCGGTTTTGTCGATTGGCAGCAGTTTTGGGAGCGCTGCAAGTCGATGCGATACTACACCGGCATTGCCCGTTGCGAGGAAGGGCGTATCTGCCATGTTGAGCCGGCGGAAACCGAAGGCACGCTACAAACGCTGCCGATCGTGATCGAAGGTGATGCGTTGGTCGTCAATGCGATTGTGCCGCCGCGCGGCTCGTTGCAGGTCGAGGTGCTCGACGAACATGGAAAGCCCATTCCCGGTTTCGACGAGAAGGCCTGCCGAACCGTCGAGGGCGATTCACTCGCGCATGAGGTCGCTTGGAAGGATCGGCAATTGAGCGAGCTTCAAAACAATACGGTTCATCTAAGGTTCCTGCTAAATCGCGCGCAGTTGTATGGTTATCGCCTTCGATGACTAGGTGATTCAAATGAGGTTTTGATATGGGCAAGGTCGGGCTCTCGCGCCGTGAGATGATGATCCAGTGCGGTGCTTTGGGTATTGGCTCGTTGTGCGCGGGGCGAATTGCCGCTGCGCCAAATGAGCTTCCGGCCAACGCTCGTGTGATCACGCGCGGGCCGAAGCATCACTGGTTCGGTTACTACGACAAGTTCGAGTTCGATCCGAGCGACCGCTATGTATTGGGAATGGAGGTCGATTTTGAGCATCGCTCTCCACGGACCGACGATGAGATTCGAGTAGGCATGGTCGATCTGGCAGACGGCGACCGCTGGATCGATCTCGGTTCCACCACTGCCTGGTGCTGGCAGCAGGGTTGCATGCTGCAATGGCTTCCCGGATCCGCGTCGAAGATTATTTGGAACGACCGGGAAGACGGCCGATACGTCGCTCGCATTCTCGACGTAACCACCGGAAAGCAGCGAACCGTGCCCCATCCGGTGTATACCGTCAGTGGCGATGGCAAGGTCGGTTTGACGCCCGATTTCCGTCGCATCGCCGATGTCCGCCCGGGGTATGGCTACGTCGGGTTGCCCGATCCGTATGCCCACGACCTCGCGCCCAAAGAGTCGGGCATAATTCGAGTCGATCTCGAGTCGGGGCAGGGCGAGATGATTCTATCGATCGCCGACATCGTCGCCATGGGAACGATTCCCAAGGCGGCGCCGGGCATCAAGCACCATGCCTATCATCTGCTGTTCAATCCAGACAGCAGTCGATTTGTGTTTCTCCACCGTTGGAATTATCCGAACGGCACCCGGCTGTCGCGAATGATAACTGCCAACCCGGATGGAAGCGATGTGCGCATTCTCGACGACAACGGATTGACTTCGCATTTCATCTGGCGCGACGAGCGACATATTTTGGCGTGGTCCGACCAGCCCAGCCATGGTCCGAGGCTCTATATGTTTGAAGACGGCAGCGACAAAATAGAAGCTGTCGCTGAGGATGCCATCCGCCACGATGGCCATTGTAATTATTTGCCGGGCGGGGAGTGGATTCTCGACGACACTTACCCCGACGCGGAGCGCAACCAGGAAGTGTTCCTGTATCACCCCGAAACGAAGCGACGCGTTACGCTGGGCCGGTTTCATTCTCCCGCCGAGTATACGGGCGAATGGCGTTGCGATACCCATCCCCGCGTCAGCCGTAGCGGCCGCATGCTTGCCATCGATTCGCCCTACCAAGACGAAGGTCGCCAACTGCACTTAATGGATCTGAGCGGCGTTATCGGATGATCGGCCGCGACGCAAGCGACCGCGTCTCTCGACGCGATCCTGCCAGAAGCTTGCCGCCGGCACATGACTGTTTATGTTCACCTGGAGAGCAAAGTATGAACCTTGTTGATGCGACTTTTCAATACTCCAACGAGGACCACGCGCACTATGAGAAGTCCGGATATTGTATCGTTGGCAAATTTCTTAGCGACGAGGGAATCGCGCATTGCCGACGCGAAGTCACATTGATGATGCAGGAGAAGAAGCTGCCCGACCTGCCGGCCGATCGCATCATATCCGCTCATCAGCAAGAACCGTGGCTGTGGGAGCTCGCGACTCAACCGGCGCTCCTCGACTTGATGGAAAAGCAGGTCGGACCGAATCTCGTGCTGTGGTCATCGCACCTGGTATGCAAGCCGCCGCGATCGGGGTTTCATGTGCCCTGGCATCAGGACACGCCATACTGGAATATCTCGGGACCGCTGCCGGGATCGATTTGGCTCGCGCTGGACGATATCGACGCGGAGAACGGCGGCATGTGTCTCTTGCCCAACTGGCATAACAAGGGTACTTTGCCGCGTCGTTCGACCGGATCCGAGGTATTCTCCGAAGAGATCGCGCCGGATGCGTTGCCGGAGAATATCGAGGAGCTTAAGCTGCAATACGAATTCCCCGCCGGCTGGCTCGCGACGCATGACACCATGTTGCCGCACACGTCGGAGCCGAACTCGTCCGATCGCTGGCGTCGGGTGATCGTTCTCCGATACATGACGCCCGACGGCGAAATGGGCTCGAAGGTCTACAACGACTATCGCACCGGCCAGCCGTTTGATCGCGAGTACTACCTAGTGCGGGGAGAGGGCAAAGGCAATCCGCGGCTCAAGTACAGCCCGTTTTCATAAATCGCCGCCGCTGGGTAGGCTCCATCAATCATTTCTTCCCCGATACACGTCTGAGGATCGAGAATGCTTTCGCTGCATGGAATAATTCCAGCATTAGTCACACCTTCCGACGGAAGCGGGGCGGTCAATCTTCGGCCCGTACCCAAATTGATCGATTTCATGCTGTCGCGGCGGGTTGATGGATTCTTTATTGGCGGCACGACCGGCGAGGGTTTTCGACTCACCACCGAGGAGCGGAAAGGACTCGCGGAAATCGCCGTCGAACACGTCGCGCGGCGGGTGCCCGTCGTGATCCATGTCGGCAGCATGAATTCGCGCGAAGCGGCGGCATTGGCGCGCCACGCGGCGCAAATCGGCGCCGACGCCGTGTCGTCCGTCCTTCCGTTCTATTACGCATACGACTTGCCGGAGATTCGCGGCTATTACCAGTCGATTGCGGATAGTTGCGGGCTACCCATCATCATTTACTGCTTGACGGGCGCTGGAGACACTTCCTTTGGAGCCGAACGCTTTTTGGACGTGATGTCGTCCGTGGACGGTCTTTACGGCATCAAGTTCTCAGAAAACGATCTGTTCAAAATGCAGTGCCTGGCTCAATTGGGCGACGGGCGAGTTCACTTGTACGGCGGCGTCGACATGCTCGCGCTGGCCATGTTGGCGATGGGAGCCAAGGGACTCATCGGCTCCGGCTACAATGCGGTTCCTGAGCCGTGGGTCGAGCTGCGAGACGCGTTTTCTCGCGGCGACATGACGCGCGCCATCGAACTGCAAGGGCGGATCACCTACTACATGCGACGATTCGGCGCGACTCAGCCGATCGCGCGGGCGAAATATCTGCTTCGGCTTCGCGGCATTGACGTGGGTCAGCCCTGGCCGCCGCACGCACCCTTGTCGGCCGAGCAGGAAAAACTCTTAGCGGAGATTCTGGCGGAAATGAAGGCCGATCCGCTGCTCAAAATGCGCGATTGAGCGATTGTGGCACGACTCTCCGATCTCCGAGTCGGTGAATTCACGAGTCTAGCCGCGTGCGCGCATCTCTTCCAGAATCTTCCAACACACCAGTTTCATGCGCGGCAGGTGGAACGGCCCTTTCCAATTATTGCCTTTGAGCGACACGCTGAGCCGACAATCTCGGTGCAAGTATCCGTACCACTCGCCAAATTCACGATCGGGAAAATGCTTGTAGGCCCAATCGTGAATCATGGTATGCCAGCGGGCGTACTTTTCGTCGCCGGTTAAATGATAGGCTAGCAGCGTGGCAACGATGGTTTCGTTCTGCGGCCACCAAAACTTCATGTCGTGCCAATAGTCAAAAACCGGAAGTCCCTTCACATCAACGAAGTAAAGCATGCCGCCGTACTCGCGGTCCCAGCCACGCTCCCACATCCAGTCCAGCATTTGGCAGCCGAGCCGAATCAATTCCTGATCGTTACGGTGCTGTCCTTCTCGCATGATGAACCAGGCGCCCTCAATTGCATGGCCGGGATTGAGCGTGCGGCCATCGAAGTGGTCGCTTAGCTCGCCGTTGGCGAGAACAGTTTCCATGACGCACTTGATGTCTTCTTTGACGTGCAGCGTGCGGATCGTGTCGATGCTCCGGTCGATCCATTCGTTAGCCTCCTCCAACTGAATCGATTCTCTTAGCTCTTGTGCCACATTGATCGCAATCATCGGGAATCCGATCGAAGTGGTTGGTCGTGTGTCGGTGAACTTGGCAGGAGCAGCGTTAGGATTGAGATTATGTTCCACAAACCTGCGAAAAGTGCGCCGAGCTTTTTCAGCATATTCGTCGCTGTCCGTGGCCTTTGCAACTTCGCCATAGGCGATCGCCGCGAAGCTTTCTGAAAACGCATATCGCCGCTTACGAATCGGTTTTCCTTCGCGCGTCAGGAGAAACCACATCCGACCGTCGGCAGGGTCAAACCCATAGCGATCAATGAAGTCGATTCCATGCTTCGCCAGATCGAGCCATTCTTGACGGCGCTCAACTTGGTTAAACATTTCGCCGAGCATCCATGTAAACCGTCCTTGAACCCAGACGCCTTTGTCGGTGTCAATCACCGCCCCATCCCGTCCCAGGCACGTCATGAAGCCGCCATGTTCGCGGTCGACACTATTGCTGATCCAAAAGGGCAACACGTCGTTCAGCAGGCCATCGCGGTAGACCTGGATCAACTCTTCGATCCGCTCGGCACTGAGGGCGTCGCGTCCTTCTGCTCCTGCGTCGGTCATCGCTCGTCTCCCGCTTCGGGATACGGATTGTGCTGGCGAGTGTGGCACGCGACCATGTCTTGGGCTTGTTCGTCCCAGCCCATCATTTGGCCGGTCCGCCACGATTCATTTGCCATGACGACGGCGGCGACACCCGCGGCGGCAAAATCAACCGGGCAGTTCAGCGCTTCGCCATTTCGCAGGTGGTTGTGGAGGTTCGTGTGGTGCAGGCGGGGATCCTCGGCTCCTGACTTCTTATGCTCGGCCAAAATCTTGTCGTCTTTATCCTTGGCCACCCACCCCTCGTCCGTAAAGTACAACGTTCCGCGATAGCCGCGAATCAAGTGTTCCACGCCGACTCGATTGCTTTGCGTCCCCAGTACATAAACTGTCATTCCGCGAGGGTACTCGCAAATCATTTCAAAGTTGTCGGGCAGATCGCGGTGCTTGGGCCATTGCCAGATGCCGCCCATTCCCACCACTCGGCGAGGGTACGCTAGGTCACACGCTCTCATAATCCGCGACAGCCGATGAATGAAGAGGTCCGTGGCAATGCCGCCGGAATACGCCGAGAAGTTGCGCCACTCGAAGTAATGATGCGGATTCCACGGCGCTGAAGGCGCAGGCCCCAGCCAGGCGTTCCAGTCGAGATCCGGCGGTTTGGGCATATCGTCGTTGAGATCGCTGGCAGCGAACAAACCTTGCTCACCATAGCGGCGGACGTACTCGATTTGGGCTTGAACCACCTGACCGATGATGCCCTCACGGATCGCCGTGCCGGCCGAGGAGTAGCTGTCGTCGGACATCGCTTGCACCCCGACCTGCACGGGAAGCTTTGTCTCGGCCTGCCGTTTGACAACTGCCAGCGACTCGGCAATCGTATGCGTCATCGGCTTCTCGCAATACACCGCCTTTCCCGCATCGAGCGCGTCGAGCGTCATCCGGGCATGTTGATGCTCGGGCGTGGCGATGGTGACATAGTCGATCTCTTTGATATCGAGCACTGCGCGGTAATCAGCGTATGAATCGGCCGCGGTGATCTTCTGGGCGCCCTTCTCCGCCCGCGTGCGCCAACAATCGGCGACAGCGATGGCCTGCAGATTGTTCTGATCCTTCAATGCGAGATAAACATCGAAGTGGTTATCCGCCATACCTCCTGCGCCGATATAGCCAATCCGAATTCGGTCGTTTGCGCCGACGATGTTCGCATAGCTCTTGGCGGTCCACGATACGCTGGCAGCTACCGCTGCCATCCCAGTTTTCGCCAGGAAGTGCCGCCGCGAGAATCCAGTCAACCGCTTGTCATTCATTTCAAACTCTGCTTGTTTGGATCGGCGCGCGGTTCGCACTTCGAACCTTGCTGAGCGTCCATTTAGATTCCACATTCCTAATGTGGCGGACTGCTGCGAGAAGTCAAGATTCGTCCGCCAATTGCAGCCGACGAGCCATCGATGGTTGCGCTATTGCGCGACCTGCGTGGGAGCGGGCCGGCCGAATCGGCAAAGCTTGTGGCAGCGGGCGACGATCACTCGAGTTCTGGCTCCAGTCTTCAGCCAATAGCACACGTGAGCGAAAATAACCCAAATGCGCTGTTTTGTGTCTGCTTTTCGGGCCGCGGCGCAGACTAGCTAAAGGCGGAGTTCGCGTTGACCCGCGAGACTGGCATTCAAGGAACTTTTGACGTGCCATCGGACGCAAAGTTTTTGCCGATATTCATGGCCAATGAGGCCCGGATCCGGGCGTTTATCCGCACTTTGGTAGACGATCCTCTGGCGGTCGACGACGTTTTCCAAGAGGTCGCGTTGGTTCTGTGGCAGAAATTCGATCTGTACGACCCGCTTCGCCCGTTCGATGCGTGGGCCAGGGGTATCGTTGCCAAAGAAGTGCTGGTCATGCGTCGTGGAAAGGCCCGCTGCCCGACGCCGTTTCCACCGAATGTGGTCGTAGCCATTCTCGATGAGTTTGAGCGTTTTGTAGCGTCGGGCGGGATGACCTCCGAACGAGCCGAAGCCTTGGAGCGTTGCGTCGAAACCTTGCCGCCCCTGTCGCAGAAAATGTTGCGGCTTCGTTACGGTAAGTCGATGTCCGTCAAGCAGGTGGCATCGTTACTCGGCCGGACAATCGCTCCAACTCAGAGGGCCCTTTCGCGTATCCGGCAACGGCTGGCCGATTGCATCGAACGACGCTTGGCGTCGGTCAGTGGCGGAGAACGTTAATGTCAGATCAAGAACGGGAACTCATGAACGAAGATCGGGCGGCCGAGTTGTCTCACCGCTTTTTGGAGGGCGAGCTCGACGAAGCGCTCGCGAAGCAGTTCTCGAGCGTTCTGGCTTCCGATCCGAAGGCAGTTTCGGCCCATGTGCAGGCGGCGGCACTCGACGAGATGCTCGTCGGTCACTTCGAGCGCCATTGCGAAGAAGCGGTCCGAAAGGCTTTTCACGCTTTTCTACAACTCGATGAAGGCCCACGACTGCCAGCCACGATTTCATTGAAACCTCGAGAGCCAGCATCGCGAACGGCAGGCTGGTTAGGGCGCCCATGGGTGAAAGCCGGTTTAGCAGCGGCCGTGGCGTTGATCGCCACAGGGACGTATTTAGCGGCTCCGCAGGATGTTGCCATGGTAACGCGGCTCGTGGACACTCGCCTTGCCAATCGCCCCGAGACGCACGTCGGCGATCGGCTCAAAGAAGGCGATCGACTGGAAGTTACCGAGGGCCTTGTCGAGTTGACCTTCGATCATGGCACCGTTGTCGCAATTAAGGGGCCGGCCGACTTCCAGATCGTCTCGGGCATGCTCGCGACCAGCCGGGGGGGGCGTATCACCGTCGAGGTCGGAGAGCGAGCAATCGGGTTCACCGTGGAAACTCCCTCCGCGAGGATCGTCGACTGGGGCACTAAATTTGGCGTGGGTGTCGAAGGCGATGATACCGATGTCGTCGTATTTGATGGAATCGTCGATTTGCACGCGCGCTCCAGCAGGGGCAGGCTGGAGCCGACGCGTCTTACTCAAGGTGAGGCGCTGCGCGTGAGCCGAGGCGGTGAATTGCATCGCATCGTGTCGGTCAGCGGCTCCGAATTCCCCACGCCTCACGTGGGAAACATGGCTGCGAGTTCGGCACCCATCATTGCTGCCGTGAACGACAACGTTCGCGACGGCGCAACGAACAAATGCTACCAGATAATCCAGGGCGGTTTGAGAGAGGATGCTCCTGCCTACGTCGATCGATCGCACCAGTGGAACGGCCTGACCGCCGACGGATTGCCGCGGTTCCTCGTGGGCGCCGACTACGTGATGCCCTTCAACGAAGACAAACGCGTCGAGCAGCTTCGTGTCGCGGTCACATTTGCCCGCGACGCCAACGTCTATGTGATCTTCGACGGCCGGGTGCCAACTCCGGAATGGTTGATTTCTCGATTTGAGGATACCGGCATCGACATCGGGCTCGACGAAGGTCCGTCACTGACTTTGCCCGATTGGACGACCGGCGTCGGCGGTGGGCAGAGCATCGATACTCACTTTCGCGTTTGGAAGTGCGTGGTAAGTAAGGGCGATCATTTGGTTTTCGGGCCGCAGAAGCACGACCAACCACCGGCCACCGTTTCCGGTGCAATGTATGCGATCGCCGCGACTGCGTTTGACAATTAACCCGTTGTTCCTGCTTTCGACAGCACAGAGAATCGAATGAGCCGATCAGAATCGCAAGCCCCGAAGTCTCCCCGCCGATTCTCGCGGCGCGGTTTATTGCGGGGGGCGGCCGTTGGCGTAGCGGCGTCAACGGTCGGACCTTTGCGCATTGGCGCCTTCGGGCCGTCCGTGGCTCTTGCCACCGACTTCGAGCAATCTCCGGCCGAGGCCGTTGGTCTCACCGCCTATGAGCGAGAAGGGCAAGTATTCATCCGCTGGAACAACTCACTTGTCGTTAGCTATCGGGCTCATGCTTCCTTGAAATACCCGTACTTAAGCCCGTTGGTAGGACCGGCCTCGGGAATCCCCTTAACAACGGAATCGTCCCTCCCTTACCCACATCACCGTGGGGTTTGGCTGGGTTGCGAGCCACTCAATGGAGGGGATTATTGGAGCGATGGACCGCTTGATCAAGGCCAGATTCTGTCCGCTGGACCGAAGCTGGGGACAGTCAGCGACACCAGCGTCGTAATCGACGATCAATGCGAGTGGATTCGAAAAGAAGCCTCTTCACCGTTGGTGGATCGGCGAAAATTTACCGTTCGCATTCCGTCGGAACGAATTCGGGCAATCGACGTGGAAATTGATCTGACGGCCCGCGAAGACATCCGTATCGAGTCCGCCAAGCACTCCCTGTTTGCGCTTCGCGTAGCAGCGGACATCTCGCCTCTCGAAGGCGGCGTGCTGCTGAATTCCAACGGCGATAGCGGCGCGGAAGCGACCTTTGGCCGCCCGGCAGCCTGGTGCGGCTATCATGGTTCGCGCCGATTTTCCAAGGTGGTGGAAGGAATTGCTGTTTTCAATCATCCGGATAATTTCGATGGCGATTGCCCATGGTTCACCCGCGACTACGGTCATTTGTCGCCCTCGCCGTTTAATTTTCTTAAACAGCCTTGGACGTTGGAGAATGGGAACACGCTAGCGCTTAAGTACTGTGTCGTGATGCATGCGGGAACGCCTCGCGAAGCCAATTTGGACAAACTTTATCAAGAGTGGGTGAACGGCAACGGTCGGTTTATTGCCGTGCAAAGCGGATGAGACGATCAGCAGCTTGGTTGACTCGAGGGCGGGACAATATCGAGAACTTTTCGAAGATCTTACTATTTGGAGTTTCTATCAATGGAAAAAACACCAGGTCTATTTATCAACCGCGCTGTTCATTCAGCCGACGAGTCGGCCGTAAAGAAGCGCGTGCTTGCTCAGTTCATGAGAGCGACTGTCGTCGCTTGTTTGTTTGCGGTCGGCGTGGCCCAGGCCCAGCCGCCGATGGTGACGTTTCCCACACCTGCCAATACGCCGGGCATTCAATTGCCGTTCAATACCTTGAATGGCGTGAATCCATTCATCGGGGACATAACCGTAAACTACGGCAAACAAGCGGTCGGAAACTTTGGTTGGGGCTTCGATGAATTTCAGGGCTATTCAAACGAAGAACCCAGTGGCTCTCTAGGGCGCTATGTACCCACGCTCATGTTCGATTCGCTCGATCCGCCGCCAACGGTGCCTCATACGGAACCCTGCGACCCCGGCACTAACCTTTGTCCTGTCGCCATGCTGGAAAACCAGGATTGGGTCTTTCACGTGGAATTTCGCCACCGTGGGCCTTACGATCCTGCCGACGCTGACTTTATCATGTCCGCCAAAGCCGAGCCGGGTTTCTCTGGCGTGATGCCGGGCAGCTCGCGCGAAGATCGCATCTTCGCCTTAGCACGCGGAATTGATGCCAATGACTGGTCACTTCTCGCCGGAAACAGCGCCGGTGGCTGGATGACGGTCGCCGCGGATCTCCAGCACCCCATGGACGCACAAGCCGAACCTCCCGAGCTCTATGTGGACTTGGACATACATTACCGCGCTGCGGCGCAGGTGATGGATTTTTACTGGGAAAGCGAACTGGTGGGCAGCGCGTCGACCGGCCACGGCCGTTACGACGTTGACTTACTTCAGTTCGAGCACAAGGGCGATTGGGAAGGCATACAAGAGTTTCGCAACTTTCGCTTGGGCCATATCGGCGAGGCCACTGGCCCGATCGACGGCGACTATAACGGGAATGGCGTTGTCGACGCCGCGGATTACACCATTTGGCGTGACAACGAGAATGCCGCCGGGCTGCCGGGACAATTGGCAGGCGATGGAGATGACGGCACGGGCACGGGCACGCCCGACGGCATGGTCGATGAAAGCGACTACGAGTTTTGGCGTGCGCGGTTCGGCGCCACCGCGCCGCTGGGAGCCGCCGCGGGTGGTAGTGCCGCCATTCCTGAACCCGCTGGATTTGCCCTGTGCGCTTTGGCCGGTTTCGTAATCGCAGGTGCGATTCGGTTTCGTAAATAGTGTGTGTTCACGTGCGGCAAACGCCCGCACGTAGTCTTTTCGTTTCAATTCTATGTGTTGCTTCTGGGGAGGTGTCTAATGAATGCAGTGTTTGATCTCAGCAAGAAAGTGGCCGCAGCATGCGCTTTGTGCGCGTGGTTGATGGCCGGGACGGCCGTCGAGGCGGCAGTGCCTTCTGTCGTGTTTCCAACGCCGCTAGGGCCGGGCGTTCAACTGCCGTTTTCCAACAACGATAGCGTCGTTGATTACGGATTCGTAAAGACCTCCTTTGGGTGGGGTTTCGATACATTTCAAGGCAACGACTTAGGCGACGCGCTAGCCCGCTTTGTGCCGACGCTCCAAGGCCCAGGAGCTTTGACGCCCATGGGCGAAGCGGACGACTGGGTTTATCACATGGAATTTAGCCACGTGGGACCATATGGTGTGAATGATTTCTTCATGAACGCGAAAGCCGAACCCGGTTTTGCCGGCACCGACCCCGGTAGCATGCGCGAGCAGCGAATCTTTGCTGTCGATTACCTTACGGACGGCACCTGGAACCTGAAGGCTGGCGACGCGACCGGCGGCGGTTGGACAAACGTTGCTACGGGATTAGTAATGGATGCCTATGTCGATTTTGACGTCCACTATCGAGCGGATGCTGCAGTCATGGACTTCTATTGGGATGGCGCGCTAGTCGGCACGGCAGCTACCGGACACGGACGGTACGACATTGATCTTATTCAATTCGAAGAAGTCATTGGATCGGGCACGACAAGCGTACGGAATATACGACTGGGCCACATCGCCGTCATCCCCGAGCCAGCCAGCGTGCTGCTTCTTACGCTGGGCGCGGTTGGGATGCTTGCCTTGTGCCGCCGGCGTTAGAAAACTTGATCGCGAAGTTCCGATAGCTCGGAATTATTGAACCTCGGCCGCGCTGACCCATTCCATCGACGCAGGGGTCAGCGCGGCTTTTGTCCTAAACCAAAAACGTGGTTCGCGAATCGGACCACTTTGCGGATATCTATCAACTATGAATCGAATCTCTCTTGCGTGCATGGCGTATTTGGTCGCAAGCCTTCTGTTTGCGCGGGCGACGATTGCAGACCACGACATCATCAAGCTGTCGGGCCAGCCGCAGTTGTTTTTAGACGATCACCTCGTGGCGACGAGCACGAACCTGGAGCGCCGCGTCGAGCAGCCCGCTAAACATCCCGACAACCCGGTCATGGTCCAAGACCTGCCGTGGGAGAAGCGGCTGATCGCGACCTATGGCACGGTCCTGTACGACGAAGAGTCCGGAAAATTTCGCTGCTGGTACACGGCCGGGGAACATAAGGACGGAATTCCGGACACCCCCGACGGGACTGTGACCGCTGAGTATTTCATTTGCTACGCCGAATCGGACGACGGAATTCATTGGCAGAAACCACTGGTCAGCCAAGAAAAGTTCGGCTTGCACGACCAACACAACATTGTCATTCCGACGGGTCACGGATTTTGCGTCCTTCCGTCGCCCGACGCAAGCGACCCGAACAAGCGCTACTTGGGCGTGGGCGGAGCGATCTTCGGATTCTCGCCCGATGGAATTAGCTGGGATACGAAGAATTGGCGAGATGCCGTGGGCAAAAATGACACCAGTTCGTGTGTCATCCGCTGGAACGACGAGTATCTTGCTTATGTCCGCTATCAGGTAAAGGATCCCGCATGGCCTGGCGTGATGCGCGGGGTGGGGCTTTGCTCCAGCTCAGACTTCGAGCACTGGACGCCAAAAGAATTGATTCTCACGACCGACGAGAAAGACGGTTACCCGTGGACGCAGCCTTATGGAATCGCTGTCACTCCCTATGGCGACCAGCTCATCGGCATCCTTTCGCTGTTGCATCTCGATCGTATTGAAGGGAACAACAGCCTAGGCGATGAAGATACGCAGTTAATAGTCAGCCGCGACGGTCGCAACTGGAGCCGTGTCGGCCAACGCACCCCATTTCTCGCACCCTCGCCCGGCACCTGGGATCAAGGTCGAATCCATGCGCCCGCGACTTCGATGCTGGTCAAAGACGATGTGGTTTACATCTACTATTCGGCGTCCGACAACCGGCACGGCTCGGGCAGTTGGGGCGTCGCGGGCATTGGACTGGCAACGCTGCCGGCAGATCGCTTCGTCGCCCTGCAGCGCGAAGACAGCGACGCCGGCGGCGTGCTAGAGACGCGACTGCTGGAAGTTTCCGGCAATTCGCTACTCGTAAACGCCAGTGCAGAAGAAACCGATCTGCAAGTCGAACTGCTCGATGACGCGGGGCAGGTGATTCCCGGCTTCGATCGCGATAGCTCGCGATTAATCACTCACGATAAACTGCGATTCCGAGTCGTGTGGGAGCGCGACGGCAAACAGCACACGCTGGGCGATGCGGCGAAGAACCAACCGCTGGCGTTGCGGTTCGTCCTGGGTGACGGTGCCCTGTACGCGTTTCAAATCGCGAAAGATTCCCCCGACGCGGCGCCCACGCGCGAGGTTTCCCTCAAAGGAACTCCATACGAGCGTGGACTCCAACAGGGCCAGCATTTCGCGACCGAAATTCAGTCAAATATCAGCCACTTCAAGCATGATCTGAGCAAGCCGGCGGTGGCGGCGGCTGTCGAACAGACCAGGTCACTCTTGGAACAAAAGTTCCCGGAGATCAACGAAGAGCTTCGAGGAATTGCCGAGGGTGCACAGGTTCCGTTTCGCGACGTGTTTTTGTTCAACAATCGCGCGATCGTCGGCCAGGTGGACCGCGATGATTGTTCCAATGTGGCCGTGCATCATGGCGATACCGTCATTCTCGGGATGAACAAAGATCGGCCCGTCCCGCTGCCGCCCTACGACAAGTATTTTCTGAAGAAAGTGTATCCCGAGGACGGTTATGCGTTTATCGGGTACGGCCACGTTGGTCGCATCTGGGGACACGGGATGAATGAGCACGGACTTTGCACCGCCGGCACCGCGGCATATCCGCAGAACGACGAGAGTGAGGTGCCCTCGATTGGCAGTTACTTTGTGCCGCCGTTGTTGCTGTCGAAATGCAAGAACGTGCCGGAGGCGCTCGAGTTGCTCGAAGAAATCGAACCGATCTGCGATTCGGGCAACTTCATGTTGTGCGACGCGTCGGGAGAGATGGTCGTCATCGAGATCACAGCTCAGCAGAGAGTCGTGCGGAAAGCAAGTAGCGGGCGGCTCACTGCGACCACGTTTTTTGCTTCGGGGGAGAACGAACATCGGAACGATCCGACGAAGCTTCAGGAGTCACAGCACCGTTACGAAACGATACAACATTGCCTCGATGAAACCGGCGAGGTGACGCTTGCGGACATGCAAAGCATCTTGCGATCGCACAAGGACGATGGTCCCGTGTGTCTGCACGACCGGGCGGGGAATTCGACCGTGCTTTCCTGGATCGCATTGCCGGCGTCGCGGGAGTTTTATTTCTGCGACAGCCCGCCGTGCCAGGGGACGTACAAACTTCATAAGCTGCACGATGAGCCGCTGCCCGCGGCAGGAAGCGACGAGACGGCCAATCGATGAACTTCAAAACTTTCGGATTCGGTTTGGCGGCTTTAGCGGCGGCTGGATACGCCTCCGCGAACCCCGCGCCCAGAGGTGTCGATCTCGCTGCGCTCGAGGGCTGGGACATCGTCGTGGCGTCCGACGCGATTGAAAGCGAGATTTACGCCGCCGAGGAATTTCAACAGCTTTACCAACAATCGAGTGGCGTCGAACTGCCGATCGTTCGCCAAGTCGATCGGTCGAATCGGCACGTTTTCATCGGCCCCGGGAACCCGCTACGGAGCAGTGCCGTTGGTTTTGAAGTCGATTCGTTCGGCCAGGAAGACCTTCGCATTGTGGTCCGCGATGAGAACATCGCTATCGCGGGGGGCCGACCGCGGGGCACGCTCTATGGCGTGTATACGTTTCTGGAAGACTATCTTCAAGTTCGATTCTTGACTGCCGACCACACGCACGTGCCGCCCCTGGGAGATGAGCGAATTGTTGAACCGATCGATCGTTTTTATCACCCGCCGCTGGAATTCAGATGGGCGGCGTATGAAGCCAACTACCATTGGCCGGAGTTTGCCGCCCGTTTGCGCTTCAATTCCGCGCGGCTGCCTGCGTCTCCGGTCGACGGCAGCAATTGGACGAACGCGGGCAAATACGGCGGGCGGACTTCGATGGAGGAAATCGGCCATAGTTTCAATCAATTAGTGCCACCCGAAAAATTCGCGAGCGATTATCCAGAGTACTACTGTCTCTTTCGAGGAATTCGTTATGGCAGCGTCAAGAAAGGCGAGGAGGGCCTCGACTTCAAGCAGGGGCAATTCCCCTACGGCATGCAATTGTGCCTGTCGCACCCCGACGTGTTGAGAATTGTCACCGAGAACGTATTGGATACATTTGCGAATCGGCCGGACTTGCTCAATGTCTCCGTTGCGGCGAACGACGGTGGTGCCCATTGCCAATGCCCCGACTGCAGTGCCATTGACCAGCGCGAAGGCTCGGCCACTGGTTCCTTGTTGCAATTCGTCAACACAGTGGCCGATGAGGTCGCCCGGAAATATCCCGGCCGGATGATCAGCACGCTGGCCTATTCCGACACGGCGGCGCCGCCCAAATCATTGCGGCCCAACGAGAATGTCCAGATCCAATGGTGTAGCATCGGCACATGTTTTCTCCATGCCTTCAACGACTCAAGCTGCTCGCAAAACGAGTGGCATACCTCTCAACTGCGTCGGTGGGCGGAGCTCACAGACAATCTCTACACCTGGAATTACTACCTCCACGACGAGAAGCATGGCTTTCAATTGCCCATGCCCAACCTGCGGCTGATCGACGACAACATTCGGTATCAATTGTCTCTGGGCGTCCGAGGGATGTTCATGCAGGCTACTACGAGTTGCCACGGCACCGAGTGGGAAGAACTGCGGAACTACATGCTGAGCCGCTTGATGTGGGATCCCTCCCAAGACGGCGATCAACTGATGCGCGAGTGGCTCGAACTGCACTATGGGCCGGCCGCGCCGCCGATTGTCCGTTGGATCGACCGACTTCACGATCGTTCCCTCGCCAGCGGGAAACACTGCCGTTGCCTCGGCGGAAGTTTTTCTGACTTTGGCCTCGATGAGTCGGATGCTCAATCCGGGCTGGAAGCGATCGACAAAGCCATGCAGTTGGCCGGCGACGACGAGGCGCTTCGCGGCCGGATTGAAAAAGCAGCGATTTGGGCCTATCGAGCCGCCATCGATCCGGTTTGGCTCGCCCAGGAAGGCGAGCCGATCGATCCGCTGCTGGCCGAGCGAATGCGGCCATTGGCTGATCGCTACTTTAAACTATGCAAAAAGCACGGCGCGACGAGAACGGCCGAGGGGAGTTGGCATGAGATGCACGTCTTCGAGAATCGTCTGCGGCAAGTTCTGAACTTTTGAGACCCCACCACAGCAACGAATTACCGGAACTGAATTGGACCGGCATGACCCTGGTACAGACAACCAAGAGTAGCGGCGAAAATGGAAATGAAATCACATAGAATCTGCGTGCTATGCGCGCTTGCAGTTTTATTGGCGAACCCGGCTGGTGCGCAACCGCCGATCGCGACGCCTGCCGTCGGCGGCGTTGGACTCAACGTCCCGTTGAATACGAACTTGAACGTTAGCGGGTGGGGGGTTAACCAGTTTCTGGGCAACGGCTTCTTGATGGATGGAATCGCAGCCAGGACCAATAGCAGCCCCGGACTGGCCCGCTTCGCCCGGTATCAAACCGGCGTGCAGGGTCAGAGCACTCCCACCGCGATGCCGGCGAACCAGGATTGGGCGATTGAGATCGGGTATAAGCACACGGGCGCCTATAGCAGCATCAATAGCCCCTTCTTCGTGAAGAATTTTGGTGAGGACGACCGGTTCGTGGCGCTGCTCAACAACGGCGGCGACAATTGGAGCTTGGGGGTGGGCAACGCCACGGGCGGTTATGACATGGCCGCATCGCAGATCGCGCTCGGCACCGGTTGGAACCGGTTCAACTTCCACTACAAGGCTGCCACGCAATCCATTGACGCCTATCTCAATAACAAGCTGATTGCCGCCGATGTCAGCCTCGGACACGGTCAATACAACCCGGACCACGTCCAAATCGAATTCACGGGCGCTGGCACCGACTGGTTTGGCGACATCAAGATCGGCAATGCGGTTCCGCGAACGCGTTCGGTAAATTTCGGAAACGAATGGGTCCGGAGCAACCCTTTCACCCTTCAAGGAACAGTGGCGCGAGCCAATTCACTCAACGACACACTCTACCGGGACGCCCTCTTCACGAATGTGCTGGCGTTTGAAGGCGATGTGGGGCTCGTCGATAAAGCGTGGGAGATACAGGGCCTGCCGTGGCACTGGCACACGGGAGAGCAACTCCTCGGCAACCCTCTGAAGTTCAAGATCCAGACGTGGATGGTGCAGCGGCCGGGTGGTGAGGGATTTGTGGTGTGGGACGAGCCGACCCGCACCGAATTCCAGGGCGTGCGTGAAGTCACCGACTGGATCAAGCATAACTATCCTGAGACGCTTGTTTATGGCAACCTGAATACGATTGGCCGCGTTGGGGCGAACTATGCCCAGGAATATGGCTCGGATCCCAATCCGCCGCCCGTGCCGTACGACTATGCCACGTTCGTCGACGATTACATGTACGTCGTGCAGCCAGACGTGCTGCAGTCCGACATCTACCCGATTAGCGACGATCCCGGCGAATTGACGCCCGTTTATCTCCACGATCGCTATTACCGATTCATGGAGACCATTCGAAGTGCGGGCCAGAAAGCAGACGTCCCGTATTTTGTGTTCGTGCAAACCTTCGACGGCGGCGGCACGCGACTGCCGAGCGAATCGGAGCTCCGCTTCCAGACGTTTGCCGCTCTCGCCTACGGGTTTAAAGGCATCAGTTACTTTGTATTCGACCACTTCGGCGCTTTTTCCAGCGGCAACCAGGGCGGCATGTTGCGAGCTCTGGACGATAGCGAGACGATGTACTCGGTTAACCCGATCTATTACGACGTGCAAGAACTCAACCCCGAGCTCGCCCGCCTCGGCGAAACCCTGAAAATGATGGACAGCACGAAAGTCCGTTATGTGCTCGGGACGCACCTACTGGGAGGTCAGGAGGTTCTTAACGACGCGCCGCTGGGCGTGACCCTTTGGAATCCGGCCAGCGATGAGCCATTTATCACCTCGATGGAAGCGACCTATGCCGGTAGCATCCCCGGTGTGGAGCGCGGCGATCTGTTAATGGGGCACTTCGAAACCGCGCTCGAAGAACTCGACGGAGCGCAGTTCGAGAACGAACTTTATTTCATGGTCGTCAATTTATTGATAGATCAGACGCTCGACGCGACGCAGACGATTCACATGGAATTCGATTTCGGCGCAAGCGGAATCAATAGCCTGCAGCGATTGAACCGATTGACCGGATCCGTCGAAGTCGTGCCGCTTATACACGACGGCGGATCGCTTTACCATCTGGACTTTTCACTCGCCGGGGGGACCGGGGATCTGTTCAAGTACAATACGGGGACGCCGTTCATCGTGGGTATGGGCATTGCGGGACTACCGGGCGACTACAACGGAAATGGCATCGTCGATGCCGCCGACTACGTGGTTTGGCGCGACTCTCGCGGCCAACAAGTCCCTCACGGAACTGGAGCCGACGGGGATGGAGACGGAACCGTCGGGCAAGGCGACCACAATTTTTGGCGCGCGCGATTCGGAAACGGCGGCGGCACAGGCAGCCTGCAAACACCCGCTGTGCCGGAACCGGCTGCCTTTGTGTTGGCCATCCTCGCAGGAATTGGCTTTATGTCGTGGCGGCGGAGAGATTGACGTCGCAGCGCCCCCCTTCTCGGCCAAAAGCCAAGCTGAAGTGATCGTCTCCCCTTCTCAATGACTGGACCGCCCACCGGCGGTTATTTTCGCAAGCTTGCGGACTGCGTATCGATCGGCCAGAATAGAGGCCGAGTGACCGTCGTTGATACGTGGGCACCATTTCTGAGGAGTAGTGAAAATGACGCGAAAAATAATCGCCGCCTGGTTGTGGGCAGGGCTATTGGCTGCGCCAGCGTGTGGTGCGGATAAGGAGTTACCGACGTTCACCGATGCAAAAGCCGCTGGCGAGGACTATGCCGTACAAGGAGAGTACCTCGGCGAAGTGCAAAGGAACGACGACAAAATGATGGTAGGAGTGCAAGTGATTGCCCTGGGCGGCGGGAAGTTCCGCGCGGAAGTCTTTCAGGGCGGCCTGCCAGGCGAAGGCTGGGACCGTGGCAAACCACAGCACTCGGCCGAAGGAAAACTAGAGAATGGCGAGGTGGTCTTCATCGGCGGTGAAGGCGCCAAGGGTGTCGTCAAAGACGGCGCCATGACCATCTCAAATTCGAGCGGCCGGACTCTCGGCACACTTCCGCGAGTAGAACGAACCAGCAAGACGGAGGGGGAAGAGCCGCCGGACGGCGCGACCGTGTTGTTCGACGGCACTTCCGCCGACAACTTCGTTGAAGGTAAGTTGGCAGAGGAAAACTTGCTCCTGTCCGGCTGTGCTTCGGAGCAAGAGTTCGGCGATCACAAGATGCACCTCGAATTTCGCACCCCGTTCATGCCCACCGCGTCGGGTCAGGAGCGTGGCAACAGCGGCGTTTATTTACAAGACCGCTACGAGATCCAGGTACTCGATTCCTTCGGGTTGGAAGGGGCCAACAATGAATGCGGTGGCGTCTATGGAATGAAGGCCCCGAGTGTGAATATGTGCTATCCGCCGCTGGCCTGGCAGACGTATGACGTGGACTTTACAGCCGCTAAATTCGATGACGCCGGTAAGAAGTCCTCGAACGCGCGCCTAACGCTGTACCATAACGGCGTGAAAATTTACGACGACATCGAGCTGCCGGCTCACACGCCTGGGGGCGCGGCCAAGGAAGCGCCCGGAATCGGTCCGCTAAAGTTGCAAGATCACGGCAACCCGGTCGTATTCCGCAATATTTGGGTCGTGGAAAAATAATCACGTGGCCCATGCAACACGGTTTGTGAGAGCCACGTCGATGTAAGAGTCATCGGATCAGAGCCTATTTCTGGGCCGCTTCGTCGCATAGTCCGTTCAGATACTCTTCCAGATTCGTAAATCCATCGTCATCGCGATCGTGCGGGCCGTCGTCCGGATCAATCGAATCGAGTCCGCGCGATTGTTCCCAGGCGTCGGGCATGCCGTCGCGGTCGGTGTCGGCGAGCGGGGCCTGGGTGTGGAGCTTCGGCCAGCCACCGACCTGCTGCTGCGTGTCGATAAGTTGATGCGTTCCTGCCCGAATTCCCGCGACCAGCCGAGCGTCGGCTGCGTCGCGTGGCGCCGCAGCCCCGGCGTGCCGCAGCACGCGGTCGTAGGCGACGTCCGCCGAATCCGTGACGGGGGCGGCGTCGCCGACATCGAACTCGCGATCCGACCGAATCGCCGCTAGCGAGGTGAGCAGGTAATTTCCTTTGCTCCAGCGGGTAAAGTCGATTGCCAGATAATTGTCGGCTGTGAGAGCCGGATCGCCAACGAACACATTCCCGGCCAAAAATGCGCGCAACGCGCCTCGATTCTCCGTCTTAGTTGCCAGCGGCTTGGCGCCCTCGCGCGTATTAGGGCCGGGCTGGTAATAGTTGTTGATCACATTGATCCGGCAGTTCCCCAGGTTGGTGGCGCCGCTGACGTTGTAGATCACGTTGTTACGAAAATCGACGATCGCTTCGGGCTTCGTCCGCGGGCTGCCTGCCAGTGTCGGATGCCGTTCGCGACTGCTGGCGAACAGATTGTGGTGGAGCGAAATGCTATCGGTCAGGTCACGGAACGACGCCAGCATGGCGTGCGATCCCTTCTCGTGCAGGCTGTTGTTGAGCGCCTCGGCGTAGATGGACCATTGCAGGGTGAAGTTGCCGCCGCGACGCAAATCGTGGTTGCCGTCGATTCCCCACGACACCGACAGATGATCGAAGATCACATGGTCTACATCGTTCGTGTTGATGCAATCCGGCCCGGAAGGCCGCGGCTTGTTCTGGTCCCCCAATCGAAAGCAGACATACCGGACAATGATGTGCGAAGCGTTCTTGATTTGGAATGTATGATCCTTGATGCAGATCCCATCCCCGGGAGCAGATTGTCCCGCAATTGTCAGAAATGATTTCTCGACCGCGAGCGGCTTCTTCAACTCGATCGTGCCCGAGAGGTCGAATACAATCGTCCGCGGTCCCTGCGCACTTCGAAGCCCTTCCCTGAGCGATCCCGGTCCGTCGTCAGCGAGCGTGATAACGTGATAGACGTCGCCGCCACGCCCGCCTATCGCAAATCTGCCAAACCCTTCCGCTCCGGGAAATGCTAATTGCCCTTCGGCCGCAACGGCCGCGGGCGACGACGCAATGTGGCCGACAGTCAATAGCCAGAACAATGCCGCGTATCGGATGGTATGCATGTAACTTTCTTCCGTCGATTAATGGTGGGGTCCGGTTCGCCGGTCAAACCGAACCAACTTTGAACAGGCCACTCTCGATTGTGCCGACAAGTGCCGATACCGCAAGGATCCGATTCAAGTTTCGCGCCGCGTGATCCAATCGCAGCGATTTATCCGTCAGGACCGGCAAACGCGTCAATGATCGGGGCATGGGGCTAGCTGCGCGCGAGCAATCGCCCACGATTGCGATGTAAAGTTAAACGCTGCGTTGGCTGACTGGGTCGCCGGCTAGGAGGCGCCGGTGACCATATCGTCGTCTGATTTAGGTAACGGTGGTTGCTACAAGGCCCCATGCACGCGATTCAGCAATCAAGCGACTGGCCCTTAGTCGGGGCATTAGGACGAAAACTATGGCTGCCGCTAGCGATTCTCGCTTGGGCCGGGGCGGTCGGCATCAGTTGGCAAATGTTATTAAATTACGGGTTTAAGAGCGAGCCTGCGAATCCGGAAGCCACGAGCCTGCGATGGCCAAGCGGCACCGGCTTGAAGATCGCTCCAAATCGGCCGACGGTTCTGTTTTTCGTTCATCCGAGGTGTCCTTGCACGCGCGCTTCATTGGCCGAGTTGGAACGACTGTGGGTATTGCGAGAGGCGATGGCGAGTCGCTCACCGCAGTTGATTGTCGTTGTGACTGTTCCACCCGATGCTTCCCCGGATTGGTTGACGACTCGAACTGTCGAGCGAGCAAGCAGCTTGCCCGGTGCGACACTAGCAATGGATCCAGAAGGCCGCGAGGCACAGCGATTTGGCGCGTCCACCAGCGGCACCGTGATGTGGTTTGATGCCGAAGGCGATTGTAGATACGCAGGTGGCCTCACGGCAAGTCGCGGGCATGAGGGCGAGAATCTCGGACGCGCAAACTTGGAGCGATTGTTGCGCGGGGGCCCGAGACTTGCCGGGAGCGTGCCGGCCTTAGGTTGCAGGCTTTGTTTGCCGGAGTGAGGCCACCGCCACCATGAGACTGTCCGACAAATCCACGTTTGAACGTGAAGTTGAGCAGAAAGTCCTCCGCCACGCGGACTCAATTCAGCGCCGCGTCGATCGGCTGTTCGCCGTCTTAATGCCGCTGCAATGGATCGCCGGCATCGCTGCGGCGCTGTTCATTTCTCCACAGACGTGGATTGGCGCCAAAGGGCAAGTCCACCCGCATGTGCTGTTTGCCATTTTCGGAGGCGCGCTCCTCGGGAGCTTACCTGTAGCACTGGCGGTGTTTCGGCCGGGCAAACTCAGCACCCGGTTGGTGATCGCGTGTTCGCAGGTCTTATTCTCCAGCCTTCTCATTCATCTCACTGGCGGACGGATCGAAACGCACTTTCACGTCTTTGGATCGCTGGCGTTCCTAGCGGCGTATCGAGACTGGCGGGTGCTCGTGCCGGCGACCTTGATCGTTGCTGCCGACCACTTCCTGCGCGGCGTGTGGTGGTCGGAAACGGTGTTCGGAGTCGCTGCTGCGGAAAACTGGCGCTGGCTCGAGCATGCTGCTTGGGTGGTGTTCGAGGACGTATTCCTGATCCTCATCATTCTCCAAAGCGTTAGGGAAATGCATGAGTTGGCTCGGCATACCACGCAAGTCGAGCTAACCGCCGAAACGCTAGCGCAGCGGGCAGAAGAAATCCGCAAGTTGTCGCTTGTGGCCAGCGAGGCCAGGTACGGTGTCGTTATCACCGATCCACAGCAGCGCGCCGAATGGGTAAACGACAGTTTCATCCAGATGACCGGATTCACAGCCGGCGAGATCATCGGAAGGGAGCCTTGGACGTTGCTGCACGGACCTCATACCGACCCGGTCACCGCCGAGCGGGTTCGCGAACAGCTTCGGCAACAGCGGAGTGTGGGCGTCGAGTTGATCAATTATGCCAAGGATGGCCGAGAATTCTGGACCTCGCTGAAAATTGAACCGGTGTTTGACGAAGACGGAAGATTGACAAACTTCATCTCCACCCAAACGAATATTTCCGATCGCAAGGAACGGGAAGCCGAGTTGCGTCGAGCCAAGGAGGAATCGGAATCGGCCAACCGCGCCAAAAGCCAGTTTCTCGCGAATATGAGTCACGAGATCCGCACGCCGCTCAACGGCATTCTGGGGTTTACCGAGTTGTTGCGCGTTGCGGCGGCGGGCATTTCTGAGACTGAACGCCAAGACTACTTACAAACCATTAGCAGCAGCGGACGGCATCTCCTCACATTGATCAATGACATTTTGGATATCTCGAAGATCGAGGCGGGACATCTGCTGGTGGAGAATGTGCGATGCTCACCGCACCAGATCATCGCCGAGGTCGTGTCGGTCTTACGCGTCCCCGCGCAAGAGAAAGGACTCTGTCTGGACTATCGCTGGGAAAGCGGCATTCCCGAGTCGATCATGTCCGATCCATTCCGACTGAAGCAGTTGCTCATGAATCTACTGGGCAACGCCATCAAATTCACCGAGCAGGGAAGCGTGATTGTGGTGGCTTCGCTCGATGCAACTACGGTTTCCCAGTTGCTACGAATCGAGGTCCGCGATACAGGCATGGGCATTCCGTCTGACAAGCTCGACATGATCTTCGAACCGTTCGCCCAAGCGGACAGTTCGGTGACTCGCAAGCATGGCGGTACGGGACTGGGTTTGGCCATCACCCGCAGGATTGCCGAAGCGCTGGGGGGTACGCTCGTGGTCACCAGCGAGCTTGGCCGCGGTAGCGCGTTCGCGGCGACCGTAGCGACCGGCGACTTGTCGGGCATTTCGATACTCGAAAAGCCGCCGCAGGATACGATCGGGGACGTGATCCCTCAAGAAAGCGCCATGAGCGATTTGACGGGCTTGAACGTCCTGTTAGTAGAAGATGGCGACACCAACCGCAAGTTGTTACGAGTCACTCTTACCCGCGGCGGGGCAAGCGTCGCCACTGCGGAAAACGGCAAGATCGCGCTCCATTTAGCGACGGAACAGAGTTTTGACGTCATCCTGATGGACATGCAAATGCCGGTCATGGACGGCTACACCGCTACCCGCATCCTACGCGAGCGCGGGTTCACGAAGCCGATCATCGCGCTCACGGCCCACGCCATGAAAGGCGATCGTGAGAAGTGTCAAGAGGCGGGCTGCTCGGGCTATCTCACGAAGCCCATTAACCTCGGCACGCTGGTCCACACGGTCCTTGAGGCGACGAGCGCTGCAGGTTCAACGGCGACGCGACCGCGCGCCGCTGGCAGAACCGCGCGCACCGCGGCGCGCCCGCCGGCAAAGGTCGAATCGTCATTGCCGGTTAACGATCCAGAAATTGGGGCAATTGTGCGCGAGTTTGTGGACAAGCTATCCACACAAATTGAACAAATGAACGCAGCCAACTCGAATCGTAATTATGTCGAATTGGCGGAGTTGGCCCATTGGCTCAAGGGAGCCGGCGGCACCGTGGGTTTCGACTGTTTCACCGAACCAGCTTTGCAACTGGAGCAATTTGCGAAGGAAGGCAACGACGCGGAGATTGGTGGAATAGTCCGTCAATTGCGATCGTTGCACGAGGTCGTCGTGTCGTGATGAGAACCAACATTCCCCGTTGCCCGTCAAGTTGATACCGTTGTGCCGTTTCTAAACATTCGAGGCAAATCGATGAGCATCGCCGTTTTACCGCCGTATGTGGACTGTACCGAACACCTTTCGGTATTGGCCGCGCAACGCGAAGATCGTAACACGGCAGTTGCCGCAGAGAGCAAGGTCATGGTCGTCGATGACGAGCCGACCAACATCAAAGTCGTAAAGAGGCTGCTCGAATTGGAAGGCTACGCGCGATTTGTCACCACGACGGATGCAACCGATGCGGTTACACTTCTCCGCGATGAACAACCGGACATATTGTTGCTGGATCTGATGATGCCACACGTGAGCGGATTGGACATTTTGCGGCGAGTTCATGAAGACGACGAGCTGTCGTTCATTCCGATTATCATCCTCACGGCCGTCAACGACCGCGAAACGAAACTACAAGCACTGGAGTTGGGCGCGACCGACTTCCTCGGGAAACCGCTTGATCCTAGTGAATTAACGGCCAGAGTCCGTAACGTGTTGGCAGCCAAGGCGTACCAGAACCGCCTGCAGAACTACTCCAAGGATTTAGAACGCGCAGTACGCCAAAGGACGACGGAATTGGAAGCATCGAGACGAGACGTGATCCACTGTTTGGCACGGGCCGCCGAATACCGCGATGACGACACCGGTTTTCATATTATTAGGGTCGGCAAATACGTACACTTAATCGCCAAATCGCTGGGAATGTCCGACGAGGAGGCGGACGCCCTGGAACAGGCCTCGCAACTTCACGATGTCGGAAAGATTGGAATTCCCGATGACATCCTGCTCAAGCCCGGCAAGTTGACCAGCGACGAATTCAGCAGCATGCAGAAGCATTGCGGATTTGGCAAGCATATTCTCCACCCGGCTAATATTGATGAAGAAAAGGCTATCCGGCGTCATACGGAAATGGGAGCGAGAATCCTAGGAAGTGGAACCTCTCCCGTCCTCGCATTGGCCGAAAGAATCGCGCTTACTCATCACGAGTGGTGGGACGGCACGGGCTACCCCTTCAAGCTGGTCGGCGAGGAAATACCGCTGGAAGGAAGAATCACGGCGCTGGCCGATGTCTTCGACGCGCTTAGCTCGAAGCGCTGTTACAAGGAGGCCTTGCCGCTCGATAAATGCTTCGAGATCATGCAGAGCGAGCGCGGAACGCATTTTGATCCTCGATTGCTCGACCTGTTTATTGGTCTGCGAAAAGCAATAGCAAGTATTCAGCTTGCGTGCGCGGATGAGAAATAACACCGATCCATGGAGCCACGAGTTGAGGATGCGGTCTGGTAATGTGGCGGCGCGTGCCTGAAGTTTAGGCACCGGCGGCTTGCCTCGATTGGTCGACTGGCTGATATGCCCGCGTTTAATGGCTATCGGACTCATTCGTCCGCTGTGGAACGTGACTTGCATTGCGTCTCTTCTTAGCGGTCCTAGTGCGCACTTACGGAAGCAGCGCATCCAGGCGGAAAGGCCCGTCAGCCGCCCCACCAGGCAATCCTTGCGGGGCGATCTTCCACGCACGGGCGAATGCTGGCATGGCCAATCCGATCGAAGTGCTCAAGCGCGAGAAGCATGGGCTTGATGTCTGGCCCGACGTGCTCCATCACGCGCGCGCGAAGACCCAGATGAAGGAGATTCCCCCTCCCGATCTGGAGCGGATGAAGTGGTACGGCGTGTTCTATCGCAAGCGCGACGTGCCGGGCACTTATATGTTGCGGATTCGCATCACTGCGAATGAACTGACCGCAGCTCAAGCGAAGGAAATCGCTCGCATTGCTTACGAGCACGGCTACGGCATCGTCGATATCACGACCCGCGCGAACATCCAAGTTCAGGGCCTGCACATTGAAGGTGTGCCCCGTGCGCTAGATCGACTCGCCGCCGTCGGACTGACGACCAAGCAGACGGGGCTGGACAACGTCCGCAACGTGTTCGGCCATCCGCTCAGCGGGGTCGATCCCGAGGAGCTAATCGACACGCGGCCCCTATGCCACGAAATCACCAAGCTTTTTCTCGACCATCGCGACTACGCCGATTTGCCGCGCAAGTTCAACATTGCGATGTGCGGTCGCGCGGAACATGCCACCCACTATTGGACGCAGGATTTGGCGTTTCTGGCAGTCGAGCACGAAGGACAAGTCGGCTTTCGCGTGGTTACCGGGGGTAAGCAGGGGCAATCGCCGCAACTCGGTCGGCTCCTACCAGTTGTCGTACCGCCGGAATCCGTGGCGCCCTTCACCGGCGCGATTCTCGACCTGTTTCGCGAACATGGTTCTCGCGAGAAGCGAGACTCGGCTCGGTTCCATTATTTAATTGAGAAGGTCGGCACAGCCGGCGTGTTGCAGGAAATCGAACGCCGAATCGCAATGCGGTTCGAGCGCTGCGACGCGGAGTTTTCCGCTCCGATAGGTTACGACGATCTAGTGGGATGGTTACCGCAAAAGGCAAGTGGTGTTGGAGCGGAGCATTGGGCACTAGGCCTTCGCCCAGCACTTGGCCGCATGTCGTGGACGCAACTTGAAGGCGTGGGGCTCGCTGTTGAGCGGCTCGGCACCGGCCGACTGCGGACCACGCCCGAACAAGGGCTTGTCATTCTCGACGTGGAGAGCGACGATCGCGACGCGATGGCTACCGAATTGGCGCGGTGGAACCTAAGCGTTCACGTCGACTCGCGGGTTCGGAGCGTGATGGCCTGCACCGGCAAGCAGTTCTGCAACATTGCCGTCACCGAAACGAAGGCCCACGCGCTGCAATTGATTGAGCAACTGCGGCAGCGATCGTTGGAACTGCACGGCATTCATATCCACATGAGCGGCTGTCCCTCAGCGTGCGCAAATCATCACACGGCCGATATCGGCCTCAAAGGCGTGCGTGTCAGGCGACTGCTTGGCACGCGCGAGGGGTTCGACGTGATTCTGGGAGGCGGCGTGGCCGGAACGTTAAAACTCGGATTGCCGTACCAGATGGGCGTCGACGTGAATCAGCTTCCCAACCTCGTCGAGGAACTCGTCCGCGAATTCTACCTGCGGCACGCGCCCGGCGAATCGTTTAGCGAGTATTGGCGTAACGAGCTAATGCGGCGAAAGCCAGCCGCTGCCAAAGAGGAGGAGTACCAACCTCCGATTTGGGAGTGCGACAACTGCGGCCATCGCCATCCGGGCGAAGATCCGCCGGTGTATTGCCCGAAATGCGCGGCGTTACGCCGGCACTTCTCCCGCTGGGAACGTGTTGACGAGTCTCTCCGAGACTCGAATGTATCAATTGTAGCAGGCACGCTCCGCGTGCCTTAGCAAAACTACCAACACCTGCGTCCTTTACAAGCGTGTTCGTTGCGTTCATTGCGATTCATTTACGGCACACGAAGTGTGCCTACTACTTCGGCGGTGGGGAGTCGTGAAACTGCGTTCCACTCCTCTTACCATCGACCATCGGGCAACGGTCGGCGAAGCGATTTGTCCCTACTGCGGCGTCGGTTGCCGGCTATGGGCCGAGGCGGCTTATGGAAAATTGCTGCGCGTGAAAGGCGCGCCCGACGCGGCTGCAAATCGGGGCGGCATCTGCGCCAAAGGGGCCCTCTTGCCGCAGTCAATTCATCCACCCGACAGGTTGCTCCAACCACAATGCCGCCAGCGCCGGGGCGACGATTTGCGGCCGACGTCGTGGAAACAGGCGTTGCAATTGACCGCCCAGCGATTGCTAAGCATCGTGAACGCACACGGTCCGGATTCCGTTGCGTTCTACGGCAGTGGTCAACTCGATAGCGAAGCCACCTATCTCGCTGTGAAGCTGTTCAAAGGTTGTTTAGGCACCAACAACACCGATTCCAATAGCCGCCTGTGCATGGCCTCCGCGGTTGCCGGATACGTGAGCAGCCTCGGCGCCGACGGTCCGCCCACGTGCTACGACGACATCGACTCGGCCGACTTGGTGCTGATCGTTGGCTCGAACATGGCCGAGGCGCATCCGGTCACGTTCGATCGGCTTAAAGCGCGGCGCGCAACCGATGGCGGTCGCCCATTCGTCGTCGTCATCGACCCCCGGCGGACGAAAACGGCCGAAGTGGCGGATTTGCACATTCCGCTTGCCCCTGGCAGCGACGTGGCGCTATTCGATTTGATCGCGCTGCGGCTGCTAGAGCGTGAAGCGATTGATGCCGACTTTGTCGAGGCGAAGACCGATGGTTTCGAGGAGTTCGCGCAATTCATCCGCGGTCTGGAGGTCGAAGCACTCTGCCACGCCGTCGATGTCAATCCGGGCATCCTCGATACGTTGGTCGATCGCATCGCCGGCTCGCGCGCGATGATGTCATTCTATTGCATGGGACTTGGTCAAAGCACCGCCGGTGTGGCCAAACACAACTCACTGATCAATCTTCACTTGCTGACCGGAAATATTGGCAAGGCCGGAGCTGGGCCGTTTTCGCTGACCGGCCAACCCAATGCCATGGGCGGTCGCGAAACCGGACTGTTGGCAAACCAATTGCCCGGTTATCGGTTTGTGAATAATCCGGAGCATCGGCAGGAAATCGAACGGCACTGGCAACTGCCGGCCGGTTCGATCTCGCAGCGCCCAGGCCTGACCGCGGTGGAAATGTTTCGCGCACTGGAGTCGGGCAGACTGCGGGCGATTTGGATCGCGGCCACGAATCCCGCCGCCAGTCTGCCCGATCTTCATCAAGTCCAACGCGCACTGAAGCGCGCCGAACTGATCATCGTGCAGGACGTTTATCATCCGACCGAAACGACGCGATTCGCGGACGTGCTGCTCCCCGCGGCGAACTGGGCGGAGAAAGAGGGCACCACTACCAATAGCGAACGTATGGTGAGCTTCAGCGAACGACTTGTGGACCCTCCGGGGGCGGCACTTGCCGATTGGCAGATCATCGCGGGAGTCGCCCGGGCGATGGGCGCGCCGGGCTTTGATTTCGACGAGCGCAGCGCCGTGTGGGACGAGTTTCGTCACGCCACGACCGGTCGGCCGTGCGACATGACGGGCATCACTGCCGAGCGGCTCGAGCGCGAGAAGAATTTGCAGTGGCCCTGCCCGACGAGCGACCATGCCGGCACCAAGCGACTTTATCTGGACGGAGTGTTCACAACACCCACCTCCCGGGCGCGACTGATTCCTCATTTGCCGAAACCTCCGAAGGAAAGTGTCGATCGCGAGTTCCCGCTGGTTCTCACCTCGGGACGAATCTACGCGCATTGGCACACGCTCACCCGCACCGGCAAGGTGGACAAGCTGCTCAAGCGCGATCCGGAGCCGTATGTCGAAATTCATCCCGACGATGCCGAGCGATTAGGCGTTCGCGACGGGGAGTTGGTGTCGTTGCAGAGTCGCCGGGGAACCGTGCAACTTCCAGCCCGTTTTGATTCGACATTGCGGCCCGGACTGCTGTTCGCGCCGTTTCACTGGGGTGACTTGTGGGGCAAAGGTCGCGCTATTAATTACCTGACAATCGCTGCACTCGATTCGCAATCCAATCAGCCCGAGCTTAAGTATTGCGCCGTCGCCGTCGAGCGCGCTTCATCGCAAGTAACTGACGAAGTCGATCCGGGCCACGAGGAACACGCGCCCGGCAGCGGAGTATTCCGTTGGCTTCCATCCCCTGTGTTTGCACCGCGTACTTCTCCTACACGGTAATTCTACTGGCCGAGGCGGGACTCGAACCCGCACGGGGGTTGCCCCCCAATGGATTTTAAGTCCATAGCGTATGCCATTTCGCCACTCGGCCTAAAGTGTTTATTTATAACGCTTTGCGTCGATTGGTAAAGCTCCCAAGTGCTGATTTGTCCCTGTTTCTGTCCCTGAAAGACTGACCTATGCTTTTGCGGGAGACAAATCATGCGAACGCCGAAAATGTACTGGAAATCCAGTCACAAATCATTTTACGTCAACGTAGGGGGCAAGCAGCACCGCTTGGGTGCTGACGAAGACGTAGCGACGAAAGAGTACCATCGGCTGCTTGCCGGTGAAATCCCGGTCACTTCCAAGACTACCGTTGCCGTATTAGCGACCCAGTTCCTTGAATGGACCAAAGACAACCGATCGCTTGGGACTTGGAAGTGGTACAAGTTCCACATCGACAGCTTCACGGGCCATAGTGGCACCGTGAAGGTGGATGACATCAAGGCGAACCACGTCACTCGTTGGCTCGCAGCGAAGTTCGATCACACTTCCGACAATCACAAGAATGGCGCGTGCCGGGCTGTCTCCCGGATGTTCAATTGGGCAATCAAGCAAGGTCTGCTTGCGAGCAACCCGGTGGCCACGATGGAACGTCCGTCCTCCACGCCCCGCGAAGACTATCTGACAGTTGCGCAGTGGCAAAAGTTCATCGGTTCAATCAAGGTGGATGACCCCCTTCACGATCTTGCAACCTTTCTGTGGGAGACGGGTTGCCGTCCGCATGAAGCTAGGATTGCTGAAGCGAAGCACTTTGACCGCGCCGGGCGTCGGATCGTCCTGGAGCGCAAGAACTCCAAGGGGAAGAAAGTCCGCCGGGTGGTTCGGCTGAATGAAACAGCCTTTGAGATTGTGAATCGACGGGCGCTAAAGGGCGGCTACATCTTCACCAATCGCATTGGGAACCCCTGGACCGCAAGTGGACTCGTTGCTCGATTTGAGGTCAAGTCGAAACTGTGCAAAATTACTGTGTTTCCGTACATTTTGCGGCATTCTTTTGTCACTCACACGCTAATGCGCGGAGTTGACCCGATCACAGTCGCGGCGCTAGCTGGCCACTGTGACGGGAATATGATCGCTCGGGTGTATGCCCACGTCGCGCAGGATGAGAAGTATCTTGCGGCGAAGCTGAGACAGGCTACTGAGGATGTCGCTTAGCGGCAGTTGTGGTACAATCTTCAGCATGGTTCAGACTGAAAGGGAAGTACCCGACACTGCCGTTCTTTGCCTTGCCAGTTCTGCGATAGCCAGGACTTTCGGACAGCGGCCGTGCATAAAGTTTACGCAGCAACTATCGGGGCGTGATCGGCTTCGAATTGGTTGGGTGATTTGTAACCGAGCGTTTGGTGTAGCCGCCGTGAATGGTAAAAAGTTTCGATGTACTTGAACACGCTCAGTCGTGCGTCATCAAGGTTTTGAAAGGAGTCGTGCTTGAGGGACCAAAAGAATTTTCCATGACGGCATTGTCATAGCAGCAGCCGGTGCGACTCATCGAGCACTCGATGCCCAGCATTTGGAGGGTCTGCTGGTAGGCGTCGGAAGTGTACTGGCAGCCCCGATCGCTGTGATGAAAGAGTTGATTTCCCGGGGGCCGACGAGCCTCGATCGCTGCTCGCAGTGCCGAGGCCACGAGCTCGGTGGCCAGCGACGGTCCCAGCGACTAGCCCACGACTTTATGCTGAACAATTCGAGGACAACGGCCAGGTAGACCCAGCCCTCGGCCGTCGGCAGGTAAGTAATGTCGCTGACCCATTTGCGATTGGGCGAGGGGACCGTAAAGTCGCGGTCCAGCTTGTTGGGCGCCGGCTGCTTGGCGGGATCGGCCTTGGGGGTAATCGGCGTGAGGCTCTTGGAGACTTTACTGTGGAGGCCCATTTGCCGCATCGCTTGGGCCACCGTGTTGCGGCAGGCTTGTTCCAAGTTGTCGTTCTGCTTGAGCCGTCGGGCGATCTTATAGCTGCCGTCGACGCCATGCGACTCGGCGTGGACCTCGCGCACTGCCGCTTGAATCCGCTCATGTCGCCGAGCGCGCTCACTTGGCTCTCGATCGATCGACGCATAGTAATCTGACTTCGACACCTCCAAGACCTCGCACACCAGGGCCACCGGAAACGAGTCGCCATGCTCACCAATCTAGGCGTACTTCACAGCGACTCCTTCGCGAAGTAGGCCGTGGCCTATTTTAATTTTAAGATGTTGCGATCCAGCTCCGTCCGCCGCAGTTGTTTGCGGAGCCGCTGGTTCTCCTCGCGAAGCTCCTCGGCCGTGGCATGCTCGCCGCACGGCGAGGGCTACGAGCCTGTCTCGCGTGCCACGCCCGGAGGGTCTGGTCGCTTACTCCCACCGCCGTCGCGGCCGCTTTGAACGTGTAACCTTCCTCGACTACCAACCGTACCGCATCCCGCTTAAATCCTCCGTAAACCGCCGACGTCCTGCTTCGATTGGTTCATCTTTCGGACCTCCTTCAGGGACCATTACCCGGCCCCAGCCGCTGTCCGATAGTCCTGAGCGGCCTTGTCGAACAACTCCTTCAAAACAAGCGTAGTTCGAGTCGGATTGGATCCG
>JBBDYG010000126.1:0-10805 GCA_040901765.1 Pirellulales bacterium
TTTCTCAGTTTCCTCCTGTTAAATCCTTTGGTTGCGGCCTTACGGCCGCGCTGTGAAATTGCCAGCTTTATCACCGAAAGGGGAGCTTCCGAGCGTGTTCGAGACCATTGCCATCGTGGGCGCTACCGGCGCCGTAGGACGCATCATCCGCGAACTGCTGGAGGAACGCGAGTTCCCGTTCCGGCGGATCAAATTCCTGGCCTCAGCCCGATCGGCGGGCACGACGCTCGAGTTCCGTGGGGACACGTATACGGTCGAGGAGCTTCGTCCCGAGGTCTTCGACGACATCGACCTGGCCATCGGCAGCACGCCCGATCCGGTTGCCAAGGAATTTGCCCCTTGGGCGGTCGAGCGCGATTGCATCGTCGTCGATGAAAGCGGCTACTGGCGGATGGACCCGACGGTCCCGCTCGTGGTGCCCGAGGTGAATCCCCAGGCGCTGGCCGATCATCGCGGACTCATCGCCAGCCCGAACTGTTCGACCACGCAGATGGTGGTGGCGATGAAGCCGCTCCACGATGCGGGCCGGATTCGCCGTGTGGTGGTCAGCACCTATCAGGCGACCAGCGGCGCGGGCGTCGGCGGCCAACGCGACTTGGAGCACGCTTCCCGCGCGGCGCTCAACGGCGGCGGGACGTACATGCAAGAGGTATTTGCCCACCCGATCGCATTCAACCTGATCCCGCAGATCGGCTCGCCCAAGCACGCCGGGTATACGTCCGAGGAAATGAAGATGGTCCACGAGACCCAGAAAATCTTCGGCGACGACACGATCAAAGTCTGCCCCACGTGCATCCGCGTGCCGGTGAGCAACTGTCACAGCGAGAGCATTCTTGTGGAGACCGAGCGGAAAATCACCGCCGACGAAGCCCGCGAGTTGTTCGCCAATGCACCTGGGATTAAGCTCGTCGATAACCTCGGGGCAGGGGAGTACCCCATGCCCAAGGATTGCGACGGCGACGACGCCGTGTTTGTCGGCCGAATTCGTGAAGACTTATCGTGCGATAACGGCATCGCGTTCTGGTGCGTGAGCGACAACCTCCGCAAAGGCGCCGCAACCAACGCCGTGCAGATTGCCGAGTTGCTGGTGAAAACGCAGGCGGCGGTGTAGGAATTGTGGATTGCGGATTTCGGATTGCGGATTGAAAGACGCAATTCATTCCGCAATCCGCAATCCGCAATCCGAAATCCCACATGCGTTCTCTCAAGCTCACCGTCGCCTACGACGGCACGCGATACGCGGGTTGGCAGATTCAACCCGAACTGCCGACCGTGCAGGCCGAACTAGAGCGAGCTTGGCGGCAGATTACCGGCGAGACGATCCGGCTCACGGCCAGCGGACGCACCGACGCGGGCGTTCACGCTTGGGGACAGGTCGCAGGCGTCAACACCGCTAGTGAGCTTGCGCCAGAACGGCTGGAGCGCGGGTTGAATGCCGTACTGCCCGACGACATCATCGTGCGCGAGATCACCGACGCGCCGCCAAGCTTTCACGCCACGCACGACGCGCTCCGCAAGACGTACCGCTATTTGATCCACAGTAGCACCATTCGGCCATTATTCGATCGGCCCTATGTGTGGCACGTCCCGACGCCGCTCGAGGCCGCGGCGATGCACAGGGCAGGGCAGGGGCTGGTCGGCCGGCATGACTTCGTCAGCTTCGAAACGACTGGCTCGGAGCGTTCCTCGACCGTTCGCACAATCACCCGGCTCGATGTCGAGCGTGGCACTGATCTGCCCCAACGAATTACTATCGAAGTCGAAGGGGACGGCTTCCTGTACAACATGGTTCGCACGATTGTCGGCACCTTGGTCGAAGTCGGCCGCGGATCGCGCCCCGAAACTTGGCCCACCGAAGTCCTCGCCGCCCGCGACCGCCGACAAGCCGGCCAGACCGTCCCGCCACAGGGGCTATGCTTGTGGCGCGTGGAGTATTGAGGGCTGGGGGACTAGGGACTAGGGGCTGGGGGCTCGGGATTAAGAATACTACCAACTCTCGGACGCCTTTTGCGCCCGATGTCCCAACTCCCCCGAGGCCCCAATTCATTCCCTAACCCCCAGCCCCGAGTCCCCAGCCCCCAACTCCCCATGCGCATCGCCCATATCATCACCCGACTCATTCTCGGCGGCGCGCAGGAGAACACGATTCTCAATTGCCAGGGATTGATCCAAGATCACGGCGACGACGTGGTGTTGATCACCGGTCCTGGCCTCGGCCCCGAAGGGAGTCTTGAAGAGGACGCTCGCCGCCGCGGCATACCCCTGCGCATCGTTCCCGCCATGCGTCGGGCGATTCACCCGTGGCGCGATGCGGCCACGCTGCGCGAATTGAAAGCAGCGATCCGCGAGTTCCGGCCCGAAGTAGTCCACACCCACAGCGGCAAGGCTGGACTGCTGGGGCGCTATGCGGCCTGGCAATTGAACGTGCCGGCGATTGTCCACACGGTCCACGGCGCGCCGTTTCACGCCTATCAATCGTGGGCCGCTCGCGAGTTCTTCCGCCGCTGCGAAATGTTCGCCGCCAAGCGGTGCCATGCAATCATAAGCGTCGCAGACGCAATGACCGACCAGCTTGTGTCCGCCGGTGTCGCGCCGAGAGAGAAGTTCACGACCATCTACAGCGGGATGGAGGTTGAGCCGTTTTTGGTCGCCGAACAACACCGCCAGCGCGTGCGACGAGAGTTGGGCTTCGACGACCAGCATATCGTGGTCGGACAAATCGCTCGGCTGTTTCATCTCAAGGGACACGCCGATCTCATCGCCGCGGCCGAGAAACTTGCCGGCGATCACGCACAGCTTCGATTCTTGCTCGTGGGCGATGGCATTCTCCGCGCCGAACTCGAAGCGTCGATCGACCGAGCAGGGTTGCGCGATCGCTTCCGCTTTACGGGGCTTGTGCCGCCCAGTCGCATTCCGGAGTTGATCGCAGCTACCGATCTGGCGGTTCACACGAGCTACCGTGAAGGCCTAGCCCGCGTGCTACCGCAGGCCTTGCTCGCAGGTCGGCCCGTGGTCAGCTACAACATCGACGGCGCCCGCGAAGTCGTCGTCAACAACGAAACCGGTTACCTAGTCGCACCCCGCGACGCGTGCGGCTTAGCGGCCGCCATCGCCAAGCTCGCCACCGACGCCGATCTCCGCCACCGCCTCGCCGCCACGGGTCGCGAGCGCTGCCGCGAGCGGTTTGATCACCACACGATGACCAAGCGGATTCGGGAGTTGTATCAATCGTTATTGGTCTGAAACGCGTTTAGCGATCCACCAGCCGAAGACGCCGCACGCACCAAAACCGATTGCGTTGGCCGTACCGTGGAGCGCCCGCATCCACGGGATGTCGAGCCACGTCAGCGGTAGGTAGAACCGCGAGCCATACATCGCTGACAAAATCATTCCGAATGCGAGCGACAAGGCAGCCCCGAGCCACAACAAACGTACCACACCTCGAATATCGCTATCGCGCGACAGTCGCCAGTACAGAAAGGCCGTCAGTAAACCGGCAACCGAAGTTATCCACGCTGCGGCGCACTCCAGCCACGGTTCGAAACCTAGCTGCGTCGCCGTTATTCCAACAGCAACCAGCGGCACCCCGGCGACCACGCCGATGCCCGCAGCCCGAGCGATGTTATCGGTCCGATTCTCAATTGCGAGGCCGGTCAGCGATGGCAGCAGGAAGCCAGCGTAGTGAAAATGTATCGCCGTTAGGAGGACAATTGCTGGCTCAAAACCGAGCGGCCGCAAACCCCCACACGAGAGAACGGCCCAACCACCGCCAATCGCCAGGTAAATCATGCCCAGTGCAACACATGAATCCGATATCGCGCGCGGTGTGTGATTCCACAATCGACACGCACCGGCGATTGCCACCGGCAGTGTCACAAAAAACCAACAACCCGCGAGCAAAGCGGCACTGAGGCCGGGAGGCAACAGTAAAGCGACAGCCAGCGCAAACGCTGCTGGTAGTTGCATCACGCCAATCCAGCGAAGACACGCAACTTCCAGGCGACTCCGCGGAGGGCGACGAGCGATTCTTAGTCCAATTGGAACCAACACCAGTGCCGCCAGCAGCAAGAGCATTTGAGCCCACTCAATGTGGGAGGGCAGGGGACGCAAGTAACCGAACAAGCCGAACCAAACGACGGCGCCCACCACCGCGCGCCGACCGGCCGATGTATGGAGACGAATCATGTTTTAGTCACCTCCCGCAGCATTGCCGCATGAGCGTCTGCAAAGAATCGAAGCTGGCCGCGTCGTACCAGCGGATAGGCAATGCGGCTCAGTAATTTCGCCGCCTGTGAGAACGCGCGAGTCTCGAACCACACGCTGCCATCGGGCAGCATTTCCACCAGGAACCGCTCTTCGCCGCGCTCCAGGTGGCCGACCAGGGTGCCATAGGCGAAGCCGAATCGCCGGTGGGGCTGGTCGTCATCCATCACATACACAATTTGACAAGCGTTAGGCCACCACACGCCACTGAAGTAGACCACGGGGGCGACGATCGCGCCTGGTTCGATCGGCGCATCGGGCCACGCAAGCAGCAGCCACGGCAGGTCGAACATCCGCCAACTTCGCACCGCCGCGCAGGCTCGGTCGAATACCTCACCTCCGGTGCCAAGGCAACTTCGATTGCAGTCGAGGACATATCCCGAGGGACAACCGCTGCTGTTCGTCGCCCCCACGTGCGGATACGACAGCGGCTGGCTCGACATGGCGCGCAGGTAGCGATTAACCGCCGCGCTCGTTGGTCGCCTGAACCACATCGCAATGACTCCGAAAGTGTCGTTTTTCCAATGGACTAACCGTAACTGGAGCAACGCATTCACCGCAGTGGGCGATTGGCGGCAAAAAATCCAGCCATCGCCGCATTCGTCATTCGTGCTTCGTCATTCATTGGCTTCGCTCTTTCGCCATCCGCGGTGGCTGGGTAAACTATAGTGGCGAGATCGCGCAGCTTGTTTTGGCTGGAATCTCGCGATTCGCTGGGGCAGAGGGCAGATTAAGACGTGTCGACTGGGCAACAATTCGTGGGCAATTACCGGATGTACCATCTCATCCGGGCGGGGTCGATTTACGAGATTTGGGCGGTCCGGCCCATGTCCGACACCGCACTGTACGCCATCAAATGGTTGCCCCCCGGATCGAAATACGACCGCCAGAACATCAACGGGCTAAAGCACGAGTTCGATGTCGGCAAGGATCTCGATCATCGAGCGGTGATTCGCTCTTACGAGTTCGGGAACACATCGAACGGCGCATTTATTCTGCTGGAGTTCTTCAAGACGCCCAATCTCAAGCAACAAATTGTTTCGGGATACAAGAAGCTCCATCACCGACTCAAAGATGTTTTAGTCGAAGCCGCCGCGGGCATCGCTCACATGCACGAGAAGGGCTGGATCCACCGCGATATCAAGCCCGATAATTTTTTGGTCAATGAAGCTAGTCAAGTGAAATTAATTGACTTCAACTTGTCGCGCAAGCAGCAGGGGGCGCTCGGCAAGTTATTCGGCGGCAAATCGCCGGTGCAGGGCACACACAGCTACATGGCCCCCGAACAAATCCGCGGCCAGAATGCTGGTCCGCAGGCCGACATCTACAGCCTCGGCTGCATGATCCACGAGTGCCTGACCGGCAAGCCTCCGTTTACCGCCAGTTCGCCGAACGAGTTGCTCGCCAAGCATCTCAAGACCAAGCCGCCCCAGCTTGTGGTGACCGACAAGAACATTCACCCCGAGCTTAACGACTTTGTCCAACAGATGATGGCCAAAGATCCGAAGGATCGGCCACAAACGATGAAAGACGTGCAGATGCGCCTCAAGACCACTCGGTTTTTCCACATGCCTCCTCAACCGCCCGACACGGCGGAAGAGACGGAGCAGAAGAAGGATAGTGAGTAGGTGAGTAGGTGAGTACGTAAAGCGACCACTCACCTACTCACCACTCACCACTCACCAATGGCCAGCACCCTTTATCGCCTCGACTTCGAGCAGCCCATCTCCGAATTGGAGGAGCAGCTTGCGGGGCTCGAACGCGTCGATCCCAAGACTGTTGAAGTCAGCGAGGAAATCCGCGCGCTGCGGCGGCAACTCGTCGAAACGACGCGCCACGTGTACGGCCAACTCGATGAATGGGACACGGTGAAAGTTGCGCGGCATCCCGACCGCCCGATGTTCACCGATTATCTCAATCTCGTGTTCGACGAATTTGTCGAGCTTCATGGCGACAAATTCTACGGCGACGACCGCGCACTGCGGACTGGCTTCGCGAAGCTCGACAATTTTAAACTTCTAGTCGTCGGGCACCACAAGGGCAAAACCCTTAAAGAACGCAACGAATGCTATTTCGGCTGCGCGCACCCCGAAGGCTACCGCAAGGCGATGGCCAAAATGAAGCTCGCCGCCAAGTTCGGTCGACCGATTGTCTGCCTCATCGATACGCCCGGCGCTTATCCGGGCATCGGCGCCGAGGAACGCGGACAAGCCCAAGTCATCGCGCAAAACATGCTCGAGATGTCGCGGCTCGAAACGCCCATCGTCTGTGTCGTGATCGGGGAAGGAGGCTCCGGCGGGGCACTGGGCATCGGCGTCGGCGACCGCGTCGCCGTGTTGGAGTTCGCCTACTATTCGGTCATCAGCCCCGAAGGCTGCGCGGGCATTCTGTGGAAAAGCCACGACTACGCGCCCGACGCCGCTCGCGCGCTGCGGCTCACCTCAAGGCATCTCAAAGAACTGGGCGCGATTGACGACGTGGTCGAAGAACCCCTCGGCGCCGCCCACCGCGATCACTACCAAATGGCCGCCCGGCTCAAGCTGTACCTCGTCAGAACGCTCCGGGAGCTGTGCGACAAACCGATGGATCAGTTGCTAGCCGAGCGGTACGAAAAGTTCCGGCGGATGGGACGGTTCTTGGATGAATCGACAACGTGATTCGCTCTTGGGGCGGTTACGGATAATTGTTCGGGTCTTCGACCAGCAATCCTTCGGCGCGGGCCGCCGCGTTGAGTTTGAGATCGGCGGAAACAACGGCGACCGGCGGATGTGCTGAAGCAAGTTGTACAGTGATAAGCGTCAAGGCGGCGGCGAGTTGAACGGCGTCGTAGGCGCGCAGCCCATGGACTTCGACTGCTCGGACTGCCGCTACGAGCAGGGGAGCGTCATTTTCGATAACTTGGAATTGTTGCCGTAGGTCTTGGCGAAACTTGAAAAGAGCCGCTGCAGCTTCCGCAGCCGGTCTCGGCAACGTAAAATTTGACAAGTCCACTGGAGTCGAAGAAAAAAACGGCCAATTATCTTCGTTCCTCAATGATGGTCTCCGAAAGTGGTTTCCCACGAATCGTAATGGGTTGGTAGCTAAGAAAGGCTTCTTGTAGCTCTTGCAAGTGGTGCTCCGGCCGCTTGATCTCTTGGATGAGTCCTGCTTCAAGGAGCCGTAGCTTAAACTCTTCTTCTGCAGTCGCGTCGTCCCTGATCTGGCGTGGCGGAGTCGCATCCCCGAGCGTGTCGCGCACCCGTTGCTGCTGTTCCGGCGGAAGCGCCTTGATCTCCTCAATCAACTCGTCAATTCCCATTGCCATCGAGTATTTCTCCGCGCTGGCCTGAATAGCGTTCAGCGACAACTCATTATACCGCCGGGCAGGCCGGGGGAAGGGAACGCATCAAGCTCGATTATCGCATTCACCAACGTCCGATAATCACTGTTATGTTCGTTTTGGACCGAATATCATTGGGATTCTCAGCACCTCGCGGCGTTCGCTTTTCGCCAACGTGATTCGGACCGAACGGTGAGCCTTCAAGGTTTCAATACCTTCCCCCGGACACCGGCTGCGCCGGCGTCGCTGGTTGCGCCGGTGTCGAAGTCGGCTGCGGCCAAGCGGTCGGTTGTCCGTTCCACGGGTTTGGAATCGCCGTCGGCCAGGCGGTCCCTCCGCCAGCGGACGAACCAGGCCAGAGCGGGATCTGCGGTCCGGAATTCGCCGGCTGCTGGTTCGGGTCGATTCGCTCCTCAATCTTCTGCAAGTAAGGGCCGATGACTTGGTGAATCTCCGGCGGGACAATGGCTTCCGTGCGGTCGAGCAGCACAACGATATAATGGCCGGCCCGGGAACCGACAATCGCTTCCTTCTGGGCCGGCGGCATCAGTGTCATCGCAAAGAAGGTGATTCCAATGCAAACGAGCACGCCCTTGGCAAAGCCCATCAGCGCGCCCATCTGATGATCGAACGCATTGAATTTCACGCGGTCGATGGCGCCCGACACGACACGAAACAATCCCCAAATAACAAACGAACTGCCGATGTAGATCGCGAGCATCGCCACAAACCGATTGAACGGGGCGCTGTCGCCGAAAACTGGCGCGATCTGCGGACTGAATTTGAGTGAGATGAAATAACTGGCCACCAGCGACGCCAACGAGGCCACTTGCCAGGCCAGGCCTTTCCAAAATCCAAACATCGTCGTCGCGACCAGCACCAGGATCATTAAGAGGTCGTAGGTTTGCATGGGAGTAAGGGCTGTCGGCTATCGGCTGTCAGCTATCGGCCAGACGGGATGATGGAGTGTCGAAATTCTCCCTCCCCCTGAGGGGGAAGGCCGGGGTGGGGGCGGACCTCAAATGATTCATCGCCCCCACCCTAACCCTCCCCCTCAGGGGGAGGGCAACGGAGCGCATGAATGCGGGATTATAGTCGTCGCCCTACTGGGAACGAAGATCATTCGCTTTGGAAGCTAGCATCTGCGGCAACGATCTTGGCGGGAACGTAGTTGTTCCTCTACAAGAATGCGGGATTCTTGCCGCAATCAATTTAGGACGGACTCGCTCGTCCGTCCAGTATTCTTCACTGCCCTCTGCCTGCTGCCCTCTGCTTACTTCCGCCTGATGGCCAACTTTCGCACCCATGTAACGACCAGCACCTTGCTGGGCTGCGGCTATGCCGCGGCGGGGGCGATGGCCGGCATGCCGGCGGAAACGGCGCTTGTGGCAGGGGGGCTGTGCGGAGTTTCGGGCATGCTGCCCGACATCGACAGCGATTCCGGCATTCCGCTCCGCGAGTCGATGTGCTTCATGGCCGCCGTAGTTCCGATGCTGCTGGTCGATCGCTTGCAGACCCTCGGCCTCTCCTACGACGGTCTAGTGCTGTGCGCAGGCGGCATTTACTTGTTCGTGCGGTTCGGCGTGGCAAAGCTCATCGCGCGATTTACGGTGCATCGCGGAATGTTTCACAGCGTTCCGGCCGCGCTGATTTTTGCTGGCTTGGCATTCATGATGTGCGGCTGTCTGGATCTGCGGCTGCGTTATTTCAAAGCGGGCGGCGTGTTCCTGGGTTTCATGTCGCATTTGATCCTCGACGAACTCTACAGCGTGGAGTGGAAACGTGGCCGGTGGAATTTGAAAAACTCGTCGGGAACCGCCGTGAAACTTTGGGGCGACGACGGGTTGGCCAATCTGTCTTGTTACGCGAAGCTGCTGGTAGTTGGCGCGATGATTCTCGGCGAACCCGGCGTGATGAATCGACTGGCCACACACAATCCCGAGTTGGCGCAGCGACTTGAACGGTACACCAACCGGCTTGAAGTTCTTCCCGAGGCGATCCGCAACGCGGAGCGGCAGATGTGGACGCCTGGCACAGTTCAACCTGGAATGGGGCAATTCGGGATCGAGCCATCTGGAACCGAGCCATCTGGAACGGGGCAGCCCGCGCAAGGTGGGTTCGCACCCAACCGTTCCGACGGCGCACCCCCTCCGCCACCCGACGCCGCGGCAGCCGCGGGGGACGAAACGGTCTACGACACCGCGCGGCGGTGGTTGGGACGGTTTTGGGAGTGAATTGATTTGGGATTTGGGATTTGGGATTGAAAGACGGGGACGGGGAAGGGAACGGCCTTTTTTGTGGCCGGGTGCGGCCAGAGTTGTTTCGTTGTTTCGCACGCCCCGAATAACTCTCACTTGTGTTTGCGAATCAATTCGGGTTTCAGCACGGGTGTATTCTTGGCGATAAGGTGTTGAGTGCCATGTAGTTGCGATTCTTCTCACTGCGCTTTCTCCGAGAATTTCTTGCGCCCATTGTTTCGCAGATGCGCAAAAAGTCGCGCTTGCTTGGCTCCGCAGTGTGCTTCTCTGCGCGCACCACGAGCGGTGACCGTGGCGCGGGTTGCCAAAGTCGCGAAAGCGCGCACCGCGAACCGGCTACCGAACGCGGAATTCGGAGTGCGGAGTTCCCTTTCCCGGCGGAGGAGGGCTAGGATGGGCAAGAATGAGGCGGGGGGCGGGTGTGGAATTGCATGGTGGGTGTACTTCTGAATCAAGGGATTTGTTCAGACGTACACCATAGCAGAAGGGTGGCACTTTTTCAAGCACGAAGTTTGCGGAAAGTTGGGGCGGGATTGACCGCAACGCGGAGTCTTCGGCGGGTGGTACTGCTGGTCCGCCACGGCCGGTTAAGGAAACTCGTCCAGCAGTGAAACCCTGGTACCCACTTCGCACGCCTGGGCGAGCCAGCAGTGGCACCGGGCGCACCACCGGTACGAAGCGAGCGAGGTGGTATGTTGCTGTGACCTTTCCGGGGTCGTGCGAAAAAAATCGCCGCTCGCTCGGCCGGACAAGCCGGACCGTGGCAGTGGGGCTTGGGTCAGCTTACACTTGTAGCCTTGTTGCGAGCGGACTTTCTCAACTTCTTGCCTTTTTTCTGCGCCCATGGCCAAATCCCCCGCCCCGCCGACCGCACCGCCAGCAATCGTCGCGCTGGTCGAGAAATTCGCCCAGCACCGCGAGACCTATCACCGCACGGGCTACAACGAAACGCAGCTTCGCCACGA
>JBBDYG010000127.1:0-10755 GCA_040901765.1 Pirellulales bacterium
TAGTAGTTGACGGCCGCCCGGAAGGGCGGTCGTTTTTGTTAACGTTACAGCTAGGCGGAGCCTTTGCTATGCCATATCTAACGCGGGCCGGGCCCAACCTTCAAAACGTCTCCCGCCTCGAATCAAGAGGCTATCACGTATTCCGGAGAGGTTGCAGAGTGCGGGTAGTTTGGGGCCCGATTGCGTGGCCGCGGGGCCGCACGGTCTCAGTGATTTGGTCTCGGGCTACTGTATATCGCGAGTACCGGCGTTCGTCCCCAGAAGCCGCCGCACATCTGTTAAGAAGAATCGTCGCCGAGCAAATCAACGCAGGCTATTCAAAATTGCCCGTAGGCTGTCGCATTACTCCAGCAAAGTATGCATCCGGTGTAACGCGCCAGGGGTAGATTGGATCTTCATCTCGCGGTACCAGCCGTGCCTCGGCCGAGCTCCTTCCGACTGCATTTCGCTCCATGAGCCTGTTCAAATCAAAACAGCGCATCGCCGACCACGCGGAGGTATTCACTCCTCCCTGGCTGGTAGAGGCGATGCTAGACCTCGTCAAAGGCGAGACTGAGCGTATTGATTCGCGTTTCTTGGAGCCGGCGTGTGGGAGCGGGAACTTCCTTGTCCAGATCCTGCGGCGTAAACTCGAGGCCGTCGACCGCAGGTTCAGCAAGTCCGACTTCGAGAAGCAGCATTACGCGTTGCTCGCGCTGATGTGCGTCTATGGAATCGAGCTCTTGGCGGACAACATCGCCGAGTGCCGCGCGAATATGTTGGAGATCCTGGCCAACTACTTGAATCTGGAGGAGTCGGATGACCTGTTTGGCGCCGCCTCCTATGTTCTGTCGCGGAACCTTGTCCACGGTGACGCCATGACAATGCGCACCAGCGATGGCCAACCGATCACCTTTGCGGAGTGGGGCTATATCGGCAAGGGAAAGTTCCAGCGTCGCAATTTTCGCTTGGACGTCCTCACACAGATGTCCGCCTTCGGCGAAGCCGGTACGCTCTTCGCCCACCTCGGCAAGCACGAAATCTTCACGCCGACCAAGACGTATCCGCCGATGACGGTGAGTGAGCTAGCTTCCGCGGCCATCGGCGAGACTCCGAAGGAAGCCGTATGAAGGGCCAGGCACGGTTGACGCTCCGCGGCCGCAACCCAGACGTGTTGACGTGTATTGCGAATCTCTCGAACGACGAAGTGTTCACGCCGCCCGAGTTCGCCAACAGAATGCTGGACACCCTTGCCGAGGCGTGGGCGGCGGACAATAACGGGTCAAACATCTGGGCCGACCCGAAAGCCCGGTTCTTGGACCCTGTTGCGAAGTCGGGTGTGTTCCTGCGCGAGATCACGTCGCGGCTCACTGAGGGGTTGAAGGAGCAGATTCCTGACCTTCAGCAGCGGGTGGACCATGTCCTGACCAATCAGGTCTATGGCATCGGGATCACGCACCTTACCAGCTTGTTGGCGCGACGGAGCGTGTATTGCTCAAAGCACGCCAAAGGCAGCCACTCGATTGCAGAGTCCTTCGCTAGCGACGATGGCAATATCTGGTTCAAGCGCATCGAACACTCCTGGGAAGGTGAAAAGTGCCGACATTGCGGAGCCAATCGGCGTGACTACGACCGCGGCGACGGCCTGGAGACCCACGCATATGCATTCATCCACACCGACGACATCAAGACTCGGATAGCCGAGTTGTTTGGAGGCGATATGCAGTTCGACGTGATTATCGGTAACCCGCCGTACCAGCTTGGGCAGAGCGGCGGAGACTCGATCGGCAGCTTTGCGATGCCGATCTATCAGAAGTTCGTTAGCGCAGCGAAGGCATTGGACCCACGGTACATCGTGATGGTCATTCCCTCACGTTGGTTCGCCGGTGGTCGCGGTCTTGATGACTTCCGTCAGGAGATGCTAACCGACCGACGTATGCGCGCGCTCGTAGACTTCCCAGAATCTCGCGAGGTGTTCGCAGGGGTAGATATCGCTGGCGGGATCTCCTACTTCCTCTGGGATTCGACATGGGATGGGAAGTGCGACATTACGGCGATCACGGGCGGTGTCGAGGGCCCGAAGATGGCGCGATATCTGGACGAGTACGACATCCTCGTACGCCAGAACGAGGCCGTCCCGATCCTTCATCGGGTACTCGCGACACCTGATGGGCAGACTTTCCAAAGCCTTGCCAGCCGCGTTGCGCCGATCCAGCCATTCAGCATTCGGACAAACTTCCGCGGCGCCCCGGCCAGCGACGGTATGACTGACCCGGTTGTGATCTATCAAAGCGGAGGCACTGCTTTCATCGAGCGAAGTGCGGTCCCCAGAAACGTCGAGTGGGTCGACCAGTGGAAGGTCATCGTCGGCGGAGCAGTTCCTGCGGGTGGACGCCCCGACAAGGATGGCCGCTACTACGGCCTGATTGGCGTCCGCGTGCTTCCGCCCGGTACCGCCTGCACAGAAACCTATCTGGTCGCCAATCGATTCCAGACGGAGGCCGAGGCAACCAACTTCGCCGCATATCTACGGACGAAGTTCGTCCGTTTCCTCGTCTCGCTTCGCACCAACACTCAGCACCTCTATAGCGAGCGGTTCGCTTTCGTCCCGGACCTAGCGATGGATCGCTTGTGGGCGGATGAAGAGCTGTACGCGAAGTACGGTCTGAGTTCCGACGAGATCGCATTCATCGAATCGATGATTCGTCCCATGGACACCTTGGATGCGTAAGACCGTCGAGGAGATCCTCGCGCCAAAGCCAGCGGCTCGGCCACGCATCTACGCCTACTCCATTGACGACGAAGCGCATACAGGACTTCTAAAGGTTGGGCAGACGACACGCGATGTAAGCCAGCGCGTCGCCGAGCAGCTCAAGACCGCAGCCATCAAGAACTATAGAATCGAGCTGGACGAGCTTGCCGAACGTGAGGACGGGACGATCTTCACCGATCATCACGTGCGCTCTGCGCTCATCAAGAAGCGCTTCGCGAACACTGAATTGGAATGGATGCAGTGTTCGGTCGCCGATGTGCAGACCGTGCTCACTGAATTCCGCACAGGGAAGCAGCTCACGGGCACCCATCACGAGACGTTCTCGATGCGCCGCGAGCAGGCCGAAGCTGTCAAGAAGACGCACGCGTACTTCCATTCGATCTGGAAGGAAGATATGCACGCGGTGCCGCGCTTCCTCTGGAACGCGAAGATGCGCTTCGGCAAGACGTTCACCACGTATCAGCTTGCCAAGACGCTGGGTGCCAAGCGGGTGCTCGTGGTGACTTTCAAGCCCGCCGTGGAAGATGCATGGCAGACGGACCTGGAGTCCCACGTCGATTTCGAAGGCTGGAAGTACCTCTCCCGCAACTCCGGGAGCGATCCCACCGAGATCGCCCGCAAGAGGCCTGCGGTCTATTTCGGCTCCTTCCAGGACCTCCTCGGCCGTAACCAAGCGGGAAACATCAAGGCAAAGAACGAGTGGCTCCACAAAGTGGAGTGGGACCTCGTGGTATTCGACGAGTACCACTTCGGCGCTTGGCGGGAAGCCGCGAAAGAGCTCTTTGAGGGCGAAGATGACGTGGTCGCGCAGAAAGAGACCAAGCTTGAGTACGCCGACGGGCTGGAGAAAGTCAACGAGGACCTTGCCGTGCTCTCGGAAACGGACGCCATGTTCCTCCCCATCACGACCAAGGCGTACCTCTACCTCTCGGGTACTCCGTTCAAAGCGCTGGCCACCGGCGAGTTCATCGAGGAGCAGATCTTTAACTGGACGTACACCGACGAGCAGCGGGCCAAAGAAGACTTCGCCGCGAAGAAACCCGGCAAATGGAACCCGTACGGCGCGCTCCCGCAGATGCGCCTGCTCACGTATCAGATGCCCGACGAGTTACTAGCGATCGCGAGCGCTGGAGAGTTCGACGAGTTCGATCTTAACGAGTTCTTCGGCGCATCCGGTAGGGGCAAGGGCGCGACGTTCAAGCACAAGAGCGACGTTCAGACGTGGTTGGAGATCATTCGCGGCTCATACACGCCGCAAGTCGTCGAGAGCCTCAAGACCGGTACGCGCCCGCCGTTCCCGTACTCGGATGCCCGACTGCTGCCGTACCTCCAACACTCGTTCTGGTTCTTGCCAAACGTCGCAGCCTGCCACGCTATGGCGAACCTATTGCGCGAGAAGCACAACACGTTCTGGAGTGGCTACAAGGTCGTCGTCGCTGCCGGTGCTTCAGCCGGCATTGGGCTGGATGCGTTGCCTCCTGTGCGAAAGGCGATAGGTAGCGGATTCGAGTCCAAGACGATCACGCTTTCATGCGGCAAGCTCACCACTGGGGTGACCGTGCCGCAGTGGTCGTCCATCTTGATGCTTCGCAACCTGAAGTCGCCGGAGACCTACTTCCAGGCGGCTTTTCGCGTACAGTCGCCGTGGTCAATCAAAAACCCGAACGGCGACGATCCGAACGAAGAGGAAGTCCTGAAGCCCGTCTGCTTCGTTTTCGATTTCGCACCTACTCGCGCTCTCCGGCAACTTTCCGAATACGGGATCGGGCTTTCACCAAGCGAGCCAAACCCGGAGAACGCCGTCAAGGACCTCGTGTCGTTTCTGCCGGTCCTGGCCTACGACGGCGCCAACATGACGCAGATTGATGCCGGCGGCATTCTCGATATCGCTATGGCCGGCACGTCAGCCACGCTCTTGGCTAGAAAGTGGGAGTCCGCGCTGCTCGTGAACGTCGACAACGACACCTTGCGCCGTATCATGGACAATCCGGAGGCCATGGCCGCCGTGGAGCGCATCGAGGGGTGGCGCTCCCTAGGCGACAACGTCATTGAGACGATCATCAACAAGAGCGACAAGATCAAGGAGCTCAGGAACAAGGCCAAGAACGGAAACCTTACGGCCAGGCAGAAGAAGCAACTCACCGAAGCCGAGAAAGAGTACAAGTCCAAGCGCAAACTCGTCCAGGAGAAGCTGATCAAGTTCGCCACGCGCATTCCAGCGTTTATGTACTTGACCGACTTCCGCGAGAACACGTTGCAGGATGTAATCACCAAGCTCGAACCGGACCTATTTCTAACGGTCACCGGTCTCACGGTTAAGGACTTCCACCTGCTCGTTCGCCTCAAGGTGTTTAACACGGAGCAGATGAACCAGGCCGTTTTCGCTTTCCGTCGCTACGAAGATGCTTCGCTCCGCTATACGGGCATTGAGAGCCACGAGGGTTTGACCCATTATGGGCTCTACGACACCGTGGTAGCGAGGGATTGAAAAGCGGTACGGACAGTGGGGAGCCAGCCGCGGGGAATGATCGCGTATTGTCGCCTCGTGACGATCGAGATCTGACGCGGAGGAAGGCCTTAGGGGAGTCAATAACGCGAACTACTACTAACAGTAGTTGACAGCCACTCGTGTCCGCGGTCGTTTGTTTGGAATGCACTCCGAACGCTCGCCAGAGTTCCTGAAACCGACGCTATAGCATGGCTCCCTGCTGTCTTGATCACTGGGTAATTGAAACGCAACCCCTGCCTGCGCTCAGGAACGTCGCGACGCTGACCGAGCGTGACGGTGCGCGCGACACTGCCATTGCAGGGATTCACGCGGCGCTTCGGGATCACCTCTACGGCGCCGACGTTTTGGACCAAATGGACTTCCCAGCGGCCGCGCAGGTCGTGCGCGACGCGCTTCCCACAGAGAAGAAAATCCGCTCTGGGGACCTTGGCGAGATCTTCGCCACAGAGTATGTCATTGGCCGGACCGATTTTGCTGTGCCGCTAAAACGTCTGCGATACAAGGACGACCGCGAGATGGCGATGCGCGGAACGGATGTGGTTGGCCTTCGGTACGTCAATGGTCGGCCGCATGTACTGAAACTCGAAGCAAAGAGTCGAGAGGTCCTCCGGCAGGCAGTTATCGGCGAGGCGTGTGACTCGCTCGTTGAGCATGATTGCCGCCCGAAGCCAGCAACCCTGGCGTTCATTGCGCGAGTCTTGCGCCGGGAAGGACGCGACGGTGATGCGGCCTCTTTCGAGGACCTTCAGGCGAGGCAGCCTCGCTATGACGAAATTGCCCACATGGTGTTTGTCTTCTCCGGGAATGATCCGGTGCCTGCACTTAGTGCCCACGCGGGTCCGCGCGGCCCCGTGCAGGACAGGCGGTTTGTCGGTATGAAAATTCCCGACCATCAAACCTTCATCGCGTTCGTCTTCGATAGCTTGGATGCCGCAGACAATTGAAGAGCTCGCTGAACGTTTAGCGACCCTCACTCAACCAGGCGCGCGCGGACGGCTGGTGGCTCGGGGTTTGGCCCGAGGGATGATCTGGAAGAACGGCGCGGTGCCCGAGGGAACCCCTGCCTTCTCGTCCAATCTTACGGATGACCTACTGGATTACGGATACTCCGTGCTGGAGCAAAGTCTTCGGCTCAAGGACGCCAGCGGAAGTCGTTCCGTCGTGGACAACGCATTGCGTGTTGCGGCGGAGAGCATAGAAGCCGCGGTCAGGAAGGGGGCAGCCAACAGTGATCGGGGCTTTCACCTAACCGTCGCCGCGGCCGGGTTCCATATCGCAGGCTACGGCGCCCGCGCCTATTGCCTTGCCCCGCCGCTGGGCGAGGAGTCAAATCTCTCAACCGCAGAACGCCTTTTGACGCATCTCATGCGCCGCTCGCTCAAACCGTTACGCATCGAGGCAGTTCGGTGGCTAGTGGATAGCGCACACCAGGACACTCTCCTAGCCCAGCGACTACGCGAACCAGACGATCCAATCATGGTCGCCGACGTCGAGGTGGTGGCACTGACGGGGAATCTAGTGCGGGCCGTAGCGAACTTCTTAGCGGCGTTGGAGAATGGCAACAGCGATGTGCTGAGGCATTGCACCGAACGACTTGAGCGAGGCCAAGAGGGTGCCGGCGCCCGCCGATTCATATCGCTATGGTGGGCTTATGCGCTCGCATCTCACCTTATCGCTGACCTCTGGTTCTCAAGTTTCCATGCCGTGCTGCCGTCTACGATCGACGGTCCAGACAGCGAGGCGTGGGGCAAGCTCCGTCAGCGTTTCATCGCGGTTCTTCGGGCGAGACCTGCTGCCGAAATAGACCTTTGGCCATCCCAGGTAGGGGCAGCGAGACGCGCGGTGGATCCGACAGACGACTTGGTGGTGGCGTTACCGACGAGCGCGGGCAAGACACGGATCGCTGAGCTGTGCATTCTGCGGTGCTTAGCGCAAGGCAAACGAGTCGTTTACGTCACGCCACTGCGGGCGCTATCGGCGCAGTTGGAATTCGGTCTGTCCCGCTTGTTTCGACCGCTTGGCTACGCTGTTACTTCGCTCTACGGTGCGAGCGGCGTAGCGGTAGCGGATATCACGACGCTAAAGAGCGCGAACGTAGTCGTAGCGACCCCCGAGAAATTAGACTTTGCCGTCCGACTGGACCCATCGGTGATCGACGATGTCGGCTTGATCGTCTTGGACGAAGGCCATATGATCGGGGTAAACCCCCGCGAAATTCGATATGAAGTGCTCGTTCAACGCCTGCTTCAGCGAGACGATGCCGATGCACGGCGCATAGTGTGCCTGTCGGCGATATTCAGTGAGGGCGATGCATTCGATGATTTCACCGCATGGATCCGTTCAGATGAGCCAGGCGCGGCGATTGTGTCGCCCTGGCGACCGACTCGGCAGCGAGCCGCTGTACTCACATGGCGAGATGGCGCTGGCCACCTTGCCTTCGAGGTCGATGGCGAACGTCCATTCGTAAAGAACTTCGTGGCTTCGGAGAGCCCGATTTCGCCACGGAGAACTCCATTTCCAGCTAATGACGAAGAGTTTACGCTAGCCGCAGCAAAATCGTTCGTTCGCGACGGCCAGCGAGTGCTGATCTATTGTCCCATGCGAAAATCGGTAAGTAGCCTCGGGAAGGCAATCTTGAAGCTGCATAGACAAGGTCACTTTCCCAGTATGCTTCCCGAAACGACGGATTTAACACGTGCCCTTCACATCGGCCGAGAATGGTTAGGACCTGATCATGTCGCGCTGCGTATTCTTCCGCTCGGCGTCGGCCTACACCACGCTGCGCTCCCCCGAGCGTTTCTGGCCGAAATAGAAGATCTGCTCGCCAACAAACGGTTGCCCCTCGTCGTGGCATCCCCGACTCTAGCCCAAGGGTTAGACCTATCATGCAGCGTACTGATTTTGCGTTCGCTGTATCGAAGTCGAGGGACCATCAGTCCGAACGAATTTGCTAACGTGCGCGGCAGGGCGGGACGTGCATTCGTCGACCTAGACGGGATCACCGTGTATCCCATATTCGAGGGGGGAGCCGCACGAAGGCGTAAAGAACGGGTGTACAGGGAGCTCAATGTCGCCGCGCAGACGCGTGAGATGGAGAGCGGGTTGGTACTGCTCGTCGAAACCCTCATAGAGCTGCTTGCTCATCGTCTCGGTACGTCCCACATGGAGCTGCGGGAGCGGCTACTAAATGACGCTTTCAGTTGGTCTGGCCAAGAGGAGGTCGTAAGCCCGGTACCCGTGTCTGAGGACGCAGAAATTGATATCGACGGTGCTGACAGTGAGCGCTTGCTCCTGGAACTCTTGGCCAATCTCGACATTGCTATCCTTGGTAGCGTCCCGGACCTGAGTTGCAGTGTGGATGACTTGGCGACCGCGTTGGACGCGGCGCTGAGACGGTCCCTTTGGTCTAGAAGGTTGGCGCGGGGGGCGCCCGACGATGCATCTCTTGCAAGGACCGTTGTAGTCGCTAGGAGCCGATGGTTGTGGTCCCGAACGCAAGCTTCTCAGCGGGTCGGCTACTACTACGCAGGGGTGGGCCACGCCACGGGGCAGTTCCTCGACGCGAATCTTGACATCTTGGTCGAGCACCTTATGGCTTTCGAGAGCGCAGTAGGCATGCCCGACGTCTCTATCGCGCGCGATGCAATCGTGGCTTTTGCCTTACTGGCATCCAGCATTGCACCATTTGAGTTCGAGTTTCGCCCGGACAACTGGACAGACGTACTGACTAAGTGGTTCAGTGGGGAAACCCTCCATGACATCGCGCAGCCCGACGGCATTGAGGTGGCGTTCATACAAAACGATGTCGTCTTCCGCCTAGTTTGGGCTGCCGAGGCTGTGCGTGTCCATGCAGGGGTTCGTCAAGTACGTCATGCTGACGAGCTGACGGGACGAACAGCGCTAATTCTCACATACGGTCTTCCTTCGCTAACTGCCGCGCTACTCGCGCAGGCGGGCCTGCCATCCCGCCGCGTGATCATGAAAGTTCTCGCTCAAGCCCCTGCAATCGTCGACGACCCTGAAGCGATCCCTCAGTGGCTGCGGGCGATCGACTTGCCACAGGATTTCTGGGCGGCGAATCCGATAGATGGTGAAGTTTGGAACGAGTTCGTCGCCCGCTGGACGGACCGTGGGCGCCTGACCTGGACTGATTGGGAAGATGTGTTCGATGTCGTGTGGGAGGAAGGACGGAGTGTGCCAGCGGGCGAGCAAGTCACAATCGTTCCGGATCGAGATAACGAAGTCGTGTGGCTGTGTACTCTCGACGGTCAACCCAGAGGCCGGGTAGCCGTACCGGTTTCGGCCATCGCCGAGGCGACCGTCCTTCACTCTTCAGTGCAAGATGACGGACGGGTCAGTGCTGAGTTCTTCGGAATACGCGCCACACCGAATTAGCGACCAAGTACGAGTTTTTCTTCGCTGGTTGGCCTATCTTCGGGCACTCACCGCCTAACCTCATGCCCTTTGAAGCAGTCTCGCCCACACGTCTCCGTCCTGCTTAGTGGATTTGTGCCGTGCGCCGCCCCGAAGGCCCTATTTCCGTGCGCTTCCCGTTGGCGCGTACTTCAAGGAGAGATATGCCCTCATCAGCGCCCATACCTTCTTGGCTCGATGCGCTGCCCGCGATAGAAGCTGTCGTGCGCCGTCATCTCCCGGCACGTGGATACTACCTCGTGGACTTGGCTATTAAACCGTCACGCGAGGGTGACGACAACCCTGCGCCTTGGGAAGTCATCGCCTATATCGGAAAGACGGGCGAGGACGGCGGGAGCTCTGGTTGGGGGCGCGATTTGGCGACAGAGATCCGGCGTGGATGGGATGGCGCCGACTTTCGGTTTAGGATCCAGATGCTTTCGATGAGATCGACATAAGCCTTTCGTTCAAAACCTCGACCCCGCAAGACCACATCCGCGCCGCGCCACGTCCTGACCACCCTGTCGTCCGCGGCGCCCGCCGCATCGGTCTTCCCCTGCGCACGCAGGCTCGACGCGAGTCCGTGCAGCGACCATCCATTCTCCGGGAAACGCAGCGAGTCCTCCATGTAAACCCGCTCCGCCTCCGCCGGCCGACCTGCCTTTAGCAGCGCCGCACCAAGCGCTCGGCGGATCGGCGGCGCCCACTGCGGCGGCTCCACATAGTTGAAGCTGTCCTCCAGCTCCGCCGCCATCGTGAAGTGCGCGTCCGCGAAATCGCCACGCTGCCGCGCCAGCTCGTCCTGTACAATCGACGGCGCGACCCGGCGCCAGACAGGAACTACTACCATCAGTACTTGACGGCCGCCCGAGAGGGCGGTCGTTTGCTTGCCATGGCGGGCATTAGTCCAATCACTGGAATCGCGGCCGCGCTGCTGCTCGCGCCGGCCGCCTGGGCGCAGGACACGACACACCCACCCCCGCTCGTCATTGCAGGCGTCACCGTCGTGGACGTCCGCGCCGGCGTTCTGCTGCCGATGCGCACGGTCGTGGTCGAGGACGGCCGGATCGCCCGCGTAGTC
>JBBDYG010000128.1:0-59238 GCA_040901765.1 Pirellulales bacterium
ACATGGCGGCAGAAGTTCGGCGACGCGTTTTGGAACTGGGCGTCGCAGGCGTGAACGGAAGCGCTGAGAGGGTGCCATGCTAACGGTCAAACAAGCATCCGTTACGCTTGGAGTGAGCACCACTTGCGTTTATCAGCTTGTCTCTCAGGGGAGATTGGCTTGCCATCGGATTGGCCTCGGGAGGGGCGCAATTCGGATCAGTGAATCCGATTTGTCGGCCTTTATCGACAGTTGTCGGCAAAGCAGGCAAACGCCAGCGGAGGCGGGGCCTCCGAAGCAGTCGAAGCCGACACGATTTAAGCATTTGCGTTTGGAGTGACGGGGCTAGGACGAAGGAAGTGGAATCTGTTTCGTTTGAAGAGTCGATACGTCGCTGGTCTTGATCTGCATCGAATGTGGCAAGCCTAGTGATGGCGGCGGTGTAGTGCAACTAGCGCTAGGTCATATGATTCACCGCCAGTGCTACGAAGCCTTTCTGCGGCAACAGGAGGATGCGGCGCGCAAATGCGGGTGGCGAACCTTGGCATCGGTCGTCCAGTTGCTTCCGGGCGAAAAAGGCTTGACACGGGAACAAATCGCCCAACGGCGTCACGAGATGCTTTATGGCGAATCCAAGAAGCAATTGAAAACGAGCGAAGCTCGCATTGGAATCGAGCCAGCAAGTGAGGCAGCCAGCCGGCGGTGTCCAGTAAGGCAACGGCCGCAAGCAATATCAAGCACCGATGGTTGGATTAGTTCCGCGATTGAGTTGCGTTAGTAAGTGGTCCGATCGCTGACACAAATGCTGGTAAACCTTGCCGAGCATCGACGTATCGGAATGGCCTAACAGCGTAGCAACGGTCATCGGATCAACGCCAGCAATGAGCATCCGCGTAGCGAATGAATGGCGGAAGACGTAGAGACAAAGTCGGCGATCAATTCGCGTTTTTAGTTTGGTGAATTGACACCCGACGGCATGGGGATGCCACGGTACACCGCGGCTGTTTCGGAACAACGGACCTTCCTTCACGCGCTGAAGTGCCTCGCGAGTTAAGCGAAGTGCCTCGGCATTGAGGTAGATAATACGATGACGGGTTTTGATCTTCGCCTCTCGGGGCGGAAACACCCATCGCTGATTGGGCAAGTCGACGTGCCGAACCTCGACCAGTCGCAATTCCTGGGGCCGTGCGCCGGTTTCCCACGCGGCGGTAATCAAGTCGCGAAACTGCGTACTACGGATATTGTCGAGAACCGTAGGGTACTGCTCGGGGGTAACGATCTCCTCTCGTCGCCGAGGGGCTGGCTTTTCGATGTAGTGAATCGGGTTGCTGTCGAGAATGCCGACTTTATGACCCCAACGAAAAGCGCGCTGGACGGCTCGAATGCAGCTTCGCTGATGGGACGGCGACCAACGCGGATTTCGGGCAATCCAGCGAACTATATCAACCGGCTTAAGTCTCGCAGCGGGCCGGTCCTCTTTCAAGTCTTTGGCGAACGACTTCAAGAAATCGCAATACCACTCGTAGGTTCGCGGAGCCCGCTGAGACAGCGTCCATTCCAGGAACTGATCGAACAGCGCAAACACCGAGATAACGTCGCACGCGGGCTGCTCTTCGCCTCCGTGAAGCATCATCTCATAGAAGCGGTCGAAAGCGGCATTGCGCTCGGGACCGAGATTGTAGCGACGGCCATTGATCGTGACGAACCAAGCGTCACGGTCCTTACGAAACCACGGTTTTGGATCGCGCGGCATGGGGGAACCCTCCAGCAATCGGCTCAAATGAATGACCGAGCGAGCTGAAAGGTTCGCTATATCCCCCAGGTAGTTGGCGCTACCTGGGGGATTCTGTACCGCATTCTGTACCAGACGGCCGTTTTGCGGTGACACCCAAGAAGTACGCAAGTCGCTAAAGCGTTGTTCTGCTTTGACTTGCGAAAGTGCCCCCTCTTGGACTCGAACCAAGAACCTACTGATTAAGAGTCAGTTGCTCTAACCGATTGAGCTAAGGAGGCGGTGGGAAGTTATTTTAACGCGACTGGGGCTGGGGGCTAGGGGATGGGGATTGGGGGGAAAAGCGGAAAGCGGTTCGTCTCGCCCCCAGTCCCAAGCCCCCAGCCCCTCACCGCAGGCGGCTCATGCGCTGGAGGAAGTCGGACTCTAGCTTATGTACGTCCCCGAAGTGGGCGCGGAATTCCTCGAGGCGGTCCTTGGGCTTCGTGTCGATCATCGGCTCCTTCTTCGCGAGTCGCTTTACGTAGGCCGTGTATTTATCGGGATGGAAGCGGAGCAAATAATAGTTGAGCGCCCAGGCGTCGGAGTAGGAGGCGCCAGCCGTGCGAGGGTTGCGCAAAAGGGTATCGTCCGCGACGAGCTTGGCGAGGTCGCCCTTGCGCCAGCGACGCAGGTTTTGGTGGAAGACTTCGAGCCGCGGGTAATTGACGCGGCCGATGCCTTGCCAGCCGCGGGTGCTCGTGAGATCGGGGGCCTCGAAATAGACGGCCATTCCTTCGCAGAGCCACAGCGGCAGATCGGAGAGGCGTTGTTGCAGGCCGCAGTTAAATGCAATTTGGTGCGTTGCTTCGTGGACGATCGTCGAGACGAGCGGCACGGCGGCGGGTTGGCTGAGCATTTGGTTGATTTCTTTGCGTGAACCGCGCCGATCGCCGCCGCGGAGTTGTTCGCTGCCGGTGAGATCGTACATGCGGACGCGGTTGGTGAGCTGGTTGTAATAACCGATCACGCTGCCGGAGTTGGAGCCGAGGTCTCCGCTGGAGGCGGATTGATAATCGCGCTGGCTGGCATGAATGACGACCACCAGCGGAAACTCCGGCTCGACAATGTCACAACCCTGGCGCGACCAGTAATTGGTAAACGCTTGGTGGAGCCGTTCGAGCAGCGAGCTGGCCCAGATGGCGTAGTGGCGCGAGGTGTCGTAGGCAACGACGTAGTGGGGCGTAGTGTGAAATTTAAAGCCGGGCAGCTCCGTTTCGAGTCGCTTCACCAACTCGTTGGCGGTTATCGGCTCAAATTCTTCGGAATCGCTTCGGCGCTCGCTGATTTCGGCCGCCATGATCTGCCACAGCGCGCCGTCGGTCGATTGGAACAAGATGCTTCCCTCGAAATCCTCCGCGAGGATTCGGCCGGCGACTTGTTGCTGCTGCGAAGCTCTGCCCTGGTCGGATTTGCGAAAGGTGACGTGTTCGACTGCCGCCGCGGGCGGGATGAATACCGCGAAGGCGAATAGCACAGCGCGGGTTGTCGCGGAGATCGGGGGCATTGGTCTATTATACCCCACGTGGGCGAGTTTCTCCGAAACTCGATAATGCAAGTTTCGGAGAAACTTGGCCACGTGGACTGGCCTACGTGAATGCGAACGGGCTGGACCTTTTCGTGGTCCAGCCCGTGTTCATGGTCCAACCCGAGTTCGGTTTGCCGGTAGGCGAAATGCCTTACTTGCCTTCGCCTTCGCCCTCGGCGGGTTCTTCTTTGCATTCTTCGACAGAGCCGCCGGGAAGCTCGCCCGCGGCAATCATTTCGCCGTAGGTCTTGCTGTTCTCATCGTCGGGGTTCGAGCGAAGGGCGGCCACGGTGTCGAGGGCCTTGACGATTTTCTCAACTTCCTTGATGTCTTTCTTCGTGAGAAGGTCGGTGAGGTGGATGCCATAGGCATTGTGGTGCTTGCGGTTCTTGCCCTGGTGGCAGAGCCAGCACTTTGCTTCCTTCTTCACCGCATTCACGTACTCGGCGTTCTCGTTTCCATCGAGATACTTTTTGTAGAACTGCGTTTGAAACGCGGGGATCGCCTCGGCGGTGCCGACCAGGAAACACGAGGCCAGGACACAACTGCCGGCCGCGGCGACCAATAAACATGCTGCACGTCGCATACGAACGATCTCCATCAATGAAAATTCGACAGGCGGGGGGAGGCATGGTTGGGTAACGGCGCGAGCGCCTCCGCTCTCGCGCCGGGATACTCTTTGTCAATAAAGTGAGTAAGTGAGTAGGTGAGTAAGTGCGGCATGCTCCGACTTACTTACTCACTTACTTACTCACCCACTCACCATTCACTCTCACCAGTGGGGATGACAGGAGTTGAACCTGCACTCCCGAAGGAACTGGAACCTAAATCCAGCGCGTCTGCCAATTTCGCCACATCCCCATGAGGATAGACTGATAAGTATAGGCTACCCGGGCCAGGCTGGGGAGGGCTGGGAAATGGCGTTTTGGGTGGCACAAACGTAGTGGCCGGTCTTCCGACCGTGCAACGAGCTCGTGCCACGGCCAGCGCGCAGCGGGAGACCTTCGGTCGCGGAAGTGCGGGGTCGGGAGACCCGCGCACAACGTAGGCTAACAATCGGTGCGGGGTCGGGAGACCCGCGCACAACTCAGACACTTACTATACCACTCGTGTCACGCCCGGTACGGCGATCGGATAATTGCCGTCGGCGTCGGGCAGGACCGGCGCTTCGGCGTCCCAGGCGTAGACCTTCGGCGAGAGGTCGATGTCCGAAGCAATCGCATCGTCCCACTTTACGACCTTGCCGCCGTAGGTCGCCATCCGGCCGAGGATGGCGGTCATGGTGCTGGTGGCGCCGAACTCCGTTTCGTTGATCGGCTCACCCTTGCGGATGCTAGCCTGCAGATCGACGTGTTCCTGTTGGTAAGGGCCAGCAGTGGGTCCACGATATTTCCAGGCCAACTTGCCGTCGGGGGCGAAGAACTCCTGCTTGCTCACGTCGGCCGTGCCGGCCGTGCCGTGCGCGTGTTCGCTGACCGAACTCCAGCAATCGGGGATGTGGCGGCACTGGCTGATCATTTTCGTGCCGTCGGGGTAGGTGAATTCGACGAAGTGATGATCGAAGATCTGTCCGCAAGCTTTGCTCCTGCGGACTTCGCGACCGCCTTGGCCTTGGGCTTCGATCGGCACCATGCCCTTGAGCCAATTGCTGACGTCCATGTTGTGGATGTGTTGCTCGACGATGTGATCGCCGCAGAGCCAGTTGAAGTAGTACCAGTTGCGGACCTGATACTTCATTTCGGTGTCGTCGGGTTCGCGATTGCGAATCCATAGGCCGGGGCCATTCCAGTAGACGCGGGTGCAGATGACATTACCGATCTCGCCGTCTTGAATGCGTTTGATGGCTTCGATATAGGCGGGATCGTGGTGGCGCTGGAGGCCGACCCCAACGCCCAGACCTTTTTCTTTAGCCATCTCACCTGCGGCGAGCACGCGGCGGATGCCGGGGGCATCAACGGCCACCGGCTTTTCCATGAAGACGTGCTTGCCGGCGTTGATGGCGGCCTCGAAGTGGATCGGCCGAAAGCCGGGGGGCGTGGCGAGAATGATGTAGTTCGCATCGCTGGCCAAGACTTTTTCATAGGCGTCGAGGCCAGTGAATTGCCGATCCTTGGGCACGTCGCAACGATCGCCGAATTGCTTGGACAATCGCTTGTGACATTCGCCCAGAAACTCGGGAAAGGCGTCGCCCATCGCAACGAGCTTCGACTTTCCGGGAGCCTTGAGGGCGTCCTCGGCAGCACCCGTGCCGCGGCCGCCGCAACCGATCAAGCCGATTTTGATTTCGTCGTCGCCCAACGGATGGGCGGCCCGGGCGATGTTCAGGCCCGAAGCCAATGTGGCACCGGCCACGGCAACGCTGGAGGTTTGCAGAAACCGCCGGCGGTTGCCACCGGTGGCGGATTTATTAGATGGTTTGGAATTCATGCCGGGCCTCGCTTCTTGCGGGAAAAGGGGTGGGAGATCAGGGCCGGTTCAGTTTAGCCGCTGCCGCGGGATTCTGCAATTTGGCGGCCGCAACCGTAGCGACAGGCGGCTCGCCTGTCGAAACCAACGGCAGGACAGGCGTGCCGTCCGTCTCTACGACAATCTGCTTGACACATCCGGATCCGTTACCGTACTATTACGGTAGTACAGTCGGACCGCGGAGCTTTTCGCATGTTTTTCCAGATCGAACCCCACAATGGCCTGGCCGTTTACGACCAGATCGTCCGGCAACTGAAGTTTGCCGTGGCGGAGGGGGCGCTGGAACCGGGGGAACTCGCCCCCAGCGTGCGGGAGCTGGCGAAGGAGCTGGCGATCAACCCCAACACGGTCGCGCGGGCTTATCGGCAGTTGCAGGACGACGGCGTGCTCGAGACGGTCCGCGGCACGGGGCTGGCCGTCACCAAGACCGCAAAGAAACTCTGCCGCGACGCGCGGCGGGAGTTAGTGGCGGCCCGCGTCGGCCAAGTGGTTGCCGAGGCAATCCACAGCGGCCTCGATGCCGGTGAAGTGGAGAAGCTCTTCCGGGCCGAGCTAAAGAAGTTTGTGAACTTTGGAAAGGACAACCGCTGATGGACGCTAATGGAACGCTAATGAAAAAGTGGCAATCAGCTTTCAGCTATCGGCTGTCAGCCAGAGGAAATCAATTTGGCTGAAAGCTGATAGCTGACTGCTGACGGCTTTCTGTTCCTTCAATCAGCGTTCATTAGCGTCAATTAGCGGTTCTCTTCATTTTTGAGGCAGTGCCATGTCGCACGTTGTTATTCTTGATAGGGTCACGAAACGGTATCGGGATCAGGTGGCGCTTGACAATGTCACGCTGCGGGTGCCTTCGGGTGTGGTGTTCGCGCTGCTGGGTGAGAATGGCGCGGGTAAGACGACGGCCATTCGGCTGATGCTTGGGCTTGCCGAAGCGGACGCCGGCACGGTGCGGGTGCTGGGGCTGGATAGCCAGCGCGACGGGCTGGGAGTGCGGCGGCGGGTGGGGTACATGCCCGAGCGGCCGACGCTGTACGAATGGATGACCGCCGCGGAGATCGGCTGGTTTACCGCTGGGTTCTACGCCGATGGGTTCGAGCATCGCTATCGGTCGCTCATCGAGAACTTCCGCGTGCCGCTGGCGCGGAAGATCAGCCAGATGTCGAAGGGGATGCGGGCGAAGGTGGCGTTGTCGCTCGCGCTGGCGCACGAGCCGGAATTGCTGATTCTCGACGAGCCGACTTCCGGACTCGACACGATCGTGCGGCACGAGTTCTTGGAGAGCATGGTCGACGTGGCCGCCGCGGGGCGGACGGTGATTCTGTCGAGTCACCAGATCGCCGAGGTGGAACGAGTGGCCGACATCGTGGCGATCATCCGGCAAGGCCGGGTGATGACGTGCGAGCCGCTCGACCTGCTCAAGCGCACGACGACGGAGTTAACGATCACGGTGGCCGCGTCGCGGGCGGAGCCGCCGGCGATCCCGGGCGAGGTGCTCGCCACACGGCAACGCGGGCACCAGTGGCAGTTCCTCGTGCGGCATCTTGCGGCGGAAGCGATGTCGGCGCTCGAAGCGGCCGAGGGAATCGTCGCCGTCGATTCGCGCACACCGTCGCTGGAAGAGATTTTCGTCGCGTACATGCAATGCCCGATCGATGCAATTCCGAACGCACACACTCCATTGGCGACCGAAGTCGAAGCAGTTTGAATTCACCACGGAGCCACGGTGGACACGGTGGAATAGAAAAGAGGTTAAGTCATGAGCCATAATGAATGCAATTCAAACAATGACTTCTCCGTGTCCTCCGTGACTCTGTGGTGATCATTCAAGGACCGACCATGTCAACCGCCACGATCCCCGCCGCTGGTCCGATGGGCGAACATTACCGCGTGTTCTGGCGGTTCGCGTGGAAAGAGTACCGCATGTTGCGCGGGTTCTGGCTGGCGGTGGCGGCGCTGGCGGTGATGATTCAGTTGATTACGCTCGCCACGCTGCCTGCGTCGCCGGACCGTTCTTCGATGCTGTTCAACATTGCGCTGGGCGCGACGGTGCTGTACGCCGTCGGCGCGGCGGCGACGCTGTTTGCGGTCGAGCATGAAGAAGAGACCTATGACTTGCTAACCACGCTGCCGGTCGAGTGGCTGCCGGTGTTTCTTGCGAAGCTGCTGGTGGCCATTACGAGCAGCGCGGCACTCGGCGCGGTGCTGGTCGGCAGTTCGTTCGCCGTCGGTGGCCCGTGGAACCGCGACACAGCGTACCTGCTATTGCCGGCGGTCGCCGAGTCGATCGCTTGGGGCATCTTCCTGTCGCTCACCAGCCGCCGGCCACTTGTCGCGGCGGTGGCGACGATTGCGGTCGTGTCGGTCCAAGTGAATCTCGTGATGTCACTGATGACCGAGCAGGCGGTGGCGATTCAAGACGCCAACAACTATCCGCCGGCGATGTGGTGGCGGCTGACGATTTCGGCGCTGGTGTTGTTGATGGATGTGGCGCTGGGGCGCGAGTGGCTGCGAATGAGTACGGCGAAGCATGAGAGTGTGTGGAATCGCTTCGGCCGTTCGAAATCGGAGATGGGGTCGGCCCAAGACATGGGGGTATCAACACGGCGGATGATGTCGCGGTTGTTGTGGCAGACTTGGCGCGAGTCGTGGTGGCCAATGGGGCTCATGATGTTGTTTGCCGCGGCTGCTGGCATGTTTGGCGCAGCCGTGGTCTTTGCCCTTGAAGGACCGCATATCAAGCCAGAGAGCGCAGGCGCGATCATGTTCGCGTTTGCTGTATTTTTATCGGCCATCTATGCCACCGGCGTCTTTGGCAGCGATCAACGCGCTAGAAGTTATCGTTTTCTGGCGGAACATGGCGCGCGGCCTCGGCTCGTCTGGTTCTGCCGGCATGTGGTGTGGATTGGCGTTATACTCGCGCTCATTACGACTGCGGCCGCTATCGTAGCGATATTGTATGCGGAGGAGTTTCAGCGCTGGGCTAAAGGTGAGGGTCGCGCGAGGTTAGCGCAAAATGCGTACTGGAATCCGGACGACTTGTTTCTCAATCGTGTTACCGATACGCAAGCGTCCATCGATGCGATTACAGTCATATTGATCGGAACCGCGGCCGGTTACGCGGCGGGGCAACTGTGCTCGATCCTGATTCGCCGCAGCTTGAGTGCTGGTCTATTGAGTCTAATCGTCGCGGCGCTGCTTACGGCGTGGGGCTGGGTGATTTGGGCATGGAATGTCCCCGGCGGATGGGCGTTTGCATTCCTGCCGATCATCGCAGGATTGCTGTTGGCAAGTTGGTTAAGGGCACGCGACTGGATCATCGAGCGTCACACGCTCGGCGGGTGGCTCGGGTTCGCTGCTGTGCTCGCGCTGCCGTGCATAGGGGCGGTGCTTTACGTGGGCGCGGTACGCGTAATTGAAGTTGAACAGTATCCCCCCGTGGCCGGCTCGCGGCCGATCGATGACCCAGTCGACTACAGCACGGATGAATTGGCAAAAGCCGCCGGACGCGAGTTGGTGCGCGCGATGGGTGAGATTGTTTCGCTTGAACAACTCAAGGAGCGACAATTCCCTTCGGAGGACGACGGCCAAATTTTCAGCGCACTTGGCCCCTCCGTCTGGCGAAGGATGCTCCTCGAAGAGAATCAAACCGCTCTGGACATCGCCATCCCTGCAAGCAAAGCGGGAGTGGTTTATTTCGACGACGCCAGCGATCAGGGGTCCGCCAAGTTGCGGTTGGCATATCTCGCTGAGCGTCTCCTTGAATCAGGCGACGCGTTTACGTCTTACAAAAAACTGGATCGAGCGTTACAGTGCTACCTCGCTACATTACGAGTCGTCGGCCATGCCCGACGGGACTTGGGGTCGCGAGAGTACGTGCGCTTTTTTGTGATTGAACGAAGAACTCTTCACCGGCTGATCGAGTGGTCAATCACCGAGGGTCAGACATCCGAGAGCCTGCTTGGCGCTCTCGCTCAGCTCAACGAAGTCATTCCCACGACGCCCGAGCAGTGGCGGCAGGCGCAAGCGGGATCAGGTTACTTGCCGCCGATGCCTTCGAACCGACAGGACTATCGAATTATCCGCGACGCAATAACGACGGGGCCGTCTCTGGCGAGTCATTTGCCGTTTGAACGTGTGCGAGCATTGCGCGTCCTGGAACTCATCGAGGACATCGATTGGCAGTCCGGCGGCAAGCAATTACAGACGATGTTCGATGGCACGTGGGATTCACAGTTGCGGGAGGACTTGGAACCAACCGGCGTGATCGCCAGAGAGCTGCGGCAGTCGATTATCTCGGCACAACGACTCGCGCGAGCGCTACGGTCGTACGAGTATCGCGACGTGCTGCCTCCGCCGTGGTCATGGTTGAGCACGACTTACTTTCTGGCATCGCAGTATGAACGAAGGACGGACTTAGCGCTGTTTTTAATGACCGCCGTCGACCTCTATACCCTCCAGCGAGCGGTCAAGCTGCAGTTCGCGCTCGTTGCGTACCGCTGGGATCATGGTGATTACCCGTCGAAGCTGAATGAACTTATACCGCGATACCTGGCGGAGATGCCGCGCGACCCCTACACGGGTGATGCATTTCAATACGAACCAACGGGTCTTGCAGGGGAGTTGACGTATGGAAACAGTAATCCAAGTCAGCAATTGGCTGCGCACACCCCGTTTTTCTGGAGCGCGGGCTACAGGGGTGCACGACTGACAAGTGTGCAGACGGCAGAGCCGCGCCGCGAGGAGTTCGAGCCAGAACTAGGTGTAATCGGGCCGACAGTGGAAGAGATGCGCACGGTCTATCAATTCGAGTCGAGCCTCGACAACTGGGGCGCGGACCCCATGGTGTTTCCGCTGCCGCCCGTCATTCCCGCTAATGCCGCCCCCGCGCCACCCGGCGACGAAGCGCAATAGCGGCTCCTCTGTACTTCGCCGCGGTCGGGGACGACGCGGCTCACTGGGTGGAAGTGTGAGATTGCGTCGCATCGTCCGACGACTCATTTCGGCTAGCCAACAGTTCCCGCTGCAAGTCTTCCAGCGAATTCGCATCGACCCACGCGTGCCGGTCGCGGCTGTAGTCGCCCGAGCCGTGTTCGAACTGTTGCAGGAATCGAATCATGCCTGTTGCGCCTAACTCGCGGCGAAGTGCTTCCAGCCCCTGTTGGCGGATTTGTTCACTCGTCAGCGACATTGTCTTGCTCCCGCACTCGAATACTAACTTCGCCGAAGGGCCGTTAATGGCCCTTCCACCGAAGGTGGTAATAGGCCCGTCGTTTACGACGGGTTACGAGATCAAAGATAAATGATGAACAGCCCTGTTTACAGGGCTTCTCGCTATTATGGCTTGAGCCTTAGAATTGTCATCGCGCCCGCGCGGCTCAAGCCCTGGCAGCGAGAAGCCCCATGAATGGGACTGGAAGAAATCGGCTTGCGGTCCGGCGACCCGCCGTAAACGGACGGGCCTAATACCGCTGGCGCGGGAAGGACCGTGAACGGTCCTGGAAGACGGCGCAGGTGGGAGGTCGCGCGCTGCCGTGCTATACTTCAAAGCCTGAGCATCTTGCTTCAGAAATCGGCGGCTGGAAGCCGCCGCTACAACGACCGGCGCACCACGTATGCAGAATCAGAATTCGCAGGACGAAGACCGTTTCTACGCGCATTTGCTCACTTTGCTTTCCGTTTCGGCGGCGCTGGTCGGCGTTTGTTTGACGACCGTCGGGCTGGTGAGCATCGTCAAATCGCTCGGCAAATACGAACCGTTTATCGACGAACTGCTCGCGGTGGGCGCGCTCGTGTTTATGACCGTCACCGTGCTGAGCTTTTTGGGGATTCGCACGGGTTTACGACGGGTGTGGCGACGATTCGACCTGGCGCTCGACATCCTGTTTTGCTTGGGGCTGAGCGTAATGGTTGCGGCAACGTTGATGTTAACTTGGGCGATGTTGTAGAATAGTGGCTGTCGGCTATTGGCTGTCGGCTGTCGGCCAGAACAATAAAGCGTCAGCGACTTCTGGCTGAGAGCCGACAGCCGACAGCCGATGGCCAACAGCCTTAACAATATGAAACACCTGCCGCGCGTTCACGAACCAGACCATCCGCACCACCCGCGGCGACTTAGGAGAACCCGGCGCGTGATTCAGATCATTGCCGGCTTTCTGATTGTCTATTTGCTGGCGGCGTATTTGATTGCGCCGTTCTTATGGGAACGTTACGCCCGGCGGCATCCGTCGTTCGGCGACAGCCCGCGCGTCACCGCGACGCACGACAAGCACCCCGGCGATCCCCTGAACGTGGCGCTGATCGGCACCGAGGAGCAGGTCCGCGAGATTATGCAGGCGGCCAAATGGTTCCCGGCCGCCGCGCTGGGCATCCGCAGCGACCTGAAGATCGCGGCCGATACACTTCTTTCCCGCCCCGACGAACACGCGCCGGTCAGCAGTCTTTATCTTTACGGGCGGAAAGAAGACCTGGCGTTCGAGCAACCGGTGGGCCACAACCCGCGGCAGCGGAACCACGTGCGGTTTTGGAAAAGCGACGACATCGACGGCGACGGCCGACCCGGCTGGATCGGCGCGGCCTCCTACGACGAGAAGGTGGGTCTTAGTCATACAACCGGGCAGATTACCCACCACATTTCGCCCGACGTGGACCGAGAACGGGATCACCTGTTCGACGATCTCAAGCAAACCGGCAAGCTAGCGGATTTTTACACAGAGGACGGCTATCACCAGCGACTGGAAGGCCGCAACGGCGGCGGCGATCCCTGGCACACCGACGGCCGGTTGTTTGTCGGCGTAATTGCCGGTGAAGAAAAGCCGTGATGGGTTGCTGGCCCAGTTAGTCGGGTAAACTCGCCCAATTCTCGCGTTTGCCCATCCGGCTAGTTGACGCGGCCCTGAATATTGGCCAATACTTGTGCTAAGTACGCGGCCCATGGGCGAAGCACCGGAGCGACCGCCGGTCCTTCGCGATGGGCCGTCGGTTCCACCATTTGACAACCTCTGGCTTGCCGCCGCAGCACGCCAGCTTTCCTTCAACAATCGGAGTATCCTTGGCTCGACTTATGGCAGGTGACAAACCAACCGACCGCAACAAGCAGCGGATCAATGAGCAAATCCGTGTCTCTCCCATCCGCGTCATCGCTGACGACGGAACCCAGTTAGGTGTCATCAACACCGACGAGGCGTTGCAACGAGCCCGCGAAGCGGGTCTCGATCTGGTCGAGGTCGCGCCGACCGAGAAACCGCCCGTCTGCCGGATCATGGATTTCGGCAAGTTCAAGTACCAGCAAAAGAAGCGGCAGCACAAGGGTCACACGCATCACAGCAAGAACAAGGAAATCCGACTGCGCCCGAAAATCGGCGAGCACGATTTCATGACAAAGGTCAATCACGCCCGCAAATTTCTGGAGGAGAAGGACAAGGTCGTGTTCTCCGTCGTCTTCCGCGGTCGCGAGAATGCCCACGTCGATGAGGGGTTCAAGCTGGTCCAAAAGTTGATTGGCGAGCTCGCCGATGTGTCGAAGCTGGAGCAAAACCCGCAGATGCATGGCAAGCGGATCGTGGTGATCTTTGCACCCAAGTAGCCAGCCGATAGACCAGCCATGTCGACCGATCCGCTCGTAGGCTTGGCACTTATCACCTTGGCAGGCATTGCCACTGCTTGTTTCTATGCGCCCTTCAAGCAGGTTCGCGGCTGGGCCTGGGAAACGTACTGGCTGGCGTTCGGCGTCGTTAGCTGGATTGTTGGGCCGTGGCTGGCGGCTTGGCTTACCGTTCCAGACCTCGGCCAGGTTCTTGCCGACACTCCGCGGCGCGCGCTGTTGTTCACCTTCGTATTCGGAGCTTTGTGGGGCGTCGGCAGCTTGACCGGCGGGATGGCACTTCGCTACTTGGGAATGTCGCTCGGCTGGGCGATACCCCTTGGCTTATGCGCGGTGCTTGGCACGCTCGTCCCGCCGGTGTTTGCGGGAACGTTTCACGAATTGCTCGAAAGCGACTCGGGCTTAATGACGCTCGCCAGCGTACTGGTCGGCGCGGTGGGAATCGCCATCTGCGCCAAAGCCGGCGTGCTCAAAGACCGTGAGCTGTCCACTGCACAGAAGCAGGAGTCCATTCACGAATTCGACCTTGCGCGAGGGTTGTGGCTGTCGGTGCTGTCGGGCGTCATGAGTGCTTGCATGGCGTTTGGCATCGCCCAAGGCAAACCGATTGCAGAATCCGCCTTACAACACGGAGCGCCCGCACTCTGGCAGAACACAGTTCTGTTTGCGGTCCTTTTATTAGGCGGGTTTGCCACCAATTGCATTTGGTGCCTCGTGCTTAGCTTTCGCAATCGCACCGCGCGCGAGTTCGTACAAGGCGGCGGCGTTCGCCTCGCCGCCAATTATCTGCTCTGCATGCTGGCCGGATCTCTTTGGTACTTGCAAGTGCTGTTCTACGGAATGGGTGAAACTAAGATGGGACATTACCGGTTCGCCGGTTGGTCCGTGTTGATGGGCTGCATTATCATCTTTAGCAATCTGTGGGGGCTGGCATTTCGAGAGTGGGCTGGCACCAGCCGAGCGACCAAGCGCTGGCTTTTCGCCGGACTGCTGGTCCTCGCTTTGTCGGCGCTTATGACCAGCTACGGCAGCTATCTGGCGACGTTCGAACACGCCTAGAGCCACTGTTATGCACAATCCGGTTCGCATTGGCGTGGTGGGGCTGGGCAGCTTCGGCCGACTCCATGCGCAGACTCTTAACGGACTGGGCGAAGCCCAACTGGCCGGATTAGTCGATCAGCGGCCCGAGGCCCTCGCCGCGGCGCAAGCGCAGTTTCCAGACGTGCCCACTTGGAATGATCTCGGCCGGGCAATTGCGGAATGCGATGCCGAAGCCTGGGTGGTCGCCAGTTCCACGGCTTCCCACATTCTGGTGACGCGCGCGCTCTTAGCCGCTGGCCGGCGGGTTTTGATTGAAAAGCCGCTTGCTGAGAACCTCAAAGATGCCGAAAGCTTGGCGCCGCTGGTTGCGGTCGATTCCAGCAATCTGATTGCCGGACACATCGTGTTGTTCAACAGCGAATTCCGGCAACTTCTGGACGAAGTGCGACAGCGCGGGCCGCTGACGTACATCGATTGCGTGCGGCATCGCCCGGTGACTGTGATGCAGTTGCTGCCCGGCGAGAGTCCGTTTCACCTGACGATGGTACACGATTTGTACTGCGTGTTGGCCTTGATGAACCGCGCCGAACCGCAGCATTTTTCGGCGCAGGTTCACCATGCGCCCGACGGAGCTTGCGACCTGGCGCTGGCCCAGTTGCAGTGGGACAACGGCACGATCGCGTCGTTGACGGCTTCGTTTCTCACACCCAGCGGCATGCCGGACGACGGTTTCGATCGCACGGAAGTGTTTGGCCGGGGATGGTCGGCAAGAATCCAACCCAATCCACGGCCGCTGGAACTCTGGGACGAGCGGGCACGTTGGCCGATGGCTTTGGAAATTCGAGGCGAGCCTGGCAGCCCGAGCGGAATGCTGGCCGAAGAACTGCGCTGCTTCTGCCGCGTCGTGCGGAATCGAGAACCCGTGCCGCTCGGCGCGGCCTTTGCCGACGCGCTGCAAGTCCAGCGCTGGATCGATCAGTTGGAAACTTCCGCGTATAAACGCTGAAGAGAAGTTGAGTTCCAATATGAGCTTCACACGTCGGACAGCATTGATCGCTACATTTTGGCAATCCTTGGGGCTGCGCGCCATGTCTCAAATCGCAAACACCAGCGAGCAAACTACTACGGATGGCTACATCGATGCTCACGTACATGTGTGGACGACCGACTTTGATCGGTATCCGCTGGCGGCGGGGTACTCCAAAACCCAGATGAGTCCGCCGAGCTTCACGGCGGACGAATTATTAGCGTTGGCCAAGCCATTGGGGATCAACCGCATCGTGTTGATCCAGATGATCTTTTATGGATTCGACAACTCCTACATGCTGGACTGCATCGGGAAGTACCCCGGCGTGTTCTCGGGAATCGCGCAGATCGACGAGCAGGGGGCCGACCCGGCGGCGGAGATGAAGCGGCTAAAAGAATTGGGCGTGCGGGGCGTGCGGATTTTTCCGCCCGAGCGCGGTGCCGAGGGCTGGCTCGATGGCGCAGGCATGCGAGCCATGTGGACCGCTGCCGCCGAGGAACGGCTGGCGATGTGCCCCTTGATCGACGCCGACGATTTGCCGGCCGTCGATCGCATGTGCCGTGCGTTTCCCGACACGCCGGTGGTGATCGATCACTGCGCCCGAATCGGAGGCGATGGCCAGTTCCGCGAATCCGATTTGAAGCAGTTATGCTCCTTCGCCGAGCATCGGCACGTTTATGTGAAGCTGTCTGCTTTTTATTTTCTGGGGGCCAAGCAACCGCCCTATACCGACGTGCTGCCCATGATCCGACGCCTGCTGGACGCCTTTGGCCCGGAGCGGTTAATGTGGGCGTCGGACAATCCGTTTCAGGTGCAGCCGCCTCACAGTTATCAAGCATCTCTGGAATTGATCCGCGACAGGCTCGACTTCGCAACTTCGTCGGATAAGCAATGGCTGTTGCGACGCACCGCGGAGTCCCTGTTTTTCGCTTAATGCATCCGCGACGAGACAATCGCATGCCGCCGCGCCTTTCCGTCGACCGGGCCGCCGAGCTTCTAAGCGATCTCATCGCATTGCCAACCGTCAATCCGATGGGCCAGCCGTATACGGACGAGTCGCCGGTCGAGCGGCCGGTGATCGAGTATTTGGAACGGCTCTTTTCCCCCTTTGGTCTGGAAATGCGGCGCGACCGATGCAGCCCGATCCACGAGAGTTTACTGTTCACGATTCCCGGCCGCACCGATGGGCCGGGCACCTTGCTGGAAGCTCATATTGATACCGTACCGGCCGACGATTGGCTGGATCGCGCATTCCGACCGCGCCGCGAGGGCGATATGATTTTTGGCCGTGGCGCGTGCGACGACAAAGGTTCGCTCGCCGCGATGGCGCTGGCCTGCTCGGATCTCCTGGAGTCGGGCAAGCGGCCCCCGCAAACGGTGTGGTTCCTAGCCGCGGGCGACGAGGAGCATGGCCAGACTGGCATCAAAAGTTTTCTTGCCAACCATTCGGCGCCGATCGGCCGGGGCATCTTCGGCGAGCCAACTGAATGTGTTCCTATCATCCAACACAAAGGCACGATTCGCTGGGACATTACCGTGCATGGACGCAGTGCGCACACGTCCCAGCCCGAGATCGGTCGCAATGCAATCGGCGACATGATGCGGGTCATCAGCCACCTGGCCCGGTATCAAGAGGAGTTGCGCAATCGCGGCAACAGCCCGTGGATGAGCGGCCCCACTCTTACCGTCACGATGATCCGTGGCGGGCGGACCCGCAATGCGGTGCCCGATGAGTGCACAATCGCCGTCGATTTCCGCATCTTACCGGGAATGGATCGACACCGATCCGTGCAAGAACTATTCGCCTCGCTCCGGGCGCTCGAGATTCCGCTGTCGCACAGTGAATTTCAATGTTTCGCCCCGGCGCTGAGCACGTCGCCGGACGACCCCTTCGTTCAGGCAGCACTTTCCATTTGCAGCGACGTGCTGGGGCGGGACGTTAAACCGGCGGGCGTCCCCTACGGCAGCGATGCGGGCTGGATGCCCGAGGGGGTTCCCGCGATCGTGCTCGGCCCGGGTGACATTGCTAAAGCCCATGCCGTGGATGAATCTGTCGAGATTGGTCAACTAACGCAATGTGCGGCCATCTATCGGCGACTTCTCTTGTGCGACTGGTTGGAATGAGAGGAGTTCGACGTTAGTCGTTAGGAGTTAGGGAAATAGTGATTGCAGAATTTGGCGAGTGTTCACGATTCCCTATCTCCGATTTCCACCAAAAATTGGCTCGCAGATTGCTAGCATTGTGTTCCGTCGCATGTTACGCTCTACGAATACTACTCACCCCAGCGAACCGTTGCCGATGTCGAGCAATTCTGATTCGCCCTGCGAGCGAATACCGTTTGCCGAGCGCTGGCCGACTTACGAGCCGACGCCGGAGGAAATTGAAGCGGCCTGCCAGGAAATTCAGGCCGAGTGGTCGACGCGCGAACGCCGCAAGCGGACCCGCAGCGATCTGAAACGGGTGCCCGTGCGTCTGCAAGAGGTCTCGATCGCCTCTCTGCTGCACGGCGACGGCCAGCGGGAAGCTTCTTAGCCCCCTAGAGCAATTGTCCCGGCCGGTTCAAGATTCATGCCCGTACCCATCTCACGGGCTGTGGGCAACTCAAACCAATCAAGCAATGATAAATACCATGAGAACAAAAACCATCATCGCTGCGTTCGGCATCACGCTCGCGGCCGTGGCCGCGCATGGCCAAGCGCCAACCGAGACGTCGAAATCCGCCGACGGAGGAGTAAAGATTGATCGAACGGTGCTTCCGATTCCGGAGCCGAAGCTCGCCCCGATCACGACGCTCGATGCCCGCGACGCCAAAGCGCCACCACGATTCGAGGTGAAAGCGCCGCAGGGCGCGCCTAACGTGCTGATTGTGCTGATCGATGATATGGGTTTCGGCCAATCGAGTGCTTTCGGCGGGCCGATCCACATGCCGACGCTGGAGCGAATGGCCAAGGGCGGGCTGCGGTACAACAAGTTTCACACGACGGCGCTCTGTTCGCCGACCCGCGCGGCTTTGTTAAGCGGCCGCAATCACCATGTAAACAACATGGGTTCAATCACTGAGACCGCCACCGCTTTTCCGGGCCAAACCGGGCAGCGGCCGAACGCGGTAGCTCCGGTGGCAGAAATGTTGCGGCTCAACGGATACAGCACCGCTGCGTTCGGAAAGTCGCACGAGACCGCCGCGTGGGAGGTCAGCCCGTCGGGTCCGACCGACCGCTGGCCGACGCGTTCGGGATTCGACCATTTTTACGGCTTCATCGGCGGCGAAACCAACCAGTGGGTGCCGGCCATCTATCAAGGCATGAGCCGCGTCGAAGTGCCGAAGGATCCCAACTACCACTTCATGACCGATATGACCAACCAGGCCATCAAGTGGACGAGCGCGCAGAAGTCGCTCACACCGGACAAGCCGTTCTTCACCTATTTCGCGCCGGGTGCCACGCACGCCCCACACCACGTTCCTAAGGAGTGGATCGACAAGTACAAGGGCAAGTTCGACCAAGGCTGGGACAAACTTCGCGAAGAGACACTGGCTCGCCAGATCGCGCTAGGGGTCGTTCCCAAAGGCACCAAGCTCGCCCCCAAGCCCGAGGCTATCAAGGACTGGGACAAGCTGAGCGCCGACGAGAAGAAGCTCTTCGCGCGCCAGATGGAAGTCTTCGCCGCCTACGGTGAGTATACCGACTTCGAGGTCGGTCGGCTCATTCAAGCCATTGAGAACTTGGGGCAGTTGGACAACACACTCATCTTTTACGCGGTCGGCGACAATGGTGCGTCCCCCGAAGGCACCATGACTGGCCTGTTCAACGAGATGACGTACTTCAACGGCATCCCTGAAACCCTCGCGGACGTCCTCCAGCACTACGACGACCTGGGCGGCCCGAACTCGTACCCCCACTACGCGGCCGGGTGGGCGGTCGCCGGCGACGCGCCGTTCACCTGGACGAAGCAGATCGCCGGTAGCTACGGCGGCTGTCGCAACCCCCTGGTCGTCCACTGGCCCAAAGGGATCGAGGCCAAGGGCGAGCTGCGGTCGCAGTGGCACCACGTCATCGATATCGCGCCGACGATCCTCGAAGCAGCAGGACTGCCCGAGCCTAACGTCGTCAACAGCACGCCACAGACGCCGATTCAAGGCGTGAGCATGGTTTATACGTTTACCGATGCCAAAGCGAAGGACCGGCACACGACGCAGTACTTTGAGATCTTCGGGAACCGCGGCGTCTACCACGATGGATGGCTGGCGCACACCGTCCACCGCGCCGGGTGGGAAGGCAAGCCGCGGCACCCGCTCCTCGAAGATAAGTGGGAGCTCTACCACGTCGACGAGGACTTCAGCTCGGCGAGTGACTTGGCCGCGAAGAATCCCGCAAAGCTCAAGGAGTTGCAGGATCTCTTCCTGAAGGAGGCCATCAAGAACCAGGTGCTGCCGCTCGACGACCGCACCCTCGAGCGCATGAATGCCGCGCTCGTCGGCCGCCCCGAGTTGATGGCCGGCCGTAACTCGCTGACCGTTTTTGACGGCATGATCGGGATGACCGAGAACGTGTTCATCAACACCAAGAACCGCTCACACACCATCACTGCCGAGGTGACGGTGCCGGAGGGCGGCGCGAACGGCGTGATCCTGTCCCAGGCCGGACGCTTCGGCGGTTGGAGCCTCTACGTCAAGGATGGGAAGCCGATGTACGCCTACAACTACCTTGGCCTCAGCGACTATAAGGTCGCCTCGCCCAAGGTGTTGCCCGAAGGGAAGGCGACGATCCGATACGAGTTCAAGTACGACGGCGGCGGGCTGGGCAAGGGCGGCGCCGGCACGATCTTCATAAACGGCGAGCAGGTCGCCGAAGGGAAGATTGACAAGACGCAGCCCTACATCTTCTCGGGCGATGAAGGCGCGGACGTCGGCCAGGATGGCGAGACACCCGTGACCGACGATTACGAGGAAGGCGATAACAAGTTTACTGGCACAATTCAGCAAGTGCTCATTGAAGTCGGGCCACTGAAAATCGGTGCCGTGGACAAGGGATGAATAGCAGAAAAACGTCGGCAGCCTTGAAATCAAAGGAAGAGTCGAAGGCATTTCCGGCCGCGGCTAGATTCTTGCACTTTGCTCGCTACTGGCCGCCGCAGCCAAATCGCCAGGTGATGTACGAACCCACCCAGTAACTTTCGACCGAAGCTATCGTGCTGGCGAATTGGTCCGTTTCATCGAACATGCCGCCGGCGAGCATGTCGAGGTCGATTCCGGGCAGGACGTCGGTGAGGCCGATGCCCGCCGTGATGCGGTGCTGCGAGACGGCTGCAAACTGGCCCTGGATGTACCGCAGGCCCGGAATTCCATCGGGCACCGGAACTCCGCCGATGGATGTCACGGTCGGAGCGGCCATCGGGTTTTCGTTATATCCGTAACCAGCCCGTAGCTTCAGGTTCGGGGAGAGTTGGTACTGGGCACCAAACTGATAGACCCATTGGTCGTCGTAGATCGCGCCCAAGAAGTCGCAATCGCTGTACTCTTTAAAGATCACATCCATCGCCAGCAGCAGCCGTCCGCACATAAGGCTGCTGTTGGCGATACCGAGGCCGAAGTTCTCGGGGTGCTCGAACTCGAGGTCGCGCGCCTGGCCGCCAGGAAACTGGACGGCGTCGTCGAAGCGAAAGTGCTTTTTGGTCTGCCAATACGCGCCCAACGTGGTGGTTGGGCTAAGCGAATACGCGGCTCCGAGCGTACCGCGGATGCCATACCCCGGCGTCATTCCGCCAAGATCCACGAACGGGCCGTCGATAAACGAGCTGCCCAGCGTAAATGCAGCACCGACCGAAAGGCGTTCCGAAAGTTGAACGCCCAGACTCGAAGTCATGTCCAGCGCCAAGTACTCCGCATTGGTGCCATTCGACTCAGGAACGCGGCGGAAATCGGTGCCCGCGCCGGCGTTCGTGAAGAGGCCGATGCCGAATACGACGGGCCAGCCCATCATCGCGAGATCTTGCGTCGCGCCGATGTTGCCGCAAAGCGAACCCGGGGTATTCGATTTGGCGATAAATGGGTCGACGCCCACCAGCGGCAAGGAATCGAGTTGCGTGATATTGTACGTTCCTTCGGCCCACGCGCCGCCGAATGTGAACTGCGTGCCGTGATACTGCGTGAGCGTAGCGGGATTGCCGTTGATTGCCGACAGGTTGTCCTGCGGCCGGGCGAGACTCGTGCCGGCCATCGCGCCGGAGGCGGGCATCAGCGTGTTATGAAGCTCGATGCCATAGGATTGAGCGTTGGATCTCGTTCCGCAGACGAACAAGCCTGCGCATATTATCCACGCCGCCGTGCGCTCGGACATATCCGTATCCCCTTGCTCGTATTCGCCACAGGGTGCGCACGCCAATCCGTTCGACGCGCATGCACCCAATGTCAGCATCGTCGGGACTTGCGCGGTGGATTCACGGATTCGATGGGCGAAGTCGTCGGCTGACGAGTGATAGCGTCGGTAGAAAGCGTAGAGATTAACGCGCGGCGGTTCGGCGCTAAGCCACCGGCTGGGTGATGAGGTCCATAATAATTCGCTAGCACTGCGTCCTCCATCACTGACGTTGCCGGTTCGCCTGATTGTACGACTCCACCCGTGCCGATTGAAGATTTGGAGTGTCTCGCGGCGAGTGGGGAACTGCGCCACCATTTTAATTATCGACTCATCGGGGGAAGTATGCGCGTTTCGGTCATTTTGAGCACCTACGAGCAGCCGGCGTGGCTCGAGAAGGTGCTGTGGGGCTATGCCCACCAATCTTGCGGCGATTTCGACTTGGTGGTGGCGGACGATGGATCGGGGCCTGGAACTCGAGAGGTTGTCGCCTGCTGTCGCCGCAAGCTGGGTTTGGCAATCGAGCACGTGTGGCAGCCGCACGATGGGTTTCGCAAGTGTCGGATTCTCAACGAGGCGATCGGAAGGAGCCGCGGTGATTACCTTGTTTTTTCTGACGGCGATTGCGTGCCACATCGCGATTTTGTGGCGACGCATGTCGCGCAAGCGCGGCCGGGAGCGTTCCTCTCGGGTGGCGTGCTGAGGCTGCCGCTGCCGATGAGCAAGGCGATCGGCGCGGACGACATCGCAAGCGGCCTCGCCTTCGACTGTCGGCAACTGCGCGCCGGCGGCTGCAACCTTTGGCGACTCCGCTTTGCCGCGGCGCCGCGATGGTTAGCCAAATGGGGCGATCTCGTCACACCCACTCGAGCCAGCTTCAACGGGCATAACTCCTCTGCGTGGCGCAGCGACATCGAGCGCGTCAACGGTTTTGATGAGCGGATGCAGTACGGTGGGCTTGATCGAGAATTGGGCGAGCGATTGGTCAACGCCGGAGTTCGGGGCCGGCAGATTCGCCATTGCGCAATTTGTCTCCACCTCGATCACCCTCGGGATTATGTCGATCCGGAAGCAACGGCCCGGAATCGAGAAATCCGCTGGGCGACAGGCCTCCACCGCGCGACCTGGACCGACCACGGATTGGTGTCCGAGGGACGGACCGAGGAGCCAGTGATCTTGCCATTTTCCAAACCATCGACGGTGTCCCAAAAGATGCGCAGCGCCGCTTGATGTCGCAGAATGCGCACCACTGAGGCACGGGGGGCACGGAGATGAACGCCAAGTAAAGTGGGGCGGTTCGAGCAATCAAACGAACTGTAGTACGTCTTGCAATACTCATCAATCCAAACTCTGTGAACTCCGTGGCACCGTGGTGATTGAATTTGATCTGAATTTTTAACTACGGTTTGCGAATTCCCCAGTGATCTACTTCGTTACCACCAGCGGGCATCCTTACACGATCGAGCGGCACCTAGAGGCATGGGGTCGCGAGTTGATCGGCCGCTTGCAGCCGATCAGCTATCGGCAATTGCTCGGCACGAGCAGGCACCCGCGTGGCGTTTATCTGCTGACCGACATCGAACGGCTCGGGCCGCGAGCCACCGACCGTGCGGCCGCGCTTTATCGCCGGCTACGCGGCGAAGGGTCGATCGTGCTGAACGACCCCGCGCAAGTGCGACGCCGCGCCGATTTGTTGCAAACGCTGCATTCGGCGGGCGTTAATCGCTTCCGAGTTTTCAATTCGACGGACGCTCTCGAAGACGTGCGGTATCCGGTCTTTCTGCGGTGTGCCGACGACCACCGCGGAAATCGGTCGAGTTTGCTGACTGGACCGGGCGAGTTGCACGCCGCCATCGCCGAACAGGGCCGCACCCGATGGCTGTTTCGCGACGAGCACGACAAGTTTCGCTTTTTTCGATGGGGACCACGGCGGCGACGCGAGTTGCTGATCACCGAGTTCTGCAATACCGCCGATTCGACCGGCATGTATCGCAAATACTCGGCGTTCGCACTCGCGGGACGGATCGTACCGCGGCATGTCTTCTTTGGCACCCACTGGATGCTCAAAGCGCCCGAGTTGCTTTCGCCGGAGGCGATTCAGGAGGAACGGCGGTACTTGGCTCGCAATCCGCACGCGGTGGAACTACGCGAGATTTTCGCCTTGGCGCGAATCGACTATGGCCGAATCGATTACGGTATATGCGATGGCCAGATTCAGGTGTGGGAAATCAACACGAACCCGATGATCACGCATCGTTCCGACGCCCGCATAGCGGCGCGGGTGCCAGTGCAGGAAGATTTTTCGCGGCGTCTGTCAGGCGTGTTTCGAGAACTGGAGCAGATGCTGCTGGTGCAGCGATACGCGGGGCAGCGTCGCCGGGCGGCGTGATTGTTATAGGCCGTAGGTCAGGCTGTGCCTGACAATCTCGGTGCCGACTGTATGCCTGATTTCAATTGTCAGGCACAGCCTGACCTACTTTGCTGTCAGCAGAACGAAGGCATTGCGGTGCTCTTCGATTGCTTCCGCTATGGTGAGCGGTTCGCCAGCACTGCGGCAGCGCTGCGGTACGATGGCGCCGTCGTCGCGGACTTCGATGGCGGGAGCATCGGCCGGCAGACCTTCGGCGGCGATTTGCAAATTCAGTTCATCTACGTCGGCGCTGAGTTGCGCGAACAGTCCTTCGCCGGGAGGCGTGAAGCGAGCGTGGCGGGTTAGCTCGTCACGCGCAAGTGCCACTTGCCGGCCGATGCGCAGAAGCTGGTCGGTCACCAGTGTTTGGTCCGCGGCGGAAAGTCCACCTTCGCGATGCACTTGCAGCCAGAATCGGCCCACGGCGATATAAACGTACAACCCGTGCAGCACGCCCTTTAGCGGACGACGGTCGTTGCGCCAGGGTGAGTAGTAGCTTTCTTCGGCCGGGCAGTCAGCGGCGAACAGCGAACCGCTGTCCTCGATGTGGAACAGCCGATTGTGGTGAAACTCGTGAATGACCCTATCGGCCATCACGAGCGGATGGTCGATCACGCTGAGCAGCATCGCGCCGGGGAGTTCCGAGAAGCTGACGTTCGTGAAGTCGCCGTCGCTCGACTTGAGTCCCACGATGCGGACGGTCCCGCAAATTTGCTCGAACATCTCGGGGACATAATGCTCGATGGCGGCGAGCGCCCCGCGCAACAATTCCGTATGGCGGCGAGCGTATCCATCGCCTTCGGCAAGCACGGCATCGACCGGCGCGAGGCCCAGCCGAGCAAGCGCTTGCGGCTGTAGCCGCAACCGGCAGCCGGCGTGCTCGACGATCGGAGACGTAACCAAAGGATCTGCGCCGCCGCCCAGCGGCATGGTGTGCTCGACACCGTTCAACCGAAGTTGGATGCGACCCGCTCGGAAGGCCGTGATTTCGCAGGATCCCTTGCCCACGACGGCCAAGTCAGTGGCGGGAATGGCCCAGGGAAGTTCCACATTGAGCGGTTGTTCGCCGTGCCAATCGTTGCCGCCCAGAACGGCGGCAGCCAGTTCAAACTCGCGAAACTTCTCCAAATGGATTCGCAGCCCTTCGGCAATGTTAGTTGTGCCAAGCTCGCGAACGTAATCCCCAGCAAGCGGCGATAACGCGGCGCCGTTGAGCTTCGCATCGGTAAGCTGGAACGCCATGCGGGTCCAGAAGTAGGCCCGCGGTTCTTGCCACACCTGAGTGAAGATCGCTGGATCGGCCTCAAGCAAGCGATCAAAACTGCTCAGGAACGGTTCTTCGAGTCCCGCCAGCGGTCGCCTGTCTCGGAGCGTTTGGGCAAGACCCACCAGCACCTGGGCACTCTTGTGCTGCCGACTGTGAAACAGTTCGGTCTCGCGCCACAGGAAATGCTCGGCGTCGTTGCGCGCCACGCGAGTGCGGGGCAACGAGTTGGCGGTTGTCGGTGGAGACGATCGTCGCCCACCAAACTCCCGCTGATGTAGCTGCGTGCGGTGGCCGTCGATTCGTTCGCCGGCAGTCTGCCGACCCTGAAAGTATTCCTTCTGCCAACCTACCTTGCTTTCGGAACTCCAAGGATTGTCGAGTTGGCGATTGAATGCGTCGCGTGCGGCGGACCATTGGCGAAATTTCTCGGCCAACTCGGGGTCGTCATCGAGCATCGCCAGTTCAGGCACAAGTTCTTCGGGCAAATCGAGCGATAGAGGAATGAGTCGACAGAAAGGCTCGCCCGCCGCGAAATCGACCCACTGGCCGGCGCGTGTGAAGCGGTAGTTCATCGTGAATGAAGCGCTCGTCCAATCGGTTTCAACCACGCCGCTAAGGGGATAGATGCCGTCTTTCGGGCAATTGAGCGGCCCGGTAACGAGCAGATTCACGCCCGGCGGCGTGCGGAACAAATAACCCGCGCTGAAAGTCAGAACTCCATCTCCAAAGTGGCCGGATGCCCACAGACGTTGGCCCGAGACAAGCGGCTGGACCTGTACATCGGCCGGTGCCGTGCCGCCCAGCCAGCGGGCGCGGAACGCCGTCGGATTTATTAAGTCCCAACCTAACTGGTTGCCAATCACCAGAGGCAGGCAGCGGTAGGCGAACCGCTCGATCGTCTGGTCCATCCACTCGCGTCGCGGATTGGCCGTCTGGATTTGCGGCGCCTCCGTGGAAACACGGTAGGCCGTCACCCGTCGCGACTCCGGGTCGGAAGGAGTCTCGTAAATCGGCGCAGTCGGCTCCGCCGAGATCAAAGAGGCGTTCACAAGAGTTGTCACAGGAGCAGCAAGAAAAGAGCAAGGGCCGAACCAACGGCCCTTGCTCGGGAACAACGCGTCAGGCGGCAGAGCCGCTCGGCGGGGGCGTGGGCGTCTTGCCGCCGCCGGAGGCGGAAAATTCCGCACCCCACAAGGGGGCCGTGGTTTCTTCCAATTCGCCAGCCAGCCGGGCTTCTACCCGGGCGGTTTCGGCCGGCTTTTCGGCGATCTGACGCAGGTCGATTAGGGGGCGATCCATCGAAAAAAGCTCCTATCTGTATGTGACAACTGCAAATGGCGCGACTTAACAGGGGTCGGGCCGTTTTCAAGCGGCAGTGTGCCGCATTGATTGAATCCGAGTCAATCTCAATTTGGCCCAGAATGACCCGTGAAAGAGAGCGTTCCCCCTTCACCAACCGCCCTCGACGCGATATTCTATAGGGCTACCCGAATACCAAGCACGCTGCCTGACGCAGATCGCTTAGAATTACGAGAGTCCCATGCCCAAGCAAAAAACCCACAAGGGAACCAAGAAACGGTTCCGCCTGACCGCTGGCGGAAAGGCGAAGCACCGTGCGGCCGGCACGAGCCACCTCGCCGCCCGCATGTCATCGAAGCGCAAGCGGCACCTCCGCGGCACCGAAGTGCTGTCGAGCACCGACACGAAGATGATTACCAAAGCGCTGGCGGGTAACAGTTACTAAGGTAAATCAACAACTTGACCGCACGCCGGGCGGTACAACACGAGCCATCGCTCGGGCCTGGGCGCGCTATTTGACGGGAGAAACGCAGCGATGCGTACCACGATCGGACCGGCGAGACGCCGCAAGAAGAATCGTCTGTTCAAGGAAGCGAAGGGCTTCCGCGGCGGCCGCAGCAAGCTGCTGCGGACGATGAAGGAAACCCTCAGCCGCGCGGGGGCGTATTCGTTCCGCGATCGCCGGGTACGGGCGCGCGAATTCCGGAAGCTGTGGATCATCCGCATCAACGCCGCGGCCCGCGAACGCGGCTTGCGCTACAGCGAGCTAGTTTACGGCCTGAACAAGGCCGGCATCGAACTGGACCGCAAGATGCTTTCGGAGATGGCGATTCACGACCCGGCCGCGTTCGACGTGGTCGTGGATAAGGTCAAAGCCGCGATGGCATAGCAGGCTCATTGCACGCTTTCTAGCCGGTGGTCCACACCGCCGGAGTCCGGATTGCATGGCAATCCGGCTGTTCTCCCGCACGCGTGGAGCGTCGATTCCCCGTGGCCCTCGCCCGATTCATTTCCGAACTCGACACCCTCGCCACCGAGGCCGAGTCGGCATTCAATGCTGCGCGGGATGCCGAGGGGTTGGAAGCCGCGCGCGTGTCATTTCTCGGCGCGAAGGCGGGGCGGCTGAAAGACGTGCAGAAGGGCCTGGCCACGATTGCGCCACCGGATAAACCTGCGGCGGGCAAAAAGCTCAACGAAACGAAAACCGCAATCGAGTCGGCGTTTACCGCGGCGAAAGAGCGCATCGCCGGCGGCCAGCAATCCGCGGCTCGCGAGGCGTTTGATGTCACGCTGCCGGGCAAGCCGGTTCGTCTTGGAAAACTCCACCCGATCACGCAGACCATCGAGCACATGAAAGAGATCATGGGCCGATTGGGTTTCACGGCCGTCGAAGGGCCGGAGATCGAAGACGATTGGCACAACTTCGAAGCGCTGAACATTCCAAAATCGCACCCCGCGCGCGACCCCCTCGATAATTTCTACTTAACCCAGCTTGAGACCCACTTAGCCCCCGGCGACTCGCCGGGGGCTAAATGGACGCCGTTGTTGCTTCGCAGCCAAACCAGCACCGTGCAAATCCGCGTGATGGAACGCACTCCGCCGCCGGTGCGGATCGTTTCGCTCGGCCGGGTGTACCGGCCCGACACGGCCGACGCCACGCATTACCCGATGTTCCATCAGATCGAGGGCCTGCTCGTCGATCGCGGCGTGACGATGGCCGACCTCAAGAGCGTGCTGCGGATGTTCTGCCAGGCTTACTTTGGCGAAGGGGATGTCCACATCCGGTTCCGACCGTCATTTTTTCCGTTCACCGAGCCAAGTGTCGAGGTGGACATGAGTTGGCATACGGGTTGGATGGAGATGGGCGGCGCCGGCATGGTCGACCCGAACGTCCTGCGGGCCGTCGGTTACGATCCAGACGAAGTTACTGGCTTCGCCTTTGGCCTGGGGGTAGAACGAATCTGCATGCGGCAGCACGGCATCACCGACATCCGCGACCTGTATCAGAACGACGTGAGGTTTTTGGAGCAGTTCTGAAGTACAAAATAGCGAACCGCTAATAAGGAAAGCTATTAGCTGTCAGCTATCAGCCTTCAGCCAAAAAATAATGCCTAGCTGACGGCTGATGGCTGACAGCTTTCATGAATAGCGTTCATTAGCGGTTCACACAAGCATTTGCGGTTTCATGATTGTTTCATACGAATGGCTGGCCGATTACGTTGAGTTGCCTGCGTCGGTCGATGAATTGACCGAGCGGTTGACGCTTTCAGGGCTGAACCTCGAGAGCGTTACGCCGGTGGGCGGCGACGTGGCGATTGATCTGGAGGTCACCAGCAATCGGCCCGATTGCCTGGGGCTTATCGGCGTCGCGCGGGAAGTCGCGGTGCTCTTCGGCAGCTCGCTCAAAAAGCCCGATCCGCAACCAAAAGCGGGCAAGACGCCGGTGGGCAAGCTCGCGCGCGTCACGATCGATTGCCCCGAGCTTTGTCCGAGGTATACGGCCCGAGTGATTCGCGGCGTGAAGGTTGGCCCCAGCCCGGCATGGCTGGCCGATCGGCTGCGGACACTTGGGATCGCCGTGATTAACAACGTGGTCGATGCGACCAACTACGTGCTGATGGAGTGTGGCCAGCCGCTCCATGCGTTCGACTTTGCGAAGCTCGCGGGGGGGAAGATCATCGTCCGCGCGGCCCGGCCGGGCGAAGAATTTACGGCCATCGACCACAAAACCTACAAGCTGGAGGCTGGCACGTGCGTGATCGCCGACGCGCAGCGAGCGGTCGCGTTGGGCGGCGTGATGGGTGGCGCGGATACTGAAGTTTCCGCCGCGACGACCGACCTGTTGATTGAGTCGGCGGAGTTCGATCCAATGTCGATTCGCGCCACAGCGCGGCGACACCATTTGCACAGTCCATCGTCGTATCGTTTCGAGCGCGGCGTCGGTCCCGAAGGAATCGACTGGGCTAGCCGACGGTGCTGCGAATTGATTCTGGAGCTTGCCGGTGGCGAACTGGCTGAGGGCGTAATCGATGTCGGCCCACCGCGCCCGCCGCGGCAGCCGGTGATGCTTCGCTTCGCGCAGATTCAGCGGCTGCTGGGCATCGACGTGCCTGCCGAGAAAGTGCGGCGCATTTTCAAGGCACTGGGCCTTGCGGAACAATCGTCAACCGCCGAGCGGATCGAAGCTATCCCGCCAAGCTGGCGAGCCGATCTGACTCGCGAGGCAGACTTGATTGAAGAAGTCGCCCGAATTCACGGATATGAGAAAATTCCCGAGAACGTCGGCGTGCCGATGGTGCCATCCAAGCGGAGTCGCGACGACTTGGTGATTGCGAAGGTGCGGAAGGTTCTGACTGCCGCCGGTTTTAACGAAGCACTCACGATCAGCGCGGTCGAACCCGAACTGGTCGACGCCTTTCGCCCTTGGACGAGTGCCGCGCCGCTCACGACGGGCACGCCCGTTTTGCGGCGAGCGAACACACTGCGGCAAAGCCTCGTGCCAAGCTTGCTTACCGTCCGCCGGCTGAACGAAACGCTGAGCAACCCCACGATCGAGCTATTCGAGATTGCCGGCGCCTATCTGCCTCGCGATGGAGAACTTCCCGCCGAGAAACGCCTTCTTTCGCTGACAAGCGGCGGCGGGTTTCTGGAAGTGAAGGGCGTCGTTGAATCGATCCTTCAAGCCGTCGCCCCACGGGCGACATGGAAAGTCGTTGAGACCACTCACGGTCTGCTCGACGCCGCTCGCTCCTGCGCGATCGAGCTGAACGGCACCACACTCGGCTACCTCGGCGAAGTCAGCCGCGAGGGTCTATCGCGATTCGACTTGCGCGGCAGCACGACCGTGGCGGAGATCGACCTCGGACCGCTGATCTCCGCCGCCGAGCTGATCTCGCGCGTGGCGCCGCTGTCGAATTTCCCGCCCGTGTCGCGCGATCTGAACATCGTCTTCGACGAGCGGGTCCGCTGGGCCGACGTGGAGCAGATCGTCCGCGCAAGCGGCGGCGAGGTGTTGGAGCAGATCGCCTTTCAAGAAGTGTGGCGCGATCCAGAGCGGCTCGGCAAAGGCAAAAAAAGCCTGCTGTTCAGCATCGTGCTCCGCTCTGCCACTGGCACGCTCACCAGCGAGGAGGCCGACGCCGTGCGTGACCGCATCGTGGCGGAGCTGGAGAAAAAGCTTGGCGGCAAGCTGCGTGCGTAGCACTATTCGTTGATTGTTGATGTGGCGCGCAGTCTGGCGACCTCTTCTTCGAGCTTCTCAAGCGACCATTGACCATAAAGATTTGGTTCGACTTTCTCAAACTCGGCATAGGTGATCTTCATATCGCTCCGATCCAACCTTCCGTCGCGCCACTCGAAGAGTTGCGTGTTCGATGGCAAAACGATTGGCTCCTGTCCAGCAATTCGCAATCGCGCCCTGGGCGAATTGAGGGAGTGGGAAACCAACGAGTTAGCACCGGGGGAGCCGTGAACAATCACTAAGTAAGCAAGTTCTGGCTCGTGATTTGGCATGAATACTCTTGCAAAGGTGCCGACTTCCAACAGGACCACGGAGCCCTTTGAATTCATGCTACTTGACGTGCTATGGTGCAGCTTCACGTCCATACCGATTTGGGCAGCAATAAACGCAACGACTGCCATTGCGAAGAGCAAGTTGCCGACGCTGAATCGCAACCAGGGGTGTGATATTGGTGACGGCCGCATGTTACGCGACTCGGCAAACATTCGCACAGTTTGCTCGCTGGAGAGCACGCCGCGTACCCGCCAAAGAACTACGAGGACGGCGAAGCTGCCCAGAAAATACGACAGCCGAATGGCAAACGTTGGCTCAAGAGAATGTCTTCCGATATTGAACCGCAGGGCTTCTCCGGAAAATAACCACACAATTCCTAGCGTAAGCACCGCGGAGAAGATGCACAGCCACACGATGAACAATGCAAATTCACGGGCGAGTGGTTTCTGGTAGAACAGTCCCCAGCCTACCAGCAGCAAGGCTGCATTGAAGCTTACATAGACGTCATTATCGTGAAACCAAGCACGGAAAAGGTCAAACAAGCCCAATGTCCCAATGAACAGGAAAACATAGGCGATTAGTCGCAACGACAGCGGTTGAATTGTGGTTGCGGTCGGATCGTCGAATTCGGCAACCGAATTGGCCGGGCCTAGCTCTGTGGTTTCCGGATTGGTCCGCATCGGTCGAGATTCCTTATTGGCCGCACTTTACTTCCCCGATTATGGTGTAGCCCATTAAGTCCAGCAATCATGACGCACCCATTGCTTGCCCGTTAATTACCCGCCATTATGTGGAGGATACTCCACCTACCGACGTAGCCGTCGGCGCTAACGCGTGTCGAAAAATCCCAAATCTGAAATCCCAAATCCCCCATGCCCGCCCACCGCGTTCTCTACACCGACTATGCCTGGCCCGATGTCGAGATCGAGCGCGAGATTCTTGCGCCGGTCGGGGCGGAGCTAGTGCTTTCTCCGGACAAGCGCGAGGAGACGCTGATCGAACTTGCGAAGTCGGTGGACGCGATTATGACCTGCTGGGCACCCACCACGGCGCGGGTGATTGACGCCGTGCCGCATTGCCACATCATCGCGCGGACGGGGATCGGGCTGGACAACATCGACGTGGCGCATGCTACGAAGCGCGGGATCGTGGTTACGAATGTGCCCGATTATTGCTATATCGAAGTGGCCGAGCACACGCTGGCGCTGATCCTGGCGTTGGGGCGGAAGCTGCATCTCTATCGCGATGCCACGCGGGCGGGGCGGTACGATTTGATGGAGCATCTGCCGTTTGAGCGGATGACGGGGCAAACGGTGGGCCTCGTGGGGTTAGGACGGATCGGCCAGCGGCTTGCGCCGGTGCTACAGGAACTGGGCTTTCGCGTCGTCGGGACGAACCGTTCGAAGCAGTCACCGCCGGGCGTCCAGTGGCGGTCGCGTGATGAGTTGTTGTCCGAAAGCGATTACGTGGTGCTCGTCTGTCCGCTGACGAGTGAAACTCGGCATCTAATCAATGCGCAGTCCCTTGCGCGAATGAAGCCGACGGCATACTTAGTAAACACGTCCCGCGGCGGACTGGTGGACCACGCTGCGCTGGCGGCGGCGCTCGACAACGGCCGGTTGGCCGGGGCGGCGCTCGATGTGCAAGATCCCGAACCGCCGGACCTGTCGCAACCGCCTTACAACGATCCGCGTGTTCTCGTCACGCCCCATGCAGCGTTTTCTTCGACGCAGGCGGTCAATGACTTGCGGACGCGCGTCGCCCACCAGGTCGCCGCCAAGCTGCGCGGCGAAACACCCGAGAATGTGGTGAATCCGGAAGTGCTTCGCTCAGAGTGACGGGCTGAATCACCACGGCGGCACGGAGTGCGCGGAGAAAAGCACGATTCGATCGCGAGCAGGCCTCCACCTCGTTGATCGCTCACTCTACTTCATTTTCGCCGTGCTCTCCGTGCCTCAGTGGTGGATCGTGGGATCTTATTCGTTCTATCCGGCATAACGGGTACGACCAGCGGCCTCGTTGGCGAAGCGTTTTGACCGGCGGTAAGTGGTGTCCTATATACGGTTGGGAATTCCTCGCGCGCCCCCGCCGCGCGCTGCGCCGCCTGTGCGCGACAATTCCCGAGCGCTACCCTTGCATCGACGCCTTTGAGAAGGAAGACAGTTACCGGGCATGGATCAACACGGCCCAAACCGATCGGAGACTGAGGCGCTCGCGGCGCAATCCGCCGCGGCGGTCCGAGCGCTGCGGGACCGCGCGCAACGGGCGCTCGACGAGCGGCAGCTTCGCCTGGCGGAACTCGAACAACGGATCGCCGCGCAGCTCGAACTGGTTACCGAAGAGCTGGCCCGCGATGCGGTGAGCGTGCCTCCCGCGGATTCTAATGCAGAGCTAGAAGCGCTCGACGATCTGCGGCGCGAGCTTGACCGCGAGCGGAACGATTGGGAGTGTCTTCGCCAGCAGCAAACGGCGGAGTTGGTCGTCGCTCGGCAACACGTCGATCAGATTTCCCACGATCTGTCGGCTGAGTCGGCGGCGCTCAATGCGCGAACCGCGGAGCTGGAAGCACAGGCCGAGGAGTTTAGCAGGCAACACGCCAAACTTGCATCGGACCGTAGCGACATTGAGCAGCAACATCGAAAGTTGGAGGTCGAGCGCGCGGAGCTGGAAATCGCCATCGCGCATTTCAGGAGCGAACAAGAATCCACCGCACAAGCGGACCATGAGGAGCTGAACCACCTCCAGCGCGAACTGGAGCACGAACGGTCGAGCTGGCAATCGGAGCGGCAACAGTTAGAGACCGGCCTGCGCGATCTAACGACGCAGAATGCCGAGTTGCGCAGTGAGCTTGAGGAGTCGGGGCGTCGGCTCGCCGCCTTGCAGCAATCGGTGAAGAGCGACGTGGCCGTCGTTCGCAACGAGCTAGCGGCGCAGACCGCGGCGTGGCAGCGAGAGCGTGCGAAGCTCACGGCCGAGCGCGGCGAAATTGCCGACGAGCTTCAAGTGGTGCGAGGTCAGCTAGAACACTCGCTCGAGCAGGAAGCGACCGCCAGCGCGGGGCTGCTCGAAGTGACGCCGAAGTTCGAGCTGGCCATGGAAGACGCGCGACGTTTGCGCGGGCGGGTAGCCGAGCTTGAGCAAGAGTTGGCCCGCCGGCCTCAGGGGGACCAGCACGAACTGCCGGAGTTGATTCACCTGCGAACCGAGCGCGATTCGCTTGTCGAACAGGTGGCGTCGCTGGAAGGGCGGCTCACGAACGAAACCAACGCCGATAGCGACCAGGAGCTTGCCGATTTGCGACGCCGCTTCGAGATGGCGGTCGAAGATGTGCGGCAGCTTAAAACCGAGAAAGCGAAGCTGGAGCAGGATCTCGCCACGGTGCGTCGATCCCCGTCAGCCGCGCCGGACGTGGCTGCCAGCGATTGGGAAGCGCAGAAGCGGCGGCTGCTCGCCACGCTCGAAGGGGACGAACCGACCACGCCGGAGCGGAAGCGAGAACGGGCCAGCATCGAGGGGACGATTCGCATCACCGACGAAGTGGTCGCGGAGAAGGACCGCGAAATCGAAACGCTTCGACAACAGTTCGATGACGCGGCCGGCAGAACGAGCGACGAGCGAATCATCGACGCCGACGAACTGATCCGCACCGAGCGCGAGCGGCTGGTGGCGCTGGAAGCGGAGCTTCACGAGAAACTGCGTGCCGCGGAGATGGAGCTATCGATGGCGCGGGCCAAGCTCACGCGGCAGGATTCAGAGCTTGAAAAACAACGGCACGAGTTGGAGACGCTCAAGAAAGCGGGGCCAAGCCTCGCGGCCAGCGGTAGCAAAACCCAAGAACCGAAGCGGCGGTGGCTGGATAAGTTGGGGTTGGGCGGGGATCAGGAGAGGTAACAGGCGCTTTGCAGGGCAAGTTGCCGTGTCAGCTTTGCCACGTGTTCTTGGGAACCCTCTATTTTTGTAGAGGATTGCCACAATGCCACTTGCCGGGGGGGTGGCAAAGCTGCGGCCCCCTCCCCTTGGCCCTCGCCCCGCGGACGGGGAGGGGGAAAGCGCTAAGCCGCAAGCGGCGGGGGGATGTGCGAGGCGTTATTTCGTGGCGGTCGCGCCCGCCAGGTAATTGGCGAGCCACGGGGTGGCGATGAAGCCGAGCAGGAAAATGGGCAGCAACGTTAGTGACCACTCTTGACCGAACGCCGTCCCGGTGAGCGTGGCCAGGCCGACCACGGCCATTCCTGCTGTGAACGAGGTCATGGCTTGGCGCGGCCAACCGATGTCGCATTGGTAGATGGTCACCAACGGCAGGGCCATGCCGATGGCAAAGCCGGCGACGAGAAAGGCGACCGTGCTATCCCAAAGAAAGCTCGCCGCGATCGCGCCGACGCAGAGCGCAAGGCAGGCGCCAAACCAGTTGGATGCCGCCCGCTGATCGCTGGACAGCGCGTACCACCCGAATTTGTTGAACCGCAGCAGCATGTTAAATAGCGGGTAGGCGAACCAGGTGAGCAGGGCGAAGGCGATGTAGGCAAACAGGAACGGCATGATCCACGGCGCCCATTCGGGGCTGCTGCGTGCGATGCCTCGCAGCAACCGGTAGGCGACGTAGCCGCCGATGATGACGCCCCATCGTGCGCCGTCGCTCAGCCGGGCCATCCACAGGAAGTAGGCCAGCATCCAGCGGTAGATTGGATTGCGGGCTTTGAGCGCTTCGACGATGCCGGCCTTGGCGTACTCGGAATTGGGGTCGATCCGCAACGCTTCGCGGAAGTGTTCTAGCGCCTGTTTGGGCTTGCGCTGGTGGAGCAAGGCCCAACCTTTGTTCGTGTGGGCCATCGCGTCGTCGGGCGCACGTTGCAAGACGGCATCGACCGCCGCGACCGCTTCGGTCTGCCGGCCAAGTTTTGTGAGGGCCATCGTCCGCAGGTGATTGCAGTCCTCGTGCTCAGCGTCGTGCGCGAGGCCTTCATCGGCGGCTGCGAGCGTTTCCTTCCACCACTGTTGGCAGAACAGTGTTGCCGCCAGGCGGGCGTGGTAGTCAGGGTCAACCGGTTCCAGCCGCACGGCCTCGCGGGCCGAGGCTTCCGCCTCCGCGAACCGCTTGCGGTGCTCCAGCACCACCGAGCGGCAGAAATGCGTGTAGGCCCAATCGGGCGCGAGGACGATCGCCTGCTGGGCCTCCTGCTGTGCTTCGTCGAGCTTGTCTTGTTGCACAAGGCACATGGAAAGCAGCGCATGCGCCCCCGGCTCGTGCGGCGTTTCGTTCAGCACCCGCCGCACCTCTAGCTCGGCCTGCGCGAAGCGCGATTGGTGGAACAGGAGTTGGGCGCGGGTGAGCGGGGAGTTCATTATTTTGCCGCTCTTATGGCGGGTTGCGATGTATTAGATGGTCGTCCGGGTACCTGGTGGCTGTTTGTCTTTACCGCGAAGCGGTTGCACCCATTAGCCCAGGGTTCGCTGCGCAGCGGCGTACCCTGGGTTAGCGAAGCACTAAAGAATCTACCCCAACGGGGTTGGACGCTTTTGCCCAACCGATGGGCGTAACCCTTTCAGGGTATAGAATTCTGAGTATTCGTTTTCCCAGCGTAGCCGGCTGCGCCGCCAACGCTGGGCTAAAGGACGTAACGCCTTCGGCGTATAAAGTCCGGCCAGCGTTATATCGTGCTGCGACCGTATTAAAGTCGAATGGATTGGCGAAAGTGGTCTGAATCCCCCCCCCTCTACATCTTCAAATACTTCAGAATCTCGTCATACGTGCCGCCTTGGTTGCTGTAGAGGGCGTAGTTGCGGGCCGTTGCGAACCATTCGCGGGTCGAGGGTTTTACCGCGCCGGCGGCGGTGAGCAGGTCTTTCGTGCGCAAGGGTTCAAGCTTGCCCGACTTCATCGCGTCGCGGAGCTTGGCTTCGACGGCTTGATCGATCACGGCCTTGAGGTCCGCGCCGGAGAAGTCGGCGGTTTTCTTGGCGACTTGGTCGCAGTCAACGCCGTCGCTCGGCTTGCCGGCGAGCATCAGCCGCAGGATGCCGGCGCGGGCGGGGGCGTCGGGGGGCGGGACGAAGATGATGCGGTCGAAGCGGCCAGGGCGGCGGAAGGCGTTGTCGAGATGCCACGGGGCGTTCGTGGCGGCGAGGATCAGCAGGCCTTCGTTGTTCGCATCGACGCCGTCAAGCTCCGACAGAAACTGGTTGATGAGGTGCCGCCCGCCGCTGTGGCGCATGTCGGCCCGGCTCGCGCCGAGGGCATCGACTTCGTCAAAGAACAGGACGCAAGGCGTGTTGCGGCGGCCTTGCTGGAATAGCTCGTGGAGATTTTTTTCGCTCGAACCGATCCACATGTCGAGCACGTCGCTGATGCCGACCGACAGGAAGCCGGCCTGCACTTCGCCGGCGGTGGCGCGGGCGAGGAAGGTTTTGCCGCAACCGGGCGGGCCGTACATCAAAATGCCGCCGCCGACCTTCTTACCGTAGGCCTCGAACATCTCGGGATGCGCGAGCGGCAAGATGATCTTCATGCGAATCTCTTCCTTGACGGGGTCCATGCCGCCCACGTCTTGGAAGTTCGTCTTGGGCCGCTCGATGTCGGCCTCGAACGGCCCCGGCTCCTGGTCGCCGGCGCGCTGGCGGACGCGGCCATCGACGACTTCGTCGTCATCGTAACCGTGCGGCGTGTCGGAGATGCCCAACTCGCGAGCAAGTTCCGCATCGGCCACGCTGGCGTCGAGTTCCACGCCCTGGCGGTATTGGTACGCGGCGCGTTGCGGCTCGCCGGCGCGTACCAACAGCTTCGCGTGCCAGATGTACGCCTCGGCAGGCGGTTCGGGTTGTTCTAGCAAATCTTCGATAACGACCAACGCCGGGGAGTTTTTCTGTTGCTGAAAATAGGCGTTCGCGAGGCCGAGCTTAAGGTCGGCGTTGCGGGGCGCGACGGACAGCCCTTCGCGATACGCGGCCTCCGCCTCGTCGAACCGGCCGAGTTTTAAGAGCGACTCGGCGAGATGTTTGTGAAGCGGAATGTTCGTGGGCGAGACGCGCAGGGCCTCGCGGAGTGCGGCGATGGTGTCGTCGGAGGGGATCACGAGTGGGAGACCTGCGGTCGGGCGGCGTGCGGGGTCGGGAGACTCGGGACAACGTGTGTAATTCATCCCAGCGGGATGGCAGCAATTAGCCGGTGGTCGCGCAGCGCACCACCGGATCGCAAATCGTTCTTTGCACGACCCTGGCAGGGGTCGCAGCCATTTCTCGTTCCGGAAAACTGCTGGCATCCCTGCCGGGATGCTGCAACTTATTGCTCGCACTGCCGGTGGTGGCGCTTCGCTTACCACCGGCTAATGGCTATCAAGCCTCCGGCTTGAATGCAAGCTGGGCAAGTTTCCTAAACCGGCAGTAGTGGGCCAACAGTCGTACCTCATACGCACGGGCACGTTTAGCTTAACCGCCGGATCGAGGGAGGGAAAGTTGCGGAATGAGTGGTGGGCATGATCCGTGTACCGCGATGGTGCGGCGAGAAAGTTGCTGATGCAGACGTGCATGCCCGTGGATCATGCCTCCTCGATGTTGAATTCGGGATTCTCGGCGATCGCTCGGCCAAGTTCTGGATCAATGTCGACATCCAGCGGCCGCCAAGCTTGGCGTGGGTCGGACACGATTGCTCGGACCGCCTCCACGTCCATCGTCAGTGGCAAACGTTGGTCTGTGGTTTGGTTCGCTCGCTGGGCAAGGGTCTCGACGTGAATTCGCAATGGCGTACCAACCGGCAAGTCGACTGGCTCGTCGAGAACCAGAGCGTGTTTGCCGTCGAAATGAGCGCGAATGGTGGTTATCATACTTCAAGTATACCCTTAAACAAGCGATCCTGAAAAGCTCCATAAATCAGACCACAGAGTCTTCATGGCGGGCACCAATGTAGCAGGCACACTCCGTGTGCCGTAACGGCGTGATAAACAAAGTTGCCAACTCGCGGGGCCGCTACGGCACACGGGCAGTGTGCCTTGCTAGATAGCCCGGGCATCCTGCCCGGATTTTTTTGACTTCGCTGACCGGATGGAAATCCTCTTCCACTTCCGGCCAGGATGGCCGGGCTATTTATTCGCTGAGGATGGGCTTGGCCACTTCGTGTTTGTCGCCGCGCTTGGCGAGTTTTTCGGCCCGGGCCAAGGCCGCGGAACGCAGGTCGGCGTCGCCGGCGCGGTAAAGCTGCACGGTCGAAATCAGGCTGCCCCAGGTGTGGGCTTGGTCTTGCCACAGCCATTTCTTCTGGCCGCGGGCGACGGTCGTCACTTGTAGCTCGCTCACCGACCAATCGCGCGGCACGACGAACTGCACGCTGACTTCGTGCTGGCCTTCGAGCGTGGTCTGCGACGACTTGCGGAACTTGTAGAACACGGCCTGCGCCTTGCTCGTCGTGCCGCTAACCACGATCGCTTGCTTCGGCGGCAAACGGTTGACCGTTTCGGTCGAGACTTCGCGATCTGTCTTCAGCGCGCTGAGCGAAGGCGTCAGGCAGGCGGCGACTTCGGCGCCGGGGATCGGCAGCTTACCGCCGAGCGTCGCTTCGAGCGTCGTGCCTTTTTCGGAAGTGATTTTTACTTCCATCTCTTTAGTGATGTCGCTGTCGAGCCGCGTCATTGGCGCGTAGCCATGCACCCGCATCGCGTAGGTAGCGCCGTCGATCTCGACGACTAGCTCTTCGATGCGATGGACATCGCCACGGTACACGATCACCGACACCGGCAGCACGGCTTCGATGACCATTTCACCGGGTGCAATGTCGGCGAAGTCGGGCGGCGTGACTTCGCGGCACGCGACGGTGCGGGGGAAGTCGAAGACGACGGTGGGGTCGTCGCCGGCGGTCGCTATGCCGCAAGCGGCGATGGCCCACACCGACCACAGAATGGCCGTCGTGCGGACTGAGAGAATTGGGTAACCCTGCGCGGTCATGTGTTTGGTCCTCCGTTACGCTAGAAAGTGCGTCCATGTGTCGGCGAGGTTCACTCGCCGAGTTGTGTACGGAGGTGGCCGGCGGAAGGTTTAGCCAGCAGAGTAGACATGTAGCTGAACTCGCAAGAGTTCAGAGTTGAGCCGGCGTAGTCTGAATTCTTGCGAATTCAGCTACTGCTAGCGGTCATTAGAGCTTGCGCATTCTGCGCGACCTGCTGCCGCAGCGAGGGAAGAAGTTCACTAAACGAAAGCGGCAACTTGGCGAGTCCCACGCGGCACAGCACTTGGTTCACGCGATAGCAGAGGGAGTCATCGCCGGCATAGTCGGCCAGAAACCGGACCGACACGAATCGTGGAATGAACGCAGCAAGCTCGCCGACCGAATTGCCGGACATTTGCTCGATCCACACGGCCACTCGTTCGGCGTCTGCACGATGAATGGCGGCATAGTAGCGGTCGAGCCGGCGCGGGTCGCGGGCGATTAGCTCCGCGTCGAGCAGCAGCTCGACGAGAATGTGGCCGAGGAAACTGGGCCGCATGTCGGAGCGGTCGGAGCAATGCTGCTGAATGAGTTTCGAAAACTTGAGCGACAACTCGGTGAAGGTGCGGGTCTCGTGGAACCAGCGGTCATCGGCATGATGCCGAGCGATGCCCCGCGCGAGCGCGGCCCAGCGCGGATCGTCGTGCGCGAGCCACGGCTCGACGTGCCGCGTGCGACACTTGGTACGCCGCGCGACGACCGTGAGCCAGTCGGGCGTGGCCAGCCCGGCCAGAAAGTAGGCATCGAGCGTTTCCTCGGCCAAGTGGGGGTAGGCGTGGGCGAAGTAGTTCACGGCGGAAAAGCGGAGAGCGGAAAGTGGAACGTTGTCCGGCGGGTGGGCGGCTGGTATTCTGCGTTGTTGATTGTACCGTTCGCAAACGCGGTAGGTCAGGCTGTGCCTGACTGCCCTGACGTGCGATCCGTCAGGCACTGCCTACTTGCGACATGTCAGGCACAGCCTGACCTACGATGGGGTCACCTATGTCCATGCCGACCGACGAATGTGGATCGAATCCCTCGCAAGAAGAGTTGCGGGTGGCGACCCTTGGGCCGTGCCGGTTTAATTCGCCGCTGCATCGTTCGCTCAACTTGGGGCAAGGCGGAGGAGCGTTTACGCCCGATGCGTCGCGAGTGCTCAATCAGATCGACTTTCTCGAAGGGGAGTTGCCGCCGATGCTGGCGTTCGAGCGAGCCGGGCCGCGGGAGAAGATTTTTTTCGACCCCAAGCAGACGCGGGCGGCGATCGTCACCTGCGGCGGGCTGTGTCCCGGCATGAACGACGTGATTCGTTCGCTGTACTACGATCTGAAATCGAACTACGGCATCGCGGAAGTGCTGGGAATTCTATTCGGCTATTCGGGATTGAACCCGACGAAGGGCCGGCCGCCGATTGTGCTGACGGACAAAGACGTGGAGGAGATTCACCATGACGGCGGAACGATTCTTGGCACGTCGCGCGGTCCGCAAGAGCCGGCGATCATGGTCGAGTACCTGCGCGAGTTGGGCGTGAACCTGCTATTCTGCGTCGGCGGCGACGGCACGCAGCGCGGGGCGCACGCGATTGCGGAAGAAGCGCTCGCCCGCAAGATTCCGCTCGCAGTCGTTGGCATTCCGAAAACGATCGACAACGACATTCGGTTTTGTTATCGCTCGTTCGGCTTCATGTCGGCCGTGGCGGAGGCGGATCTCGTGATCGACCGTGCGCACGTGGAGGCGAAGTCCGTGGAGAATGGCGTGGGGTTGGTGAAGGTGATGGGCCGCGAGGCGGGCTACATCGCGGCATCGGCGACCATTGCCAGCGGGCACGTGAATTTCTGCCTCATCCCCGAGTTGCCACTGGATCTCGACGGCCCGGAGGGCTTGCTCGCGAAACTCAAGCGCCGCCTCGCTGCGCGGGGTCATGCAGTGATCGTCGTTGCCGAAGGCGCTGGTCAAAGCCTTTTGGAATGCGCGGGCGCGACCGATGCCTCCGGCAATCGCAAGCTGACTGACATTGGCCCGTGGCTAAAAGACAAGTTCTGCAGCTACTTTGCCGAGCAAAGAGTGCCGGTGAACGTGCGGTATTTCGATCCGAGCTACCACATTCGCAGTGTGTCGGCCAACACGGCGGACGCCCTGCTCTGCGAACAACTGGCCCGCAACGCCGCCCATGCCGCGATGGCCGGCAAGACCGACCTGCTGGTTAGCAACTGGAACAACCAGTTCGTGCACGTACCTTTGGCGGTTTCAACCGGCCAGCCCAAGCGGATCAATCCGAACAGCGACCTGTGGTCCGCGGTGCTAGCGCTGACGGGGCAGGACCGGTGGTGAGGGTAATGTTTGATGTGGGATGTAAGAAGGCAGAAGTAAAAGCAATAGCGAGCCGAGGCGTCCTCGCCCGCGGCGCAATTAAAACGGAATTTCTTCGTCGGCGTCTTCCGCGAACGGATCAGTCTCCGGCGTGTCGGCGGGCGGAGTGACGGGGGCGGCCGGTTCCTCGGCGCCTTCTGCGAAGGGATCGCCGCCATCGGGTGCCGGCTCCGGTTCGACTGCGGGTGGTGCTTCCATTGGCGGTGCGTCGGTCGCAGGGGTTTCCTCCGTGGGGGGCGCTTGCTCTGCCGGGGGCTCTTCGGCCTCTGGCGGAGCGTGCAAAAACGGTTGTTGCTGGCCAATCTCGTGTAGACACTGCACGAGGCCCGTATCGGACACCAGGTACAGGCGATCGGTTTCCTGATTGACCACCGCGGTCGTACCTTCGCGGCCATTCGCTTGACCGAGAACAACGCCCGATCGCCCGTCGAGAATCAGCAGCGCGCCGTATCGGTCCATGCCGTAAACGCGGTTTGGACTGGCGGCCACGAATTGCGAAACTCCGATGGCGGTCCAGCGGGGCGATCCGTCTTCGGTCGACAGACAGTGGAGCGCCGGCTCGTCGGTCGCCACGTAGAGGTCGTCTCCGATCACTACTGGCGAATATCGTGCGGGCCAACCCGTGGCGTAGCGCCACCGTAGACGGCCCGTATCGTCGTTGAGCGCGAATACGTAGCCATCTTCCGCCACCGCGTAAATGTAAGGCGGCTTCGCGGCGGGCGGCGCCGCGATCGGCGCGAGCGATTCGAAACGGTATCGAATTCCGCCGCCCTTGCTGTCGGCGCCGTAAAGAAATCCCGTATCCGTCGCCCAGACGACGCGGTTCTGGGTTGTCACCGGTCGCATGAACAACCGGCCGGCCGACTGATAGTACCAGGTCACCGCTTTTTCAGCAGCGATTGAATAGCCTTCCACACGCCCATTGAACAGCGGCACGAAGACATAATCTTCGCCCAACGCGGGACTCGCACTGGGAGCGCCGCCGACCGATTGGCGCAGCACTTCGCGGCGGGTCTTGCGGTCGAACACAAGCAGTGTCGAACCGTTAATGATCGCCAGGTGCGTCTCGCTGGCCGCGGGACCGAGGCTGGCATAGCCGGGATTGCCGATCCGCTCGACCCAGCGCGTCGCGCCGGTGTGCGCATCGACTACGTGGAGCACGCCGGCGGATGTCAAGACGGCAAGCTCATCGCCGGTGAGCACCGCCCGCTCGACGGTATTGCGACCGGGATTGACATCGACTTGTGTAAACCAGGCCCGCTGCAAGCCGAACCGCTGCGCCTGATCTTCTCGCACCAGGCTGCTTGCACGGAGTGCGGCCCCCGGTAGCGCGACAAGCAAACCGAGCATCGCTAGAATCCCAATCGACCGAATCGAAAGCTGTCGTAGTTGTTCATTCATTTGTCTGGGCGTTTTTCGGGGATCGTCGATTGAGGCGTCGGTCGAGCGTATCGCGCGTGGAATGGGCGCACCTTCCTATTTTAGTTGGCCGCTCCAAACAATGCATCCCACCAGCGAGGTGATTTTTTCAGCCGCATCGAGCGGCAAACTGGCAGCTTGGTCCACGGCCGACCGTAGACCACCCGCGGAGCGATGGCTTACATTACAGGCACGTGAGGCACGCCGCTCTGGAACAGCCGAATCACCTATGTCCGCCGCACCCTTAGAGTCTGAACCGTGCCGGCAGAAGCTGCTCGAGGAGGTAGCGGGTTACCTCAACTTTTCATCGGGTGCCCCAGACGCCAAGTTTCTCCGAAACCTGAATGAGTTGTTCCGCCGGTGCGAATTGGCCGTCGCGCCCGACGGCGACGCGGTTGCTACTCTCTGCCAGTGGTTTTTAGCCACTCTCGGCCGGCTCTGCGAAACGAATCCGGCGTTTGTCGACACGGATCAAGCGCGGTGCATTGTGCAGTTACTCGAAGCGTTTCGCGCAAGTTACCGCGAGTTTCATCGCGACCTGCTCTGGCATCGTCAAGACGAGGAATTGTGGCGGCCGCTCTTCATCGGCCGTTCGATCGAAGCCCTGCTGGCCCAGGGACCGCCGTGGAACGAGCCGGAGCGGATTGTCCCCGCCGCCCGCGATCAGTTTGACAACTATCTTGGATATAGACCCGTTGCGGTGGTCGAATCGCAACAAGACATTCAACCGTATCGCCACGAATGGGTTCGGCCGATTCCGCTCTACGTGGCCGGGGCCGGGGTTGGCGCCGGGCCTTACGAAGAATTGATCGCCCGAACGCTCACTGTCCTTCGCGAGACGGACGCGACGCTTCTGCGGGAGTCGTGGTTCAATCCCGAACTTTTAGAAGAACTCGCCCTCGACCCGCGGGCGTACGATTTTGATCATCCGGTCAACAAGCGGCCCAACTATCACTTCGGGCAGTGGGATCCGCATCGCATCGACAACAGCGGCTACTACCGGCGGTTCGTGCTGCAACCCTTGGCGCTCGAGGCGCTGTTGAGCCGAGTTGAGCAAGCCGGTGCGGTGGGCGCGGCTCGAGAAGATCTGCTTTTCGAGGCCGCCGCGGTCCTCGCGGGAACCATGCTGATGGCCTCCGGCACCAGCGGCAACGGGCCCGGTTGCCATGGTTCGGATGTTTCGCTTTCCACCTTGCTACCCCACATCGCCAAATACCGCGACCGATTTTACGAAGACCTACTCAAGCGTGCTTCGGGCCCGCAGGGCGAACGACTGCGCAGCGAATCGCAGCGGATGCGGCAACCGTTCGGCGGCGCGCGGCAGCACTTGAATCAAGAACTCGCCCGCCGGCGGGCCACACAGCTTCAGCACGTTCACCTCGCGCAGATCTATGCCCGCATGGGGTTTCCCGAAGCAGCACTCAAGCAAGCCCGCACGGTCCGAGTTGCGTCGGCGCGGATGCTGTGCCACATTTACTGCCGCATGACCGCCGGGCATCACGCCATCGACAATCACCAACTCGAGCTGGTGACCAAATGCCTTCCGGAAATCGAAGACCTGCTCAATCGCGGTATCGAATGCGGCGCGATGGTCGATCCGTGGAACATCATCGGTTTCGGGGGCAACTTCAGTTTGTTTCCAGCGCTTGAAAACACGGTCCACGATTACCGCGTGGACGATCTGATCATGCTCGTCGAACAGGTGCTCGACCTATGTTCACGGGCGTGGACCGAAGCGGCGGCCATCGACGATGCGGATTTGGAAAACACGTTCTCGACAACGCTCGCCCGGCTTTCCGACTGGTGGGACAAGTACGCCACCGCCTCGGTGGGAGGGTTGAAACGACTGGTTGCCAAGGACGTCGAGGTCTCCACGAATCTCGTTGCCGGGGCGCTGAACGCCTGGCACAAGGCCGGCGCGGCGGCGGGGGACGTACGGTTCTGGCGGATGTTCGTCGATCAATTCGATTCCCCGAAGGCGTTTCAACTCGTCATCGAGGCGCTGCTGGACAAAGATGATTTCGTTTCGTCGATGGCGCTGATGATGCAGTGGGTAAGCCAATCCGAATTAACGCCGCTGGAAGATGGCGACGCCGCGTTCCACCCCCTGGCGCTGCGGTGGTTGCGGATGGTCGAAGCCCGCCAGCTCGTGGCTGGCACGAACGAGTGGCCGCTCGTTGCCAAGTTCTTTACGCACTTGCAAGCCAGCGCAGAAGAATACTGGCAAGTACCGCAGTTCGAACTCTCGGCCATGACCGAGGAGGAACAATCCGAACACGACGAACAGATGCAAAAGCTGTTCGGCGACGAGTCCCTGGACGACGATGGCGACCACGAGCTTGACAATTTGTTCAGCGCCGCCTACGAAGACGTCGTCTATCGCGACAGCACCGACGACGGCATGGACTCGGCCATCTTCGATTCGGGCGCGGGAGAAACCGAATACGAATTGGAACAAGAATCGGAGCGGCTGAACGATCGCCTCGCGTTCCTCACGACCCTCGCACGGTTATGGAAGCACGCAGCGGTGGCGTGGGAGGCGCCGCAGCAGGCGGCGGAACGTCGCGATCAGCTTGAAGAGTGGCAGCAGGAGGCAACCAGCCGGTATGTGCAACTCGTGCAGCTTTTGGAAACGGTCCATCGACATCGCATTCCCGCGCCGCGCAGCACGCACGAGTCGATGGTCGAATACGATCGCCGACGAACGATGAAAGATTCGCTGCTGGAACGGATTATCGCGCTCTGCGTCGATATGTCCGACGCGGCGCGCTTGCTGCGCGCAGCAGCGGGAGCGCACATTCGTCCCGCGGAGGAAAGCGCCGAGGCTTCGCCAATCGCCCACACAATGGAAATTCTGCGGGCCATTTTGGCGGGCGACGTCGAAGGCGTGCGGCGCCACTGGCCGGACTTTCTCCGCTCGCTGTCTCGACAGGAACTGCTGTACGTTCCACTGGCGCGCGGCGGCAGCCCGCGACGCATCGTCAAGGCTCGCGCACTTCATCATTTGGTTCACGACCTGCTCGGCTGGCTGCCCCGTTTGGGACTGGTGCGCGAAACGTGCCAACTGCTCGACACGAGCCAGGCCATGGAAGCCGACCACCCCGTCGGCGCGGGCGCGGTGACAGAGTATGACCGGCTGTTTGAAACGGGCTATCAAGCGCTCGTGCGATGCCTGGTCGCTTCGGCCGACGCCTGGGACGAAGGCCCACACGCCGAGTGCGACATTCGCCCCTCCGATAGCCTGCTTGTCGAGGCGCTGCAGGATCTTACCGAGACGCAACTTCACCGCTGGCTTCGCCATAGCCGCACTGTTCGATTGAGCGTCGTCGAGAAACTCGCCGGCGAATCAGAGTGGCAACGCTTCGTCCAGTTCACCGAGCGCTATGGCAGCGACCTGTTCACGCAGAAGTTCTTGAGCCTCGGCAATCTTCGGGCCATTTTGCACCAGGGAGTTGGCGTCTGGCTCTCGAATCTCGAACAAAACGATGATGGCGATGAGGAGTTGCCCTTAATTGAAGATCTCGGACGGCGGATTGCACGCAATGAAGCGGTCGAGCTTTTAACGATTGCCATCGAGGCGGTGGTGGAAAACTATCGCGAATACCGCGACTATAACGCGACCACCACGCAATCGGACCGGGGCGAGTTGCTGTACACATTTGTGGATTTCGTCCGGTTGCGGACTGCCTACGACCGGGTCGCATGGAACCTGAAGCCGGTGTTTCTCGCGCACGAAATCCTGATTCGGCAAGACCGCGCGGCCGCCGCGGAGTTGTGGCAACGGGCCGTCGCCGATCGCACGGCCGAGCAAGCCGACCTCCATCAGCAGGCGTTCGCCGACCTGTGCGAAGCTTACGGCATGCGGCTTCCCACGGTGGCCGAACGTCTCGCCGAACGCTTCACCCGGCCGCTGGCGATCGACCGGGTGCGGGCGCTGGTGGCTCCGGCCATTTCCGCCGCCGACTCGGATGGGGACTGCACTGCGTTTATGGCGCTGGAAATGGAAATTGAGGGTTTGCTGCAAGAGCCAACCGGCGCGGGCCTCGACGTGCCCGACTGGATCGCCGCCTTGGAAGACGAGGTAACCACCCTCCGCCACGAGCGACGCCACCATCAGCCTGGCGACGGCCTGCTGCAACGCATCGCCCAGGTCCGGCTCAACTGGGACGAACTGCAGCAGCAGCTTGCCGACGATTGTGCGCAGGATTCATAGAGTAAAACACACGTAAACCACAACGGCACGAAGGACACGACGGAAGGCAGAAATTGAGATGTTCGAGCTGATTCCGGAATCAAGCGAGCCTACCCGAAACCGAAACGGGGGAAGGCTGGGACTGCTGCTCAATTTTAACGTAGAGTTGCTCAAGAACGGCATCAAACGAATTGTTCTCTAGTCCTTCGTTGCGCTCGTCGTGCCTTCGTGGTTAATCCTCCTAATCTTGCCAGAGGTTAAGAAATTCGCCATAGTTACGCTTGTACACGCCACGCGGCCAGTTCCCGGGAATCGCAATGGAGACGACCCCCATGACCGAGCTTTTGCAGGACGCCATTTCCTTCGACCGCTTGACTGACGACCTTGAGGGACTGCCCGATTCGCTCGAATTGCAGCTTTGCATCGAGGATCCGGAGGTGATTCAAGCGCTGGTCGAGCGTTCGGGCCGCGAGCGGCGGCAGTTCGCCCTCGACGCGTTGCGGATCGGGGTGCTGGCACTGCGGCACGCCGGCCAGCGGCTCGATGGCGACACGATCCAGCGCGAATCGAGCCGGCTCGTCGAGAAGCTTCAGAATGCGCTTGAACAGCACGCGACGGTGTCGCACGAGCGTATGAACGGGGCGCTTTCCACCTACTTTGATCCGACGAATGGCCACTTTACCGAACGGGTTCGCCGCTTGGTCGGCAACGACGGCGAACTTTGCCAGTTGCTCAAGGCGCAACTCGACGGCGAGAATTCGCACCTCGCCCGGACGCTGCTCGCTCACGTCGGCAGCGAAAGCCCGTTGATGAAAATACTCGATCCCGCCCAGTCGCAAGGATTGCTGTCGGCATTGCGGGAAACGGTCGATGGCCAGCTAACGAAACAGCGCGATCACGTGCTGCGCGAGTTTTCGCTCGACAATAAAGAAGGCGCGCTGTGCCGGTTAGTTGCACAACTGACGGCCAACCACGGCGATCTCAGTAAAGAACTGCAAACGAAGATCGATGCTGTGACCAAGGAGTTCTCGCTCGACGAAGAGAACTCAGCGCTCAGCCGCCTCGTGCGCAATGTCGATCGCGCCCAGCGGGCAATCCACGACAACCTCACGCTCGATGACGATAATTCATCTTTATCGCGGCTCAAGAAAGAGCTGCACGAAGTGCTGTCGAAGTCCGACGAGCGCAACAGTGCGTTTCAAGAAGAAGTGAAGGTGACGCTGGCGCGAATGATCACTCGCCGCGAGGAGTCGCTTCGCTCGACGCGGCACGGCAACGAGTTTGAAGACGCGGTCTGTGAATTCCTGGCCCGCGAAGCCCAGCCGGCCGGCGACGTTGTGCTGCCGACGGGCAACGAAGTCGGGCGGATCAAGAACTGTAAAGTGGGGGACTGCGTTATTGAACTGAGCGCCAACTGCGCCGCGCCGGGCGCGAAAATCGTTGTCGAAGCGAAGGAAAAGGAATGCTATTCCTTGGGGCAGGCGCGTGATGAGATAGAAACGGCTCGCAAGAATCGCGACGCGAGTTGGGGGATGTTCGTGTTCTCCCGTCGAACGGCGCCTGCCGGAATGACTCCGTTTCAGCAGTCCGGCAATGATATTTTTGTGATTTGGGATCCCGAAGACCCCTACACCGATGTTTTTCTCAAGGCGGGAATTCTCGTCGCCCGCACCCTGTGCGTATGCACGGCGCGCGGCAAGGAAACGCAAGCCGCCGATTTTGATGCGATTGACCGGGCGATTCTCGACATCGAGAAACGGGCCTCCAACATGGAGACGATCAGCAAGGCCGCTGAAAGCATCAAGTCGTCGAGCGAAAACATCCTCAGCCGCGTCCGCATCGACCGCGAAGCGTTGGAACGGCAGTTGGCGGTTTTGCGCGAGAAGCTAGGCGACCTGCGGGAAATAACGACGGTGTAATCCGCCGCAAAATCGTGAAACTACGCGCCGGCTCCGACCGGCTCGCAGACCGCTTCCAGCGTCTTGCCGGCTAACAAGTCGTCCTGGGTTTGTAGTGCGAGGTCTCCCAGGGAGACGATTCCCACTAACCGCTTTTTGCGGTTGAGGATCGCCAATCGACGGATCTGTTTCTCTTGCATAATCCGCGCAGCGTCTTCCACGTCGTCGTCTTCATAACAGTAAACGACGTTCGGGGTCATGATGTCGCCGACGTGGACCTGCGTGGGAGACGTACCCGCCGCAATCGCACGCACAATGATGTCGCGGTCGGTAATTACCCCGGCCAACTTGTCGTTGTCGCATACCAGTAAATCGCCCACATCGCAGTCTTTCATCCGGGAAGACGCTTCCTGAATCGTGGCCTCGGGTGAAATGCACTCGACGTGATCGGTCATCACTTCGCGGAGTTCCATGACTATTCTCCTATCATTGAACGGTTCTGGCACACTTGCATCGCAGAACTGTGCGGCAAGCCGAAGGAAAGCGAGTTTGCCGCGGTCCTTCCGCGATGGTGTAGGCTGCAATTCGCAGGCCGTTGCGTGGAGAAACGCGCGCACTCACTGGCACGACGTTTTTCGACCGACCGCGTGGGCAATGGGCGGCTCGCGAGAATGTCGGTTGGTCGATTGAGAACCAATTGGGTCGCTGCCGCGATGCGGTCAGATGCCCAGATTCGCCAAACCATCGGCGATCCGACCGAGTGTTTCCGCTAGCTTGGGGTGTTCCGCCTCGAACTCGAGTACGGCGTTGCGGACGGAGTCCTGCGACGTGGCCACGTCGTCGTCGGCAGCTTCTTCATCGCGTTCGAGCACCCGGCCCACGTCGTCCGTTACCTGCGAAAGAAGTTGCTTCGTGCGGTCGTCCACTTTGTCGAGCGACGCGAGTTCCCGGTGGAGCGATTCCAGCAGCGCTTGGAGTTCAGGCTTGTCCATGTCGTATCCGCCAGCGAAGTGGTGTGAGGGGTCTGCATTGTAGCAAACCACGGCCCAAGAAGGGCGACGCTCCCGCGGTGCCGAAGTCCTGCCTATTCGATGGCCACGCCCGCAGGCGACCAGCGGATGTCCGCGAAGGCCTCAGTGACCGTCTCGGCGTCGATCTGGTCGGCATCGGTTTGGGTCGCGGCCAGCAGCGAATAATCGGCCAGCCGGGCCACGAACCGCGGAATGCCATGCGACAATTGGTGCAGCTTGACCAGCGCGGCGTCGGTGAAAATTGGCGCGATGCTGCCGGCTTCGACCAATGAGTGCTGCACGTAATCGATGGTGTCGTTCTCGCTCCAAGGGTAGAGGTCGATCCGCAAATCGATCGCCTGGAGCAAGGCATCGGGCCAGCGATTGAGTTGCATCGGCTGGGCCGCGAGCACGAGGGTCCAGCGGGCAGCGGGCTCGACCTCAAGCCGCGCCAGTCGCGCGAGTTGCTGGGCCAGGTCGGGCGCGGCGTGGCCGGCATCATCCACGAGCAGCACGGTCGACAGGTTTTGCCAGCGGTTTTCAGCCAGGCGATCGCTTAGTCGCCGCCAAAGCCTGGGTAGATCGTCCTCGCCTCGCGGCGCGGCGCCAAGCTGGGCGGTGGCCTGCCACACAAGCTCTCGCGGAGATATTCCTAAGGCATCGACCCGCGCGACCTGAACCCCACGTTGAGATAGCTGCATCTCGGCACTAGCCAGGACGGTCGACTTCCCGAGTCCCGCTTCGCCGAGGAGCGCCCCAACGCGCCGCCGCTGCGAGACCAGGTATGCAATTCGGGCCAGGGCTTCCGTCAGCGCGGGTGCAGGAAAACATTGCGCTAATCCAGGAGCCACCGCAAACGGCGACCGCTCAAGCTGCCATTGGGTCCGATACATCGTTGCGGTTTCCGGGGAGTGCGCAAGAGCTTGCCTCTTCGGCATAATCGGTAGCGGCGGCTATTGAACTTTAGGGGAGAACCGCTGATGGACGCTAATGGAACGCTAATTTGAACGAAATAAAGAACTGCCTTCGGCCGGTCCATTCATTCCATCAACGGTTTTATATTAGCGACCATTAGCGTTCATCAGCGGTTAGCTACAGATGACAGCACGATATTTTTCCGCTGTTCCGATTGCGGACGAGCGCGTTGTTCTTGAAGGCGATGAAGCACACCATCTGCTGCATGTAATGCGCGCGGGGCCAGGGGCACGGGTGGTGCTGTTTGACGGCAGCGGATGGGAATTCGACGCGGAAGTGAAATCGTGCCAGCGGCGGACCGTGGAACTTGACGTGCTCTCCCGCCGTGAGGTGAACCGCGAGCTCTCGCATCGGCTGGTAATGGGCGTGGCTCTCCCCAAGGGCGACCGGCAGAAGTGGCTTGTCGAAAAGCTCACGGAATTGGGTGTAACGGAGCTAGTGCCGCTCAATACAGAACGCAGCGTCGCCCAGCCCGGCGGTGCGGCGATCGAGCGACTCGCGCGCACGGTGATCGAAGCCAGCAAGCAATGCGGCCGCAATCGGCTGATGCAGATTTCGCGGGCGCGAACTTTCGCGGATTTTGTAAACTCAGCCACAACCGGAGGCTCCGTGCAGCGGATTATCGCTCATCCCACAGGCCGAATACTCACCGAACTTGTCCACCGCGGTGGACAGGACATTGTTTGTACAGTGGGGCCGGAAGGCGGGTTCACCGATGCGGAACATGACACCGCGCTGGTCGAGGGATGGGAAGCCGTCTCCTTGGGGCCACGAATCCTGCGGATCGAGACGGCTGCAATTGCGCTGGCGGCCAGTTTGGCCCATACGGAGTAATTTCTTGTAAATGCATCATCCGTGATGTATTATTCTCCATTAGCATGTCAATCGTGACGTAATTCTCCGTGGAGCTGTGGGGCGATCAACATGGTTCTCCAATTTACGAAACTCGAACAACGTCGAGCGCGACTGGGCATGACCAAGACGGCCGTGGCCCAGCGTGCCAACGTTTCTCTGCCCACCGTCAACCGCATTCTCTCCGGCAAGGAACGCATGCCTACGGTGCCTAACCTTCACGCAATTGCGAAAGCTCTGGGCGTGGTCGTACGAATCGGTGCAACGATTGAAATTGAAGAGCCGCAATCGGCCGATGAATACCGTCGAACTCAAGCGCGCAGCAAGGCGAAGAAGCTGATGCACATGGTGCAAGGTACGATGTCGTTGGAAGATCAGGCCGTCGATCAACATACCATCGACGCAATGATCGAGGACGCAACTCACGAGCTGCTCAAAGCAAATCGACGACTGTGGGGTGCATAGCAATGCATGCCCCGTGGCCAAACATACCGGGTGAAACCCCGATTGATCTGTCCCATTTGACCGCTAATGCCAAGTCGCGTGGAATCGCCACGCGACAGGAACTAAGCACCTTGGAGGCGCTGAACATAGCCAAGGCGTTTATCAAGTATCTTGCGGCAAAGCCGTCGTCTCGGCTGGCGCCCTTCGACTATTCGTGGAGTTTAAAGCTCCATAAGGAGATGTTTGGGGATGTTTGGGATTGGGCCGGCTCCGTGCGGACAGCGGACGGCAACATTGGAGTGCCGTTCTACAATGTCAGTGGGATGCTGTACTCTCTACTTACGGACCTGCAAGAATGGGGCGACTTCGACATGCCATTGGTGGAACAAGCGGCTCGGCTTCATCATCGAGCGGTTGCAATTCATCCATTTCCGAACGGCAATGGGCGATGGTCGCGGCTGCTGGCAAATATTTGGCTCCGGCAGCGTGACGCGCCATTAACCCAATGGCCGGAGGAAGGGATCGGTGAACAAGGTTCCTTTCGCCGAGAATACATCGCGGCGATCCGAGCAGCCGATGCCGGCGACTTAACGCCGCTTATCGAATTGCACGAGTGCTACACGTTCCCATAACCGTTTTTGTGCGTGGACGCCAAACTGCGATGACGGGCCGCTATTGCGCCGGCTTCTTCACTATCCCAAATAGATGCCCGCCGTGGTCGGCGCCGGCCCAGTAGCCCGCGTAGCGGCCATCGTGGATCAGCACCCGTGCGGAGTAGGTGCCCAAGCCGGGGAAGCCGACTTTGTCAACGATGATCACGGCGGTATCGCCAGCCCATTCGACGGGCAGCGTCAATGGCAACGTTACATCCTTGTCGCCATACTTGATATTTGCCGGAATGAGCCACTTCCCTTCGGCAACTTTGCGGACTTCTCCGAGGCTGTAGTTCTCTGCGGAGAGTTGTGGCAAGTCGGCTTCGTTGCGGCCGCTTACGGTGAAGTGGCCTTCCAACGTGGTGCCGGAGATGGCCGCCGCGAACGCTTGCTCGCGTTCGTTCATTTCAACCGGCGGCGGTGGTTCGGCCGGTTCGGTTGCCGGCGGCGGGTCCGCGGGTTCCTGCGCCGCGAGCGGCGCGAGATAAAGCGTGGCGGCGACAGCGACGATCAAGGCGAGACTTATACGGACCGACGGCGAGAAAACAGCGGCCATAGTTGTGCCCTTTGTGCAAGACAGCGGCAGCAGGACGGAAACATCGAGCCGTCCCTACTGTACCGTAGTGGCACACGGGAATGCAACTTCTAGCGTCGCCACCCCCCATAATACCGCCCGGTATCGCCAAACCGGGTACCGTGGCCAGTGCCGGGGGCGCCGGAGCGGGCCGCCGCGTTGCCAAACGAGGCCGTTTGCACTTGCCGCTCCAATTTCAGCAGATCGCGTTGCTGGCGGCGGTTGACTTCGTTCTGCTCGATTTGCGGTCGAACAAATGTGAAGTAATTCGGAAGCTCCTCCGAATTTTCGGGCCGGTCGAGATTCAAATAGGGGCTGATTGTTTGCCCGCGGGTGGCGTGCAGGAACGGCTTTTGTCCACGTGCGACGCCCGCGGCCAGCGGCTGCGACGAACTTGCGGGCCGTTGCGGCATCTGCTGGAGCGTCTGTCGGGCCGACTCCCCTCCGAAGAAACGCAAGGCGTAATCCGTTTGCTTGAGCAGCGGGGCAACGGGCGGTGTGGCTGGTGAAGCACTAGGCATGGGCGCTGTTGTGTTAGTTGCCGCCGGGCGAGACACGTGGCCACCTGTTGGCTGAGTGAGCGCCTGGTACGATCGCCATTCGGGTCCGAATGCGAGATCGCGCGCCACGGCGCCGGTGTAACCATATCCGGTGGCGTAGTCGCTGATCTGCCCCGTGGCGACCGTAATAGGACCGCAGAAGATTGCCAGCGCAAACAGCCATAGTGGGGCGGTTGATTTCATCGGATGAAATTCCGGACGTGGAAACGATGTGTGGCAAACCTGCCGGCGCGCGGGACGTCCGCACATTCGTTATAATCGTCATAGTCTGGCTAAGAACTTGCGGCCAACTAGCTAATCACAGGGCCGGCTAGCAACGCTTGCAAGTGTCCATTAGCCCCAGGGCAATCGTTTGCCGCAGTCGCGGTCTGGGCGTGCGATAGAGCCTCGTGTTGCCTCCGCGTGAAGGGCAGGGCCATTTCCGGTTCGGGCGGGTGGGGAACCAGCGACTGTGTGATGGCGTCCAGCAAAGTGTCGATGCCGATACCGGCCAGGGCGGAAGTATCGATGACGTGGGGTTCCAGCCGAAGGTCGGGCAACAGATCGATCTTATTTCGCACCCGCAATAGCCGCTTTGCGGTTGGCAGATTCTGGATCGCATCGTCGCCCGCGCGTGTGGCGTCGCTCACCAAAATCACCAAGTCAGCCTGGTTGACCGCGCTCGTTGCCAGCTCGACACCGGCGGATTCGAGCGCGTCGTCCGAAGCTCGCAGGCCGGCAGTATCGGCCAGTTCGACGGGCCAGCCGTTAATGGCCGTGCGGGCGGTGACCACGTCGCGGGTCGTGCCCGGCTGATCGAACACGATCGAGCGAGCGAATCCGAGCAGGGCGTTGATCAAGCTGCTCTTGCCAACGTTTGGCGGGCCGGCCAGAACGACGCGCCACGGCTCGGTGAGATGCCGGCCCAACTCGGCACGAGCGACAAGGTTTTCAATCACACGTGAAGCTTGAACCGCGTTGCCCTGATCGAGCAAGCCCAGCACGTTCTGAATCGCCTGGGATAGAGCGCCGTGGTACTGATCGAGCAGAATCGCCGCAGTGCGTTCGGTGGGCGCGTCGGCCAGCGCGACTTGCGCCTCCGCGGCGATCGGATCGCGAGCAGAACACTGCAACCAGTCTTGCCAGGCGACGGGTGTACAACCGCTGGTAGCAAGATCGGCCATGATTGCGGCCGCTGCGGCATGGCCGCCGTGGCAGTGAATTTCTACAAGCGATGAGCGATGAGCGATGAGCGATGAGTATGAAGGGTCTTCCTTGCGACAGACGACAACTTCTTCACCGAATGCGTTACCCCAGTGGCCGAAGCGGATGGCGCCCGTTGGTTGTGCCGCGAGGGGCTTGCCGTTGGCGGCGATGAAGTGACTATCAATTGCTTCAATCGCCAAGGGGCCGCTGACGGAAATCACGGCGACTGCGCCGCGTCCCACGGGAGTCAGCACAACGGCATGGGTGGGCGACATAGCCGAACTATCCACAGGCGGATTCATGCAGTGCCGCGAGCGCGATGCCCGACAGGACCAAATGGGGCACGAACCGCACCGTGTAATCCGGTCCGCCGAGCAAGGAAGCCAGCGACGGCGCTGCGCCGCCGGTTAAGAATACTTGCGGCGGGGTTGCAAGGCGATCGCGTTGCCGAGCGATAAGCTCGCGAATGGCGCCGACCGCTCCCCAATACAAACCGGCCTGCATTGCGGCGCGAGTGTTCTTGCCGACCGCGTCGGGCGCGGCGTCGAGCATGTGCATCTCGATGAACGGAAGCAAATCGGTCTGTTCGTGTAGCGCCCGGGCCGACATGGCAATGCCGGGCAGTATCGCTCCGCCCTGAAACGCGCCGTCGGCAGTAACCAGGTCGACTTTGATCGCCGTGCCGATATCGACCACAATGGCGGACCGCTCGGGGCGGCGCAAGCGATCGGCCGCGAGCGCCCCACACAATCGATCGATGCCGACTCGCTGCGGTTCATCGACGTGCATCGCGAGCGGCACTTGGTGGTGGGTGAGCAGTTTGAATTGCCACGATTCGCCGCGGTCGGCAGCAAGTTGATCGATTACGGTGGTGAATCGCGCAGCGGCCGGGGCATTGACGCTGGCCACCACGACCCGCGGCAACTCGGTGCCGACGAATTCACGCACCATGTCCAGCCAGTTGTCGCAATCGGCGAGCGGCAATGCACAACTCGCGATTGGCTCGGGCAACGACGGGCTGTTTTCATTCTGCACCGACGGACCGCCCGCGAATTGGTCAAACCGTCCCAGCTTGATGCGGGTATTTCCAACGTCGGCGATGAGGAGCGTGGACATTACAGCCTGTAGCGGTGGCTTTTAGCCGACGATCGTTTCAACGGCGGCTGGAAGCCGCCGCTACGAGGGTCGCTTGACTGGCGACGAGGGCCGGCTAGACTTTTAGAATCCGCTCTCCACCCGAGAGCGTCAAGTTGGGCTCGTGGCGGAATTGGCAGACGCGCAAGGTTGAGGGCCTTGTGCCCGCAAGGGCGTGCTGGTTCAACTCCAGTCGGGCCCACTAAAACTCGGGCGGCCCACATAGTGGCCGCCCGAATCTTTTTTTGCTACGCCAACAAGTGCCGGGCAGAATCCGGCCCTTCAATCGGCAAGGCCATCGCGATGCGGCCTTTAACGGCGCCGAAGCCACCGAAGGCGCTGATTTCCAGCCACAGAAACAGGCAGCCCAATAGGATTGCCACCAGCGCGATCGCCAGCAGCACGGTGTAGATCGTGGCCCGCGGCCGTTGAACGAGAACGCCGCGCGGAGCGCTAGCTAAGCTTGAGTCGGGTTGCGACACGGTCGCCCTCCTGTATCGGTCCCTGTTGATAATTCGTATTCACCCGGCCGACGGATCGATCGGGGTCGGTCCTGAGAATGTCGATGCGGCCCAAATAGCGATCGCCGCGGTAGATCTCCACGGTGTGACCCGGTTTGAGGCCGTCATCGGCGCCGATGGTGATTTCCACGAGCATCGTCCCTTCGCGCCGCTGAACCTTGCTCACGAAGCCGTCGATCTTGGGCTTTACGTCGCCGGCGCGGGTGGTTGGGTCAAGCCCTTCTTCGCGCATGACGGTCGTCATGTCGGCGACTTGCTGCGTGAGATCCTGATTCCGCTCGGCGGTCGTCTCCAGTTGATTGCGGATCTGATGTGCCTCTTCGGTGGCGGAGACGGTTGCGGCAAAGGATGCGTCGCGATCCGTCTGAGCGGTCCGGATCTCACCGCGGAGGCCGGTCACTTCCGTTGCAAACTGCTGGTTGATCTGTTGGGTGGCGGCCACGGAGGCCGTCGCATCGCGCCGCTCCTGGCGAAGTTCCTCCAGCTCGCTCTGGGAGTTGGCAATCCGTCCGGTGAGCGCCACGCGCTCCGTCTCAAGCTTCCGCACCTGCTGCTGGGCCGATTCGATCTCACCGCGCAACTGGCTTTCGAGCCGGTCGTGCTCGGCAACATTCGCCGCCAGCTTCCCTTCCGCCTCGGTGAGATCCTGTTGAAGCTCGTCGGCAGTCGTGTGCCAGTTTTGATGCGTTGAATACACGGCCATCGCGAACGACATGAACACGATGCTCATCACTAGGATGGCGACGACCAAGGCTTTCCCGAGCAGATTCATCGATTCGCTTCCCCGGTCCCGCCGCCGAAGGGCGGCATGGACGATACGTTGACCTCTTCAGCGCCGACGGATGTCGGCGCAGCGCCGTTGTTTATTGTTCCGCTGTGCCGTTGAAACTACTCCGACGGCACTGGCTCTTCGAATTAAGCCGAGACAAGCGATCCATGCGGCGGTCGCACCCCGCAGAGGGGCTAACCACCGTCTAAATTATTCGAGCGGAAGTCCTTGCAGTATAGTCAGTGGCGAACAAGTGTGTCAATTTATCGGAACTGCGTAAACCTAGTAAACTCAAGGGTTTCCGGTGCGGATTGTGCCGAGCGGTCGGCCGAAGCAGGGAGGGCGACGGGTCCACGGGGGGCCGGTGATGGCCGAGATTCACTAGCCGATCGCCTCATGGAACGGCGTTTTTTCATCCCCGTGGGATGACAGCCATTAGCCTCTATGAAGGCTCGTTGCGAGTCAACCTATTCATCG
>JBBDYG010000129.1:0-57122 GCA_040901765.1 Pirellulales bacterium
GAACCAGCCCTCACGCTCGTCCCCTAGAAAACGACACTTGTTCAACGGGCTGTTAGTGCGATGAATCTCACCAAGCTGTCGCAATATACCTGTGAGGATGTGTTAAAAGGCTCCGTCGATGCTAAAATCTTGGAGGGGAGCAAGGAAATCGAAGCAACCTTCACTCCGAAAGGAGTTACCCTAAAAGAAGCCGCCCACATATGCGACTGCGAAAGATTCGAATGGGTTCAGCACTTTCAGCCCTCGCGAGGTACAGCATTGTGGACTGTTCAGGGAGACTTTGCGAATCGTGATCCAAAGCTACGGGTCGATCAAAACACTGGTCAACTTTTCGCTGGTGTGGGCTTCACTGTTATTAGCGAAGATGACAGCGGAAGTGATACGCAATATATCGATCCCATTATCAACGGAAGTATGAACAGGTATGCCAGAACGTCTAAAGACGTTAATGGGCAATGGAATATCGGAATTACACCTCAGCCTTGGTCTGATTCATTGCCATTCGCGGATTGGCCCGTACCAATACCCTCGGACGGCACCACACTAAAGTTCGAAGATGCTCCCAAAAGTACTCCAACCGCGTTTAAAGATGCCAATGACTTTACGCAGTTTCACACGCAACTAGTGGGCGTAACAGGAACTTCAACCTATAAAACATTCGGTCCTGGATGGGATACGAACTTTCGCTGGAAGCACAACGTGACATATGACGGCGTTAGTCAAATCACCGACTTAGATTTTTACTCAACACGGATCGGAACCGGACCAATTGCCACGGGCGGTAAGCTGTTTGACTTGACCTTCGACTCCGTTCCAGAACCATCTACAGCGTATTTGCTCGTTTTGGGTTTCTTTATGGGATTGCAGATTCTAATGCGACCTGCAGGCCGGAAGCTCCAGCCATCATGTCCGGCGGCTCGCGACTTCCGCCGGGCTATTTCGAATTGTCAATGAACTCGGCCAGGTGGACGTTCGCCTTAGCGGCTCTCCCCCTCCTGGCGAGCTTTTTCATGCGCGGTAGAATGGGCGGCATGCTATCAATGAATCGAATGGCTGATCGCGGATTACTCTGGCGCGTACTGGGCCGGATTCAAAGTTCCGGGTATTGACTTCCCAGATGGAGACGATGTCGCCGACGACGTGGCCCTCTTGGGCACCGGCTACGATCCCCCCGGCGTCGAGCCGCCTTATCCGCTTGCCGGCGGCGGAACGCTGTACTTCGGCGACGTGCTCGTTGACGGCGGCACGGTGAACCCCGGCGCCTCGCCAGGATCGCTTCACATTAACGGCAACTACCATCAACTGCCCAACGGCGTGTTGACAATGGAAGTCGGCGGCATCAATCCGGGAACGCAGTACGGCCAACTCCTTACGACCGGCAATATGCTGCTGGAAGGGGCGGTCAACATCTCCTTCATTGACGGCTTTGTACCGCAGCCCGGCGACGTATTCGATCTATTCGGCGGCGCCGCGGTGGAATTGCACGGCCCGCTGAACTTTCTCAATCCGCCGCCCGACTTTCAATACAAATCGACATTCTCCGATGGTTTATTCTCGGTCGCGGTTGTGGTTCCCGAACCGAGCACCGCGTTGTTGATGGCGTGCGGTCTAGCGGGAACATTCGTCAGCGCGAGGCGTCGTTCTAAGCAGCGTAATGCTTCGCGACCTTGGTCGCCGCATTAACCATGCTTTCAACAAACTCCTCCGTCATCGATTGGTGAAGCGTCACGCGAATCCCACCTTCGAGAATCGCCTCGGCCTCGGGGCACGAAGCCTTTCCGTAGTCCATGTCGGTGAGTCCCATTTCGCGAACGGGCCAGCGACCGGCGAAGAATCCGTGCTTCAGGAACACCGGGATCTTGTAAAGCGGCACAGGAATGTAACCGGCCGAAGCGGGCATACCTTCGGCGGCGAGGGCCTTCACAAATCGTGCGCGGTCGCAATTGAAAGCCCCCGGCGCTAGACGGAACATGGTAAACCAATAGACGCACCGATCGCGCTGGTCCACCGCATGTGGGAGGATTCCGGGGATGTGCGAGAGTCGTTCGTTAAAGAGATTGCCGAGCTTCGCACGGCTTGCGGCAATGGACTCTAGTCGGTCAAGCTGGGCGGCGGCGACGGCCGCCTGAGGTTCGCTCATGCGGTAATTCGTCGAAAAGAACTCCGAGGGGGCGGGCTTGCTGCGGTCGGTTCCTTTATCGCCAAACCGCTGCAAGAGCGGCCCGAATCGCTCGTCGCTCGATGCAACGACGCCGCCATCGCCGCAGGTGACGTGCTTGGAATCTTGCAGAGACCAGCACGCAATGTGGCCGACCGTTCCGATCGGCCGGCCACGATATTTGGCGCCCCACGCCTGCGCGCAATCCTCGATCAGCACCAAGTTATTCTTATCGGCAATTGCCTTGAGCGCGTCCAAGTCGCAAGGATTCCCCGTTAGATGAACGGCGATGATGGCTTTCGTCTTGGGCGTGACGAGCTTCTCGACGGACGCGGGATCAAGATTGTACGTCGAGGCGCCGAGATCGGCGAACACCGGCACGCCCTGCTGATAAATGACGCCAATGACCGTGCCGATGTCGGTGATGGGCGCGGTGATGACTTCGTCGCCGGGGCCAATCCCTGCCGCGGCGACGGCGATATGGAGCGCGGCGGTTCCCGAAGAGCACGTCATCACGTGCTGAAGCGTGGTCATCGCTTGGACGCGCTCGATGAGCGCGGCGGTTTGCGGTCCCTTCCAGTAGAGTAGCGACTCCTGCCCGAGCATCGCCTGCAGCCGCTCAAGTTCGGGGTCACCCCAGCGGATTGGTAGCTTGGCCGGCGTCGTCACGCTCTTGGGTCCGCCATCGATCGCGAGCGTCTCCGCGCCCTCCGCGGCTCCGGTGGTGAACGCGCCCGTTCCCACCGCCAACGCGGCACCCGAAGCGACCAGAAAGTCTCGACGCCCGACGACCGATAGCTTGTTGGGGTTTTCTGTCATGCTCCCGCTCCCTTTGATGAGTAAAGTTGTTCGGCATTTTGATAACGAATCGCGGCGAGTTGTGCTCCGCCGAGCGCCGATTCACGCAGTTTGAGTGTCGCCGACTCAAAGTAAAATAATGGCGCGTGCGATCCAAACAGAATTCGTGAGTGCGGAACCGTTGCCAATAGCCGCTCCACACCGCCGACGCCTTCGAGCATCGCGATGTCTACACATACTTCGCCCGACGAGACGATGCGCGACAACTGATCACTGTCGAGACGGTTAAGGGCGTTGAGGAGTACAACCCGCGCTGTCGTCCAACGTGGCAGGAGATCCGCCAGCGGGGCCGTGTCGACCGGTTCCACGCGCATTAGTCGATGCATCATCCGCTCGTCTTCCATATGGACCACGACCTGCACGATGAGGCCACGCTCGGCGGCCAGCGTCATGAGTTGGGCAAACAGCGGATCGTCCAACCGATATCCGTGATAATTCGGATGGAGCCGTATGCCTGGCATTTCATGCGCTTCGACACAGAACCTTAAATCCTCCTCCCAGTCGGGGAGCATCGGGTTGACCGAACCGAAGGGAATGAGAAGCCCGTCGCCGTGGCTCTTGCACTCGGCGGTAAGCCGCGCGTTCGCGGAGCGGATGTCTTTATGGAGAAGCGCGTCGAAGGTTCCCGTCCAGGCAGAGGTTACGCCGTGGCTGCGCAGCTTCGCCACGAGCTTGGGCGTTTCATCGCACGGAAGCCGACGCAGCGGCCAGCGAGAAAAGGAGACATTCGTGTCGACAAGACGCTCCGAAGATTCCTTATCTTGCGTCGGTTGCGCCGCTCTCGTAGTCCGCAGCCCAAGCAATGCGCCGGAGCCTATCGCGGCAACAAAACGGCGTCTTGAAACGGCGGATGCGACGAGCTTCGAGCCGATGGGATGATTCCTGCTCACGTCGGGATCCCTTTGGCGTCGAGAATGGGTTGAAGCACGCGCTGGAGATTCTCGCTTAAGATCAGGCGTTTGGCAACTTCGGGAATCTCGGCGCCATAAACTTTCGCAAGTTGCGAGGCAAAGCTGCGTCCGCCGGCGTCGCTGCCGAAGAGCACGCGCTCCGCTCCCAGTTCGCGGACCGCCATCTCCGTGAATCCGGCGGCCGGGTCTCCGCCGCCCAGTTCCGCAACGATGTTTTTCTGAGAACGAATGGCCCGCAGCCCCTGCTCCCAGTCCCCGCCCGAGTGGCCGCAAATGAGCGACACGTTGGGATGGCGCGCGGCCAACTCGGCTAGGTCTTGGGGGACCGATTCGCCTGGCAGGTTGCCAGTGATCTTGATCCAAGTGTGCTGGAAGACGAGTGCCTTGAGCTCACCCGCACGCTTTACAAGGGGATCAAGCTCCGCCGCGTTACAGTGTTTCGCCACCCATAGCTTCACGCCGACCATCGGACCATCGCGGACGCAGCGATTAAGCTCATCGAGGCTTGCATTCACATGTTGCGGACTTAGATAGCCGAAGCCGAAAAGGCGGTCAGGTCGGTGCGACACCGCTCGAAGCACTTCGTCATTAGCCTGTTTTAACTCGTCAGGCGAAGGCTCGTACGACCATTTCATGCCCATGAAGACGCACAGCCGGGAAATTCCCATCCGATCGGCGTACTCGATCAATCGGTCCGCGCGTTTTTCAGGCGTCTCGCCCGCTACGCCCGACAAGTGACAGTGAACATCCCAGATGACAGTCACGCTGGATTATCCAATGGCTAGGAGGCTATCGGCTTTCGGCCAGAAGTTGTCCAGTGCTCGCTCTGGCCGATAGCTGATAGCCGACAGCCAATCGCCGTATTGTTAGCTGTCCGTTCTCGAACCAATAACTATTCCTTCCACACCGGCCTATGTCGTTTGATTTCCGATTGAAAGTCGCCGAGGCTCGACCAATACAGCCGGTCGCCGAGATCGACTTCGGCGACCGCCACGGTGCCCCATTCTGTTGCTTGGGCGATCACGCGACCCTCACGATCGTACACGCCGGTAATCATCCAATCGAGCGCGGCATCGGTGTAGGTACTGCTCGCGAGGTAGACGTGGTTTTCGCAGGCCCGGGCCGCAGCGAGCCGCGGATTGCAGCCAGCGACGGGGAAGGCGATGATTTCCGCGCCGCGTAGGCTGAGCTGCCGTGCGACTTCCGGAAAGAAGCCATCGTAGCAAATCATCAATCCGATTTTTCCGAGCTGGGTATCAAAGACCGGGTAGTCGTGCCCTGGCGCTACACCGGCTTCGATTTCCCCGCGGGGAAGCGCGACCTTGCGATACTTTCCGATCAATGCGCCGTCGGGACCAATCAATACCGCCGTGTTGTAAATCAGCGGCGCATCGCGCTCGACCAAGCCCACGACCAGATGCTGGTTATGTTTCTTCATGAGACCTCCGAAGTATTCGGTGGACGGACCGGGAATCGGCTCGGCCGCTTCGACGTAGCTCAACCCATTGCCGGTACAGGTGATCGTTTCGGGCAGCACCACCAGATCTGCCCTTTGGCGTGCCGCATCGGCCAGCAGCGGCTCGAACTGCTCGCAGCTATCCCGCGCCGTTTGGCCGTCGCGCGGGACATAATGCACGGCAGCGATGCGGACCTTGCGGGACGCGGGCGGGTCGCACGTTTCGAGCTTGACGCCGCTCCACTCGACCCGCGCATTCGGCGCCCAGCGAAGATGTAGCTCGACAAGTGCCTTTCTAGCAGCGGAAGGCGCGCGGTAGGCGCCTTCGAGCGTGGCCCATCCCGCGCTGTCGAGCGCTCCCTCGTGCGGATACTCCGGCTCTGCGAGAGGCGCGCGGCCCGGGGCGTAGGAAACGGCGCCGGGGGCGTCGTGGTGGACCGGCCTGTCGCGTTCATCGCGCCATAAGATCCGCGCCGGCGCGCACCGCTCGAGCGACTCGGCGCCAGTTGCTCGCCTTTGTGCGTGAAAGCGATACCACTTCCCGCCATCGATTTTGAAGGTTTTCTCCCAACGGCCATCAAGACCCTCCTGCGCGCCAGTCTCAACAATCAGCGCACCATCGCGATCGGGTCCGCCCGTGGCATCGAGCGCAAACGAGGGTCGAATCTCCTCGCGCGATGACCGTGGAACCCAGCCGTCCTGCGCACATGCCGTGCGCACCATTGTTACGCAGGCGAGCGCGGTCATCATCACACGGTAAAAGGTTCGCCCACTTAGTTTTCGTGCGAAAGTCATATTCCCACCATACCATGTGGCGTCCACTCAGCATCGCGACTTTTCTCGTCGGAATCAGTTCCCACCGGTCAACCTAAGTCCGCGCTGGGCGACGAAACAAGCCCCGGCGGCTCGCGCAGTCGTTCGATTAGCACTGTGTCGATCACCAGTTGCGTCACATGATATACGACAATTGGCAGCACGGCCAAACCGCCAAAATGGGGCGCAACCTCCAGTCCCACCGGCAACGTCTTTTGGCTGCCAGCCAGGGCGACCGCCAGGGTCTCCGCGTAGGAAAAGCCGAGCCAGCGACTTAGCCGCCAGCCCAACCATAAAAGGATGCAGTGGACGCCGATCACGCCCGCAAGTAGTAGAAACCAGTCGAGCGGCGTGGGTGCCTCCAAATCCGGGGTCGCGAGGGCCTGACTTGAACTGACGACTCCCATCAACACCATCAGCAAAATGCCAATCTGCGAAGTGGTGCTAAGGGCGACTCGCTGGGCCGTCGCCCACGCGCCGATTGGCGGCACCTGCCGAACAACCTGCGCAGCCAGAATCGGCAATACCACGCGCAACAGCAATTCTTGGGACAGCGCAGAAAAGTCGAGCGAGACGTGAGCGCTCAACAACAACCACAGCCAAGCGGGCAGAACAAGGAAGCACGAGAGGCTGGTGATAATGGTAACTAATAGGACGGTGGCCTCGTTGCCGCCGCCGCGGCGGGTCCATACGGCCGCGGAGGCCATCGTGCAGGGAACGCTGGTGGCTACAATCATTCCCGCGGCAAGTGCCGTCGGCAGCAGTGAACCCGCGCCGCATCCCAGTATCGGCGCCAATCCGGAATTGATCGCCACCGCAAGCCAAGCGGGGCCCGAGTTTCGCACCGTGGCCGTTAACTGCGCGAGCGGCAACGGAAGCGCCATCAGAAACATCACCGACGCCACGAGCCACGATCGCGGGATGCCGTCAACCAACGGCGCGAACTGCGTGGGCCATGCCATGCCCGCCGACAGCACCACGGCCAGGGCGATCAAGAACCAATGACGGAAAAAGAGCGTCACTGGTCGGTTCCCTCGGCACTGTCGCTTGCCCCTTCCGCAGGTTGTGCGGCATCCGGCATGGATTCCCACTGCCGCGCGAGAATTTGATTGCCCTCTTTCTGGGGCGACGTGTCTTCCTGGAGCCGCTGAATGGCGTCGTCTTTGCGGCCGAGTTCCTGAAGCGTGCGGGCGGAATTATACGGGACACCTCCAGGCCAGAGTTGCTTGCCCAACGGCTGCTCGAAAACCATCTCGAACCAACGCAGGGCATTCTCCAGCCGGCTCGGCTCGTCGCTAGCGTCGTCGTAATTCAGCAGCCCCAGCCAATAAGTGGCGCATGACTTGGCGGTGCTGTAGATCATTTGCTTCTCGGGCGAAGTTTGTTGCTGTAGTAGCTCTTCTGTGGGTCGAACGCTCTTATCCATGTAGAGCCGCGCGGCGTCGCGGTGATCGTCGATCGGATCGGTCAGCACGTCGCGCCCGCTGCTTTCAGGCAACTCCTTCATTCCACGGAAGTGGAGCGAGCGGGCCTTCCATAGTGCGGGTCGCCAGGCAAACATCAAAAACTGCCCGGCGGATTGCGCCCGCGCTTGGGGGTCAAGTTCCAATTGCCGCTTGAGTGACCGGAACGGCTCCCCCCACAACCGTACTTCTCCCGCATCGAGCGATTGGAGCCGCTCCTGCATCGCGTCCACGGGCGCGGAGAGTTTTACCGCATCTTCGCCGGCCAAGCGCTCCTCCACCATCGCCGCGCGGTGCGCGAGGGAGAATTGGTCGGCCACCAAATTGACGGTCGTTTTCGCTAAGTCCGACGATGTCACAGGATATTTAGCGTCCTCAAGGTCCAGTTGGCGCAGCACCCTATCGTCGGCGCGCGCTTGCGCAAGCGTGGCGACTCCTTGGCCGTCGGGACCGGGAACGGGCAGTCCGAGCCGCGGGTCGAATAAGTAAACCTGGCCTTCGAGAACAACCCCGACGCATAACCAGACCCCGCCGTCGGCCGAGGCCGCCGTAAGCACCACCGCATCCATGCCGGCCTGCCGGCAGAGCACCGTCATTAACCAAGCCCGCTCGGCTGCTGTGCCTCGCCCATAAACCAGCGCCTGCCACGGCCGACGCGGCAAAGCGCCCTCGTCCGCTTCGAGCTGCACGTTGCGCACCACCCAGTCGAACAGCCGCTCGGCTTGGCCGAGGCGGTTTGATTCCGAGCCGCGCACCCAGCGGCTAATGTCGCGGCACCAGATGGCCTCTTGCACTAGCCGGCCCTCGTAGGATTCAAACGTCGGCCGCGAAAGTGCCGCGGGCGACAGATAGGCTTGAAGCCTTTCGGCCTCGCGTGGTTCGCTGGGCAGCGTGGCGAGCAACTTCGCGGGTTGCCATGTTGAATCGAGTTTGATGCCGCGCAACCATTGATTCAGCCGCTCGACGATCTGATTGAGCACCGTTTGGTCGGGCGTCGGCTCCCACCCGACTGCAGGAGTGCCGCCCGCGACATAGGTGCGAATCGCTCCGGCGATCTGCTCCATGCGAGTGTCGACGAATCGCCACACTTCGATGCGAAGAGGTTCTAAGGTTGCCCCGTCGAGTCCGCCTTCAAATAAGAGCGCGTTGTCATTCAAGACCTGGGCAACAGTAAGTTCCAATGCTTCTTCTACCTCGACGGCAATCGCGTCGTCGTCGTCCTCACGATCCTCGGCCGGCTTCATCTGAAAAAGCTTGACCATGTCTCCCGATCGCACGCCCAGATTCCGAAATCTCGCGTTGTTGCCCGGCACATGCAGATAATTGTAGATGGGGGGGGCGGGCGCTTCCGGGTGCGTGGAGACCAGAGCCATTACGTCTTGGCCGTCGCTGCTCTTGGACGAATCGAGCACCACGACCGGCGGGCGCAGCTCCAACACGTTCGCATTGGGCAGGTCGCCTAACTGAGTGGCCACCGCGCCGAGCAACGCCCCCTGCTGGCCCGATTGGGACCGGGGCGATGACCCGCGGCGCGAGGGCGGGTCGTCCTTGCACCCTAGGAGGAGCAGGCAGCAGGCAGCAGGCAGCAGGCAGCAAAGAAATCGAGGACGAATGCCCAATCCCCCTCCCCCGTCCGCCGGGGAGGGGCTAGGGAAGGGGGCTTTGCGGTTTCGGGATGGGCTCTTGGGAAATATCGTCATAGCAATCGCGTTTGGGTCAGAATCCGGCAATGGTTTGGCGAATGGCCAGCAGCCGCCGCATTACGCCGGGCAGTTCGTCGATGGGTAACATGTTCGCGCCGTCGCTGGGAGATTTGTCGGGCTCAGGGTGAGTTTCGCAGAACAGGGCCTCAACGCCGATAGCCATCGCCGCGCGAGCCAGCGGTTCGACCAGCGCCCGATTTCCGCCTGTGGCCGATCCCAATCCACCTGGTTCTTGCACGCTGTGTGTCGCGTCGAATACGACGGGCACCCCCAGCGATTGCATCTCAGGGATCGCACGAAAATCGTTGACCAGCCGGCCGTAGCCGAAGAACGTGCCGCGCTCGCCGAGCAGGATATTCTGGCAGCCGGATGACTCCAGTTTAGCAACCACGTGGCGCATGTCCCACGGCGCGAGGAATTGGCCCTTCTTCACATGCACGGCCCGGCCGGTTGCGGCCGCGGCCGCCAAAAGATCGGTCTGCCGCGCCAGGAACGCCGGAATCTGGATCAATTCGCATACTTCGCCGACCGCGGCCGCTTGATGCGATTCGTGGATGTCGGTCGTCACGGGCAGTTGAAACTCGTTTCGCACGCGCTCGAGGATTCGCAGTCCTTCGTCCATGGCTAACCCGCGGAAGGACGCTGCGCTCGTGCGGTTCGCCTTATCGAACGAGGCTTTGAAGACGAGTTGCACAGGTAGTTCGCGGGCAATCGTCACTAGCCGCTGGGCGATGTGAAGCGTCAGCTCTTGGCTCTCGAGGACGCAAGGCCCGGCGATCCACAGCAACGGCTCGCCGCGGCCGCAACGGTAGGAACCAATATGAGCCGGATAGTTTGCCACAGCATTCGTCAGCGTCGGCGGCAATGCCGACAGGTAAGAAAATTCAACTCATTCGATGCGCCGCGACCGAATAACCCAATCGCTCCGCCACCTGTGGCATCACCAATACCGTCAGCCGACCGGGTATTGTTTCGACCGTGACCGGCAACACGCCGCCCAAGTCACCATCCAGTTGATACGGCACCACGGCGTCCGGATCGAGCGCCTCCAGTCGGCACGCACCTTCGCGAAAAGTCTGCACGCTGGCCAGTCGATGATGCCGCCGCCACACGACGTGCCACAGGTACCACAATCCGACGCTTAGCGAACCGCGCCCGAATACACACCAATCGAGCTGCCCATCGTTTCCGACCGCCGCGGGAGCAATCGGCAAATTGCGGGCATACCTGGGTAGATTGACGCCAAACACCCAGCGGCCCACGCGCTCCTGCTGCGGTCCGACAAGCTCACCGCTGAGGCGCACCTCAGGATAGTTGTAAGTACGAATGGCCTGCCAGATTGGTTTAGCGTAGGCCCACCGCGTGATGTTCCCGTTTCGCCCTTCATGGACCCGCCGCACCACTTCGGCATCGAAGCCGGCGCTAATCATCAGGGCAAACAGCCGGCCGTTGGCACGCCCCGCGTCAAGTTGGACCGTTACTCCAAGCTCCAATAACTCACGGATTCGCTCCGGTCGGGACGACATTTGGAGATACTTCGCCAGCAGGTTCTCGGTGCCTAGCGGTAGCACGCAGATGGGTGTCCCAGGATCAGTGGCGTTCAGCACCGCGCCGACCGTCCCATCGCCGCCGACGGCGACGACAGCTCGCAATTGATCCTCGCTGCGAAGCTCGGCCGCGAGTTGCGTCAACTCGTCGAACTGCGAGCAAACGTGGACCTCGAAGCCCGCAGGTTGCAGAACGTGCCGTAGGGCCGCGATATGGCGGTGCTTTGGCCCGGCGCCGGCCGCCTCATTTACAAATGCCACCACGTGCCGCGCCGCTTTAGCACTTTCCATCGCCCGCGACTGGTTGGGGAGCTGCGTTTCGATTGGCATGGAGCCAGGTCAGGCAAGGGGTGCGGGAGGGCAGCTCTCTCAAAATGAGAGCAAAGACTTGATTGTACAGCTTGCCGGTCGCGGAGTCGTGGCGTCGCGCGCTGCAAAATTATCGCCGCAAGTAGCGTGCTTGAAAAGAGTTAGTATTATGCGTGTCTCATTTCCGGACGAAATCAGCAACTCAGTTCCTGGCCGTCCTCGCCGACGAGAACCTGTCCCGGCCTGATGCATAACGCCGCAGAATGCTACGGCAAAACGTTTGGCCCGCAGGCGTACATTTCGACCGGTCGGATGAAATCGCAAGGTCGCGGATTGCTCTAACGTGCTGCTAACAAAGCAGTTCCGCACGACAGCGACGTGCGAATCGTCACCCGCGGCAGGAACGGCACGCCCCATGCATCTATAACGTGCAAGCTCGGTCGAAATGATTGGGCGATTAACTCGCTGGCCCGCGGGGCCTCGAATGAACATTGACGCGGTGGTTGACTTGCCCCTGACCACTTCGTCTAGTCGGCGTGTCGCCGGCTCATTCGAGGCCCGCTTTTTTTGCGCCCGCCGCTGGCGGCTTAGCGCGTGCGCCTGCGTGAAGCGAACCTCACCGCCAGCAGAATTCCTAGCGCCGCCAGCGCCAGGGAACTTGGCTCCGGAACCGCGGTTGCCGAACCCGATCCCGCCAGCACGTTGCCGCGGGTGTTGCCGAAGTTGCTTCGCCAGATCGCCAGATCGGCGGCGTTGACCACCATGTCGCCGTTGGCATCGGCCGCGAGGCCCGCGCCGGTGCGTCCGAACATGTCACGCCAAACGGCGTAGTCGGCCGCGTCGGCGACGCCATTTTTGTTGAAATCGGCCGCCGCCACGCCGAGAGTGATGGCCGTCGAGGTGGCACGGTAATTCCAAACCAAGCCGGCCGTCAGAAACGGCAATTCCACGTTGGCGAAAGCGCCGGAGATGCTGCTCGCCAGCAGGACGTTGAACGTATTGCCATGGACGGGCTGGTAGAGGTTGAGGAGTGAAACATCCAGCTTGCCAGCTAACTGGGCGTTGCCGCTTACCAGCAACTGATCGTACTCGGTGTTGGCAGTCGTGCCGCGAAGTTGGATCGAGAGCGTGCCGGTCCCCGTCTGTTGGTATGTCGGCACGGTGACTGACCCCAGTTGCATCCCTGGCGCGACGATGCCGCGGTTAACAAGCGGCCTACCGAGCGAGATGTTTTCGCGAATTACTAATGCGCGGTTCACATCGACGGTTATGGTACCCGTGCCGCCGAAAGTCGCGCCGGTGTCGATAAAGACGTCTCGGGTGGAAAACGTTAGCCCGCCGCCGGGGACGTTAACGGACGAGCCGGCGCCGTAATAGTCGACCCGGGTGGCGCGGTCCAGCACTGCCAACGTCAATGTGTTGGGAATTACCGGAACGCCATCCGTCATAGGATTTGGCGGCACCGGCGGATTACCAAAAGGGCCGCTATCGCGAGTGAGGTCGTTGTTTGCATCTTGGTTCAGGTTGATGATTTGCAGTCCCGAGTTCAGGATGTCAAAATAGCCGCTCATCCCATCGCCCACGACCCGCGCAAAAACGGTAAAGCCTCCATTCTGATTATCTAAATTCGCCGCATTGTTGCCTAGATTCACGAACCATTGGTTCGTCGCGCTGTTCGGATTGCCCCCCACTTTGGCCATTGCCAAAGTACCCTTGAGGTTCGACCGAAAGGGAGAGTTTCCAAATTCGTTCAGGATGGTTGGATTGGGCGTGGCGGCGTTGCCATCGAGATCCACAACGGCGTTGGGATTCAGCGACACATTAAGGGGTGCCGGCTCGGATTGGAAAGTGGGATAGAAACCGCCCCCTTGAAGCACAAAATTGCGCGATAGCCGATGCATGAACGATCCGTCGTACAGCCCCGCGTTGACGTACTGCAGAAAGTTGTCGCGAGTCAGCGGACGGTCGTCGAACAACTCGATGAACACGGTGCTTCGCGATCGACCGGCAAGCGTCAGGTTGTAGTCCAACTGCACGAACGAATTGCCGTAGCCGATCGACGCCGACAGTGCAACGAGCCCCCAGATAAGCGCCGGCAACCGGCGCGATAACAACAAAAACACAGTCTTCTCCGTTCCGGTGGAGATAAAATTCGAGGCCCAGAACACGCTAGGGTGGGCCGGATAATCTTCCTTTAAGACTATCCACCACCTAGCTTTCTGTCCAACAACAGGCGTGGCAGGCGGGTGGCACAATTGCTACGATCTATACCTACGGAATTCATAACGCATAGGGACACGGAGCACTTCAGCGCTAGGGAGGAGTTCCGCTTAGGACGGGGGATTGGGCGATAGAGGAGATCGGGAGATAAAATAACAAACAGAACAAGCTTTCCGCTGGAATTCATACACTCGTCAATCCTTATCTCCGCCATCTCCGCCCGTCCCCCATCTCCCTTTCAAAAATCTCGATGTTTCCCACGGCTGCCGACCTAATAGGCCACGAATGATGACTGCTTTTCCCGAAATTGACCGAATCCCATACGACGGCCCGCAGAGCAAGAATCCGCTTGCTTTTCGCCATTACGACGCCCAGGAAATGGTCGCTGGCAAATCGATGCGCGACCACCTGCGGTTTAGCGTGGTCTATTGGCACACCTTCCGAAATCCGCTTTCGGACCCCTTCGGACCCGGCACAGCACAACGACCGTGGGAGGACGGGACGGACTCCGTTGAAAACGCGCAACGGCGTGCCCGCGTGGCGTTCGAGTTCATGGAGAAGCTGTCCGCGCCATATTACGCCTTTCACGACCGGGACGTGGCACCCGAGGGAAAGACGCTTGCCGAAAGCCACAAGAACCTCGACGCCGTCGCGAAAGTGCTCAAGGAAGAACAGCAGCGGACGGGGATCAAGCTGCTGTGGGGCACCGCCAACTTATTTTCCAACCCGCGTTACATGCATGGGGCCGCGACCAGCCCCAACGCCGAGGCGTTTGCGTTCGCCGCGGCGCAGGTTAAGAAGGCCCTCGAAGTGACCCATGATCTGGGCGGCCAGGGATATACGTTCTGGGGCGGACGCGAAGGCTATCAGTGCCTCTGGAACACCGACCTCAAGCGCGAACAGGAGCATCTGGCCAGCTTCCTGCACATGGCCGTCGATTATGCCAAGCAAATCGGCTTCACAGGACAGTTTTACATCGAGCCGAAACCCAAGGAGCCGACCAAGCACCAGTACGACTCCGATGCCGCGGCCTGTCTCAACTTCCTGCGACAGTTCGACTTGATGGGACACCTGAAGCTGAACCTGGAGACCAACCACGCCACGCTTGCCGGGCACACGATGCACCACGAATTGGAAGTCGCCGGCGCCGCCGGTGCGCTTGGCTCGATCGACGCCAACACGGGCGACATGCTGCTCGGCTGGGACACCGATCAGTTTCCGACCGACATCTACCTCACCACGCAGTGCATGTACTCGGTGCTTAAGTATGGCGGCTTCACCACGGGCGGCGTGAACTTCGACGCCAAGGTTCGCCGCGAGAGCTTCGAGCCGATCGACCTGTTCTACGCCCATGTCGGCGGGATGGACGCCTTCGCGCGGGGCCTCAAAATCGCCGCCGCGATGCGGGCCGACGGCCAGCTCGAAAAACTGCTAGCCGAGCGCTATTCCAGTTGGGACGGCGGCCTAGGCGCGGAAATCGAAGCCGGCAAGCACAGCTTCGCCAGCCTCGAAAAGCTCATGCTCGCGAAGGGAGAAATCGCCTCCAACCGCAGCGGCCGACAGGAAATGATTGAGAATTTGATCAATACTTATCTGTGAAAATGGCACCATCGAAACTTTGCTCCAGTTTGTGACACCAACGTCCGGCGGCGAACGATCAACATAAGTAGTCCAATCAGAAGTATCACCCAGGCTGCGGGTTCCGGCACGGCGGCGCGCGAATCCGAGCTGCTGCCGGAACCCGGTACTATCTGCCCGAACTGGGCACGCCACACGTAATAGTCGGCCTGCGAATAGGCCCCGCCAAGGCCGTTGCGCCAAGTGACGTAGTCCTCAATATCGACGATGCCGTCGTTGTTGAAGTCGCCATCAAACGCCGCGAGTGGCGAGTTGGCGAGAACCAACAGCGAACGGAATCCGGCGTCCACTTCGTCCGTCGTTACGCTTAGGCGGATGGTCAAATTGACGGGGTTGCCGAAGGGCCCTCCATCAATATCGCCAAAATTGAACACATAGTCGTTGAACATATCGACCGTCGTCGCTACGTCCGTGAACGTGGCATCGAGGAACACGTCAGGGCCGCGAATCACTTCCAGCCGCAATGAATCGAAGCCGGTTCCCGTGCTGGTGGCGTCGATCATTGCCAATTGCAGATCGTGCTTCACGGGGAGTTGATTAAGGTCGATGGCAAACGCCGCGGTGCTTACATAGGTCTGGGATGCTCCACCGCCGCTATCGGAGTACGCGGCGCCGAGCGTCATCAAGCTCAGCACGTCCGCTCCGCCGCCAACCATCTGCGTCGCATGTGGGTTTCCGGCAACAGCGGCCGTCACGTCGCCGGCAAGCGGCATACCGACCACAAAGGCAGCCGCTTGTAAACCATCGGCAAGGGTTGGGTTGGGGAAGGCCTCTCCCACGGCGGCGCGGCTTTCGGTTATGCTCGTGCTGGCGATCGGCGCGAATGTCCGCGCGACTGCACCAAGCGTAGCGCCGCCGCCGGAGTCTGCAGAGGTCGTAGCTTCGCCCGAAGACCCGGTGCCCGGGCAACCGCCGAACCCTCGAAGAGTGCACCGACAGAAATTCCACCTCGGGAGGAGGCGCCGACATACATCGCTCCGGTCGAAGAGCCGGTCGCAGTGGCCAATGCGTCGCCGCCTCGGCCGGGTTGGAAACCGATCCCACTTGCTAAGCCGCCCTCGCCGCCCTGCGCATGGGCGTACGATTCGGTCAACGCGGATCCGGAATTTGCAGCGCTTGCCGATGCTGTGGCATCGCCACCGTGGCCGCCAGTACCATTAGTCGAGCCGATAAAGTTTCCGCCATTGCCGCCCTGACCGCCGAAGGCGGATGTACTCACAAGAAATTGATGGAGGTCGCTCGTGCCCTGGCCGGAGGCATTGGCGGTTCCATTACCGCCGTTGCCGCCATTTCCAGCGCCGCCGTTGTGATAATCCGAGCCGCCGCCCCGCCCGCCGCCGCTTGTCGATTGAGCGTAGATCGCGTTCTGAACATTAAAGTTACTTGCCACTACAGAGCTATATGACTCTCCACCGACGCCGCCTGTTGCGCCACTCGTGTTGACCGAACCTCCCACGCCGCCAGTGGCACTCGCAACGCTTCTCGATGACCCATTGAGTCCACCGCCAGAATGGGAGCTTGCATCCGCTCGGCTGGCACCGCCTGCCGCGCCGCCCGCGCCGCCGATGCCATTGCCGCCCGCACCACCGGTGGCCGTCGATTGTGAATCTGCCAGCCCCATGTTGTTCTGGGTGTGGGCCTCGCTATGGGCCGTTCCGCCCGCGCCGGCAGTGCCGCTGGAGTGGGTTCTGTTTCCGCCCCGGCCGCCGAATGCTCCTGAAATGACGTAATCGGCGTCCGTGTTGGGCGGCAGTATCTCGGAAAGTCTGCTGTCGGCCGCGCCTCCATTCCCGGCCAGTCCATTGTTCGCGTCGCCGCCTCGTCCGCCGACGGCTTGTTGCGAGAGCGAAAGCAGCGCTTGTGCGGTGCCGTTCGCCTGGTCGACGACCGAAACACCGGCGCCGTGGCCGGCATTGCCGGTGCCGAGGGCGTTGCCGCCGCGGCCGCCGTAGAGACCCAAGGTGGCATACACCTGGCTATCGGCAATAAAAATTGGCGCACTCGTTCCGGTGATGTCAATCGACCCGCTTGCCGTGCCGCCGTTGCCGCCGTCGCTGATGCCGGCGCCTTCGCCGCCGATGCCGCCCGCGGCCTGGCTAAGGCCGTGCGTGATTGGATCAGGTCCAGTCATATTGGTGGCGGTGAGATCCGAACTGGCGTTTCCGGCCGTGCCCACGAGTCCGCCATCGGAGCCTCCCGCGTTGCCGCCGTAGGCGTATTGATTCATCGTGAGCGTGTCGCCTCCCCCGGCGCTAATGCCATCGACAAGGAAGGAGTCGGCTCCATTGCCGCCACGTGCATTGGCATATCCGTAGCCGCCGTGCCCGCCCGCCTCAGTGACCGTAACGGTTCCGGTGTCGAAGCCTCCCCCCGACGTGTTAATGGTGGCCGCGCCGCCGTTGCCGGCAGTAAAGCCCATACCAGTGGCATAACCGCCCGTACCTCCGAGAGCTAACGCGGAGATAGACGGGTTGAGACCAAAGCTAGGAGTGAGGCCGAAAGCCTCAGCGGTGGCCGTGCCGCCCGCGCCGCCGTTGCCGCGCAAGACGCCGCTGGCGCCGACCATGTCGCCGCCCATCCCGCCATAAGCCTGCGACATTACCTGATAATTTCCGTTGGAGATGTGGCCAAGCGCGGTGGCATTGGCGTTGCCGCCGGTCCCGCCATTACCTCGTCCGCCAGGGAGTGCCCCGCCGCCCTCCCCGCCGTAGGCCTGGCTATCGGAGACCAAACTGCTCGACAGGGTCGAATCGCTTTCTGTGTAGCTCGTGGCGTTGCCACCCACGCCGCCAAGTCGCCCGAATGCGCTAACCGACCCACCGCTGCCCCCAACACTGACGGCGGTCGCGCTGGCCGTGCCGGACACACTTCCATTAAGGTTGGCGCGTGCCTCCGAATTCGCATTCGCACCTTGACCACCGTTCGGCCCACCCATGAGTGCGACGCTTGCGCCGGCTCGCGCGTCGCTGTAAGTGGTCACCGATCCGGTGCTGCTGTCGAAATCGGCTTCGGCATCCGCGGCGCCGCCAGTGCCGGCAGTTCCGGCACCGGTGCTCTTGTCACCACCTTTTCCTCCGTTCGCCAGGGTGACGACGGTCACCGACTGGCTGGTGGAAGTGTTATTGAGCTGCGAGGTGGCGGCGCCCCCTTGGCCGGCGAGGCCCGTAGTTGAATTGCCGCCGTCGCCGCCCGTGGCCCTTTGGTCGAGTGTGAGGTCGAGACCGGTTGATCCATGGGTTTGAGCGCTCAGCGATGCCGGCGCACCGTTGCCACCCGCGCCGGTGCCGTTGGCACTCCCGCCATTGCCGCCGGTGGCGGTCATAAAAGCGCTGACCGAATCGGGTCCGGTAAGATTTATAAAGCCGCTGGCGCCGCCGCCGCTTCCGCCGTCGGTGACGCCGAACCCCTCGCCACCATGCCCGCCGCGGGCGTCGCTGACACCAAAGAAATCCCCGCCGAACGGTTTGTTGGCAACGAGATTTGAGATGGCATTACCCGCCATGCCAACCAGTCCGTTGTTCGATCCGCCGGCGTTGCCGCCAACGGCATATTGAAAGAGCTGCAGCACATCGGTTGCCGAACCGCTGACGGCACTGTTGAGAAGAAACGAATCAGCGCCGTTGCCACCTTGGCCACCGGCGGAGCCAAACCCACCCGCTCCACCGGTTTGGTTCGCGAGCACCGCTCCGTTGCTGCCGAAGTTGCCGCTGACGGGCGTAGTAATAGTAATGGTGGCCATGCCGCCGTTTCCGGCGAGTCCGCTGACGGCGTTGCCGCCCCGGCCGCCGGTGGCGTAAGCAACTACATAATTGTCGGCGAGCGTGCCGCCGCCGTTGTTCGTGCCGCTGGCAGCGGTGGTCGCTGTTCCGCCATTTCCGCCCAGACCGCTGCCGTTGCCGCCGATGCCACCTTGGGACGTCGCCTCCACGTTGAAGACGTCGGTAAAACCGTTGCCGATGGCATTGGAACTGGCATTGCCGCCTCCGCTTGTGCCCGCACCGTTGCCGCCATTGGCCCGACTGGTTGACGTGAGCGAACTCAGGAAGAGACCAGTTGTGATTTCTGAATAGCTCTGCGCATTTCCTCCGAGGCCGCCGTTGCCTGCAACACCAGGAATACCGAACCCGGCGGGAATACCACTGGCGCCGCCACTGCCGCCGTTACCGCCGGTGGCAAGCGCTTGCGCAAGCGCCGCCCCAGACAACAACGGATTTGTGATCGCGGTAGCGTCGGCCGCTGCGCCGTTTGCGCCATCGCCGCCATTGCCAGCCGCGGCGTTCGGATTGAGGAACGGGTCACCATCGCCGCCCGCGCCGCCGTCGCCGCCCGAACCGCCATATGCCTGCGCGTCGTTGTCGAGGTCGGGGTTGCCACTGGCGTTTGCGGAGACGGGATCTGGAAAGCCGGGGAAACCGGGGAAGCCGTTGGTGCCCGGGTCGCCCGAAAACCCTGCCATGCCGGGAGGGCCGTTCGTGCCGGTATTGATGAACTGCACAGCGTATGTGACGCCGCAGTCACAGTGGCTAAGCGCCATGCTCGCAAGAACCGTCGCAAAAGCAACTCGCGCCATCCTTATTGGTGTCGCTTGATGAAACGGCGCACGAGCCCCCGATCGACCAACGACGCTGCAGCTAATCGCGACGCACATAGAACCCCCGTGCCAAGATAGAGATGGACCGCCAGATAACGACCCAGACACGGCCGGCTGATGAGGGACCAGTCGTTGGACGTGGCCGATGCCGAAACCCGCAGCAGGCCGCCAGGATACGGCCCGTCCTGAAGAAAAACAATCCTAAATCGCGATTATCTCCCGAGCGCCGTGTGTTGACACGCGGGCGCGTCGTCGTCCATCCTGCGTTGCCTCGCCCGGCGTCATTCAATTGAAAAGCTTCACGATCTCTTGTCCGAACGCTTAAAAAGGCGGCATTTTTGTTACCGCTGCCACAGAATATGTCGAGCACCCACGCTACCTCATTCGCGCTGCAGCACACGGACATCGGCACGCAGGCCCGGCGCGGCACCCTCGACACTCCGCATGGGCCGGTCGAGACACCGGCCTTCATGCCGGTTGGAACACAGGGCACCGTAAAGGGGGTCGATGTCGGCCGGCTGCGCGAGACCGGCGCTCAGATGGTGCTCGGCAACACCTACCACTTGGCGCTGCGTCCAGGGGAGGCAACCGTTGCCGCGCTCGGCGGCTTGCATCAGTTCATGGGCTGGGACGGCCCGATCCTGACCGACAGCGGCGGCTTTCAAATATTCAGCCTCGCGCAGCGTGTAAAGATCGACGAGCAGGGCGCCACGTTCCAATCGCACATTGACGGCGCAACCGTCCACATCACGCCCGAACGCTCGATTGAAATCCAACAGCATCTGGGGAGCGACGTGGCGATGGTGCTCGACCACGTGATCGGCCTGCCCGCGCCGCGGGAGCTGATTGTCGATGCGATGCAGCGGAGCATCCGTTGGGCCGACCGCTGCCAAGCGTTTGCGTCGCGCGATGGCCAATCGCTGTTCGCGATTGTGCAGGGCGGACTCGATCCCGAATTACGGCACGAGTGCGCCACAGAATTGGTGAAGCGCGACTTCGCCGGTTACGCAATTGGCGGCCTGAGTGTCGGCGAGCCGCCCGCGGAAATGTACCTCGCCATCGAAGCCACGACGCCCGCGCTACCGGGCGACCGGCCGCGATACCTGATGGGCGTCGGCCGACCCGAAGACCTGCTCGAAGCGATTGCCCGGGGGATCGACCTGTTCGACTGCGTGATGCCGACCCGCAACGGCCGCAACGCGTTGGCGTTCACCAAACATGGCCCACTACGGCTGAGGAATCTGCAACACGCCCAAGATGATCGGCCGCTGGAAGACGACTGCCCCTGCCTGGCCTGCCGCCACAGCCGCGGTTATCTCCGGCACTTATTCCTGGCGAACGAAATGCTAGGGCCGATTCTGCTTTCGATCCATAACCTCACGTTCTACCAGCGGCTCGTAACCGGGGCACGGGCCGCCATCGAGCAGGGCAAATTCGCCCAATTTCGCGCCGATTGGCTGCAAGAAATGGCCCCGGCAAAGTAGCAGCCACACTCCGTGTGCCGTAGCGGAAGCTGTGCAATACCCAGCCATTTTCGAGGGTCCGCAACGGCACGCGGAGTGTGCCTGCTACAATCGCCCGCACTTGCCGGGAGCCGTGGAATGGAATACCTTAATGAGTCCCCCACAGCCGGCCGAATTACGTTCAGGACACGAAGCCATGAAAGAAGCCATCCACCCTAAATACTACGAGACCAAGGTCAGTTGCGGCTGTGGCAATACGTTTGTCACCGGCAGCACGCGGAAGGAACTGAAGGTCGATATCTGTAGCGCCTGCCATCCATTTTTCACGGGCAAGCTGAAATTCGTCGATACCGCCGGCCGCATCGAGAAGTTCCAGAACAAGTTCGCCAAATCCGGCTACGCCAGCCTGGGGCGAGGCAAGAAGGCCACGGCCGAAAAGTAGGTGGACGGGCAGCGCGGCAACCGCGTTCTGACCCCCGTTCCCTGACCCCCGGCCCCTCCCATGCGCGATCTACTAGAAGCGAAACTCTCCCGCTTCGAGCAACTCGAAAAAGACCTCGTCGATCCCGAGGTGCTTTCTAATTCGAGCCGCCTCGCCGCCACCGCCCGCGAGCACGGTTCGCTCACGCGGCTGGTGACGAAGTACCGCCGCTTTATCGAGCTGAACAAGCAGATTGCCGAAGCCCGCGAGATGGCCAAGGGCGACGACTTCGACATGCGGGAATTGGCCGACGCCGAGCTTCCCGATCTGGTCGCGCAGCGCGAAGTCCTATGGGATGAGCTGCTGCTGCTCACGGTCGGCGGCGAAGACGCCAACCGCGCCCGCTGCATCCTCGAAATCCGCGCCGGCACCGGCGGCGACGAGGCGGCGCTGTTCGCTCGCGATTTGTATGAGATGTACAAGTACCATGCCGGGCTGAAGGGTTGGAAGCTCGAAGTTTTGGACGCCAGTCCGACGGAGATGGGTGGATTTAAAGATATTTCCGCAGCCGTCGAAGGGGACGGAGCCTACCGGGAACTCCAGTACGAAAGCGGCGGGCACCGCGTCCAGCGAGTTCCCAAGACCGAAACCCAGGGCCGCATTCATACTTCTGCCGCCACAGTCGCCGTGATGCCCGAGCCGGAAGACGTGGAAGTTGACCTCAAGCCGGAAGACTATCGCGTCGACAAGTTCTGCGCGAGCGGCCCCGGCGGACAGCACGTGAACAAGACCGAGTCCGCCATTCGGCTCACGCATTACGAGACGAACATCGTCGTCAGTTGCCAAGACGAAAAGAGCCAGCACAAGAATTTAGCCAAAGCGCTGCGGGTGCTTAAGACCCGCATTTACGAGCATTGCCGGCAGGTCGAGGACGCGAAACGATCGCAACAGCGTAAAACGCTGGTCGGCTCCGGTGATCGCAGCCAGCGTATTCGCACTTATAACTTCCCTGAGAACCGCTTGACGGACCACCGCATCGGGCTGACCCTTTATAAACTCGATCAAATCATCTCGGGCCAGCTTCAAGGCGTGACCGACGCCCTGGTCGACTACGACCGGCAACAACTCCGCGACCAAATGGGCGGACTCGACTGATTTGGGATTTCAGATTTGGGATTTGGGATTGAAAAGGCTGCTTTCATCCCGTCTCTTAAATCCCAAATCCCAAATCCCAAATCCCAAATCTGAAATGCCTTCTGACCCCTGGACCATCGGCCGCCTGCTCCAATGGACCACCCAATACCTGGGTGACCACGGGTCGGAGAGTCCCCGGCTGGAGGCCGAGGTGCTCCTGGCGCATGCTCGCGGCTGCAAGCGGATCGAGCTATACACGACGTTCGAGGAACCGGCGTCTGACGAATTGCGGCAATCGTTTCGCGGGCTAGTGAAGCGTCGCGCGGAGGGAATGCCCGTCGCTTACCTGGTTGGTAAGCGGGAGTTTTTTTCGCTCGAGTTCGAAGTCACGCCCGGCGTGCTGATCCCGCGGCCCGAGACGGAGCACGTCGTGGTGGCTCTGTTCGATGCCGTGAAGCAAAGTGGCCGAAGCGGCGATGGTGTGCGTATCGCCGACATCGGCACTGGTAGCGGCATTCTCGCCGTCACCGCCGCCAAGCGGCTGACCAGTGCCAAAATAACCGCCGTTGACATCAGCCCCGCAGCGTTGGAGGTCGCTCGCCGAAACGCCGTTCGCCACGGCGTTGCCGACCGGATCGAATTTATCCAAAGTGACCTGTTCGATGGCGTTCCACCTGACGCGGTTTTCGATTTTCTGGTGAGCAATCCTCCTTACATTGCAACATCCGAATGGGAACAGTTGCCGCCCGATGTGAAAAACTACGAACCACGGACGGCGCTAGAAGCCGGCCCCGATGGCCTCGCCATCATCCGCCGCCTCATTCCCTCCGCCGCTTGCCGGCTTAGCGATCCCGGCGAGCTGTTCATCGAGATCAGCCCCATGATCGCCTCGCCGGTCGAGTTGCTCATTCGTTCGACGCCCGAGCTTGAATTGCAGCCGACGACCCCGGACCTTGCCAGCCACCTTCGAGTTATCCATGCCCGGAGGCGTAAGCCATGAGCAAGAAGAATACGTGGATCGCACTGATCGCGCTCGACGAGGCGGAGATGCCGGCGCCGCAGGACGTCGCTTCGGAGGTGGCTCGCCGTTGGCCCGATGCGGATCCGCTGGAGCTAACGAGCCAAACCGAGGCGATGGCAACATTCCAGTGGGGCGATGCGACGATCGCCTACACGCTCGTGCCGCGGCCGATTCCCTGGTCGCAGCTTGAAGGCCCCTGCTCCATTGCTTGGTATTGGCCCGAGGCCGAAGAGGCGTTCCGGTCTCAATCGGCGCACTTGTTTGTGACGCTTTTCGACGAAGGCCGCAAAGCAGTTGATAAAGCGACACGGCTTACGCAGTTCACCGCTGCTCTGGCCGCAAGCGCTCCAGCACTTGGCATCGTGTGGGGCGCCGCGGGAAACGTCCATGAACCCGAGGTGTTTCAAGAACTCGCCCAGGAGATGACGCCCGACTTGCTGCCGCTGCACCTGTGGATCGACTTTCGGATGGAGCCTATCGAGGAAGATGGCTGGCGACTATTTACCACCGGGCTTGAGTCTCTCGACCATTCTGAAATCGAGGTGGTGCGCTACGACGGCGATCCCCAGGAGCTACTCGACCACGTCTACAACGTCACCCATTACCTGCTCGATAAGGGAATTTCGCTGCAGAACGGCGAGACGATCGGCCTCACCGATGCCCTACAGGCCACCGTGCGATTCGACAAATCGATGCTCGGCAGCGACCAGGAAGTGATCCAACTCGACTTTGTGTAACTACTTAGCCGTATGAGGTACTGCAAAGTTTTGGAAAGGAGATGAGGGGATAAAGGAGATGATGAAGATGAAAACACAAAAGTGTTAAAGAATTGGTTGATTCGGAAGCTAACACTTTTCTTATTGTATCCCCCAATCTCCTCCTTCTCCCTAATCTCCTTTCCAACGCGTAACTACTTCAGACGGCTAAACTGTTACAAGTTTGTTAAGTCCCGCTGCTTGCGGCTTAGCGCGCTCTACTCGCCGCCCCGATAAATCGCCTGCCCCAGTACATTCCGCCGAGAAGTCACCGGTCCGGCGTTCGCGTCGGTCGCCAGCACGTTGACCATCATTTGGAATTTCGCGTCGATGTCGTCGGCGTAGTGAACCAGTAGTGCTTCAGGCGTCATCGGCGGCTTGGGGGCGCCCCATTCCGGCAGCCGTTGGTGCGACACGATGATGTGCTCCAACCGCAACAGCGTCTCCACATCAAGCTTGCTTCCAATCGCTGCCTCGCGAAGGATGTCCCGGCCTTGCAGCACGTGGCCAATCAGCGACCCTGCCGCCGTGTATTCGCCCCCGGTCGGCAAGCAGCGCAGCTCGCGCAGCTTACCGATGTCATGCAACAGTGCTCCCGCGACGACCATCCCCTTTTCGAGCGGCGGCGACAGGTCGGGATAGGCAATCGCATAGGCATCCGCCAGATAAACGCTCGTCCGCGTGACGTTCCGCACGTGCTCAAGGTAACCGCCCGCGAAGGCATGGTGATTCCGCCGCGCTGCCGGAAGATTCAGCAACTCCGCGCGATTGCTTTCATAAATTGCGGCGACAAGGTCGCGAAGCGCTTTGTTCTTGATTCCATCATTGGCAATCTTCATCAGTTCATCGAACATCTCCTGCGAGTCGAACCGCGACCGGGCCTGGCACATGAGCGGATCGAAGCCGTCGGCGGCGTCAGAATCCTTCACAATCCGGATTTCGCGAATCTCAAGCTGCGGCCCGTAGTTGGTCTCGCGATACTTGGCCCGTACGCGAAAGAACTCGCCGATTTGCCAGTCATTCTGGCACGGCTTCGACAGCGGCGCGTCGTTCCAAATTGGAAAGCTAACCTCCCGCACCGAGTCGCGAAACGTCACTCGGTGATAGGGCTTGCCGTCCTTGGTGGTGAGTTCCTGCTTATCGGACAGCAGCGAGAAAAATTCGCCCTCTTCACCATCCGTAAGCTCATGGAGTGAGACGATTTGCGAAAACATTGGCACATTGATTCGGAGCATTGGAACAATCTCGCCGCGTGCAGCTTAGCGATTCTAAACCCCACTCTTACCCCGGCGTTCGCTCCGACGCAAGCTGGTCCAGCATCGCCTGAAGCTGCCGGGCCACCTCAACCATCATCGGGTCGCGCTTCGCAGTTCGGTCGCGATCGGGTTGAACGGGGATCGGTTCCCCAACCTGCATCGTGCAGTGAACCGGCCCGTGGTACTTCAGCTCGTCGGTAAAATCTTCCTCGAACCGCTCTATCGTTTCGATGATCCGCTCGGGCAAGTTTTTCCCGGGAGCAATGTATCCGCGGAGGTAATGCGAAATTTGCTGCACGAAGTAGCAAGTCGCCAAGTCGCGCCAACGAGCTTCACGCTCCTGGGGCGTGACGCGCTTCGCTACCAGGTCCGGCAGAATCGCGGCCCGAACATTCTTCACTCGCGCAACGACCCCTTCGCCGCGGTCCTTCAGGTTCCATTTTTCCTCCAATTGGGACAGCAGTTCGCGTTCGAGCCGTTCCGCGCGGTCGTGAACGTCTCCCTCGCGGACCCTTCCAAGAAACTCGATTTCCTTTAGAGACAGCAGCGCCTGCCCGATTCGCTCCAGTCTATCGATGATCGATAAATGCCGTTGCGGGTGCCAGGAGAAGCGATGTTCGAAGGCTTCAATATCGGGCAACACGGCGGCTTCCACGTCGCCGTCGAACGAATAGCGAATCGCCACCGGGATCATGACCACTTCGCGGGGCGGCTCCTGCTTCGCCAGCCGCTTGGCGGCCTGCCGGGCGATGAACGCTGGGCCGTCCATCAGCTCCATCAGCACGTCTTGATGTCGCGAGACGGCCCCTTCGGGAAAGATCACCAGCGGTCGCCGGCCCTCGACGAGAATGTCGATCGCCGTATTGAGCGCCTGGCGGTCGTTTCCTTCGCGGTAGATGCTAAAGCCACCCATCCGGCGAACCATGAATCGGCTGTAGGCGTCCTGCTTGAACAGGTGCCAACTCGCCATGACGAACAGATTGCACTTGAGTTCTCCCGAAAGGAATCCTAGTGCCATGGGGTCCGAAAGCCGCGAGTGGTTGGGTAACACCATCACGCGCTGGCCCGCGTCAAGCGCTGCTCGAAACCGCTCGACGCCCCGTATCTCGGACGAGTGGACGAGATACGTCTTCCGCATGAACGACTTGAACCGAAATCGCAGCAGCCAGCACCAGAAGTCCGATTCAATCGGCGGGACAAACTCGTAAGGCTCCTCCAGGACGACGTTCTGCATGATGCTTGTAAGGACGTGACTGTTCTGCAAGACTTCCGCGAAGCTGAAACGGACGTATTCAACGGTCGCCAGCATAACGAAAATCCATCGAGATTGCCCAGACCAAAGTCCGTCGGGTGCCAATTATGCACGGCCAGGCGGTGGTCCACTTCCCGTTGCAAAATTCGGCGAATTGTGCGCGGCGGGTTATCTGAAAACCGCTAGTTTTCTCGGGTCATCTCGCAGTGCGGCGATGCACAATTCAGGGAATTCATGTGAATTGTTGAGGGATTGTCGTAGCGGCAGGCGGCTCGCCTGCCTTGGCTTCGACAGGCGAGCCGCCTGTCACTACGGCGCGCGGTTTTGTCGTTGTGTCGTGGCGCGCCACCCATCTTCATTTGGTTTTGCGACTTGATTCGGGTTGGCGCATGGAGTTCAACTCGGCGGTAAGGTGCTCTGTTGCAAGGCGTTACGAGATTCATCGAATTGGCTTCTCCGATGAGTTGCGTCGCCGATTATGTCGCGGGTGCGACATCAGTCGCGCTGCATCGGCTCCAAAATACGCGCCTCAGCGCGCACCACGAACGCTGACCGTTGCGCTGAGCGACAAGGTCGCTGGAAGCGCACACCGCGGACGGCGTCCGAATGCCGAATTCGGAGTGCGGAATTTAGGTAAGGGAAGGGAGGAACGGTGAGGCGGCAAATGGCCGAGCTATTCTTGCTCCTCGATCCTCACCTCTCGCTCCTCAACGGGCGGGGGACGGTTGTGGAACCGCATGGCGGATGTGCTCCTGATCCGGGGTTTGTTCAAACGTACACCATAGCACAAGTGGTGGCTCTGCTCCACAAGAATCTTTTTGGAATGTTGCCGCTTGAATGGCGGGAATTATCGTTCCTGAGTTCGTCGTGGGTACCCGCATCGCACTGCCGGACGAGTTCATTAAACCGGCCGTGGCGGGCCGGCAGTGGCACCCGACGTTCCGCGGGGCGCATTATTTGCCTTTCTTGCACGATTTGCGCCCCGCACGACGAGGCAAGCAGTTAAAATCGACAATTGCCTTCTCCAGCCGGGGATCGTCGCCTGCCTCTTCTAATCGAGACGGCAATCGGGTACGAGCACTTTCTGGATTGGGGCAGCGCGCGCGTCGGCGTCGGCCGCAACTTCGCAGCCGCCGCAGCGAGACTCACCACTAGGTTGTCTCACCATGAACCTTCATCGATCATTCGGCGCTTGTTTTGTAGCGCTCGCGTGCGTATCGGTCGGCAACGCCGCCAACGATGTCTGGGACGCCAACGGTGCAATTCCGCCGAACGGGATCTGGGGCACGGCGGCCAACTGGGCCGACAACACGGTTCCCGGCGGCGCCGACACCGTCACGTTCAACATCACAGGTCCGAATGCCGTTTATTCGGTCACATTCAATGCCAATCCGGCGGCGATCCAGGACCTGGCCGTGACGAACAGCGTTGTGACGTTTTTGAGCAGCGGCGGAACGCGCTCTCTCGGCGTCACGGCCGCCGGCTCGGGTCAGGACGTCGTGCTGAACAGCGGCGCGATCATCCTCGGCACGGCCGGCAATCCAATGAATCTGTTCGTCGGCGGCGATCTGGCGGTGAATGACACTTCCTTCGTTCACGTCAAGCATGGAAGTCATCTCGAATACGGACGTATCCACGTCCCCAGCGGCGGACAGATACTTGTCGAGGGGTCAATACTGCAACCGATAACATTGGGCTTCACGTCCACCACGGTGGGAGACCTTGGCGGCACGGGCACGCTCACCTTTCGAGGTTCCGCTTACGGAGACCTGGGCAATTCGCTGGCCGTTGGCGTTTCCAGCAGTGCCACTGGCATTGGGCAGTTGGACATCGAATCCGGCGCGGATGTTTTCGCCGGATTCCTGAATGTCGGCACCGGCTCAGCCGGCGGAGGCGCGATCGACATCAACGGCAACAACAGCAGTTTGACGCTGTACACCAACGCGAACCTGACCGTCGGCAGCGCTGCCGGCGGCATCGGGACCATCAATATCGGCACGACGAGCACGGGGGGCACGTTAACCACCGGCAGTGTGTTCGCCATCACGCCACCCACTGTCACGATCAATGCCACAGGCACTATCAACATCGGCAGCGGCGCGAACATTGGTCAGTTCGTGGCCAACAGCAATGTCAATATCAACGGCGGCACGCTCACCCGAGGCGCCGGCAGCACGTTCAGTTCCAGAACATTGACCATCTCGAACGGTGGACGGGCCAGCTTCACCGGCGATGCCAGCGCCTTCGGTACCATCACCGGAGCCGGCTCCACGCTGGAAACTCTAGCCGGAGGGAACCTAAGTATCGGCAGCGTCAGCGTTCTTGCGGGAGGTACAATTTCCTCGTCGGGCGACTCCACCCTTAGCATCGGCGCGACGGCCTCGGTCGCCGGCGCGGGTTCCGCGATCACTCTCGCTCCCGGCCGCGTTCTAACGATCGCTGGCACCAGTTTCTCCCCATCCGTGATCAACCTCAATGACGATGGCGCAATAATCGTTGGCTCCGGCGGCACGACCAATCTCAACGCCTTTGGCACGCTCAACATCGACGGCGGTTCGGCGGACCTTCAGACGCTGAACCGAAGCGGCGGCACGATCAACTTTGTCTCGGGATCGCTCAGCTACATCGGTGATCTCGCCGTCGCCGATGACGGACTGCTGGGAGACAACCTCACGCTTGCCAGCGACCGGCAGTTGTCCGTAGCCGGCACGACCACGATTGACGACGGCGAAACGCTTACGCTCGCCGGCGGCACGCTGAATGTCGGCGGTCTGGTCATCGGCAACGGCACGTTCAACTTTATCGCCGGCACGCTGAGCCTCAACGCGTTCGGCGGGTCGGTCAGCGGGGCGCTAATCAGCGACGCCAACACGACCATCCTGGTTAACGCCGACGATGTCTCGCTCGGCGATGTCTTCAGCCACACCGGTTTCCAACATCAGGGGGTGTTGCTCATGGGCAATACCGATCTGACGCTCAATAGCGCCGCCTACGCCCGACTCGGAGCTGGGACGGCGATGTTTGGCGGCACGATCTATGCGACAAACGGCGTCAGCCTGGGCGGCGACTCCACCCTGCTCGGGTTCGGAACGATCAATTCGCGGATGGTCGGCGAACTCGGCTCCGTGATCGAAGCCAACGGCGGCGCATTCACGCTGGGCGACGCGGCTTCCCCCGCCGGCTTCAACTTCGCCGGTGAGCTGCGCGTCCGGCAGCACACGGTCACGCTCCGCAGCAGCGCGCAGTCAGCGCTGGGTAATCTCACGACGCTCGGCAACGGTGGCACACCCGGTACGCTCGTTGCCACCAACGGTGCCATCGTAGATTTCGGCGACGCCATCACCGGCTTCGGCACGATCAACTCCACGAACACGCTCGGCAAGAGGACGATCATCAACGGCGTCGCCCAAGGGAACTCGATGGCCCAGCCGCTCACGTTCACCGGCTACGTCAAAGGTGTCGGAACTTTCAACTACGTGACGTTCACCGGCACGTTCGATCCGGGACTGTCCGCCACGATTTCGACCGTCGGCAACCTGGCATTTTCCCCCACGAGTACGCTCATCATGGAGCTTGGCGGCACAACGCCCGGCAGCGGATACGACCAGATTCAAGCCAGCGGCACGCTGGGCCTCGAGGGCACGCTCGCCGTGACGCTCATCAATGGCTTCAACCCCGCCGCGGGCAATGTGTTCAATCTCTTTGACTGGACCGGAGTTACCGGCACGTTCGACGCCGTGAACTTGCCTTCGCTCGGCGGATCGCTCGCCTGGGACACATCGCAATTGTACACCTCGGGCTTGCTAAGTGTGGTCGCCGCCGCCCTGCCCGGCGATTACAACCAGAACGGCGTCGTCGATGCCGCCGACTACACCGTCTGGCGCGACACGCTCGGTTCGACCACGAATCTTGCCGCCAATGGCAACGGCAACACGGCAATCGATGCGGGCGATTACGACGTGTGGAAGCAGAACTTCGGCGCGGTGGCTGGCTCGGGCGCTGGCGACGCGGCGGTGCCGGAACCGACTTCCGCGGCGCTGTTGGCACTGGCGCTCGTGGCGATAAACCTTCGGCGCAGCGCGCTTAGTTTGTAGGATGGGCACTTTTGCCCGTCCGTGAATAATTTGCTCGCGTACGGGCAGGAGTGCCCATGCTACCTACGCGGGTGGCGGGTGGCTGGGGTCGTAGCCAGCAGGCGCAGCCCCCAGCAAACCCGGAGTGGGGTGTCAATCTCACGAACTTGCGGCCGAGTACGCGCTTCTGCTGGGGGCTTCGGCTTGCGCCTGCGACCGCAGCCACCCGTCCTCCGGCCAGCGAGCGCTGGACCAACTGTTGACACCGATTGATTCAATCTCAGCCGCTGACGCTGAGAATCGCCCTAATTCTTGCGAATCCTGTCGCCCTCGGCGGGTTGCTAGCCACGATAGAAATTCGTGGGAAGGCGCAGGTAAAGCGTCGATAAGAGGGGTAGATGGCACCCCGTCGTAAACTGCTGAAACCACTCCGCGCCGCGGCAGCCGCGGACGCCGCTCGTTGGCAAGAGGCGTTCATCCGTTACTTGCGGACCGAGTGCAACTTGGCCGACAATACCGTCGCCGCCTACGGTCGCGACTTGCGGCGGTTCTACACCTGGCTCGGCGGCCGCAGGATCGCCAGCCTGAAGGTCAACGAGTTGGCGGGTTATCCCGCCTGGCTGTTGGAGCAATCGCTCGCTTCGGCCAGCGTCAGCCGGCACGTGGTTTCGCTCAAGGTCTTCTTCCGTTACCTGCAACTGGAAGGGGCGCTCGAGGACAACCAGGCCGCCCTGTTGGGTACGCCGAAGCTCTGGCAGCGAGTGCCGACCGTTCTCTCGGCGACGCAGGTCGATGCACTGCTTGCGGCCCCGCAGCCGGGCGAGCCGCTGTGGCGTCGCGATCGGGCGATTCTCGAGACGCTCTATGCCACCGGCTGCCGCGTTTCGGAATTGTCGAATCTGCGTACTCGCGACGTTCATTTAGCGGAGCGCTATTGCATCTGCCACGGGAAGGGGGACAAGCAACGGATGGTGCCGTTGGGCCGCCGGGCGTGCGACGCGATCCAGATTTACGCGGAACGTGAACGGCCGCAACTTGCCGAGCGGCGTGATCCCCCGTCGGCCTATTTGTTCCTTTCCTCGCGCGGCCAGCGTTTGCGCCGCGAGCGGATTTGGGAACTGTTGAAGCGCTATGCCGCCGCGGCCAGCGCGAGCGACGAGGTAAGCCCGCATTCTCTGCGGCACAGCTTTGCTACGCATCTGTTGGCCGGGGGCGCCGATCTACGACAAGTGCAAGAAATGCTCGGCCATGCGTCGATCGCTACGACCCAAATCTATACCCACGTCGATTCGACGCGGCTCAAGCAGGTCCACCGCGCGTTTCATCCGCGCGCCTAGCACCGCGCCGCAAGGGGGCGCTAGTTCGCACTAGGTGCATCGGCAACGCGATCCGGCAACGATTCCGAAGCGCCTGCCCGTTTTTGGACGCGAATAATGACCGGCCAGCTTGTTTGATTTCCTTCCGCGTCGGAGCGCAGGTGGAACGGCCGAGTTGTTTCGGGAACGCCTTTAGCAGCAGTGATGAAGAACTTTCGCTCGTTCTCGCCTTGTAGGAGCGTCAAGCCGTTGAGGCCGATGTTGTCGACATACACACCGTGCGGCAAGTTCCGCCCCGAGTGTTCGTTCCCGAACGATATCTGTCCGTCGAACCCGTTGCGTTCGACCTTGACGATCGCCGAGATCGTTTCTCCCGGCGCAATTACTAGCTCCACGGGCTGGCGGTCCGTTGCCGCGGCTGCCAGCGACGCCGAATCAGTCGCCACGATATGGACCAGTACTTTGGGCCGTTCGGCAAGTTTCAACTCTCCTATACTCACTGGCTCTTTCACGACCTGTTGGCCGTTGACGACCGCCGAGGCGACGAGTTTCGCTAGCTTGCTGTTCTCCGCCGTCAGGACCGGCGCATCGGCATCGGCGGTAAGCGTGCCGTAGGCGGTGCTCTGACCAGCCTGAATTCTCAGCGGGGTCGAGACGTGAAAACCGGGCGGAAGGCCTTCAACGTTAACGAGAATCGCGCCATCGAAGTCATCGGACCGCTCAGCTACGACCGAAAACTCCTTCCCGCTACCGGCGCTGATCGAAAGATCGGCCGCGTTGGCTTTGATCTGAAAGTCCGGACGAGGGGCGCGCACGATAAGCTCGTAATGATAAGCATCGCCGCCCTGATCGCACACGTCGGCGACGCGAACAAGATATTCGCCGTCGGCGGTCGCCGTGAATGTGACCCGCGAGTCCGCACCCAACTTTCGCCAGCCGTCGTCATCGTTCTCGTAATATAGGGTGTATTCCGGCAAGCCGTTGGGGATGAGCTTCGTCCCCGGCGGGTGCGGCTGCACCACATAGCAAGGTTGGTTCAGCGCGTGGGCGATCGCCGTCGTGCCAAAATAGGAGTACCGGCTGCTGTCGATGCCGGGGTACACCAAAAAACCCGAATCCGGCCCGCGAGGATACATCCACAGCTTGACGACTTCGCCGTTTGCGTACAGAAACTCGTTCAATTCCATGTCCTGCTGTCGGTGCAGGCGGAAATCGGAGAGCGTTTTCGAGTCCTGTCCACGAAATGTGAAGTAGGACTCGCGAACGGCTTGCAGCAACACGCGGGGAATGGGATTGCCCGCCGCGTCGAGCACCTCGAGCCGCGAATCGAGTGGCGACTTCTGCCGGGCGGCGTTAATCTCCAGCACGAATTGCTGGCCCTTGTGGGCGTGAAAGCGAAACATATCGAAGTCCGGCGCTCCGTCTTCCTTTGCAGCGGCAATGACGCCCTTCACAACCGCATGGGCTGCGATCGGGTTTGCAGCCGCCGGCGAATCATTTGGCTCCTGTTCCGCCTGTTCGAGTCGCGTCGACTCGTCCACTGCGGTGGTCGCCGATGCGACAGCACCGCGCCCCTCGTCGTCATTGGCCACGCTCTCGCCGCCGGTCGGAACTGAATATCGCTGCCAGGAGCCGTCGATTCGGGCGACGTAGAACCCGCTGCCATCCGGCTCAAACGCGATGCCGGTGACGAGGTCCGGCTGCGGCTCATACGGGTGCAGCGGAGTCAGAGCAGAGGTGTCCCAAAGCATGAGGTCATTGCCTTCCGACGCCGAAACCAGCCGCGAGCCATCGGGCGAGAACGCGATTTTTACGATCGAACTTTCCGAAGCCGTGCTTGAAAACTTCAGCGGATTGATTTGGGCCTGCTCGCGCGACAGGAACTGCCACATTCGTAGCTGGCCGTCTGCGCCGCCCGCCACAATCCATTTATCGTCGGGGCTAAACGCCACCGCGCCCTGCTCGCCCTCGGGTTGGCCGAGCGTATCGAGCCGGTCGCCCGTCGCGACTTTCCAGATCTTCACCGTCGCGTCCGCGCTGGCGCTGGCCAGGGTCGAGCCATCTGCGCTGAAAGCCAACTCAAAGACTGCGCCATTGTGGCCAGCCAAGGTTCTGACCAGTTTTCCGCCGGCAACATCCCAAAGATGAATCTGACGATCGTAGCTACAAGTTGCGAGCAGCCGACCGTCGGGACTAAGCTGGGCATCGTAGAGAGCGTCTCGATGGCCTTTGATTTGCGATTGAGTCGCTCCGTCTGCGGCCCAGCAGATGGTCGCCACGCCATATAGGCCAGGCACTCCAGATGCCGCGACGAACACCGAACCATCGGCCGAATAGGCGATGCTATTCACCTTGCCAGGCAACTCGGCAGTTGTCGCAAGCACTTGTCGCGTCGCGGGATCGATCAGATCGACGTGACGATATCTACCGATGGCGAGTCGCTTGCCGTCCGGTGCAATTGCGAGACTCGTGACATACTGTTTGACATTGGCGGCGGGCGCAATTTCGGGCGTCGAAAGTTCTGGATAAGCGGTCTCGGCGCCGTCCGGACCCTTGGCGCCCGCGTCAATCCAGGCGCGCAGCACGGCGATTTCGGCTTCGGTCGGCCGCTCGTTGTCCTCAGGCGGCATGGATGGCTCGACTTCGCCGGTCAGCGCGCGGATTAACAGGCTCGCGTCCGCGCGACCCGGAATCATGACTGCGCCGCGCCCACCCCCCTGTTGCAAGTCTGCAAACGATTCCAGCGACAGTTCGCCTTCCCGCTCGTCCGGGTTGTGGCATCCGGCGCAATACTTCGCAAAAATCGGTGCCACATCCTTCGCGAAGTCGGGCGGCACGGAGCCGGCCGCGCGGACGCCTGCGGGCCACACCGCGAAAACCATTGCGATCAGCAGTGTTGTTAGCCGAGTCATGTGCCTCCCCCCTCGCCTAGCCCCGCCTCGCGGACGGCGAGGCGGATTGGGATCCTAATGGTTAAACAGAAACTCGCGGCTACTTAATACGGCCCAAAACATGTCTTCGATCACGAGGCGTCGTTCGCCCTCAGGCGACTCGCTGAGGACAGCCAGGAATTGAGCCAATTCGCCATCGGTCGGATACCGCGACAGCGCCGACAAGTAAAGCTCTTCGATAATCCGATAATTTGGCACTCCGCTCGCCAGCAGCGTTTCGACCTTGCCCTCCTTCGAGGCGAGCTTGTTCAGAATCGTCTCGCCGTTGGAAACATGCAGCGCCTGCACGAGGCTCGGTTCGTTGGAACGTTCGCATTGGCAAGTGATCAACCGCTGATGTCGTCCGAACGCGCGCAGAAATTTGGACACGACTGCCGAATCGTAGAGCTGCAACGCGCGCGTTCCCTTCGCATAGAACTCGGTCTTTACAAAGTCAGCACCGAGGTATTCGATGTCGGTAAACTCCGACGGCACCGCGGCAATCTGCGAAATGGCGTCGAGCGAGACCTCCGCCATGAGTCGCCGCGGATAGTAATGCGAAAAATTGCGGGTGTCGGCACGGCTGGCCTCCGCGGGGATGCTGCTGCGCTGGTAGGCGGCCGACTGCAAGATCACGCGCATCAACTCCTTCAGATCGTAATTGTGATCGACGAGATACTGCGCTGTGGCCGCCAGAAGTTCTTCATTGCTGGCCGGGTTCGATAGACGCAGGTCGTCGATCGGCTCGACCAGCCCGACGGCGAAGAAATTCGCCCACACGCGATTGGCGATCGCCCGTGCGAAATACGGGTTCTCCGGCGAAGTGAGCCAGTCGGCAAGATATTCGCGGCGGCCGTCCAGAGTATCCTTGTCCGCGGCCAAAGGCTCGCCATCGAGCGGCGCAGGCGGCTGCTGAACGCCTGTGGCGGGCTGAATCAGGTCGCCGCGGCTCGATACAAATAGCGTCCGCACACCGTCGCCATTTCGCGGCTCGCCCCCCCAACCTTTGGCCCGCACCCGGGCAAACAGGTTCGCCATCGCGTAATATTGGTCGTTCGTCCATTTCTCCAGCGGATGGTTGTGGCACTTCGCGCAGCCAATCGACAGCCCCAGGAACGCCTGGCTGACGTTCTCCGTCATCGTTTCGGCGTCTTGGTGCAAGGCGTAAAAATTCGTCGCGCCATTCTCCAAGCTGCTGCCGCGGGCGACGACAATCTGCCGGGCGAATTCGTCCCACGGGGTGTTCTCGCTCACCCGTTGGCGGATCCACAGATAGAATGACTTGACCGCGTCGGGCCGCAATCGCGTTCCATTCACCAGCAGCAGGTCCGACCACTGGTATGCCCAGTAGTCAACGAATTCTTCGCGCGCCAGCAGCGTGTCGATCAACCGGTCGCGCTTCTCGGGGGTGGTGTCGACGAGATAGGCCTGGACTTCGTCGGCCGTGGGCAGTTTCCCAATCGTGTCGAGGTATGCCCGCCGGATGAACGTGGCGTCGTCCGCCGCCGACGCCGGCGGCAAATGAAGCATCTGAAGCTGCTTGAGGACTAACTCGTCGATGAAATTATGCCGCTCCGCCTCCGCGAATACCGTGTCGGGCACATCGGCTGCGTACGGCGAGGTAACACGAACGTTGACGATCTTGCTCGAATACCAAACGGAGACGGCGCCCCCACCATGCCCCACCACCGTGATGCGGCCGTCTTCATCCACCGTCGCCACGGCTTCGTTCGTGGCGGCAAATTTCGACCACGGCGTCACGTCGCTCACGCGGCCGTCGCTATACTTGGCCCGAACCACAATCCGCTGCTGATCTCCAGGCTGCAGTGTGACCTCCGGCGGAAATACTTCGAGCGATTCAATGCGCGGGTCATCGTCTCGCGGGGGCACAGTTCCGGCTGCAATCCACTGGGCCAGAGTCTCGTAGCCGGCTGAGTCCACCGCAAGACGCAATCCCCCTTTATGGGGCACCGCCATCGACGGTTTGGCGAGCAGGAGACTGCGGCCGGGGTCGGTCGGTTCGATCCGCCGTCCACGAGCGCCGCGAGTAACCGCCAGATAATCGGCCATCGCGTCGTAGCCGCGGAGCGATAGCTTAAAACCTCCTTTGCCGGCGAGCGCGCCATGGCAGGCACCGGTGCTGCATCCCACTTTGGCAAGGATCGGCTGCACGTCGTTGCGGAAACTGCGACCTATGTCGCCGCTCATGCCGGCAACGGAAATTGTCGCGGTCGCCGTCTTCCCGTCGATCGTAGCAGTGATAGTCGCCTCGCCGTCACTCACAGGTCGCACGATACCCGCATCGTCGACGGAGGCAACCGCGGGATCGCTGGTTGAAAACTTCGCCTGCTCCGTTTTGTCACCGGAGAAGCGATCCTCCGTCACGGTTTCGACCAATAAATGCTGGCTCGAATGCGGGCCGGTCAATGTCGAAGTCGCGGGAATTAGTGCAAAGGGCGAATCGGTCGCCGCCTGCACCGACCGCCCGCACATCAACATCGTAACTACGGCGACGAAGTGAATTACGCAGTTACTCGTGGCGGTTCCCGAATCCCGCGCCCGTGAACGGCAATTCCGTGAAGTATTTTGGCCAAAGGCCACAATCATAGTAGCCTGGGGCAACGCCCCAGGACTCGGGAACAATCGTTGTTTCATTTGGCCAAAGGCCATACTCAGCGCCATCGTGATTGAATATGGCCTTCGGCCAAACATGGCGGTTTCATTCATCTCGCCTGGGGCGGTGCCCCAGGCTACGGTGCGAGTAGGCCTTCGGCCAACGGGAATTGTTTTCACGGCGTTGCCCGTAGAGGTTAGAGTGGGGCTTCGATCATGAGGTTTGCCTGTCCGTCCATTCGATTCCTCGCTTCCACTCAAAAGAGTTCGTGAATTTCGTGGTGCCCGAAATCGACCAGCGGAAACGGCCGGCCCGATGGTCCTGGCAACGACGTTTCCAGATTCAGTCCCAAACTGTGGAATATCGTGGCCACGATGTCGCCCGGCTCGACAGGGCGGTCCGCCGGCACGGCCCCAATCGGGTCGCTGCTGCCGACCACCCGCCCGCCCTGCACGCCGCCGCCGGCAAAATAGCAAGTAAAGCACTGCGGCCAGTGGTCGCGGCCCCCGGCGGGATTCACGCGCGGCGTGCGACCGAACTCCGCCAGATTGCAAACCAGCGTTGTGTCCAAAAGGCCCCGCTGTTCAAGATCCTCGACGAGCGCGCTATACCCCTTATCGTACATGGGCGCGACGATGTTCTTCATGCCTTCGATGGAGGTGAATGGCTTGGTGCCGTGGATATCCCAAGTGATTTCGTCGAACACCGTGAGAAACGTGTTCACAGTAACGAACCTCACGCCCGCCTCGACGAGCCGCCGCGCGAGCAGGCAGCTTTGGCCGAAACGATTCATGCCGTAGCGTTCGCGCATGGCCGTCGGCTCTTTCGTCAAGTCAAACGCCTCGCGCGCTTCGGTACTCGTCATCAGGCGAAACGCCGCCTGAAAGTTCTCGTTCATGAGCGCTGCATTCTCGCTGGCTTCAAAATTCTTGACGCTCGATTCGACAATCTCGCGGAGCTTGCGCCGCCGACTGAGCCGCCCAGCGTCGATCTCCGCCGGCGGCAATAGATCGGGAACTTTGAAGTTCGCCTGCGAAGGGTCGGCCATCAAGGAAAAGGGATCGTGCGACTTGCCCAGGAACCCGCCCGCTTGCCCGTTGGGCAAGTTCCCGCCGCCGCGGCCCATCGTCTGCGGCAACACCACGAACGCCGGCAGGTCGGTCTTCCGTCCGCGCAGATAACTGACGACCGCCCCGGCGTGAGGCGTGTTCACTCCGCCCGAAAACACGCGCCCGGTTTGCATTACCTGCCACCCCGCGTCGTGTACTGCCGCGCCACCGTGGTGGCACGACCGCACCAGCGAGAACTTGTCCGCGATCTTGGCGTGCAGCGGCAGAATCTCGGAAAGTTGAATCTCGGGCGATGCCGTCGAAATGGCCTTAAACGGCCCGCGAATCTCCAGCGGCGCGTCGGGCTTCATGTCGAACGTATCGAGCTGGCTGGGCGCCCCCAGATTGAAAATCATTATTGCCGAGCGTTCGTCGGCCGCCGCGGCAACCTTGCCCGCCGCCTTGGCGGCAAAGTAATCCGCCAGCGAAAAACCGATCGCCCCCAGCGCTCCGACCTTGAGAAAGTCGCGCCGCGTTGATCCATCGCAAGTCGTCGCGAACCCGCGGCCTAATAAATCTAGCATGACATGCTCCTCCAAAACCGGCGATCTGCTAGCCGCCAACCGGCACTGCCGTCGCAGTCGGCGTCCCATCGAGCCAGCGGATTATTCTAACCGATTGGCAGCTGGATTGCATCAACTGTAATTTGGCCTAATCGCAAGAAGTTGGCATTGGCCGGAGGCACGTTTGCCGAGCAAGTCGGCCAAATGGGAGTCAATGGCCGTTGGACTTGGAGGAAGGTATAACCCAGTGGGTTATTTCTTCCTTTCGGGTGTACGCTCGCTCCGCCCTATTTTCGATGACCATGCACCCTAAAGCTCCCGACGAGTTGAGCCTGGCCGAGTTTCAACGGCTGATTCGCGAGATGTATTTAGAGAAGGATCTTGCGCGGGGTGTCGATGGGACGTTCATGTGGCTCATGGAGGAAGTGGGAGAACTTGCTGGCGCGCTGCGCAACGGCACGCACGAGGAGCGGCTGGGGGAGTTTGCCGATGTGCTGGCGTGGCTGGCGACGATCGCCAACGTAGTGAACGTGGATTTGACCGAAGCGGTCCGGCGTAAGTACGGCTCGGGCTGCCCAGGCTGCGGAAAGCTATTGTGCGTGTGCGATGACGGGGAGAAACCGTGAGGGAATGTGAGATGTAAGATGTGAGATGTGAGAAGGCAGAAGTGAAGAAAGACAGGGAACAGGGAACAGGGGACAAGACAGACACGATGTTTTCAATCCGCAATCCGCAATCCGCACTCCGCAATTGCTGCCGCGCGTTGTGCGCCGCTGCGCTGGCGTTGGCGACTTCGTCGTTGCTTGCGGCATCCGCTCCCGAGATCTTGGATTGCAAAGTTGGATTTGGGGGCACCTACAAGGTTGGCGTGTGGACTCCCGTGCGAGTGACGTTGCGTGGGGGCGATGAACCCGTCGCGGTGCGGGTGGCGGTGGTGGCGCCCGATAGCGACCGAGTTTCCGTGGCGGTGTCGTCGCGGGCGGATCGGCCGGTGTTGCTTGAACCGGGCCGCGAGGATTCAGTATGGCTCCACACGCGGATTGGCCAGATTGATGCGGAACTGTCGGTCGAGGTGTACGCCGACGGCGAGCGCATTGCGCGGCGCGGGTTCGTGCCGAACTTTGAACCGGGGCCGGGCCAAATCGCCTACGGCCAGGCGGCGTCGCTACAAGTGTTTGTGGAGTTGAGCGCCGGCGACGTTGGCCTTCGATCCGCGTTCATTCGCAGCCAAGAAACCGAGGCCACCTTAAGCACCGTGGTCGCCACGGTGAGCCGCCCGACAGAACTGCCGGTGGAGTGGTACGACTACGAAGGAGCCGACACGGTGGTGCTGGCGACAAGCGAGATTGCGTACTGGCGCGACATCACACCCGAGGATCCGCGTATCGCGGCGCTTAAGAAATGGGTGGAGCTGGGCGGAAAGCTGGTGGTGCTGGGTGGCGCCAACGGGGCGGAGGTGTTTGGTTCGGGCGGGCCGCTTGCGGAGTTGATTCCGGGCCGATTCGATACCGTGACCACGCTCACCGACATGCTGCCGTTGGAGCAATACTCGGGTTCCTCGGAACCGGTCTCGCCGCGCGACGGGGTGGAGCTATCGGCGGTGCGGCTGGTGGACCTGACCGGCCAGGTCGATGCTTATTTCGGCGCGACCGCGGAGGAGCTGCCGCTGGTGGTCCGCGGCGTGCGGGGGTTGGGGGAACTCGTATTCGTCGCGGTCGATCTCGACAAGCCGCCGCTACGATCGTGGAAGGGCCAGGCAGATTTTGTGCGTAAGCTCGTGCGGTTCGACCCAGCACCGGTGGATACGGACCAGAGCCAAAACTACGCGATGATGAGCCGGGGATACGACGATCTAGCTGGGGGATTGGTGAAACGGCTGGGCGAATCGTTCGCCGATGTAACGCCGCCGCCGTTCATCGTGGTCGTGGGCTTGGTGCTTCTCTATTTGCTACTGATCGGGCCGGGCGACTACTTCTTCGTGAAGCGTGTGCTCAAGCGGATGGAGGCGACCTGGATTACGTTTCCACTGATCGTAATCGCGACGAGCGTCGCGGCGTATTGGCTTGCGCATTACCTCAAGGGGGACCAACTGCGGATCAACCAGTTGGAGATCGTCGATATCGACGCGGCCAGTGGCACCTGTCGCGGCGTGATGTGGACCGAATTGTTTAGCCCCCGCGCGGAGCGCTACAACTTGACGGTTCAGCCCAAGCTGCCCGACGGCACTCCATTGGACGCGGGCGCAGCCGACGCGGAGCAAACGCTGGTGGCGTGGATGGGCCTGCCGGGCACCGGTTTGAGCGGCATGCAGGGCAGCGGCGGGCAAGGGGGCGGCTGGTTTAGCTCGCGGTATGAGTTTTCGCCGCGGCTGACGGAGATCGGCGGCCTGCCCGTGCAGGTGTGGTCGACCAAGTCGCTCACCGCCCGGTGGGACGGCAGAGCCCAAACCGGCATCGAAGCGGAGTTGATGCCGACTGACGACTTGGTCGTGGGCCGCATTACGAATACTTGGGATACCACGTTCGACGACTGCCGGCTGCTCTATGGCACGTGGGCCTGGCGGTTGGGCGAACTCGCGCCGAATCAGTCGGTCGAGATCGACGACCGACTCGCGCCGCGGAAGCTACGCACTCTGCTGCGCGATAATTTCGAACTGCGCGACGAGAACATGGAGGCCTGGGAGCGGGCGGCGCAAATCGAGCAGGTCTCACCGCAAGGGCTTGCCGAGTTCATGATGTTCGCCCACGCACTGGGCGGGCCGAAGTACACGCAGCTTGTGAACAACTATCAAGGATTTGTTGATCTAAGCCATCTACTTGACGACGGCCGAGCGATTCTGTTGTGCCAGACCAGCGAGCACCGCAGTGAATTTTTACGCGACGGCAAATCGATGCACCGCGAGGGCAATCGGCACTGGACGATGTACCGATTTGTGCTGGAAGTGGGAGATGCGGGCGAGCCGTAGGTCAGGCTGTGCCTGACGCCGGGGGTTGTCAGGCACAGCCTGACCTACTCGACTACGGCTCCGCACCTACGAGGCGTTGAAACGGTCACAATTGCGGCGCGGGCGTGCCGTAGTTGACCGGCGGAGGCGTGCCGTAGGTTGTCGCGGCGGGAATGCCGTACGCCGATACCGGGGGCACGCCGTAAGCACCGGGTGCCGTGGTGCAGGGGTCGCAGACCGGAGCGGCGGGCGGGCAATACGGTGCGGCCGGCACAACCGGGACCGATTCTTGCTTGCGAAAGCAGGAACAGCAGCCACACCCGCTAGTGGCGAACGTGACCGCCACAACGGCCAACAGAGACATCCATTTCATGGTTCCATCTCCAGGCAACGAAACATCCGTCGCGTTGAGGGTTGCGAGCGGAGGTTTGCGTTATAGGAAACCATGCGCCGCGGCCAGCCGCCTGGCAAATGAAGCCGTTGCATAAACCCAACATTTTGAGGTGCAGTGAGGAAAGATGTAGCGGCTGCGGGATTGGTTGCGGCTGCCGATGGGGGATACGATGCGAAACTGGGATTAACCGGCACGTGACAGGGCGCGATCCAAATAAAGCAGAGTTAAATGCACGAGCACGAAGCGGCAGCGATTCAGGCTTTTATTGTTTCCATGCGTCGTCGCCGATGGCTTGAATCGCTTGCATCTGTCAAACGTCGGCCAAAGTTCCTTGACCGACTAAATCACTGTCGCGACATCGACGAGCAGTATGCTAAGTTGTTGCCCAGCAATACTGAAGTAATCAAGCTGCTACAATCTCGGGGTGCTCCAACAACTTGCTACGTCATATCCGACAACCCGGCTATCGATGGTCAAGAGTTGCCGCTTGACGATGCAATCAGTGAGACCGAGACAGGTGGTTGGGGCACTTTGATTAGCTGCTTACCAGGGAGGCTAGCGTATTATTACGACGAATGCGGATCACGACGTTTTCTGCTAGAGCGGGATTCAACTTAGATTAGCTCACTTACGAAGCTCTACGCGCTCCAGCCGCCAATCAGCTCAAAGGCGTAATCAATGGCACTCACGAAGGCTCGATCAACGCCGCCAACAGTGCGGCGGGCCTCGATGTGGTCGAAACCGCGGGCCTCATTTCGATACGCCGCGTTGTCGGTCATGTACGCGCCCCAGGCTAGCGAGTGGACCATGTCGTTGGCGCTGCCGTCGTGGAGTATTGCCTCATCAGTTCCGCCAGAAGCATAGCCATAGGCTTGGCGGAAGCCATGGGCTTCGTTGCGGTAGCCGACGCCTTGCAGCACGGCGCGGTTCGTCCACGCCTCGAAGCTGTCGTTGCCGGACGAGTCATAGAGAAATGCCTGATCCAGTCCGGCCGACGAAAAGGCGACTGCCGAATCGAATCCGAACGTGTCGTTCGCGAACCCCGGGCCATACATGATCGCGTGGTCGGGCCACGACGAGAAGACGTCGTTACCAGTCGAATCGTAGAACGTGGCCTGATCGTTGCCGGCCGAAGCGCGGGCGGCGGTGCGGTCGAAGTTGCGGGCGTCGTTCGTGGAGTGGTTGCTGTCGAGCACCACGCGGTTCCACCAAGCGGTGTAGGTGTCGTCGCCGGCGGAATCGTACAACGACGCGCGGTCGTCTCCGGTGGACGCGATGGCCACCACCGACTTGAACATCCAGGTGTCGTTGAAATACCCGTCGCCGTACAGAACGGCGTGCGTGGACCAACCGGTGAAACGATCATTGCCGGTGGTGTCGTAAAGCGTAGCGGTGTCATTGCCGGTGGCGCCGCGCCCCATCGTGCGATCAAAACTGCGGGCCTCGTTGCGGAATCCCTCGCCGATCATCACAATGCGGTCTGCCCATGCGGTGTAGGTATCGTCGCCGGCGGAATCATAGAACGAAGCCTTGTCGTAACCGGTCGAGGCATAGCCGATGGTCGACTTAAAACCCATGCTGTCGTTGAAGTAGCCGGTGCCGTACATCACGGCGTGGTCCCACCAGGCGGCGAAGACATCGTTGCCGGTGGAGTCGTAGAACGTGGCCGCATCGTTGCCGCTGGTGGCGTGGCCCTTGGTGCGATCGAAGCCCTTCGCTTCGTTGGCGTAGCCGCTGCCGGTCATCCGCACGCGATCCCACCAGGCGGTGTAAGCATCGTCGCCGAGGGAGTCGTAGATATCGGCCCGATCGTTTCCGGTGGTGGCAAAGGCAAACGTCTGTCCGAAGTCGTGTGCCTCGTTCGAGAAGCCATAACCGGTCATCTGCACGCGATCCGACCAGGCATAGTAGCGATCGTCCCCTGCCGAGTCGTACAGAAAGGCTTGATCGGCGCCGGCAGATGCGTAAGCGACGGTCGTCTTGAAGCCGGCTGTGTCGTTGAAGTAACCAGTAGCGTAATTGCCGTACATGACGGCGTGGTCCCACCAGGCGGCGAAAACATCGTTACCGGCGGTGTCGTTGAAGATCGCCGTGTCGTTGCCGGCAGTGGCTTTGGCGATCGTGCGGTCAAAACCGCGGGCCTCGTGCGAAGCGCCGTTGTTCTCGAGTTTGACGCGATCCCACCAAGCGGTGTAAGTGTCGTCGCCCGCGGTGTCGTACAGGTGGGCGCGGTCGTAACCACCCTGAGCATGGGCGATGGTCGTATTAAAGTGACGGGCTTCGTTGAAGTAACCGCTGCCCGACATGCGAGCGCGATCGGACCAGACGCTGTACAGGTCGTCGCCGCTCGAGCCGTAGAGCGTCACGCTGTCGTTGCCACCGTTGCCGTAGACGGTGATGTTTGCAACGCTACTGACAGCAACGTTGTAGCCGCCGCCAACCAATTGTGCCGCTTTGAATTGAAGGGTGGCGGTTTCGTTGCCCGCCGTGCCGGTGAGGGTAATCGCGTCGGCGCCATTGCCGCCGCTAAAGTTGATCGTGCTGACAGTGGTCGCATTGAAGGCATAGTTCACGCCGTTCACGGTGGCGGTGTGTTGCGTGGTGCCCGCTGCGAAGGTGAACGTGTCGGACGCGGTCGTGCCACCGACCGACGCAGTCGAACCGGTGATTGAGACAAGATTTGTGAGGCGGAAGTCGATATTGGAATTGGTTCCGGTGACGCGCAGATAGTAGTCCTGGCCGCCCGTAGCCGTCACATCGACGCGTTGGCCGCCGGTCGCAGCACTGCCCGAGGCGACCTGCTGCATCGCGGCGTTGAACCAATCGACGGTGACGCCGGTCCCGGCGTAAAAGGCTTCCGCCGTGAGATAGCCGGCCTGAGTGGTCTGCACGCGGTACCACTTCTCGCCGCTCTGGCTTACGTTGTTGACGTTCTTCTGGTTGACGGTGCCCCAGTCGGAATAACCCAGCGAGGTTTCGGCGGTGACGTTGAGCGTAAAGTGGCTTAGCCCGCCGGCCGACAACCCGAGGGTATAAATCTGGCCGGCGACGACTTCGATGTTGTAGGTTTGGTCATTTGTGCCGCTGGTCCAGCCGTTGAGGCTCGAGGCCAGCCAATCGGCGAACTGACCGTGGGACAGGCTGGCCGTAAAGCTGACCGTTCCGGTGATGCCGGCGGTGAACCGGAAGTATTCGCTGTCAGCAAGGGTGTTGATCATGCCCGCGAGCTGCGTATTGCTGCTCACGGTGCCCATGTTATACGCGGTGGCGACGGTCGAGCCGTATTCGTCATCGGGGATCAGCGCGTCGATGGCGTTGCCCAAGTGAAGCCGGTTGTACCAAGTGGAAGTGGCCGAATCGTAAAACTCGACCGCCGTCGCGATCATGTGATTGTAAATGGTGTCCTGCGTAATGTTCGTGTGGCCCAGGAACTCCATCGCTTCACGAATCAGCACGCTGGCGCCAGCCACATACGGAGCAGCCATACTGGTGCCGCTCTTGCTGGCGAAGTCATCCGTAACGCCGTTATGGTTGCCGGCGTAGTCGGGCACGGTGCTGATGATCCCATTACCAGGGGCGGCAATCGCCCGTGTGTGCCGCTGGCTATAGTTGGCCAAATTTCCGTTGTCGAGGGCCGACATTACCGGCACGACGTGTGGACTGGCGGCAGGATAGCTCAGGCCGGGGGTGTTGTATTTGCCACTCGGGGGTGGGTTCGCCGTGGAGAACGAATTGCCGGCCGACACCGCAGTGAAGATACCGACCGACTTGAGCAGTGCAAACTCATCTTCGAGCGTCGACCAATTGGGCACGGTGTTGGCATTCCAACTCGTGCCGATCGAGAGGTTGACAGCGGTGATAGGATTCTCGAAGGCATTGCGGTTGGTGTAGACCCACTGCAGGGCGTTTTCGACCCAACTGAAGTAACCATCGCCCGCATCGTTAAACACCCGCAGCGCAACCAAGTCGACGTCGGGCGCGACGCCCGTGTTCGTGCCGTGACTGCTGCCGATGATGCCGGCGACGTGCGTTCCGTGAGAGCCTTCGGTGCCGTCGTCGAAAGGGTTGTTGTCGTTCTCTTCGGTGAAGTCCTTTCCTCCGACAACGCGATAATTGCTTCCAAACCCGCCGCCCAAGGCCCAATGGTCGTATGCAATGCCGCTGTCGATGACGGCAACGGTCTGCCCGAGACCACGAAAACCGAAGTTGGATTGGACCTGATTCCAACCCGTCAGGCCGTGAGCGCTCGACAGCAGTTGCTCGATGTTGTCGAGGTTCTCCTCGATGTCCTGCAGATCGCGGGGATCGAGCCAGAAATCGGCGTCGCGCAGAGCGTGGTGGCCTAGCGCGACTTCGCCAGCAAGCGGTTCGTCGAAGTCGTGATGCACCATCGCGCCGCCGAGCGGGTCGGCGGACATCACTTGCCGCGGTTCGAGCGATTCCACCTGCGGGCGGCGACCGCTACGCGGGCGATGTTGCTTGTTTCGCATCGCAAGCACTCCCGACCTTCGCCCAGCCGCGCTTCGCCCGCAGGTAAAGCGTTGCTGAACCGCGCGACCGTTCCGCGCTTCGGCATGAAAAGATGGTTTGCGGCGACCGGAGACCGGCTGCCGCTCGAAAAGTGTTCTCAAGTAACCCTAAGTCACGTTTCAGCGGCGGGGGCGCGAGTGGAAGACGCTCACCGTGGGCGGTTTCAGCAAACCGGCGGCAAAATCGGCACGTGGTCCTTTGGCAGCGTCTCGATGCCGCGGACTTGTGGCAAATCGAACACCGAAACGGCCGTCCGTTGCCATCATGCATCATCGCGGGGAGAATGAGCAAAGTCTTCGTAGCTGAATTTGCAAGAATTCAGAATGTTTTGCACCAAGAGGTGACCGATAAATAACTGCCCGATTTCCGGGATAGGTTGAAGGACATGGTTGTGCTTTGCAGCTTCGGCTCGCTGATGAACTCTTCCGTACCGCAAAGCGGTTCCGCCCTTCAGCCCAGGGTTGATCGCCTTGGCGATCTACCCTGGGTCTACGCCCGAAACCAGATTATCTACCCCAACGGGGTTGCGCCGACGTCGTGCATAGGACGGAACCCCGTTGGGGTACAGGAAACAATTTGCGCGACCACCCAGGGTAGGTCGCCAGGGCGACCAACCCTGGGCTAGAAGACGTAACGCCTTCGGCGTAAAGCACCGCTAGATATTGAGCGCTAAAACCGGAAGTTATTGTTCGGCCAGCCCTACGAAACTGAATTCTCGCGAATTCAGCTACAGTTGAAACAAGCTTGTGAAAACGCTCATCAAATACGCGACCGTGATGCTGCCCGACGAGGTCGTGCGGGTGGGCGTTGTGATTGAGCGCGACAAGATTGTTGATATCGATCCGGCCGCCCAACTTTCGGTCGATGACACGATCGACGCTGCTGGATTGCACCTCCTACCTGGGGTGATCGACGATCAGGTCCACTTCCGCGAGCCGGGGCTGACGCATAAAGAAGACCTTGCCTCGGCCAGCAGGGCGTGTGCGAAGGGAGGGGTTACGACGTTCCTTGAAATGCCCAACACGAAGCCGGCGGCGACGACGCGTGAGCTGCTCTATCAGAAGCTCGACCTCGCCCGCGAGAAATCGCTGGTGAACTACGGCTTCTACATCGGCGCCACGCCGCACAACTTGGCGGAACTGCAGGCTGCCGACCGGACGCCGGGGATCAAGATATTCATCGGCTCCAGCACTGGCGACCTGTTGGTCGACGATCAAGAATCATTGGAACGTATCTTTGCTGGCACCAGCTTACCCATTTGCGCCCATTGCGAGGACGAAACCACCGTCCGCCGCAACGCTGAAGCGCTGACCGGGACGCACGACGTGGCGGACCACTCTCGGATTCGCGATCACGAAGCGGCGATTGTCGCCACCCGACGGGCGATCGATCTTGCCCGGCGGCATCGGCATCGGTTTCACGTGCTCCACGTCTCGACCGGCGCGGAAACGGAGCTACTGGCCGATCACGGCGGGCTGATCACCGGCGAGGCCTGCCCGCATCACTTGTTGTTCAATGTGGACGACTACGCCCGGCTTGGGACGCTCGTGCAGATGAATCCATCGCTGAAAACCCGCGAAGATGCGAAGCAGTTGTGGGTCGCCTTGAAAGACGGGCGATTGCAAGTGATAGCGACCGATCATGCGCCGCACACACTCGAAGAAAAGCAGCGGCAGTACCCCGAGTCGCCGTCGGGGCTGCCGGCGGTGGAGAACTCGCTCGCGCTGATGCTAAACGAAGTGAATCGCGGGACGTGTACGCTCTCGCAAGTGGTCCACTGGATGTGCGACGCCCCCGCGCGAGTGTGGGATATCGTGGGGAAGGGGCGGATTGCCGTGGGATATGATGCGGATTTGGTTTTGGTTGATCTCGCTAAGTCGCAATCGGTGCGGAATGAAGATCAACTCACCAAATGCGGGTGGAGTCCCTGGCACGGTGAGACGCTCACCGGCTGGCCCGTGCGGACGTGGGTTATGGGGCGAGAAGTCTTTCGCGACGGTCAGGTGATCGACACGCATCTTGGCAGCGAAGCAATCTTCGACCACGACCGCGGGGGATACTGGGCAACTTAATTGATGGAGAAGACGCTACCAGGAGCTGGCGGCTCGGTTTCAATCTTGTTTGGTCCGCGCCGCAGCGTCCGCGGGGGCAGCAAGAATCCACCTTGCGATGGGGATGCCCAGCAAGAGTGTGGCCAAGCTGAGAATCGCCGGCGCACGGCTCTCGGATCGGATCACGTTGGCGGCAATCGTCCATCCCGTAATGCCAAGATAGAGCAGCGGCGGAATCGGAAAAAATGGCATCCGATACGGAAAATTAAGATCGCGCCGTCGGCGCAGCGGAAAGATGCTGGCCACCACAAGTCCCGACACTGCCGCTAGCCCGACCGCCGTGTACTCGAGAATTGTCAGAAACGGGCCGGACCAAACGAACCCGATGGCCAGCACGCCCTGGGCGATGATGGCGTGGGCGGGCGTTGCTCTCGTTGGATGAAGCCGGGACGCAAAGAGTGGAAAGGCGCCGTCCAATGCCATCGCGTACGTGAGCCGCGGCCCGGCCAACAGATAAGCGCTGACCGACGCCATGAGGCCGATACCCAACAGCACTGCAATCGCGGCGGCGGCTCGCGGTCCAAACAGTTGCTCCGCAGCCAGTTCCGCAACCCGTTCCACTTCACCAGGGCTGCGACGCATCATCTCTTCAGGATCGAGGGCATAAACATATGTCAAATTGACCAACAGATAAAGAACGACGACTGCCAAGCAGCCGCTGATTAGGGCCTGGGGCAACAGCCGCTGCGGATCGCGAATTTCTCCCGCAATATAAGCGGCAGCGTTCCAGCCGGAGTACGAATAACCGACATAGATCAAACCTATTGCCAACGCGGGCCATTGATTCGATGTCGGCCATGAACTTGCGTTGAGATGGTTCCAATCACCCCGGCCGATTACCAAACCCGCCACGATCAGCCCTATCAGAATTGAGATTTTAACGAGGGTGGCGGTCACTTGCAGCCACGCGCTTTCGCGATGACCCATGCAATGAGCGATCGCGATTCCCGCGATCAGGAGCGATGCCAACAAGGGCTGAATTCCGCTGAGGATTGCTTTGGAGATCCAGGGAGTAAGAAAGTCTTCCAAAGGAGCGCTCACGTAGCTGACGGCCAAGCGCGCCACCAGCGCGGTTGGAGCCGCGAATCCCAATACGAACGTCGCCCACCCGGCAACGACGCCCGCGCTCGGTCCAAAGGCTTCTCGAACAAAGAGATAGTCGCTCCCCGCGCGCGGCAGAGTCGTGGCCATTTCCGCAATGGTCACGGTTCCGCAGAGCGCCAATAAACCGCCGACCACCCAGAGCGACATTAGTGCGGCCGGGTTGCCCGTGTCGCGCAACGTGAAGCCGGATGTCGTCAGGATGCCGGCGCCGACCATGCTGGCAACGACCAAAAAATGGCCAGACCAGAAACCGAACTTGCGCGGCAGAGGTGGCGGGGCAAGTGAGGTCGAGTCGCGTGCTGAAGGCGTCACATTCACTTCGCCTCCCGCGAGGGGCATTTCAATCAAGCGGAGGGCAAGGGATTCGAACCCTCAACCGGTTGCCCGGCATCTGATTTCGAGTCTAAGCCATCCCCACGGTTAGTCAACCATTAGAGTTTTGTGCGGTAGATTTAGGACGTATGTAAGTCTTTTTCGAGGCCCGAAACGAGATTCAGGTACCAATCCAGGTAACATGCAAGCCCTATAGATTGTGCGCCATTCGATGTCGCTTCTGCCAACCGTTTGCTGCAAATGTGCCCGCTTCGCTGCTGACGACCGAAAATTGCTCTCATTGGTTCCAGTAGATCCGCACATTGCGAGTTTGGCGGCCCACAGCAACGATATCGGCCCCACCGTCGCCGTTAAGGTCGGCGGCCGCCAGGTCCTCCACGGCCACACCGCCCGCATCGACCAAGTGCCGTTCCCACCGCTCGCCTCCCTCCTGGGGGTCGTAGATTCGCACTCCCCGGGGGATCCCTTGGCCCTCGTCACGCACGCCGATCAAGAGCTCCTCGTCCGCATCGGCGTCCAGATTGACGCAGCACACGGCATGGCCCCAAGCGAACTGGTCGTCGAGCACCTTCCGGTCCCACAACCGGTCTGTGGCGGGCTGGGTATACACCACGGCCTGAAAACCATGCCATGGCTCGATCGTGGCTAAGTAGTCGCCAACGGCGAATCGTCCGCGCTGATCTCGCTCGCGCCGCGGCTAGGCGCAGTCTCTTGATTGCCAGTGCCAATCAGCGCTCGCGACCACTCTCCGCCCGGCTTACGAGTAAGCAAACTGATGCCCTCGAAGCTGGCCACGAGCAGATCCGTGCTGCCGCCGCCATCCAAATCCGTGGGGCAGAAGTTGTGGGCTACATGCAGCTCTTCGCTTATCACCTCCACAGGCCAGGAATCATTGACCGCATCGGCGGGGATCTTATAGCTCAGGACTCACGGTGGGCGGTCGGTTCCTGGCCAATCGGATGGACCTTCCATGGTTGGCCGTCTGGCTGATGCTCGAGCCACTGGATCGTGCCGCTGGACACGGTGTCCGCTGGACGCCAACCGGCCGCCAACGCGAAATCGACTTTGCCATCACCCGTGATGTCGTAGGGAGCGATGGCTACATTGTCTGGCTTTGTTAACCCCTCGATCAGCGTGCGCCGCAGCCAAGTGGGATTTTCGTACCAGAGGATACGGTCGGTATCGACAGCGACGATGTCCAGTTTGTTATCGCCGTTCACGTCTACTAGCTGCACGGCGTAGCCAATCGACAGGTTGATTTCGATCTCTTGTGCTCGAAACGTCAATTGGGCCCGCGACTCAATCCCGACGCACAGACAGGCCGCAAGCGCGAGGAATCTTGTTTGCCAGGGCACCGGTACCACCTGTTGTTTGACTGTAAAGAAATGCCACCCGCGCGAGTCATCCACTGGGCGCGAACGTAGATGCTACCATTTCGCGCTGAATGCCGGGAGAGTTCATCGGTGCTGTGTGCTGTCGTGACATCTGTTCCGGCTCGCAGTGTCTCTAGACGCAGAATCGAGTCGCCGGGCCAACAGGCGTAACCGCTGGGTAAATCTTCGAGGGATTTGCGCCATAAGACGTTGATGTCGCCGTTAGCCTGCCTCGATGAAGGCACTGGCCCACTCGCGGCGTCCTGTTCTATCCAGTAGCTCTCGCGCGTGCGGGGGCGGTCGTAACCATCGACCGCTCCTGCGGGGGCGGTCTCTACCAAGAGGTGCCCCATGAGTTCAGCTAAGCGAAATGTCGCTGTCGCCAACCACGCGATCGACAACCAAGCCGTCGATTGGCAGTCTGGCTTCCTGAGACTATTGCCGGCGATTTGTCGCCAGACCAAGCGCCACTTTCGGCACCTCCACGGTGACGCCCGTAGTGAGGCCGTACAGGAGGCGGTCGTCAACGCCCTGGTGGCGTACCGTCGGTTGGTTCTCCTCGGGAAGGCCGACGTTGCTTATGCCACGCCGCTTGCGTCATACGCTTGTCGGCAGTTTTACGAAGGCCGGCGAGTCAGTCTCCGGCAGAACTCCCAGGAGGTGACTTCACCGTTTTGTCAGCGCCGGCAGAGCTTCGCCGTTCTTTGCGCTGACGATTGGCAGGATCAACTGCTCGATCATCGGCGGAGCACGCCGGCGGACTTGGCGGCCATGCGGATCGACTTCGCGCAGTGGCTACGGACCCTCGACGCGCGCGATCGCCGATTAGTGCGGACCTTGGCTCGCGGCGAGTCAGGTCTCCGGACCGCAAAGTTCTTTCGCATCACCGCCGGGCGCGTGAGCCAGCTCCGTCGAGAGCTCCACCAAAAGTGGCGACGCTTTGTGGGAGATGAGGCCGCTCCCCCTATAGCTCCGGTTTGACGTTTGTCGCCATCACCCAGGCCCGCGGCGAGACATGATCGCCGCGGGCCGCCACACCCGGCTCTTAACCAGCCCGGCACCTTACGGCAACGGATTGACTGCATTAACCACTTTCTGCGTCTGCCGGACTACTTCCGGCGGCGCGAACCCGAGAGCGCGACGTTTGTTGCCCGTTGGCATGCAGTACGCACTACCGTCGGCGGCGCGACGTGTGACGTTGGCCTTTTGTTAGCCGTCAGTAATTGCACGCCGCCGAAACAACATCGAAGTAATAAGCCCACATCCTCGACCGACTGTACTGCGGACCGCATAACCGGTAGCATTAGTCTCACGGCATTCTGGCTATGCCTGCAGCGGTGAAAGCATTCGTGGAATTTCGCCAGCATCTTAAAGGCACATCACCCACCGCGAGCGGACGGCGTTATGAAGCCCGCATTATTGGTACTGACGACATTGTACTCTGTGGCGGCGTTCTCGTCGGTCTGTGCGCAAGGGAGTGACGATCCGGGCAGTCCGTCACGGGCGAACGGTAACACAGACTCCACAATCAACTGGCCGCAATTCCGTGGACCGGGTTCACGAGGTGTGGCAGATGGCGCAAACCTGCCCCATCGCTGGTCGGCCACGGAGAACGTGGCCTGGAAGACCGACATCCCCGGTCGTGGCTGGTCGTCACCGATCGTCTGGGGCGATCGCGTTTTCCTCACAACCGTCGTCACCACCGGCACCTCCGAGGAGCCGAAGAAGGGGCTCTACTTCGGCGGCGACCGCCCGGACCCGCCCGAATCCCTTCACCATTGGAAGGTCCTGTGTCTCGACCTCAACACCGGCAACCTCTTGTGGGAGCGATTGGTCCACGAGGGAAAACCGGAAAGCTCCATTCACCTCAAGAGTAGCTACGCATCCGAGACGCCGGTCACCGACGGCGAGCGCGTCTACTGCGTCTTTGGGAATCTCGGCGTGTACTGCTTCGACATGGCAGGGAACATACTGTGGGATGTTCCGATCGCGCCACGTGCGATGCGATTGGGCTGGGGCACGGCCGCCTCGCCGGTGTTGCACGGCGATCGCCTGTACCTTGTTAACGACAACGAAGAGGAATCGTATGTACTCGCTTTCGATGCCAAGACTGGCTCCCAAGTGTGGCGTACGCCCCGTGACGAGAAGAGCAACTGGGCCACGCCGTTTGTCTGGGAGAACAGCCAGCGCACGGAGCTGGTGACCTCGGGGTCGGAACAAGTACGCTCCTATGATCTGGAAGGCAACCTTCTCTGGTCACTCAAAGGCATGTCCAGCATCACGATTGCGACCCCCTACGAGCACAACGGATTGCTCTATCTCAGTTCGGGCTACGTCCTCGATCTCAAAAAGCCGATCTACGCAATTCGGCCCGGCGCGGCTGGGGATATCTCGCTCACTGATGGAGCAACTTCGAACGACTTCATTGTCTGGAGCCAGCCGACGGCGGCGCCGTACAACCCGACTTCTCTGGTATTCGACGACGGGCTGTGGGTGGTTTATGACCTCGGTCTCATCGCGTGCTTCGATGCCAAGGATGGGACCGAAGTCTTCGGCGTTAAGCGCCTGCCCAACGGTCGGGCGTTCACGTCGTCTCCATGGGCCTACAACGACAAAGTCTTCTGTTTGAACGAAGACGGCGTCACGTTTGTGCTCAAATCAGGCGGCAAATTCGAAGTGCTGCACACGAACGCGCTTGCCGAGGACGACATGTGCATGGCAACTCCAGCGGTGGTGGGTGATCGGCTAATCATTCGCACCTCGGCGCGAGTCTATTGCATCCGATCCAGCGCTGCTGTAGCTGCTGGCAGTTAGCCGGCGCTCATTGCCGCTCCACAGCGTAATATTGCGCCGATCATTACTGTAGCGCGAAAGGAAGCATCCATGCCAGTTATCCGTCGAAGGCGAGGGCCAGTACGAAGTGCCCAAGGGCAAACGGCTGGTGTTGGCCCTGAAACAAGATGCTGGAATCGACCAGTTGCACGCCTGCGGCGGGAACGCGCGTAGCACGACGTGCCGTGTCGAGTTTATTGAGGGCGAGCCCGATCGAATGATGGTCGCTGAGCGAGATGTAGTGGCGGCGCGGGGCCTTTCGGGAGTCCGGCTAAGTTGTCAGATCGTGTGGATCACGACATGACCGTTCGCGCGATCAGCCGCCTGTCGGGCAGCGGCCGAAAGGACGCGGGACACGTGCCGGCCGCCGAAATTTAACCGCCTCCCGATTGGGTCAACAAACGTCGCACCGTGGCGGACACGGTGTCCGGCTAATGGGTTTAGGCCATCCAGAGCGGATCTCAGATATACTTCTTGGTTCCGGTTTGAAACTCCACGCTTTGGCTCAAGAAATTCAATGGCCGCGAACAATGCGTCGCATCGGCTCGTGGGATACAGAGCCAGCGCGTTCGGCCAATTGGCACTGCGGAAAAGGCAAGGTACATGCTTGGCCTAAGCCGCGAATTATTAATCGGCCGATTATGAATTATGTCGAGCCACGTTAGTTCGCCATAGTGATTAGGGCGCCGCGTCTTCACGCGCGGCTGGAAGTGGTCAGGGCGGTTGGCCAAGTTGAGCGGCAACCACGGGACTCGAACCCGCAACCGGTTGCCCGGCACCTGAATTCCAATCACTGGCCCCGCATGGGTTTTCTCGCGAAATATCACTGTCGTTGTCGCAAGAGTTGTCGGAATGTAGTCCTAAATTGTCCGCGGCACTCTCCGAGCTGAGCGAAATCTTTCCTCAGCTCGCCCCCGGTGACCGAGAGCTAGTGCAAGGGAGCGTCGACAATTTACTTGCGCTAGCTCGACGAATTTCTGGCAGATCGACATGATCCTGACTACAACTGGGAAGTATCTCAAGAAGTCGGCCATGGCCGACGCACTGTCTGGATGACCGTCATTCCAATTGACCGGTCGCTTCTGCAATTAGTTCTTAAGTTTGATCTGCCCCACATCAAATGGCTCATCACTTGCTCCTCCCTGAATGGTGGCAATAGTGAATTGTGTGTAGCCAACGTATTCCTTCTTTCCGTCCTCGAAATGTTCGTCGACGAAGAGTTGATAGGTGTCCGGCGGAACGTCTGGAATGGTAAACGTACCGTCCGCATTCACCTTGATGTCTTGCTTGACGTAGTTCTTCCCTTCGGGAGAGGAGAGGAATCTGCCGTATTCCGGCCAGGGGTCGTACGGAGTGCCCATGTCTCCCGGTCGGGGGGCATTGGGGGCGATGCGGACACGCAGGTTATCCCACTTATCTCTACCAACGAGTTGGCCCACGACCGGGCGTCCTTTGCCACCGAGGACAACTTCGGTCGCACTACCGGCGGCAACTTCGATAACCTGCGAAGGTCGGCCGGATGGACCAGAAAGAACCGCTGGACCGGGTGGCACGAGATCAAAAACGAACTTCCCTCCTTCATCCGCGACAGTATTTTGGCGGGCGTTGAACGAGAAGATCGGCTCCAGTTCTTTGTCTCCTCTACGACCGCGCGCCGAAAGCGCCACACTCGCACCGCGTGCTGGTGCATCGCCCCAGGCAAATCGCCCTTCGATTCGACCCCACGGTTTTAATTTGATTTTCGGCGAGGCTAGAAACTCCTCATAACTAAGGACTGCGACTCCTTCTTTGTGGCTAACGACGACCACCGCGGTTTGAATCTCCGTGGGGATCGTAAAGAATCCATTTGCATCCGTTTCAACCATGTGATTTACGCGAGGCCACCGGCGGCCACGAATTCGCGGCGAGTGCGAGAGCTTGCCATCTCGAAGAGGCCTTGTCGAACAACTCCTTCAAAACAAGCGTAGTTCGAGTCGGATTGGATCCG
>JBBDYG010000130.1:0-56822 GCA_040901765.1 Pirellulales bacterium
TCGCGGCGTTCGGTTCCCCTCCCCCGTACTCGGGGGAGGGGTTAGGGGAGGGGGCAACCCCGTTTGCTGCCGTCTGCCTACTGCCCTCTGCCCGCTCACTCACCCACGCCATTTCATGAACCTGCACATCCCCCGTGCAGTGGCTCCTCCGCGGCAAAAAACAGCCATCGTGCTTCGCAACTCGGGTCGGATAATCGTCCGACTGATCGAGCTTCGAACACACCGCCGGGACGTTGTGAAACTCCCAAATATCGACGCTGCACCCAATTGCGAGCTTCCCCCCCGCAACCGCCAACCCCATCGGCTTCGCTAAATTGCGGAAATGGGTATTGAGCACTCCACCATCGTTCCGCAGCACGACGAGCTTGCCCGCCTGATACGTCGTCACCAACACCGACGCGCCAAGGTGAGCCAGCAATTCCGGAAAGCTCGTGGTGTGGACGCTGCGGAGCGGATCGGCGGTGGGGGCGGTCTCAGGGGTTTTGCTCATGGCCACTCGCGTTATGGTAGCTGAATTCGCTAGAATTCAGCCAGATGCAACGTAATTTTTTGCGTATTCGGTGCCACTGCTGGCTCGTCCAGCAGTGGAACCCTGGTAGCGCGCTTCGCACTGCTAGGAAAGTCTTTTGAATCGGCCGTGGCAAGCCAGCAGCGGCACAGCCGCTAACCTTTCCATAACGAGATCGGAGTGGTGTAACGGCGTTCTTCATCCCAGCGGGATGACAGCCATTAGCCGGTGGTCGCGCAGCGCACCACCGGAAACCAAACGACCTTCGCACGACCCCGGTAGGGGTCGCAGCAATTTCGATTGGAGCGAGATTGCTGGCACCCCTGCCAGGGTGCTTATGTACAATACGCATATTTCCGGTGGTGGCGCTGGCGCTTTACCACCGGATAATGGCTGTCAAGCCTCCGGCTTGAATCTAAATCAAAGGGTGCAGAATGCACCCGTCAATTTATAGGAGTAACAGTCTGCTCGAAATCAAAGATCCCTCAAGTTCATCTTCGTTCTCGTTAACGTCTTCCTCATCGTACACAATCATCGAGGTGTCGTCGTCCTCGTCGCGATGCGATTCCACAAAAGACGCCGCTAAAAGCATTAGAGAATCTTCCGGCTCCGTTGGAAGCTGGCTAGATGCGCCGATGCTCGCTCGTTTCCATGAAAATTGCGGCTGATCGATTTGTGCCGCTTCAAACGCACTCGCACCTCGCTCTTCATCGCTTGCACCTGCCCCCAGCGTCTCACCGAAGTTCGCCGTCCATACCCCATAATCCGCCGCGTCGATCACACTATTCGAATCGTTGCCGTTGGCGCGCAAGTCGGTCGTGCTGCCAAGCGTGTCGCGCCAGATCGTGTAGTCCGCGGCGTTCACTGCGCCGTCGCCATTGTAATCGCCTACGAGCGCGGGTGAGGCGGCTTGCAGTTCAAAGGCGCCGATATCGATCGCGGTGCCAACGACGCGATCGAAGCCCGTGCCGCGTTGGTCGAAAGCCGGCACTCCATTCATCCCGGCAACGGCCAGTGGGTCGCCCGCATCAATGGCTAGGCTGCCGGGCAGCAGTTCGTGGGTAAGAGTGAGGCCGCCGTTATCCTCTAGTGGGCCGAGTAGCGGGTCGTCGGTGTCGATGACCTGATCGCCCGGCTTGGTAAACGTTTCGCTAAAGCCGAACACGCCAATCAGGTTATAGCCGTTGGATTGAAACGTATTAGGAAACCCAGCGACGGCCGCGTCGGTGTGGCGATTGCCGGCGACAATGCTCGAACGGATTTCCGTGAGGGTAAGTATCGCGTCGCCCCAGGAGACGACGCCGCTGCCAGCGAAGTCGTTGGAGTCGTTCTCGGTGATCGTGCTGAACTCGATGATCGTCTGGCCGAGAAAATTGTAAATGCCAGCGCCCCCCTCCGGGGCGCTATTGTTAGAAATCGTCGAGTTCCGCACGATCGTTAGCTCGTCTATCGGCGTGGACACGTACAATCCGCCACCGTAGTAAGCTTGGTTTTCGCTAAGCGTGCTGTTCAAAATGGTGGCGGTGGTCGCCGCGTTGCGAATGCCGCCGCCGCTATTTCCAGCAATGTTGCCGCTTATCGTGCTCTCTTCGAGATGCAGCGTGCTGTCATCCACGCAATTGATTCCCGCGCCGGAATCGCTGGCCATATTCCCGTCAATCAAACTCTTCTCGATGAGCAACGAACTTGCGTCGCCGTTGTGAATACCAGCGCCGAATTGTGCCGAGTTGGCGCTGAACGACGTTCTCAGAATGAAGGCGGAGCTACCGTAGTTATGCAGCCCGCCGCCATCGAACTCCGCGATGTTGCCACTGATGGTGCTATCGACGACGGACAAATTGCCGCTGTAAATGTTTCGAATGCCGGCCGCATCTGGCGCCATGTTGCCGCTGATCGTGCTTTCGACGACGGCTGCCACGCCGCCATGGTTGTAGATGCCGCCGCCCGAGCCGAGCACTGGATAGCCCGGTGAAATTGCCGTGTTGCCCGAGATCGTGCTGCGTAGCACGGTCAGGTCGCCGTACTCGCCGTTGTAAACGCCACCGCCCCATTGGGCTTCGTTGCCGGTCATCACACTGTCGGTAAGCATCAATCGCTCTTGCGAAAAGATAGCGCCGCCGCCACCGAGGTTGCGCCCGCCGGTCAGTGTCAACCCGCTGATCGTGACGTTGATGAGGTGGTTGTTATCCAGTTCATCGACCTCAAACACGCGAGAAACGCTCGCTCCGTCGACGGTAATAACCGCGGCCCCCAGCCCCGCAATCGTCAAGTCGTCGGTAATGACCAACTGGCCGTGTTCCAGGGCGATGATACCCGCTAGCTCGGCATCGAACTCAATCACGTCGTCGCTGGCCGCGGCATTGGCGTCAAACAACGCCTGGCGCAACGTCCCCGGCGCATCGCCCGCGGAATCGACGAACCCGTCATCCAAGTTGGTGACGGTAAACACAGCGAGTAGCCGCCGGTCTTCCAAGGGTTCCATGCAAAGCCGGCGGCCCCTGGAACGCTCCGCCCTCCAACGGACTCTTCCCGACGCCCTGTGGCGGTTGTTCCACATTGATGCTACCCCTTAAGAAGACCCAGCCAACGCCGCGATTATGGCCAATTTGCCACCAAAACGCAAGAAATCCAGCCGAACATGGTTGAATCTGGCGGCGAAAGCGGAGTCAAATCGTCACTGGAGCGTCCCGCAAAATAATCTGAATCTACAGCCCACAGCCTACTTGCGGCATTTATGTTCCTATGTACACTGACGGAATTCCGCACGTTTCTCGTTCGCTTCGGCCTTTATCATGCTCGCCAAGCTCCACACCTTCTCGCTGCTCGGCATTGAAGCCGTCCCTGTCGTGGCCGAGGTCGATCTCTCGCCCGCCGCGATGCCCAAGACCATTCTCGTTGGCCTGCCTGAGGCCGCGGTCCGCGAAAGCATCCACCGCATCGAACGGGCGGTGGTGAACAGCGGATTCGTCCGCCCGCAAGATCGCATCGTGATTAACCTCTCTCCGGCCGAGCTTCCCAAGCAATCGGCCTCGTTCGATCTGCCCATCGCTTTAGGCATCCTGGCCGGCAGCGGACAAGTCGCCTCCGAGCGGATGGAACAGTACGCGGTCGTGGGGGAGCTTGCACTCGACGGCGCAATGCGGCCCGTGAAGGGTGCCCTCTCAATGGCGATGGCCGTTGCCAAGCAACGCGACCTGCAAGGACTGGTCGTCCCCGTGCAAAATGCTGCCGAGGCCGCCGTCGTCGCAGAGATCGACGTTATTCCCGTTCACAGCCTCACGCAAGCGGTCGGTTTCTTCGCAGGTCAAATCGATATCGAGCCACATCCTTCGCAGGTGGAAGAAATTTTCCGTCAACATGGCGGCTACGCCGAAGACTTCGCCGATGTCCGAGGACAAGAGATGGCCAAGCGGGCGATCGTCATATCCGCAGCCGGCGGGCATAATCTGTTGATGCTCGGTCCACCCGGTTCCGGCAAAACGATGCTCGCCAAGCGCGTCCCCACGATCCTGCCCGACCTGACGGCCGAGGAATCGATCGAGACGACGCGCATCTACAGTTCGCTCGGCCGGCTCAAGCCAGGCCAGCCGCTGTTAGTCCAGCGCCCCTTTCGCTCGCCGCATCACACGATCAGCAGTGCGGGCCTCGTCGGCGGCGGTTCGATCCCCGCCCCCGGCGAAATCAGCATGGCCCACAACGGAGTGCTGTTTCTCGACGAACTTCCCGAGTTTAGCCGTACCACGCTCGAAGTCCTTCGCCAGCCGCTCGAAGACGGCAACGTCACCATTAGCCGGGCGCTTACCTCGACCACGTTCCCCGCCGATTTTATTCTGATCGCGTCGCTCAACCCGTGCCCCTGCGGCTATCGCAACGACCCGCGCCGCGAATGCCATTGCTCTGTCCCACAAATCGAGCGCTACATGGCTCGCATCAGCGGCCCGCTGCTCGATCGCATCGACCTCCACATCGAAGTGCCGGCCGTCGCGTTTAAGGAGCTTAGCTCTCGCGCCGACGGCACGAGCAGCGACACGATGCGCGAAGAAGTGATGCGGACCCGCGAAATCGGCCGCCACCGCTTCGCCGGCTCGCGAACCCGCCAAAACGCCCAGATGACGACCCGCGAGATCCGCCGCTTCTGCACCCTCGACGACGCCGGCACGAACCTCTTGCGCAACAGCATCAACGAGCTTGGCCTCTCGGCCCGCGCCCACGATAAGATTCTGCGCGTCGCCCGCACCATCGCCGACCTCGACGCCGCGCCGGATATTAAATCGGAGCACTTGAACGAAGCGGTGAATTACCGGATGCTCGATCGGAAGCTGTGGAGTTAGAACGGGGTTGGCTGAGGTTAGGCGAATGCCGCCGCACTAGCTGCTGGTCGGCGAGTGACGCAGGGAAGCTCCGTACGCACGCTCGGAGCATCTCAAACTCCTCGCTGCTTGCGGAAAGTGAAAAAATCCTTGCTCGCCAACAACTAACCACGTTGCTAGCTTCTCAAACTTAAGGATTAGCGTATTTTCTCCAAGATTTGTTTGACAACCTGCCAGGGGGGCCGTACCGTGACAGTCAGGGGCAGTCTTGTCGGCGGAATGGAGAGGGTCACTCAGATGGGACGGAGCAAGCATCCTCATGTCGCGCGCGCTTTCCCGGCGCTGGTGGTCGCGCTGACTGGCATTTGGTGCGGTAACCCCGCGCTCGCCGATTTGGCAGGACTTACGCGGGTCGCCTCCGGACTCAATCAACCGCTGTTCATCACCCATGCCCCGGGCGATGCCGATCGGCTGTTCATCGTCCAAAAGGGCGGCGCGATTCGCATCCTCGATCTGGACGCAGGTACGATCAATGCGACGAATTTCCTCACGGTGACGGGCACCGATCCTGCGGGTGAGGGAGGTTTGCTCGGCATGGCATTTCATCCCGACTATGCCGCCAACGGCAAGTTCTACGTGTACGTCACCGTGGACAATGGCGGAATCATGATTGACGGCCAGGTCTCGCCCTTCTCGTCGCGAATTCGGGAATACACCGTGTCGGCCGATCCCAATGTTGCAAACACCACACCGCGGGAAGTGCTCGACTTTGTACAGCCGTTCGCAAATCACAATGCAGGCTGGATCGGTTTCAATCCGGCGCTTACGCCCGGACAGCCGCAGTACCTCTATATCATGTCAGGCGACGGAGGCGATGGAGGCGATCCGTTCAACAGCGCCCAACGGATTGTCGATGAGAAACTTGGCAAGGTATTGCGAATCGATGTCAATGTTCCCGAGGGAGACCCGCGGCCCTATCTCATTCCAACCAGCAATCCGTTCGTAAAGAAGGGCAGCGGAGATTACCGTCACGATAGGGTGGTAGACGGCGGCGACTACGACACGTGGAAAGCCTCGTTCGATTCAACAACGAATCCGGCAGCGGATGGCAATGCCAATGGCCGAGTCGATGCCGCCGACTACACCGTCTGGCGGGATCAAGTTGGCACGGACCTATCGGAGGTCGGCGATTACGAAATCTGGAGCTACGGACTCCGCAATCCGTTTCGAGCGAGCTTCGATCGCGCGACGGGCGATCTTTATATCGCCGACGTCGGACAAGGCTCGCGGGAAGAGATCAATCGTCAGCTCGCAAGTAGCCCCGGCGGAGAGAACTATGGTTGGAAGCGACGTGAAGGATTTTCCCCCTTCCAAGGCGGAGCGCTTCTGCCGACCGACACGCAGCCCATTTACGATTACGGGCACGGGTCGGGAGACTTTCAGGGCGACTCCGTGATCGGCGGATATGTGTATCGCGGCCCTGACGCGACCCTGCAGGGTCGTTACTTCTTCACCGATTCAGAGTCCGACAACATTTGGTCGTTCCTTCCGTCTAGCCCTTCCTCCACCATTCAAAATCATAATACAGACCTGGTGCCCGAGTTAGGCGATATCGATCGCTTGGTTTCCTTTGGCGAAGACCTCGCTGGCAACCTGTATCTTGCCGATATTATTGACGGTGAGATTTTCCGAATCGACACCACCAACCCCGCCAGCGGCCAATTCGTCGATGCGAGCGCGACAAATGAAAACAGTGCAGTACCCGAGCCTTCGAGCGTTCTTCTCGGTGCTTGCTTCGCCGGGCTTTTCGTCCTGGTGACTTTCCTCCGCTGGCAATTCGACCGCTCGGCCATTCGAAATTGATTGAGACCCGGGACGCCTATCTTCGGGCTTCGCGATGAAGGCCCGCCGCTTCGCCCGCCGATGCTAACAGGGCAGTTCGCGTCGGGTTGACGCTAGCGGTGCTGGCGTAGTTGTGGCGATGTTTCGAAGTGGAGTTCATTCATGCGCACTTGGGTTATGCTGCTGGCTCTTGCCGTTGCGTTGGCGGCGTGTCGTGTAGGGGTTTCGCGCGATCTGTATGTGAACAACGTCATTGGCAACGAGAATTTATCGGGAATGCGTGAGCTGCCCAATGAACGGCAGGGTCCGGTGCGATCAATCCAGCGCGCATTGCGCCTGGCGCAGCCGGGCGATCACGTCCACATCGCCAGGACCGACGCGCCGTACCGCGAGCAGATTAGCATCAGCGGCCCGTGCCTGCGGGGCAGGGCGGATCGGCCATTTATTATTAGCGGCAACGGTGCCGTACTCGATGGAACCGTCGTCGCGGAGCAAGGTGCCTGGCAGCATGAGGCAGGCGACGTGTTCGCCCTGCGGCCGCGGCGTTTGACCTATCAACAACTCTACCGCGCCAGCACTCCCGCGAAACGAGTTCGGCTCGTGGATTTCACAGCGGTCGATGAACGGCTTCAGCCGCTCCAGTGGGCGCTCGCCAGCGATCGCATCTTGTTCCGTGTCGAGCATGGTCAACTTCCAGCCGCCTACGAACTGCGTCATGCGGGTTTGCAAACGGGCATCACGCTGTACAACACGGAGCACGTACGGATCGAGAACTTCATCGTTCAGGGATTCCAGCAGGACGGCATCAACGCCCACGAACTTGCCCGCGACTGCGTAATCGCCGGAGTAGAATGCCGGGCCAATGGCCGCAGTGGGATTAGCGTCGGCGGCCTCTCGAGAGTGAATATCGACAACAGCAATCTGTACGACAACGGCGTGGCGCAGCTTCGCGTCGAGGGACAAGCTCGCGCGGCGCTGGAAGCGTGCGACGTGGCGGAATCGCCCGAAACGCTCGCCTACGACGTGCAGGGCGGGGAGCTTACCATTGATGGCAAGCTGTATGTCGCTCCCTAACGACAGCTAGAACGCTGCCTTTTCCGCGTCGCTCAACAGTGGCTTCAACTCCGCTCGACGCGTGAGGTAGTACACCAGCGCTATCGCGCCTACCGACATCATCGCCAACCGATGGGCGAGCGCGACGATGGTTCCATCTCCAAGAACGGTGCCCGTTGCTTTCCCGAGGCCGTAGTACAGCGCATCCATCGCAGCTTCGGTGGTCCCCAGCCCGTTGGGCGTAAGCGGCAGCGCGCCGGCGATCGAGCTTAGCGGAACAATCAGGAAATGAACCGCTGCGCTGGGTGCCGTTACGGGCAAGCCTTGTGAAATGAAGTACACCGATAGAATATAAACCGCATCGACTACCAGGCAGAGCGCGATGGCAGAAAACACGAGTCGCGGCTGACGGCGCAACGCCATGAAGGCTCCGATTACACGGACGGCCAACTCGCCGACAAGCGGTAGCCGTCCGAACCAACGCGCGGCCCAACGGGCCCATTGATTCGAACTGGCGAGGATGGCCAGACCCAGTACGCCGACCCCAGTGACGATCAATACGGTGCGGCACAACAGCCGCACGGCGATCGGCAGGTCGCCTCCGTACACGCCCGTGCCGACGATCGCGATGCTCGCCAACACCAGCATCGACATGAGCCCCATCAACCGGTCGATGACGACGCTGGCCACCGCTTCCGTACGGCGCCCGGGTTGCTCCCGAGCCAGCAGCACCGCCTTAAACAGGTCGCCGCCAACGTTGCCCAGAGCCACGAAGTTCAGTGCAAATCCGATCGAGCCGAGTCGCATCGCGTCGGGCAACGTGAACCGCAGATCAAGGGCTCGCGCCAGAAGCCACCAGCGGACGAAGCTAAGGGTGATGGCAGCCAGCACCAATCCGCCGCCCAACAGCAAAAGCCCCCAGTCCTTCGGCTGGTCAACGAGCCGGGAGAATCTCGCATGCTGCTGGGCTTGGTAGATCAAGTACGCCAGCAGCGCGCAACCGCCCACAATCTTCAGGACAGGAATCAAGAAATGGCGGATTCTCTGAGGCATTGTTAATTCACCGCTTTAGCCGCGTTCGCTTGCGACGCGCTCGAGGGTGTGAGCGCGTCGCAAGCGAACGCGGCTAACGGGGCGTTGACAACCGATATTCTTCGTGCTTAACTCTTGATTGGCATCGCACTTGCGCCATCGGCTCGACTTTTGAGTCCGGCAGAGTACGATTGCTACCCACGGGGGATTAGCTCAGTTGGGAGAGCGTTTGGCTGGCAGCCAAAAGGTCAGCGGTTCGAGCCCGCTATCCTCCACTTGTAATTGAATCATCGCTTCCCGAAACGGATTTGGATGGGAATCGCAGGGCCTCTGCGGGCATGCAGAGGCTTTTTTGTTAGGCCCAGGCGCGTCGAGCGGAGCGACCGTTATATTTGCGCACTCCCTACGCCGTGCAGATCGCCGCATTGATTGTCGCGACTGCATTCAAGCAGTGCGATCCCGAGCAGTCAGACTCTCACCTCCTTGGAAAGTTAGCACCTGTGGATGCGTCGGTTAGCTCGGCGCCGCGTTGGCTGCGCGTACGGCTCTGCGCGATGATGTTTCTGGAGTACGTGCCTCCAGCGCTATGGGCCGTTACGCTCGGAACCTACATCATCGCCAACACGGGATCGAGCGGCAACCAGTTGTTCGACTCCCGATTCGCCGGCTTGGCAGGCATCTCCGGCGCGCTCGGCGCGATTGCGGCACCCCTGTTGGTCGGCGGCATCGCCGATCGCTTCTTGGCTACCCAATGGGTGCTGGCTGCGCTGCATGCGTGCTGCGCCGTCTGTTTGTGGTTCCTCAGCCGGGGCTGGTCGCAGCCCTGGTTCTTCGCGGCATTAATCGCCTACTTTCAGTTTTTCGTTCCGACGTTCTCCCTCACGAATAGTTTGGCGCTGCGCCATCTGCCGCGCTCGCGCGAACAATTCCCCGCGGTGCGCGCCTGGGGAACCGTCGGCTGGGTGATCGCCGGGCTATTCATCGGCTTTGGCTGGCCCGCCTGGTTTGGAGAATCGATCGAGGCCACCACGCTGCCGATGTTGCTCGCAGTCGTGGCTCATGTCGTCATGGCACTGTATTGCCTTACGCTGCCGCATACGCCGCCGGAGACGATCGGCCGGCTCGGTTGGCAATCGCTCACGCAAGGCGGCGCATGGACGCTACTTCGCCAGCCACGCGTACTCATGTTTCTCACGATTTCGATGCTGGCCTGCGTTCCCGTGCAATTTTATTACAGCTTCTTGAACGCCTACATGAACACGATGGGAATTCACGGCGCCGCCGGAATCATGTCCCTCGGCCAAGTCTGTGAGATCGCCTGCTTGATTTCCATGCCGTGGATGTTGCGTCGAGTGGGAATCAAACACACGTTCATGTTGGGCCTTCTAGCGTGGGTGCTGCGCTACGCGCTGATGGCCGCCGGGGCGATCACCGGGAGCTTTGTGGCGCTGGTGGTGGCGATCCTATTGCATGGGTTCTGCTACGTGTTTGTCTATGTGAGTGGGCAGCTCTACCTGGACTATCTCGCCGGTCCGCGCAGCCGGTCGGCCGCGCAAGGGCTGAGTGTGCTGGCCACCAGCGGGCTGGGGCATTTAACGGGCGCGATACTGGCTGGCTCGGCCCAAGCACGGTACTTAACTCCGCCGGGCGTATCGCCGCCGCCATTCGACTGGCTCACCTTTTGGCTCTTGCCGTTGGCGATGTTCGTGGGCGTGCTGCTGCTTTTTCTTGCAACATTTCGAGTCACCGAGGAAAGCACCGCTCCAGCCACACTGCCGGTCGCGCCGGTCATCGAACCGGCGACGGGGTAAACCACGTGGGCGAGTTTCTCCGAAACTCGAGTTTGAGCCTCAGAGAGACTAGGCTAAGTGATTCACGTGACCAACGGCCCATCCGGCGTGGCGCGCAACTGCTGCAAATGCGGTTCGTTGAGGATTTGGAATGGGCTGGCCACGCTTTGCCAGGTTTCACCGCGCTGTTCGATCCGTGCTTCGGCCAGAGGCCCCAGCGCGGGCGAAGCCATTGCGAGGTATTCGATCCGGGACGGCTCCAGGCCCATCACCCGCGCCGCGGTGGCGTCAACTGCCGGTAGGCAATTACCCACCAGGATTAGCCCCATCGGCTTGCAACTTCCAAGAATCGGTCCATCGCCTTCCATGCAGTCGATCGCATCGACAATTGCGAGAGTTCGCGGCAGCGACGCATTGATGTCCACTACCGTTTGAGGGATGCCGTTATGATGGAGCACGTTCTTAGGCCAGCCATATTTGATGCCCGGCAGCACGCCGTAGAAATTCTTCATGCTGCACGTGACGCCCACCCAGTGATGCGTCTTGAGCTTCGGCATCGACACAACATAGTCGGCCGCAAGCACGCTGCGTGGAAAGAAGAAACCCGCCAGCTTCGATCGCTTACCGCGATTGCGTCGCCAGCCGACTTGTTCATAATTCAGATCAGCAAAAGTTAGCCCTCCATCGTGGAGCGCTTCGGCCACGCCCGATTCATCGAGCGCCATTTCGGTATCGCGAACGTGCCCGGGTGCCTCGCCGACCTGTACCAAGGCGCCCCACTCGCGGAACACCTCCGCCGCAGCGACAATCACCGCCGGGTGGGTTGTCATGTGCGGAATCTGCCGCGACGGCTCGACCAGGTTAGGCTTGAGCAGTACGCGCTTGCCACGCAGCGCCGCCGGAACGATGCCGGTGGCCAACAGGCCGTCGCGAATTGTCTTTACCAGGTTGCCGTCGTAACGCTGGTTACGGGCGATGAAGACGCTCGCCCGCCCACCTATAGCTTCGTGCAACAGCGGCGCGGCAGCCACACCAACTGCTGCGGCACCGCCGGCGGCCAGCAAGGAACGCCGCGAGAATCGTCGGTTTTGCGCGGGAGCTGGTTCCATAGCGTCATCGGCCGGTTGTCAATAGTTCGTCGTTAGTGATCCGTGCGACACGTGGTGTCGCGGCTAGCGCGATCAGTGCGAGTTTATAGCAACTCGGGCCACGTTGTTGTTCGCGCCGGTAGGCGGCTTCGAGCCAGCTCTCCGCCTCCCGTGGCCGTCGGCAGTTAGCGGATAGGCCGAGCAGCCCGTAGCACAACGAGGCCGTAGCTGTTCGTTCCGATAGCTGTTGCTCCAAGTAATCGAGCGACAATCCAATGCGATGGTCTTGCACTTCTTCCCCGCCGAGCGCCCACATGGCGATTCCCGTCGGCTGAATATGCGGCAATAGTGGCTGACCGAGCACGATGGTATTTCCGTAGTTACAGCCTCCGTTGGGAAGCAGGCGATCGAAAAGCAAACGCATTGCCTCGCGGGTGCGGGGGTGTTCGCCTTGGCCAACCGCCTTGAGTGCGAGCACGAAGAACGCGGTTGGCTCCAGCCAAGAGTGGGTATCGGCGGCCCACGACCAACCGACAAGCGCCGTGTCGTGCCCGATCTGCTGTTTGCGTTCGGTCGTCGTGCCGCGGGAATCCAACGCCCACTTCGTTGCGCAAGCAATCGGTTTCGAATAGTCCGATGCATCCGCAGCGCGATCGAGTTGATGCCACGCAAGTATCGCCAGGCTTGTTGGCCACTGGGGCGCCGGCTGGCCGGCCATAACGCCGAGCGAGCCGTCGCGATGCTGCAACTCCTGTAGCCAGTCGGCGCAGCGCGCGGCGGCGGCAAACCGACCGGCGCCCGCGAGCGCCAATGCGGCGAGCGCCGTCGGTTCCGATGCTAACGGTCCTGCCGCTTCGTACCCCCCGGGGGATCGAGCGGCTAGTTCGGTCAGGATTTCAGCTTGCCATGACATCTTGATAAATGGGCGCGAATGACATTTGGCTTTATAGAAAGGGTAGGTTGGGAAGGTGGGGCGCTAAGCCGCAAGCGGCGGGAACTTCGTTCTCTGGCCTCCGACCTCTGACCTCTGACGTCTTCCTAAAAACTTTTCTCAAGTCATTTGACACCGCCCGAACCTGACATAGGTTTCGTGTGTAGGCTTGGGCGAGTGGCCAACAAACCTGTGCTGCTTGCCCGCTACGGAACTTTTCAAACGGACTTATCTGCTATTTGTGCCACATGAGCCGGGCGGAAATCGCTCGGAGACACTAAGCCAAGAGCCTGTTGCGCTGACATCCTCGACAAAGGCAAACCAATCGTAAGGTTGGGACGCAAAGCCAAGGGCCGTCACGGTGGCGGCAGCCTAGCTACCGAAGGGATGTGCGACTTTCACAAGAAGGTCGTGGCAAGGAAGCAATTGACGCGGTTTGTAGCGCAGTCAACGTGATTCGTTAAGGCCCCATAGTGACAATGGCAGGCTCGTCGAAACGCTTGCGTTTCGGCCTGTTGCTCGGGGTCGTAAACCGGGAGCGATTTTACTGAAAGCTCCCGACAACCAATTAGGGTGTTGGCCCACGAACCGAATTCGACACAACATTGACTTCACGCCCTTCCTAGGGATGTGAAACTCAACGCGAATTCGGCTACCAAGCCACCCCGAGAATCGGAGGATCCTATGAAGAATCTCGCAACGAAGGTGCAACGTTTCCTCGTCTCGGAAGACGGCCCCACGGCAGTGGAGTACGCGGTGATGCTCGCGCTCATCGTCATCGTCTGCTTGACCGCGATTCGTTCAATCGGTACGAACGCATCGGCGACGTTCAACAGCGTGTCGGCCCAGTTGGGTAGCTGATCGCGAGTCCGCCTGGCCAAGACCCTACTTGGACTGCGTGTAGTTTGGCCCCTCGTCCGCCGTTGCGGACGAGGGGCTTTTTATTGGAGGTCCGGAGGTCAGAGGTCGGAGTGATTGTGAGCCGCGGCGTCCCCGCCCGCGGCGCGCACTTACCGATTATGCCGATCGCGCAGGCCTTCCATCCAACTGCCGCTGACGATGCGCGGTCGATGGTTTTTCGTAGCGTATCGTCTCGATGTAAGCTAGTTTTCATTCGGGACTGAATTTATCGTCCCTTCGCGAAAGCACCCAACATTACCTCTGGCCGATAGCCGAAAGCTGACAGCTAACAGCTATTCAAACCACCCATGTTCGACACTGCATCACTTTCCGACGCATTTGTAAGCAATTGGCCCGTATGGGTAGTCACCATCACGCTGGTGGTTGCTGCCGTCATCGACGGGTTGAAGCTCAAGGTGCCCAATTGGATCACGTTTCCGATGATTATCAGCGGCTGGATTTACAGCGCCACGTTGAGCCCCTTCGCCGGTTGGGAAGGCCTCTGCTACAGCCTGATCGGCACGGCGGTTGGTCTCGCGCTGTTGATGCCGGCCTATGCGATTGGCGGCATGGGAGCCGGAGACGTGAAGCTGCTGGCGGGCGTCGGGGCCTGGGTCTGGGGCACCGTTACGCTGTACGCTTTTGCCGTTTCGGCAATCGTAGGCGGCTTGATTGCCGTGCTCATGGTGCTGGCCCGCAAGAGTTGGCACAAACACCACAACCAGTTCTGGATGATTTGGAACGAAGTTCTAACGGTAAAAAACCCGGAACAGCTATCAGCCATCGCCGCGGAACGTAAGCCTTCGATGCTGCTGCTGCCCTACGGTATCCCGATCGCCATTGGATCAATCGCCTATTTCGCCTGGGCCGGGATGCTGGTGTAGCAGCTGTCGGCGATCGGCTGTCTGCTGTCGGCCAGAGGAAGGCGCAACGCTTCGCGTCTGGCCAATAGCCGACAGCCAATAGCCGATAGCCATGTAGATTCCCTGTACCTTTTCTGCCGTTTATGCCGAAGACAACGACTAGGTTCGTTTGCAGCTTCGTGCTAGCGGTGTGAATCTCCGCCAACCACAAAGCACCCGGGGGGGTATCATGCGTCCAAAATCGCTTATTCTGCTCGCGCTTGCGCTCGGCTGCGGGCTGGTCGCCTCGATTGGCATCAGCCAGGTGATGGAGCGCAACAGCCGTGGCCAAGGCGTTACCGCCGAGACGGCGTCGATCTACGTCGCCAAGCACAACATCAACTTGGGCGACCCGTTCGACGCCAGCATGTTGGTGCTGCAAGAGTGGCCCAAGGACCGTATTCCACCGGGTGCGATCGCGTCGCTTGAGGAACTAACCGACCGCCGTCCGCGACAGAGCATTTTCCAAGGCGAGCCGATTCTCGAATCGAAGCTGCTAGCGCCCGGCCAGCTCGCCGATCCCACGGGCGGCATTCCCGAGGGCTTTCGCCTCAAGACGATCGGCGTGGATGCGGAAAGCAGCGTTGCCGGCCTGCTTAGCCCCGGCGATCGGGTGGACATCAGCCTCTTTGTCGACCGGAACGAACGGCAGGGATTCGAGACCGCCAAAACCAAGGTGATTCTACAGAACATTCGCGTGTTTGCAATTGAACAGATGATCCAACGCTCGCCCGATGGCGGCGATGCCCGGACCATTCCCAAGACCGTGTCGCTGGTGGTAACTCCCGAGCAGGCGAACAAGATTACGCTCGCGGAGCAATTGGGAAAGATCGACCTGATTCCGCGGAATCCGAATGACGAAAAAACGGTGGTAGTCACGGAAGCGACCGTCGAGGATTTGCTGGGGGACGGCAACGCCCGCAACTCGCGCGAGGCAGAACAACGCCGCGACCAACAAGCCGAATCGAGTGACGATGGACCCGGCTTGCTCGGCGGAATCATGCAGATGATGAAAAAGGCGGCCGACGATCGGCCTCCGTTCCGCATGGAGATCGTCGAGGCCGACCAGGTCCGCGAGATGGATTTTGATCCAAAGACCGGCAAGCCAATCCGCATCCAGGAGGAAACCAGCGGCGTGCCCGCGATTCCCGTCGGGTTGTCCACACCGATGCCCGTACCACCGCCCAGCGATCCAACAGGTGTGGACGCGAACGGCCTGCCGACCGACTTCCCGATCGACCTCGGGGAACTGTCAGACTGAGTAGGTAATGGTAGCTGGATTCGCAAACAAGTAGGTCAGGCTGTGCCTGACGATTCGAATTAAGTTTGCAGGAACGAGTATCAGGCGCAGAGAGGTTGCGAGAAGATTGTCAGGCACAGCCTGACCTACACAGCTACACAGCGAGACAGCGCGGCCGAGCAATGGATTGCTTCGTCGCAGGATTAGGGGGACTCACTCGACCGCCGCGCGCGGCCCGAGTGAAATCAGGCGTCGCAAGGCGCCTTACGACGGGGAAGTACAAGGATGTACAAAGACTTGACCGCTCGCCGCTCGCGCGCGCGTTTGGCCGACCGCCAGCTTTGCGTCGCCATGGCAATCGCCATCGTGCTCACCAGCACCATTCCGCCAGGGGCCGGCGCTCAGGAACCCACGGTGCTCGAGCCGCCGGCATCGGTGGTCCGCCATATCTCCGGCCCGAGCGAAAAACTCGAAATCACCACCAATAGCAGCCGGATTCTCACGCTCGACAAGAAAATCCCGCGGGTGCAAGTCAATAACCCCGAGCTGCTCGCCGTGACCCCGCTATCGGCCAATCAAGTGCAGGTCTCCGCGAAAAAGGCAGGCGTAACGCAAGTGAATCTGTGGGATGAAGATGGCAAAATTCACACCGTGGACGTCTACATTTACGGCGACGTCCGCGAGCTGGAGCACGCATACAAAACGCAGTTCCCGCATTCCGCGATCAAGGTCTACCGCTACAGCGGCAGCCTCGTGCTGGCTGGCTTCGTCGATCGTCCCGATTACGTTGATCCCATCTTGCGACTGGCCGAGGATTATTCGCCCAAAGTCATCAACAACATCCAAGTCGGCGGCGTACAGCAAGTGCTCCTGAAGGTTAAGATCTTCGAGGTCTCTCGCACCAAGTTGCGGCGCCTAGGTACGGACTGGGCCTACTTAGGTGGCAGCGGCGATTTCGCGATAAATAGTGTGAGCGGATTGATTGGCGATTTCAGTACCGGGGGCGGCGACAGTGTCGTTGATGCCTTTGGCGATACGTTTGCGTTCGGGATTGTCGACGGCGACAGCGCGTTCTTTGGATTTTTGGACGCGCTCCAGGAAAACCGAATTGCCAAGATACTTGCCGAGCCGAATCTCGTTGCCATCAGCGGACGCCCTGCTCAGTTCTTAGAAGGTGGCGAGGTTCCCGTGCTCGTGCCGCAAAGCTTGGGCACCACCTCGATCGAGTACAAACCGTTCGGTACGCAGGTTGACTTCTTGCCGATCGTCCTGGGAAACGGCAACATCCGGCTCGAAGTCCGGCCACAGGTCAGCGATATCGACCCGAGCATAGGCATCGAACTCCAGGGCATTAGAGTGGACGGCTTTCGCATGCGTCGAGTCGATACGGCTGTCGAAATGCGAGCCGGACAAACCTTCGCACTGGCCGGATTGATCCAGCGGAAAACGGATACGTTGAATCGCGGGTTGCCCTATCTCTCTGACTTGCCGATTATTGGCCTTCCCTTCCGCAAGACGGAGGAGGAAGTCAACGAAATTGAGCTGTTGATCTTGGTCACGCCCGAGTTCGTCGATCCGCTTGACCCATGCGAAGCGCCGATCTGCGGGCCTGGCATGGGGAGCATGTCACCCGATAATTGCGAGCTGTACTGGGGCGGGCACGTTGAAGTACCCAACATGTGCAACGAGTGTGGTCCGCAGGGCTGCGTGCCGACGCACGGTCACGAACCGTGCTGCCCCGGCGACCCATGGGGCAGCGGCTGCGCGCCGGGCGGGCCGGCGGCATATGGCCCAACGCCCTATCACGAGAACGGTCCCATGCACGGACCGGAAACTCAAATGCTACCCACCCCGGCCGAGGCGGTTCCAATTGGTGACCCGGCGCATGGCGAGTTGGCCTTACCGCCCGCACCGCAAGGCGCCTCGCTTCCGCGCGGAGGCCAACAACAGATGTCGCTTACCGCACCGCGCGTAGCGCAACGGCCGACCAATTCGAGGCCACAGCCGCCGCGGCCCGCGCGCCCGCCGCAGTACGTGCGCAATCCATCCAAGCCGTTCAACCCAACCTGGGGACAGCCGACGCGGCCACAAGCCACCGCTTCGGACGGACTTATCGGCCCCGTCGGCTACGACGCAGATTAGAAGCTAGACTCTCGCAAGGGGCAGTGGCCAGTGGCCGATGGCGGGTAGTCCGCTGTGGCGGTGCGCAACCGAGCGGCTTAGCGCTCCACTGCGGCTCGAACCGTCTTACTTGAAAAACGGCGCCTCCGCATCGCGGCTAATTCGATCATCAATCATCAATCAGCAATTCTCAATGTCCAACGTCTTGCGACTCGCGATTGTTGACCCCAACGACGCGACTCGCGATGCGCTCAAGGCAACGCTACTCGGCCTCGATACCATTTGGCTTGAGGCGGAGTGTTCGCGCTACGCCTTCTTTAAGGACGTGGTCGGCCAAACGAACCCTGATATTGCCTTCGTGGCAATGGACAGCGATCCAAACAAAGCCGCGGAGCTGGTCGAAGAGCTGACCAAAGCACATCCAGGCGTCACCGTCCTCGTTTCAAGCAGCTCGACCGACGGCAATCTTATCTTGCGCACGATGCGCGGCGGGGCGAAAGAGTTTCTAACCCAACCGATCAAGCCCGAAGATCTCGCCGCAGCGCTGCAACGGGTATCGCGATTGCGGTTCGGCGAGGGTGAAGGTCAGAACCGCGGCTGCCGCATGATCGCAATCGCCGGCGTCACCGGTGGTGTTGGATCGACGAGCTTGGCCGTCAACCTCGGCTGTGCCCTCGCGGCGGATGAAAAAAACTCGGTCGTCCTCTTGGACCTCGACCTGGCGCTGGGCGACGCGGATGTGTTTCTCGACACGATCCCCGAATACACCCTTACGGACGTTGCGCAGAACATCACGCGGCTCGACTTCACGCTCTTGAAGCGGTCGCTGACAAAACACTCCTCGGGGCTTTACCTGTTGCCGAGGCCGGTGCATCTCGAAGACGCGCAGTTGGTCACCCCCGACGACGTGCAACGTGTGATCGGGCTGCTTAAAGCCACCTTCACGCACTTAATCATCGATACATCGAAGGCGTTCAGCCCCGTCGACTTGATGGCCATGAGCCTGGCCGACGACGTGATCGTCGTCACCCAGCTCGATTTGCCTTGCCTGCGCAATGTCGTGCGGCTGATGATGTCGTTCGAGCAGCGCGGGAAGCTGCGCGAAAAAATAAAAATCGTGGTCAATCGCGTCGGTCACGAAACGGGCCAAATCAGCATCCGCAAAGCGCAAGAGACGCTGGCCCAAGAAGTCTACTGGCAGATTCCCAACGACTTCCGCACGATGATCGAGGTCCGCAACAACGGCGTGCCGCTGATTCAACAATCGCCCAAAGCCACGATCACGCTTTCCATTAACCAACTTGCCGCCTCGCTGTCGGGCAAACAGGCGGTCGAGCCGGCCGGCGATCCGCTATCCCGCGGCAGTTGGCTCCGCCTCTGGCCCACGCGCACCGCCACGGCCAAAATCGAAGCCAAAGGGTAGCCATTGAGCTATAGCTATCTAACCGATCTCGGTAGCTGTATCGCATTCTCCATCCCGGAGGGATGACAGCCATTAGCCGGTGGTCGCGCAGCGCACCACCGGAAAGTGGACCGCAGTTACGCACGACCCCGGCCGGGGTCGCAGCAATGCGGCGATGACATCAACTGCTGGCACCTCCTCCGGGGTGCTCGTTGTAATGCTCGACTACTACCGGCGGTGGCGCTAGCGCTTACCGCCGGCTAATTGCTGTAAAGCCTCCGGCTTAAATGCAATCGCCTCGCCCCCGGCGCAATCGCTTCCTTCGGCGCATCTAGTACGGGGAATGTTCTTATCCCTTCATAGCCCGGCCCATCTGTAAGCTAGGCTTTCTCGGACACTTTCGCGCCAACACCGATTTTACTTCAGTTGAGCCATGACTAAGCAATCGACAGGACCGGCGAATCTCACGCAAAAGGAGAAGGAAGCCGAGTTCGAAAACCTTAAACGCCGCATCCATACCAAGCTCGTCGACAAGCTCGACTTAACCCGGGTCGGGGAGCTGGAAGGGGACGTGCTGCGTCGCGAGATTCGGCTGGTCGTCGAACATCTGTGCGATACGGAAGATACCTTCCTCAATCGCAACGAGCGCGATCGTCTTATCGAAGAGGTTCTCGATGAAACCTTCGGACTTGGTCCGCTCGAGCTGCTGCTGAAAGAGCCGACGCTCAGTGAAATCATGATCAACGGCCCCAAAAGCGTATACGTCGAGCGAAAAGGCCGCCTCGAAAAGACGAATGTCGTGTTTCGCGACGACAAACATTTAATGCAAATCATCGACCGTATCGTGTCGCGTGTCGGCCGACGCGTCGACGAAATCTGCCCGATGGTCGATGCGCGCCTGCCGGACGGCTCGCGCGTGAATGCAATCATTCCGCCGTTGGCGCTGGACGGGCCGACGGTCACGATTCGGCGGTTTGGTTCCAATCCGCTCAAGCTCGAAGATTTGTTGAATTACAAGAGCCTCACGCCCGAAATGGTGATGCTGCTCGAAGGGGCGATGAAGGCCCGCCTGAATATCATCATCTCGGGCGGTACCGGCTCCGGCAAAACAACGCTGCTTAACACGCTCTCCAGCTTCATCTCGAATTCCGACCGCATTGTGACTATCGAGGACGCGGCGGAACTGCAGCTTCAACAGGACCACGTCGTAAGGCTCGAAAGTCGGCCGCCCAACATCGAAGGCAAAGGCCAAATCACCGCCACCGACCTGGTGAAAAATTCGCTCCGTATGCGGCCCGATCGAATCATCATCGGCGAGTGCCGCGGTGGCGAGACCCTCGATATGCTGCAAGCGATGAACACCGGCCACGAAGGCTCGCTAACCACTTGCCACGCCAATACGCCACGCGATGCCATCGCGCGCTTGGAAACCATGATCATGATGGCCGGCTTTGAAATGCCCGCCAAAGCGATGCGGACTCAAATCGCCAGCGCGGTCGATCTCGTCGTGCAGGCCAACCGCATGCAAGGCGGTGCCCGCAAAGTGACGCACATCACTGAAATCGTCGGCATGGAGCAAGACACGATCGTCATGCAAGACATTTTTCGGTTCAACCAGGACGGGGTCGACGAAAACGGACGGGCCGTCGGCCACTTCATGGCCACCGGCATCCGGCCGACCTTCATGGATCGGCTCGAATCCAACGGCGTCCGACTCCCGGCCAGCACCTTCCGCGAACGAATCATGATGAGAGATTAGCTGCGTGGATCGGGTGCCACTGGCTTTGCCAGTGATCTCGCACTGGCAGAGCCAGTGGCACCCGACCCTGACCTCTGACCTCCGACCTCTGACCTCCGACTGCTGAATGACACCTTGGCTCATATACATCTGTGTCTTCGCTGCCGTGGTGCTCACAATTGTCGGCATCTCGGTGGTGATGCGCAACGACAAAGAGGACGAAGTCTCTCAGCGGCTCGATGAACTTACCGGTAAGAAGAAGCCCGTTCGCGGCCACAAAACATCCGCTAGCGAACTGCTAACGGCTTCCTTCGGCAACACCGAAAGCGCATTCGAGCGATACGTCGCCAAGCACCTCAACCTGCAACTCATGTTCGAGCAGGCGGATGTGTCGCTGACCGTCACCAAGTTTCTTTCGTTTGTGGGCGGCGCGGCGGCAATTGGCTTTTTCGTGCCAACCGTATCGGGCTTGTCCCTCAAATTTGCGCCTTTCCTGGCCGCATTCTTCGGTTTCATTCCGTTTGCATGGTTAACGATGAAGCGGAAGCGCCGCCTGCGCAAGTTCGCTGCCCAACTACCCGAAGCCCTGGAACTAATCGCCCGCGCTTTGCGGGCTGGACATAGCTTGGGGTCTGGATTCAGCCTGGTGGCTCAGGAAATGTCCGCTCCCATTGGCAAAGAATTCAGCCGCACCTTCGAGGAACAGAATTTAGGCATGCCGATTGAAGAGGCGCTGGAAAACCTCACCGAACGAGTGCCCAACCTCGACCTTAAGTTTTTCGTGACGGCAATTGTTCTTCAGCGGCAAACCGGCGGCGACCTCGCCGAAATCCTCGACAAGATTGGCCACCTGATCCGGGACCGATTTCAGATTTGGGGCCAGGTGCAAGCCCTTACCGGCGAAGGCCGGCTCAGCGGTATTGTTTTGCTAGCGCTCCCGCCGGCGCTGTTTGTCGTAGTGTATCGCATGAACCCCGATTACCTGATGCTGCTGTTTACCGACGAACTCGGAAAAAAGATGCTGGTCGGCGGCATTGTGATGCAGTTGCTCGGCGCTCTACTAATTCGCAAGATCGTCAACATCCGTGTCTGATTGAAGCTGTCGGCTGTCGGCTATCGGCTGTCGGCCAGACGTTGCAATCATTTTTGTTCTGGCCGATAGCCAACAGCCGATAGCCATGCCACAGCCTCCCGCAAGTCACCACCCATGAACGAACCACTCCTTGCCATCATCAGCACCGCGCTTGCGACCAAGTTGGCGATTTTCGCCTGCGTCGCGATCGGAGTGTGGCTGGCTTTAGAGTTCCTTGGCGGCGGCGGCCGCACGCGCGCGCAAGAGCGACTGGAAGAAATTCGCGAACCGCGGACGCGGCGCGGTGACGGTCGCGGCCGCTCGCGGCAGAGCGAAGCCGTCTCCAAACTCATTGAGAGAGCGACCCCTGCCTTCTCCGCGCCGCTCAAGCCGAAGACGGAAGAGGCCGTCGGCAGGTTGCGTCAAAAGCTGCAGCACGCAGGTTTTCGCAGCGAGGGCGCACCCAGCATCTTTCTAGGACTGAAGATCATTTGTCTGGCGCTCGGATTTTTGGCCACCGGCGGCACGATGCTGTTCACCAAAGGCGCCACGCAAGAAGCAGCCATGTACACGATTGGCATCGCCGGCATCTGTTTCTATTTGCCGGATGTCATCCTTTGGTTTCGCAAAAAAGGCCGGCAGGATACCATTTTCTTTGGTCTGCCCGACGGGCTTGACCTCATGGTCGTTTGCGTCGAAGCGGGCTTGGGGCTGGACCAGGCGATGCGAAAAGTAGCCGACGAGATGCGTAAGACCTACGGCGTTCTGGCCGAAGAATTCGCCCTTAGCAATTTACAACTTCAAATGGGCCGCGCGCGAAACGACGTGCTCCACGAACTTGGGCAGCGGACCGGCGTGGATGACCTCAAGGCGCTCGCCGCAATCTTGATTCAAGCCGACAAGTTCGGCTCGAGCGTTGCTCAAGCTCTGCGCGTTCAAAGCGATTCGATGCGGACCCGCCGCCGGCAAATGGCCGAGGAAAAGGCCGCCAAAACGGCCGTCAAGTTGATCTTCCCGCTGGTGCTGTTTATTTTCCCAGCGATCTTTGTCGTGCTGGTCGGTCCGGCGGCGATCACCATGATCAACGAGATGTTCCCGGCCATGCAGGGCAAATAGGGCTATCGGCTGTCGGCTATCGGCTGTCGGCTCTCGGCTATCGGCCAGAAGTTGGCCGGCCAATCTTTGACGGGTGCAGGTCTAGCGAGGCTAGAAGAACAGGTGCCCGCCGCAATGCGCAAATTCGAGATGAATAATTTTTGTGCCAGCTTGTTGCGCGCAGAGCGTGGCACAGCGGCACAAACTCCGAAGTACCCTTTATTTTAGCGGCCGCGCGATAAGTCCATGACTGCGCTCCATTCTGGCCGACAGCCAACAGCCGATAGCCGACAGCCGAGAATTGGCGTGCCGTTAAATCCGGCAATCTAGGCTCTTTGCACCGGTCCCGACAGAACTGCCGCAGACGCCGGTCGCGACACGTCGATGTTTTACCCGTGGGCGATCGTGCCCCGCTGACAGGGAAAATCTGCGAGGGTTTCATGAATCGGCTTATTTGCGGAATCGTATTGCTAGCATGTTGCGGTTGGCCGGCTGGCGCGCAGGCTTTTTGGCTCGACGCGTTCGTGCATAAGGTGGAAACCGGGCGGCGGGCAAATGAACAGTGGCCCTCGCCCTACGTCTGCCCCGACCGCGTTCACGTCCGCGCGCCGTTTGAGCAAATGGTACAGAACGGCTGGCGACGCCAGAACCTGCTCAGCCCGCATCATTTCAATGAAGACGGCACGGCGCTGACCACGGCGGGTGAGCTGAAAGTCCGTTGGATAATGACGCAGGCTCCCGAGCAGTACCGCCAGATTTTCGTCGAGCGATCCATCAATCCGGACCATACCGCCCAGCGTGTGGCGATTGCACAACAGTATGCAAGCCAAGTGGGGCTTGGAGAGCAGCCGCTGGTGAGTGAGACCAACCTCGTCTCCGAAGGCCGCCCGGCGTCGATCGTCGACGCGATCGGCACCCGCTTCCAGGAGAGCATGCCGCCGCCCGTGCTGCCAGCCGCTTCGGCGCTCGATTCCGGGGGCGAGTGATTGCCACTTTGATCAGCCATGGATGGCTGGCTAGATTCCGCTCGCTTGTTCAGGGAGGAACGGCTGTGCGACACGACTTGATGGTAGCACTGGCATTGACGGGGCTGATTGCCTCCCCGGCGAGTTCCGCGTGGCCGACCTTTGGCGCATCGAAGCCGACATCGCCCCGCGCCGCCGCAACGGCGCCTGAATCGGCTTGGGCAAAAATTTCGCCCTGGAAATCAAACGCACAAACGACGCCCGCGATGGCGCCCTATTATGGTGCGCTCGCGCCGCAGCCGGAAACCGCCACGCAGAAAGTAACGCGGGCGATGAATCCCACCACGTGGTTTCCTTCGTCCGACAAACAGCGGTCCACGCCGCCAGACGCCATTTCGCTGGCGACCCCGGCGACACCACCGACACCACAGCTTCGAGTGGCGTTGGCTCAAATGGCCGAGGCGCAGGGGAAAACGGACGAGGCACGTAAGCAAATGGATCAGGCGCTTGCTCAGGCGCCGAACGATCCACAGGTTTTGCGCGAATACGCACGCATGGAAGACCGCGCCGGGCGAATGGCGGAAGCAGAGCAATTCTATGCTCGCGCTCTCTCAGCGAACCCCAAAGACGCCGCCGCGCGAAACGATCTGGGGCTCTGTCTCGCAAGGGGTGGCAAACTTCGCGAGTCGGCACAGATGCTTGAGTCCGCGGTAGAACTAAACCCACAGAAGCCCCTGTATCGGAACAATCTTGCAACGGTGCTCGTGGAGCTCGGCGACACGCAGGGCGCGTTCGCTCACCTTTCGGCGGTCCATCAGCCGGCGGTTGCCCATTTCAACTTGGGCCAACTCTTTTCCCAACGCGGGCGTAACACCGAAGCGGCGGGTTGCTTTCAGACGGCTTGCCAAATCGATCCCACGATGCAACCAGCCCAAGCGGCTTTCGCACGCTTGCAGCAGGCAAACGTTCAGGTTGCGTCGCGCCCCGCGACCCAGTCGGTGCTGGTGCCACCAACCTCGATCCCGGCGAATCGGGTGACCGATTTTAGGCAGCCGGGCGGCCCTGCCTTTCCTGTCCCGCGCAGCTTACCTCCCGTACAATAGCGGGCTGAATCGACTGTAGCTGAATTCGCAAGAATTCAGGCTTCAACAGCACAATCCTGAACTCTTGCGAGTTCAGCTACATGTCAGATGAGCCGCCGGGGGAGCAATGTCACTTGCCCCCGTCGCCCCGATTCGTGTATTCCCCGGCATTGGCATTCTGCCATGGATCGTGTGTCGCGTCACATACCGGTAATGGCCGATCAGGTGATCGAGTTCCTGCGGCCAGAGCCGGGATACACGCTGGTTGACGGCACCCTCGGAGGGGGCGGTCATACCAGGCTTTTGGCGGAACTGGTACAGCCGGGTGGGATGGTCATCGCGCTGGATCGAGATGCCGATGCAGTGGCGGCGGCGGAGCAATCGCTTCACGAACTGCCAGTCCGACCGATCCATGCCAACTACGCCGACTTGCCGGAGGTGCTCGCCGATGAAGGAATCGAAACAGTCGATGGCATTTTACTCGACATCGGACTTTCAAGCGATCAGTTGGCTGACGATGAACGGGGATTTAGCTATCAGGGCGCGGGCGAGCTTGACATGCGGTTTGATACGACGCGTGGCGAGCCTGCCTGGAGACTATTGGAACGACTGCGCGCGGAGCCGCTAGCCGATTTGATTTATGAATTTGGAGAGGAACGTTTCAGCCGGCGAATCGCCCGCCGCATTGTAGAGCAGCGACGCGAAAAACCAATTCGCACGGCGGGCGAACTAGCCGACCTAGTCCGCCGCTGCGTTCCGCGGAGCAGAGGACACAAGATCGATCCCGCAACCCGGACCTTTCAGGCGCTACGGATTGCGGTGAACGAAGAACTGAAATGGCTGGAGGTCGCATTGCGGCGACTGCCGGAATGCCTGAAGCCCGGTGGGAGATTGGCGATTATCAGCTTTCATTCGCTGGAAGATCGCCGAGTGAAAGAGGCGTTCCGCGATGACGACCGGCTACAGGTTATTACCCGGCGACCCGCACGGGCGACCGATGACGAGATTGCCGCAAACCCTCGAGCCCGCAGCGCAAAACTTCGCGTGGCTGAGCGAAATACGACGATACGACCAGACTAGAAACGACGCACCCCAACAGAGTAGTCGATGACATACCTGCGAGATATAACCACCCGCAAAACTGGCGTGGCGCTTTCCATGCTGACGGTACTCGTGCTGGCAGTCGGTTACGTGGCCGTTCAATGGTTGAGCGGGTCGAGGCAACCGCCAGCCTTGGAACAACCGCCCAGCGCACTACAGGCAAACACCGCTCCAATCGAGCCGCCGTTGATTCTGAAGCCTAACGCGCCCGATGGCGCAATCACAACCGGCTGGGAGTTTCCCCTGGAAGAGCCGCCCATCGATACCGCACTTCGCGAACGCGAGGTACGGTAGCCGGGGACTAGGGGCTGGGGACTGGGGCTGAGGAGTTTTTGCCACTTTGCCACGCTGCGCGCCTCTCAAGTAGTTCACCGACCGCTCAGCCTATAACAGCAATTCACGGTAAAGTGACGCATATCGCCGGGCCGTTTCATCGAGCGAGAATCGTTGCCTGGCTCGGGCTTGATTCGCCTGGCCGACCTCGGCGGCCCGGTCGCGATCGCGCAGCATACAAACCAGCCGTTCGACGAACAGCGTGGCCTCGTCACGGCCAACCACTTGTTCTGCTGCGAGCGCGCTTCCGAGCACTTCGCGAACGCCTTCCACTTCAGTCGCTAGCACTGGCCGCGCTGCGGCCATCGCTTCCAGCACGGCGTTGGGCATCCCTTCCCAGGCGGAAGTCAGCACGAGCGCATCGCAAGAAGCAAGCAAGCGGGGCACGTCGCCACGCCAACCGAGGAACCGAACGCGATCGACGATCCCTAACTGCGCCGAGCGTTTCGTAAGATACACCTGCGACGAGCCCGAGCCAGCCAGCAGCAGATAGGTGTCGGGAAGTCGCGGCAGGGCCTCGGCGAAACGCGCGAGCAGCCAGTCGATTCGCTTCTGTGAATCGAGTCGGCCGACATGCAACACCACCCGGGCGGTGGATGGCAATCCTAACTCGAGCCGTTCCAGCGGCTGTGCTTGCGCAAACGTCTCGACATCCACGCCGTTGGGAATCATCACGACCTTGCGCGGGTCGAGTTGCATGTCGCGGATCGCGAACTCGGCCACCGAGTGACTGACGCAAACGTGGCGTGCGACCCAGCGCTCGGTACGACGGGCGAGCCAAGCGTGCAAGTTCGCGCGGCGCTCGGCCACGCGAATGCCCGTTACCACGGGGCGCACGCCTGCCGCTCGGGCGGCGACCGTCGCTGCGATATTCGCATGCGCCAAGAACGATTGCACGAGCACAGGCTGAAGCTGTTGAAAGTACCGCTTCAATTTCACAATCGTCGTCGGGGCGGCAAGCATGCCTGGCGCATTCAAGAACGTCACCGGCACGCCGCCGTCCTTCAACCGGTCAACCACGATACTTTCAATCGACTCCGGCGGCTCGGCTAGCGCCACCACGTGCGGCGTAAACTCAGCCGTCGGCATGCGTAGCACCAATTCCGCAAGCTGGCGTTCCGCCCCGCCCGGATGCAGTGTTGTAATGCAGAATGCGAGAGGCTGAGACACGCGGCCAATTGGCTAGGGTTCCGTGGCACTATCGTCGGCAGGTGCCGAGCCGGGTACCATTGTACGCTTCCTTAGTAGTCTCCCCAACCCAAACAATAAGAATGTGAACAGGAGGTAACAGAGAGAGCAGAGTAAAGAATGATTGTGTGTTTATCTTCGCTTGCTCTGTTACCTTTTATCAAACTATGCCTGCCGACCCGCTTCTCTTCGACTACGACCTTCCACGTCGGCTAATCGCGCAGGAGCCGTTGCGGAACCGGTCGGACGCGCGGTTGATGCTCGTCGATCGGGGGCGGCAAGCGATTGAGCATTGGCACGTTCGCGACTTGCCCGAATTGCTCCGGACCGGCGATCGATTAGTGCTTAACAACACGCAAGTTGTTCCAGCGCAACTGGCGGGAAAACGGGAATCGACGGGTGGCCGCTGGCAGGGGTTATTCTTACGCGAGGAAGAGGGTTTCTGGCGAATTGTCTGCAAGACGCGCGGCCGACTCGCGCCGGGCGAGATTATCGTACTGAAAGACCGCGAGGGCCGCCCCGCGGCGAAACTTTGGCTGCTGGAGCGGCTCGACGGGGGTGAGTGGCTGGCGCGCTTGCAAGAACCGGAACCGACCGTCGAAGCGCTTCAGCGGTTTGGTAGAGTGCCGCTACCGCATTACATCCGCGGCGGGCAAATGATTGACTCCGACGTGCAGAACTATCAAACGGTATTCGCCCGCCAACCCGGCGCCGTCGCGGCGCCGACGGCCGGTCTCCATTTCACGGCCGATTTGTTGCGGCAGATCGACCAGAAGGGGGTCGGCCTCACGGCGGTCACGCTCCATGTTGGGCTGGGCACGTTTCGCCCCATATCCGTGCCGTCGCTCGATGATCACCAAATGCATAGCGAATGGGGCGAACTCAGCCCGACCGCCGCGGCGGAGATCAGTGCGACCCGATCCGCAGGAGGTCGGGTAATAGCGGTTGGAACGACCTCGGTTCGCGTGCTCGAGACGGCCGCTCATTCGACCGACGGCCAACCCGATGCCATCGCGCCATTTACGGGGGACACGGCTCTGTTCATCCGGCCCCCGTTTGAGTTCCGCGCCGTCGATGCCCTGCTCACCAACTTCCACTTTCCCCGCACAACGCTGCTGGTACTCGTGCAGACGTTCGGGGGTGAGGAGGTGATTCAGCGGGCCTACCACGAAGCGGTGCGAGAAGAATACCGCTTCTACAGCTACGGCGACGCGATGCTGGTGGTGTAGCTGGCTTGGCTGTCAGCTGTCAGCTATCGGCTATTGGCTGTCGGCAAGAGAGAGGGGAAGCGTCGTTTTTGGCCGATAGCCGAAAGCCGACAGCCTCTTCGCCATAAAAAAGGCGGCTCTTCCCGGGAAGGACTGGGGCAGGTAATCCCTCTCTGCAGAAGAGCCGCCAAATTGCTAGCTTCAGCGGTGCTTCGGATGACCGCATCTGAAGCACCGTCGTAGAGTTATCGGCCACCTGGTATCTGGACTTTACCCGCTTGCTTTCAGCCTATTAAAGCGCTTTCAACCGCATCACGTGCAGAATCGTAGAGTTGTGGAATACAAACGTCTCGGTAGGAATTGCTGGCTCGATTAAGCTGCCGGAAACTACGATCCGAGAGCGCTGGCGATTTCCGCGGACGAGCTGTCGAAACTGTCCCCGGTCGCCTGGGCTAGGCTGTTCACTGCGCCTAAGCAAAGCCCCACGATCAATGCGAGCAGTACCGCGTATTCGACGGCAGTCGGTCCGTCGTCGCGCTTCAAGAACTGGAGGATGGCACGCATGGAAGTTGCCCTTGATACGGTGCAAGCCACGAGTTTCACGTCGCGGCCGAGATGGTCCAATCTCGACGCCGTTGGCTCGCTGCCACAGCCCGACTGCCAAGTCCCTACACTTGAAGCATAATACAAAAAAGAAGGGAGCGCGTATTCAGCGCTCCCTGACAGAAATCAATATCGAACCGTGAGCGTTAAACTTTGCGGCCAATAACGGTTGTATCGCGCTATCGCGTTATGCCTGGAATGAACTGCCGCAGCCGCACGACTTCACCGCATGGGGGTTGTCGAACGTAAAGCCCCGCCGCTCGATGCCGTCGTAAAAGTCGACCGTCGTGCCGTCCAGGTAGAGCGCGCTCTTCTTATCGACCACGACCGGTACGCCGTGGCAATCGAACTTGCTGTCGATCGTCGCGTCGAAGCCCTTATCGAAGCCCAGGGCATAGCTGAACCCGCTGCACCCGCCGCCGGTGACTCCCACGCGAAGTACCGAGCCATCTTCGATCTTTTGACTATCCATAATCCGCTTGACTTCTTCCGCGGCTCGTTCGGTCAAAGTGACTGACATGGTTTGCTGCTCCGATTCTATGGGAAAGGCTGATTCTTCCATCGGCCCGCCGGGCCGGTTTTCGACAGTGGTCGTTCGATAAATTATAGCAGATTATCCCGCAAGGGAAGAGCACCGTAGGAGTAGGTCAGGCTTTGCCTGACATGTCGTGGAAGCAAGACTCCAAATCCACTCCTCCGCTTGTCAGGCAGAGCCTGACCTACGCTAGTTCCCGCAATTCATGCACCGCGGCGGCGACCGTCGTGGCGGCCACCAGCACCTCGTCTGCCGTATTAAACCGCCCCAAGCCGAACCGCAAGCTTGCCCGGGCGGCGTCGGAATTCAGGCCCAAGGCCCGCAGCACGTGGCTTGGTTCGGGGTCGGTCGAAGAACACGCCGCCCCGCTGCTAACGGCCAGGTTGCCCATTCTCAACAATAGCGCCTCTCCGTCTACATCGCCGAACGTCACGTTTAGGTTGCCGGGTAGGCGTAACGGCGTGCCGTCCGGATACCGCTCATCAAGCGCCGGTCCGCACAGTTCGATACCATCGATCCGCGCCTGCAATTCGCTCCACAATCGGTCGCGCAATGCCGCGAGCCGTTCCATCTCGTGCGGTAGTTCAGCGAGGCACAATTCCAACGCTTTTGCGAATCCGACAATTCCCGGCACGTTCAGCGTGCCGCTGCGGCGGCCTTCTTGTTGTCCACCGCCGGCGATTTGCGCTTCGAGCCGCACAATCGGATCGCGCCGCCGGACGTAGAGCGCGCCAATTCCCTTCGGGCCGTAAATCTTGTGCGCGGTAAAGCTCATCAGATCGACGCCAAGTTCTTTCACATCGACCGGAATCTTTCCCGCCGCTTGCGTCGCATCGCAGTGAAGCAGCACGCCCCGCTCGCGGCAGTGCTTGGCGATTTCGGCCAGTGGCTGAATCACTCCGATCTCGTTGTTGGCAAGCATCACCGTTAGAAGGCAGGTGTCGTCGCGAATCGCGATTGCCAAACGCTCCGGGTCGAGGCACCCCGCTCGGCGGTCGCTGTGGGGCGTTACATCGAGCAGCGTTACTTCATAATCGCGTCGCGAAAGTCGCGCCAGCGGATCGAGCACCGCGCGATGCTCGGTGGTGACGCTGACCAAGTGATCGCCCCGCCGCCGCGAGCGCTCGGCCACGCCGCGGATCGCCAAGTTATTGCTCTCGGTCGCGCCGCTGGTGAAGACGATCTCGGGGGCATCGGCGCCGATTGCCACGGCGATCGACTCCCGCGACCGCTCAACCGCTTCGCGGGCATGTTCGCCGAAGGGGTGCCCCACGCTTCCCGCGTTGCCGTACTCCTCCGTGAAATAAGGCAGCATCGCCTCCAGCACGCGCGGATCAACCCGCGTCGTGGCGTGGTTGTCCATGTAAATAATGGGTGTGGGCATAACATTATTCTACCGTACCCGTAGGTCACGCTCTGCCTGACAGCGGCGGAGAAGACTTGAAAACTGATACCCACTCATGTCAGGCACAGCCTGACCTACCGCCTATCGACCGAAGAGCGCCGAAACTGCGATTTGCGACCACGATTCGAAGCGGTCAAGCTCGGCGAGAATCTCCTCGACGGGCCGGAAACCGGCCTCCAGCATGTCGGCCTCGCGGGGCCGAACATCGGGTGTCTCGACGTCAAACAAATGCACGACGCCCAGGTGGACCTTCCCTACTTCGGTTTCATCGTCGTTGATCAGTCCGACGCATTCCTCGCGGTAGGGCGTGTCGATAATGACTTCCTCGGCAAGTTCCCGCTCCAGCCCTTCTCGATAAACGGCGTCGTGATGATCGGCCGCCTCGGCATCTAGTGTCGAAACATGGCCGCCGACGCCGACGCTCCGCTTGGCATGAAGCCGGCGCTCGCCCAGGCCGGTGCCGCGCAGGTAATCGAACAGCAGGACCGTGCCATCGGTATCGACGTAACGAAACAGCACGTAGGGAATGAGTTGCTTGAAGCTGGGGTCTTGCTCCATGTCACTGCGAGGCCGGTAGCTGAGGTGCTCCGGATCAAACAGCCGCGGCAAGTAGCGGCCCGTGTCGCGCGAGAAGCCCTGGAAGTGCCCGATCTCGTGAAACAACCGCGTGGGCACAACGAGCACCTGCTCCGTGGCAACGAGCGACATAGGGAATCCTTTCGAGGGGCGCGGATAAAGGGGCGAGGGATGAGGGCTTATTGTAGGAAAGATGCCCGCGGCGCGTGAGGGTGCCATTGCTCCGGCATTTGCCGGAAGGTCGTTTTGGGTGAAGTGCGCGACAGAAGTGAGCAAGTTACATTGACATTCGTGTCAATGCATGTCAATATTCATTGGATGGAAGTTCTGGTAACCGCGGCTGCCCTTGAGGAGTTTACGAAACTTCCGCGGGTGATCCAGACGCGAGTCATTCAACTCACGGGACGGCTTGCCCATTGGCCAAAGGTGAGTGGAGCCAAACCGCTGTCCGGGAATCTCGCAGGACACTATCGCCTACGGACAGGAGATTACCGCGTACAATTCCGAGTCGATGGTGTGAACGTGATCGTCGAGCGGATTGGACATCGAGACGGGTTTTATGATGAATAGCACAGCGAAGATTCAAACGGTCGAGTTCGACGGCAAACGATTCGTGATTATGCCCGAGGCCGACTATTGGCAGATGGCAGCGTTGCCACCTACGAACGAGGCTGGCAATCGCCCAGCGGTGGCGGCGATGCGGGCGATCTTGGCCCGTGACATCGTGCGCGATCGAGAACGAGTGGGTTGGACGCAAGCTGAACTGGCGCGACAAGCGGGAATTCGGGGCGAGACTCTGAACCGCATCGAAACCGGCAAGCATTCGCCGTCCGTCGCCACGATCCAGAAGATCGATATCGCATTGCAACGGGCGACGAAACAGAAGAAGCGACGCACGTCGTGAAGCCACGGGATCATTCAATAAACACTTCTGACGATACGCGGAATCGCTGTGCAAGTGCCCGAACTTGCTTGACACTCAGTTCCTGCTGACCTGTGAGATAATTCTTCACGGCTGTCCGATCACCAATTTCCGGCAGGTCGTCCAGGCTTAGTCCGTGCTCCTCCATTAAGTGAGCCAGTGCTGCCGAACCCGCAATATCTGGAACCCGCTCGTGCTCCTCTTCATAAGCATGGACGAGCGTGCCGAGTGTGTCGAGCAAACCGTAGAGGGGATGGTTTTCGTCGGTGCCCACGTCGTCAACAAGCGCATTAAGGCGCTCGACGGCGGTGCCGTGTTCCTGGTCGTTTCGCAGCGAGAGAATCGGGGCGATTGGGGTCCAATGCGTTTGGAGGTCGGCTGATAATTGTATCATCGCGTCAGCTCCTCCCGCCAAGCTATCCTAGCAGACAGTCCAGTAACGCCGCCACTTGACTTATGCACCAAAAATGGTACATTCTCTAATGGATGGCGACGTTCGACTGCGAGTCGTGTTCTTCAGAACGGAAGCCGGAAACGAGCCGGTCCGCGTTTGGCTGAAGAAGCTTGATCAGAACGATCGCAAGACAATTGGCGAAGATATCAAGACGGTTCAATTTGGATGGCCCCTGGGAATGCCTCTGGTACGGAAACTCGATGCCGAACTGTGGGAGGTTCGGTCGAATTTGCACGACGGAATCGCGCGCGTCCTGTTCACAGTTCACCAACACATCATGGTCTTGCTGCACGGCTTTATCAAGAAATCGAAAAAAACGCCAGTCGCCGATCTGAACACCGCGAAACGGCGACTCGCACAGTTCAAGGAACAAGCGTCATGAAAAATCGTCATCTGGGCAGCGACTTCGACGATTTCCTCAGCGAGCATGGCTTACTGGCCGACGCCGAGGCGGTGGCCATCAAGCGCGTGCTGGCATTTCAACTCGCCAAGCTGATGGAGAAAGAACAAATCTCAAAAGCTGAATTGGCCCGGCGGATGAAGACAAGTAGATCGGCTCTTAACCGCCTGCTCGATCCGCGAAATGCGTCCGTCACACTGCAGACGCTCGAACGCGCGGCGCAGGCGCTGGGGAAACGATTGCGGGTGGAGTTCGCGGCTTGAACGCTTGGCCTTGTCTTGCTCCTCGGGACCCGCCGCGCTTTTCAATTACTGGCAACTTTGGCTGAAGTACTGCGCAGCCTTCGAATGTAAAGGTTTGCCAGAATGTGGAAATCGAATGTGCCATCCCGGCCACCTGGGTGAGATAGTTGGGCCGGTTTTGGTCTCGCGAAGACTTACGCCAGCTACCGTCGATAACTCACCCCGGCACGGATGCTACTTCGGGGATTGGCGAAATCGCGCAGTTTGCCGGCGCGATATATTTTGCCAGTTCTACCGAACTTTCCAGGTCCACCGGACCGATTCTTTTTACTGCCAGGGAACGGTAGTGACTGCAAGAGTTGCGACCGTCCGAGCAGGGAGGTTCTGGCGACGGATGCGGACAAACATCATTCGTTTGGACGACCTCAACGCAATTCGGTGTTACGTGAACTCGACGCTCAGTGCGCGAGACAACCTGCAGGTGGGCTGCTTTCCGCTCACCGAAAGGGTGCTCGTGCGGGGCGGCAGACCGTGTGGCATGTACTACTGCTTGCACGGTCCGCGGTCATTGCGGCTGGTTGCAATCTGGGAGACCGACTCGAACGCGATCCTGTTTTACAGCGGTGGCGGCGAACGGTTTCACAAGACACAACTGGAAGCCCCTCCAGAATTATGTACAGTACTGGCGGCGTGAAGGCTTGGGTGCCTGGCTCGGCCAGTGCATTTTACCGGCAAAGCCCGTGGCACCCGAGCGAATTGACCGAAGCCAGCCTAGCGTCGTCTCCTGCTCATTTAGTCGGGCCGCGGTCCCTTGGCCGCGACTCCAAGAAAGGCCATTGACACCCCGGTCCAGCGTTAGTATACATAATATCACATTACTAACGCCGTATGAGCACACGGCCATTGAGCACGGAGGCCCCCCGCCATGTTAGTGTTGTCCCGCAAAGAGTCGCAACGCATCCGTTTGGGCGATTCGATCGTCCTTACCATCGTAAAAATTGCCGGCGACAAGGTCCGCGTGGGCATCGAAGCCCCCGACAACGTGCTGGTGCTCCGCGACGAGTTGCAGGCATTCGAGACCGGCGCAGGAAAGCCGCCAACCGCCACGGTCCCCCTGCCCGCCGCGGTGAAGCAATCGGCGTAATCGCACAGGCGCTGCGCTAACACTTAGCCGAGACGCGAAGCATGCGCGCTCAAAACGGCGATTGCAGTGATTCAATCGATTTCGGCGGTGGCTCAAGCAACTTCTCCACCGGCTCCACTCGGAAGCTGCCTCCCCATTTGTCCCAGCGACCACTTGTGACGCCGTTGCGTATGGATGCTTCGTACTCGGGCCGGCCTTCCAAAATAGTGACGCGGACAACACCCCGTTCCCCGTCTTGGAGCGCGCCCGCGTGGACTGCGGCGACAGCGAGCGAAGAATCGTCGGTGTACACCTCCGTGCCCCAAACCGGGCCGTTGGTTGTGCCAGTGACGATGGCTTGAAACGACTCACCGACTTTGCCGCGATTAGCGCGGAGTTGTGATTGGATGTCGCGATCTGCATTGGAACTGAGTACTGCCCACCCTCCGCTAAGCGACGCATCCGTCGGCGGTATGCCGGCACCGCTGATCACGAACTGAAAACTGCCTTCCCATGGTCCGTAGGAATGCGTGGTCACGCCGCGTGTCGTCGAGCCTTCGTAATCTGCACGTCCCGGCATGATTCTCACGCGAACGATCCCGGTCTGCCCCGGTTGCAAAATCCCCGCATGGACCGCCGCGGTCGCCAACGACGAGTCGTCCGTGTAAACGTCCGATCCCCAAACGGAGCCCGAAGTTTTGCCAGTCACTTTAAATGTCAGCGTTTGCCCTACGCGGTCCCGAAACTTTTTGAGGCTCCCCGGGTCGGACGACTGGACGCGGTTAGCTGACGCAGCCTTCGGGGGAACCTCAACGCGGAAACTACCCGCCCACTCGCCATACGATGAAGTCGAAACGCCGTTGCGTATCGAACCCTCATAGCCCGCAGCGCCAGCAAGGATGACGACTTGAACAACGCCACGTTCCCCCGGCTGCAACACCCCCGCATGCACGGCGGCGGCGGCAACCGACGAATCATCGGTGTACGGATTATTTCCCCACACGGTCCCCGACGTATCTCCGACAACCGTCAGCACAATTCTCGTGCCGTGTTGGCCCCGAAACTGGGTCAAGTCGGTCGGAGTGCCGAGCGGACCTGCGGACGCATTCATCGGCGGTTGCAACTTTCGTATATGATCGCGAACTGCCACTGCTTCATCGAGCAACCCTTCGCGGGCGTAGCGATCTTGCAATGTCTTGAGCTCGCGGAGCAATGCACGACGGCGCTTGGCCGTTTGCGCTTCCGCGTTGCGGCGAGCTTCGGCTTCGCTCTGTTGGTATTGGCGATAGAGCTTTTGAGCGGCGTCCGGCAGTTCCGGTTCGGTTGACCGTCTGTAAGAATCGACCAAACCGGCTCCGCTGGAATCGTAACGGTCCGCCGACGAAAGCTGCGACCAGGCAGGTAGCGCCATCGCGGCAAGGACGAGCGCGGCGAGTAGCCCGCCGCGGGAGAGTCGAAACGGGGTTTGGCCTCGAGCAATCATCTTCAGCCTCCTCTCAAATGCATGGCGGCCACTGGTCGTAAGGCCAATGGCCGGTAAAGGCGCCGACAACTTCGACACAAATTCGCACACGGCAAGCAACGCCTCGGCATACGCGCGGCGCCCCGCGGGCAGCGTTTCGACTACCCAGGCATCGCATGCCAGTTCCGCGTTCTCGCGCAACTGGTGACGCACATACCAGAACAACGGGTTCCACCACCACACGCAGCTTGCGACGAGTTCCAGCCAACCGACCCAGTGGTCCCGCCGCTTCACGTGTGCTAGTTCATGAATGATTAATCCTTGGGTCGCCGTTCGGGAAAGCCGAAGTTCAGCCGGCCACAGCAGGCGCGGACGAACGACCGCCCAGATGCACGGCGAACTGAGGCCGTTTACGATGCGGACCTCAATCGGCCGCGTACGAAATTGTCCTGCCATCTGGGCGAACTGTTCGGCAATCTCTTCGCTCGGCAGACTTGATCCGCGCAGACGCAACGACATCCGCATGATGCGAAGCGCTTGGACCACTGCAAAACAGACCGCGCCGGCCAGCCACACCGCACCGCCCGTTCGCACCGACCACACCGGCCAAGTCTGAACCAATTGTGCAACCGGCGCTTCCGACGCTAATGGCGCCGGCCCGATTCCCACTGGCGCGTTGTCGATGACCATTGGTTCTGGCGGAACCACGTGCGACTGTGGGAAGTGGTCTTGATGTTCTATTGGCAAAGCAGCGACTGATTGCGGCGCATGTGTTGCATATAAATCTCGCGACGCCGTCGAAGTTATGGTGTCGTCGTCGACGCTTGTTAGCGAGCCGGGCTGCACGAATACATTTGGCACACTCCACGGCCAGACAACCAACGGTGGCGTGAGGAGCTTGATCAGCACTACCAGCCACAGCGCGTGCCGTGCGGCCGGACCAGGTCGAATCGCTTGGCATAGCGCGCAAACGACACAGGCCAGCAGCATTGCGATCACCAGGCTTTGGCCGATCCACCACGACATGGCTCACTCTGCCTGCTGCAGTTCGTCGAAGAGTTTACGGAACTGGGCAATCTCGTCGGCCGAGAATTGCTGTCCTTCAACTAATGCGTGGACGAGCGGGCTGGCCATTCCGTTGCAAACGCGATCGGCCACGTCGGTGAGTTTCCGTCGTAATAGCTCTTCGCGCGAAACAACCGACGCAAATCGGTGTGCGACTCCCCGCTTCTCGCTGGCGACATAACCCTTTTCTCGCAATCGCGTGAGCAGCGTAAGTACCGTGTTATAGGCCCACCGTCGCTTAAGCGGTCGGAGCTGAGCGTTGATCTCACGGACCGTCGCCGGTCCGTGTTTCCATAGCGCCTTAAGCACCTCTAGTTCGGCGTCGCTAATCGTTGAGAGGCTTTCACCCATGCGATATATGACGGCTTCACTCCTACGTTGTGTAGTTGGCGATTCTACTACATCGCGTAAGAGGATGTCAACAGCGGTGTTAACTACGGTGCGGCTCGCCGTCTGTGCCTTCACCCCCTTGGGTTCCCGACACGGGCTCGAGTTTTGTCGCGCTCGTGCCAACTTCCTAGCGCGCACAGGGTGGCAAAATGGCAAAATACACGAGAAAATCGGCAATTGGTCGCGGCGCGACCAGGTAACTTTACGGTCAAAACTCCCTCGTCCCCATCAGCGCGGACCTGCCAAACCGCCGATCAGCCAAAATCGTCAGAAACCCCCATTTAACATTTCTTTTTGACATTCCACCCGACCTGGGTTACATTGCCGTTCGCTGGCTGGGCGACCGCCCGACCAGTCCCGCCTTTGATTTCACTGCGAGCGAGGGGTGGTTCGCCGCAGCAACCCACCTATAAGTCCATCCCAGATTGTGTCACTTCTGGCTTGTTAGAGAGCGATCCTGGTATTCGCTTTGCTAGCCAAGGCCATGTTTCCGTGAGATTGGTGAATGCTTGCGCGGATCGTGCCGCGTGGATTTCTAGCCGCGTACATCGGAGGTTGTTATGCATTGCCGTGGACCTCGTTTAAGTCGTCGGGGCTTTTTGGCGGTCGGAACTGTCGCCGGCCTCGGCCTGGAATTGGCCGACTTCTTCGCCATTCGCCAAGCCCAAGCCGCGGAGAACCTTTTTGAGACTCCGCCGGTCGTCGCCGAGAGCGTCATTCAGATCTTTTTGCCCGGCGGTTCGTCGGCGCAGGAGACTTTTGATCCGAAGCCGTTTGCGCCGATCGAATACCGCGGCGAATTGAAGGCGATTCCGACCAAGATCCCTGGCGAATCGTTCAGCGAATTACTCCCCAAGACGGCGGACATTGCCGACCGACTCACGGTGGTCCGTTCGCTGACCCACGGCGAAGCGGCCCACGAGCGCGGCTCGCACAACATGTTCACCGGCTACCGACCCAGCCCCGCGCTGATTTTCCCCAGCATGGGCAGCGTGGTCAGCCACGAGTTCGGTCCGCGGAACAACCTTCCACCCTATGTCTGCATTCCCGGCGAGCCAAACGAGTTTGCGGGTTCTGGTTACCTAAGCTCTTCGTTTGCTCCATTTAGCTTGGGAGACGATCCTGCGCGAGATGGCTTTCAAGTTCGCGACCTGAGCCTACCTGGCGGTGTGGATGAAGCCCGCTATCAGCGCCGGCTGTCGGCGCTCGAAGCCGTCAACGAGCGGTTTATAAAGAGCACCACGTCGGACAACGTGGGCGCCATGTCCACATTTTATCAACGGGCGTTCGACTTGATCGGCTCGCCGCAGGCGCGTGAGGCGTTCAACATCCAGGCGGAACCCGATGCGATGCGCGACCGCTACGGCCGCAATCAAGCCGGTCAGCGAATGCTGATGGCCCGCCGTTTAGTCGAAGCCGGCGCGCGATTCGTGTCGCTGTCGTACGGTGGTTGGGATCATCACACCAACATCTTCGCCGCCTCGCGCAACGAAGTGCCGGTGCTGGATCAAGCGTTCGCAGCGCTGGTCACCGACCTGGAGGAACGCGGCATGCTCGATAAGACGCTTGTGATTGTGTCGACCGAGTTTGGACGGACCCCCAAAGTAAACGGCACCGCCGGTCGCGATCACTGGTCGAAAGTGTTTAGCGTGGTGATGGCGGGTGGCGGCACGAAGCGCGGAGCCATCGTTGGATCTTCCGGTCCCACCGCCACCGAGCCGGACGACACGCCGATCTCGCCCGAAGACCTGGCCACAACCATTTACAATCAACTCGGCATCGCAGCGGCAAAAGAGTTGATGGCCCCCGGCGATCGTCCCATTGAGATCGTTAATGGTGGCGCGGTGCGGCGTGAGATGTTGGCCTAACGCGACATTTGTTTTCAACTCGCCGCATTTGTTGGAACGGAGAAGGTAAAGCGATGAGGCAAGTCCTTGGCAGTTTAGTGGTAGCGCTGGTATGCATGGCTGGCACGACTCGGGCGGCGTCGCCGCGGTTGGATCACATGCAGCCGCAGGGTGGTCAGCGGGGGACGGAAGTCGCCGTCTCGTTTCTCGGCGGGCGAATTGGGCAGGACGCCGAGCAGTTGCTATTCAACGTGCCCGGCATCGAAGTCCGCAGTCTGGAGAAGGTTGACGACAACCATCTAAAGGCGACTTTGGCGATCGCGGCCGACAGCCCCTTGGGGATTCACCAGGTGCGAGTTCGCACGGCAACTGGAATCACCAATCTGCGCACGTTTCACGTCGGCGCACTACCGGAGAACACTGAGCTAGAACCAAACTCCGAGTTTCCCACCCCACAAGCGATTCCACTGGGCACCGTGGTCAATGGCGTAGTTACCAACGAGGACGTTGATTATTTCGTCGTTGAAGCCGCTGAGGGCGACCGGATTTCAGTGGAAGTCGAAGGATTGCGGCTCGGCCGGACGTTCTTTGATCCCGCAGTTGCGATTCTCGACGAGCAACGTTTTGAGCTAGCCGCCAGCGACGATTCCACATTGCTGTTCCAAGATTGTTTCTGCACGGTGCGCGCGCCCAAAGCGGGTAAATACATCATCGAACTTCGCGAAACTTCGTATCGCGGAGATGACGCCAGCACGTATCGATTGCACGTCGGTAAGTTTCCGCGTCCGGCGGCGGCGTTTCCGGGCGGCGGCCCCCCGGGGCAATCGCTCGACGTGCGCTGGTTAGGCGATCCGCTCGGTGAACGATCGGAAAGCGTGGTACTGCCAACGCAGCGCGTGCTGGAACATCCGCTCCACGCAACCGACGACGGTGGCATTTCCCCGTCGGGCATCCCGCTACGAGTGCTCGAGTTGCCCAACGTGGTGGAAGCGGAGCCTAATGAAGATCTCAACCAGGCTACTCCCGGACCCGCACCGTCCGCTTTCTGCGGCATCTTGAGCGGCGCCGAAGACAAAGATTTTTTCCGCTTCCCGGCCAAGAAGGGTGAGGTATTTGACATCCAAGCGATCGCGCGGACAATTCGCTCGCCGCTCGACCCGATCATGCGCATCAGCAAAGCCAGCGGCGAGCAGCTTATGGGCGCGGACGACAACGGCAACGCGCCGGACAGCTATTTCCGCTTCACAGCGCCGGAAGATGGCGAGTACGTAATCGAAGTCGGCGATCATCTCCGGCAGGGCAGCCCGCTGCATGTCTACCGCGTCGAGATTACGCGGCCCGAACCAACGGTCGATCTCATTCTGGAAGAACGGTCGCAGTATGTCGCCACGGAGGTTTCCGTGCCGCAAGGGAATCGTATGGCCGTAATGGTGACCGCCAATCGACGTGAATTCGGCGGTGAATTGCAATTGGAGCTGGGCGATTTACCCGCCGGCGTCACGGCTCAGGCGTTTCCGCTCGCCGCGGATTACAACCGCGTGCCGGTCGTGTTGACGGCCGACCCTGCCGCGGCCCGCGATGCGAAGCTCTCGGCCATCACGGCGAAGCTCGTCGACGGTTCGCTGCCAGTGCGGAGTAATTTTCGCCAGCAAACTTGGTTGGTGCGCGGCGCAAACAACATCAACGTGTGGAGCCAGTGGGCCGAACGCGCGGCGGTGGCCGTGGTGAACCCTGCCCCGTTCTCCATACGCATCGTCGAGCCGAAGGTGCCGCTGGTGCAGAACGGTTCTATGGAATTGAAGGTTGTCGCGGAGCGTAAGGATGGCTTCAACGGCGCGATCGCGGTGAGAACGTTGTACGATCCGCCGGGAATCTCGTCCAATCGCAGCATCAGCATCGCCGCAGACGCCACGGAAGTGACCATCCCCATCACGGCGTCCGCCGGTACGGCGGCTCGCGAATGGAAAATGGTGGTGGAGGCGGAATCCGATGTGAACGGCCCGCTGCTGATCGCTTCAGAGTTTGCCAACCTGCGTGTCGCGGCGCCCTACCTAACCATGACCTACCCCGCCGCCGCGACCGAGCCGGGTAAGTCGATCGATTACCCGATCGCAATTGAAAACCTTACACCGTTTGAAGGCGAAGCTACGGTCAACCTAATCGGCCTACCGCCAGGCGTAACGACCACGCCACTGACGATCACGAAGGACTCGAAGCAGTTAGTCTTTCCACTTGCCGTGGCGGCCGATGCGAAGATCGGGCACCACAAGCAACTCTTTTGCAGTGTGGTGATTACCGAGCAAGGGGAACCGGTGACACACGCTTTAGTCGGCGGTGAATTGCGTATCGACGAACCCCTGCCGCCGGAGCAGCCGGAAAAAACCGCTCAGCAGGCGCCCGCAGTGACTGGAGAATCGTCATGAGGATTGTGAGTCATTTCCCTAGGTGCGTAGCCATCGTGGTGTTGACGACGTCCGCGGTGCTATGTCGCGCCGAAACGTCGGAGCCTGTCGGTCAGCCGGTTGCCGCCGCTACAGAGTCGCCGGCGATAGTAGGGCTTGCGCTCTACCCACCGCAGGTGGCGCTCGACCACGCCGACGACTACCAAGGAGTCATCGCCGTCGCTACACAGGCCGACGGCGTCACTCTCGACGTGACTGACAAGGTAAGCTGGGTGCTCGCCCCCGATGCACCGGCAAAGCTCGATGGCACCACCCTGCGCCCCGTGGCGAACGGCAATGCAACCGTAAAAGCCACGCACGCCGGCCACGAGGCTGCAATCGAAGTGACGGTCGCAGGCGCCGACCAACACCCAGCAATTAGCTTCCGTCACGACGTGATGCCGGTATTCATGCGGGGCGGCTGCAATGCCGGTGGATGTCACGGCTCGGCGCGAGGCAAAGATGGCTTCCGATTAAGCTTGTTTGGCTTCGATCCCGAAGGCGACCACTTCCGCTTGACGCGCGAGCAGGCGGTGCGGCGGATCAATGTCACCGTGCCCGAAGACAGCCTGCTGCTGGCCAAAATCACCAACGAAGTGCCCCACACCGGTGGCAAGCAATTCGAGCGCGGCAGCGTGTATTACGAAACGCTGCGCAAGTGGATTGCCGCGGGAGCCGTCAATGATGTGAGTACGGCGCCGACGATCACGAGCGTGACGATCTATCCCCCGCGAGCGGTGTTGGAAGGGGAGGGCGCCACGCAAAAGTTCATCGCGGTCGCACTGTATTCAACCGGTGTCACGCGCGACGTCACGAATATGGCCGCATTTCTCACCAACAACGAATCCTCCGCTCTAGTTAATGCGGATGGATTGGTCACGGCCGGGCAGCGAGGCGAAGCGTTTGTAATGGCCCGCTTCGATACCCATACCGTGGGCAGCCAGGTGCTCGCTCTGCCCGCGGGGCAACCATTCACCCCAGCCGAAGAAAAACCCGTTAACTATATCGACGAACTGGTGGCGAAGAAGCTCAATACCTTGCGGATCAATCCAAGCCCTATTTGCAGCGACGAAGAATTCCTGCGACGGGTGAATCTCGACATCGTCGGCCGCACGCCGACCCGCGCGGAATACGAACTGTTCCTAGCCGACACCGACCCCGCCAAGCGGGCGTCCAAGATCGACGAACTCCTGGCTCGTAAAGAGTTTGCCGAGATTTGGGCCATGAAGTGGTCGGAACTATTGATGGTCAAGTCGATCCCCAACCGCGTTGAGTACAAGCCGATGTTCTTGTATTCGCAGTGGCTCACGCGGCAAATCGCCGGCGGCGTGCCGCTCGATGAAATGGTCCGCAACCTACTCGGGGCAAATGGCGGCTCCTTCTCCAGTCCGGCGGTGAATTTCTATCAGATCGAAGAAACCACCCAAGAGACTGCCGAGAATGTCGCACAGGTCTTTCTCGGGATTCGCATGCAGTGTGCCCAGTGCCACAATCATCCGTTCGACCGTTGGACGATGGACGATTACTACGCCTTTACTGCGTTCTTCTCGCAAATCGGTCGCAAGCAAGGCGAAGATTATCGCGAGACAATCGTCTTCGATCGCCGAGAGGGCGAGGTCAATCACTTGGTCGGCGGCCGGGTGATGAAACCGAAGTTCTTAGGCGGGACGGAGCCAGAGATTAAGGACCGCGACCGGCGCGCCGAGCTGGCCGACTGGATCACGGCTCCTGACAACCCCTACTTTGCCGTGAATGTTTCCAACCGCGTTTGGGCGCATTTCTTCGGCGTTGGCATCGTTGAGCCGGTGGACGACGTGCGGGTCAGCAATCCGCCGAGCAACCCCGATTTGTTCGCGGAACTGGGCAAACGCCTCAAGGATTACAAGTACGATCTCCGACAACTGGTGCGGGATATTTGCAACTCGAACACGTATCAACGCTCGTCGACGCCCAATGACACGAATGCCACCGATCAATTGAACTTCGCTCGCGCCGGCATTCGTCGAATCCCGGCCGAAATGTTACTCGACACTTTGTGCCAAGTAACTGGTGCGCAAGAGAAGTTCCCCGGCCTGCCGCTGGGCGCTGGAGCAGTGCAGATCGGCGATGGGGGCACGAGCACTTACTTTCTAACTACCTTCGGGCGCGCGCCGCGCGCCACGGTGTGCGCTTGCGAAGCCAAGGCCGAGCCGACGTTGTCCCAAGCGCTCCATCTGCTGAATGGCGGCGCCGTCCATAACAAGATTGAGCAAGGTAAAGTCATCGAGCAATTGCTGGATGCTGGCAAGAAGCCCGCGGAAGCGATCGATGACATCTATATTCGCTGTCTATCCCGCAAACCGACGGCGGAGGAATCGCAAGAACTGCTCGCCATGTGCGGGGACAACCCGCGTCCAGTGGCGGAACTGCAAGACATTTTCTGGGCGGTGCTTAATTCGCGTGAGTTCTTATTTAATCGATAGAGGAATTGACCGTTGCAAACTGAGAATTGCAAATCGAGCAGTAAATCCCGTCGTCCGGCGTCGCTTAGGCTGCGCCGCAGAAATTTGCAATTTGCATTCTGCATTCTGCAATTTGCAATCTGTGGCTCCGCATTGGCGCAGGAGCCGGCGAAGGTGACCTACGAGGACCATATAAAGCCGATCTTTCGGCAGCACTGCTTTACTTGCCACGGCACCGAGCAGAAGAAGAGCGATTTGGCGCTCGATAACTACGGCACCGCGATGGCCGGCGGAGCGAGTGGCGAAGTGCTCTTTGCGGGCGACCTCGATAGTTCGCGCCTGTGGACCATGGTGACGCACCAAGAGACCCCTTCCATGCCCCCCGGCGGCGAAAAGTTGCCGCAAGCGGAGCTGGATGTGATCCAAGCCTGGATTCAGGGCGGCCTGCTGGAAAACTCAGGCTCGAAGGCCAAGCCGACCAAGAAATCGGCCGTGGCGGAATTCAAGCCGACGGCCGACAATCGCCCCGAAGGCGAGCCAGCGATGCCCATCGGCCTGTACCGCGAGCCTCTCGTTGTCGCCGATCGTGAAGGCGCGGTCACGGCATTGGCAACCAGTCCGTGGGCACCGCTCGCTGCAGTGGCCGGACTACGCCAGGTATCGCTGTACCATACCGATTCGGCGGAGCTTTTGGGCATCTTGCCATTTCTCGAAGGTTCGCCGTACGTGCTGCGTTTCAGCCGCGACGGCAGTCTGCTAATGGCCGCCGGCGGTCGAGGTGCGTCGCTCGGCATGGCCGCGCTGTATGACGTAAAGTCGGGCCTACGGTTAACGACCGTGGGTGATGAACTTGACGCCGTGCTCGCCGCCGATCTGCGGGCCGATCGATCACTGGTAGCGCTTGGTGGCCCGCGAAAGATCGTGCGCGTGTATCGCGTCGCCGATGGCACGCTCGCTTATGAAATCACCAAACATACCGATTGGGTGACGTCCCTCCAATTCAGTCCTGACGGCAAGTTTTTGGTCACCGGCGACCGCGGTGGTGCGTTGTTTTTGTGGGATGCGGCGACTGGTCGTGAACGAGGCGACTTAAAAGGACATACGGAGCAGATCACTGCCGTCTCGTGGCGCAGCGACAGCAGCGTCATCGCGTCGGGCAGCGAGGACGACACAATCAAACTCTGGAAGACCGACGCCCAGCCGATCAAGAACTGGGCCGCGCACGGCGGCGGGGTGTTGTCAGTCGAATTCGCCCGCACCGGTGAAATCGTCAGCGCCGGACGCGATCGGGTCGTGAAGACGTGGAATGCCGAGGGCGCGGCGATTCGCAACGTGGCCACGACCGATGACATCACGCTGCATGCCTGCTTCACGCACGATGGCAAACGAGTCATTGCGGCCGATTGGGCGGGCAACGTTCGCGTGTACGAAGGCGAATCAGGCACTCAAGCGGCAACGCTTGACCCCAATCCACCGACTCTCGATACACGCATCGCAGCAAAGGAAGCCGACGTTGCCCGGCTCAAGCAGTCCAGTCAGGAGGCGGAACAAAAACTTGCTGCGGCCCAGCAGACGCTTGCTGCCGCCGAAGCGGCTGAAGCCCAATACAAATCGCAGCGCGACGCGGCTCAGCAGGCGCACGTTGCGGCCGTGGAGAAGCGGCGACTAACGGCCGACGAGATTGTAAAGATCGTTGCCGCTTGGCGAACGGCTGTGGATGCTGCCAATGCGGCCGGCACATCGCTTGCGCAAATCGATACCAAGGTAGCCGACGCGCGGCAAGCGCTCGTCGCCGCTCAAGCGGCCCCGCCCGAGAAGCAAGTCGATGTGAAACCATTCACCGACGCGGTCGCACAAGCCGAAGTGGAGCTGGCTGCGGCTCGCGAAGCGAAGTCCGCCGCCGACAAGTCGGTGGCCGATGCCCAGGCGCAGAAGACACAAGCCGAGGTCCAAGCCGCCGAAGCCGCGACGGCCGCTGAGCAAGCCCAGGCGTCGGTTTCGGAAGTCGCTGCACGGGCGAACCAGGTGCCGGCCGTCACGCCGCTACGTGAAGCAACGGAGATCGCCGCCAAGGCCCATCAAGCGCAAGCCGCAGAATTACCCAATATGGAGGCCCAACTCGCGGCGCTGGTAGCCGAGCGCGACGCTTACCGTATGGCACAGCAGAAGCTCGCTGATGAACTCACAACAGTGCAGGGCGGCGTGCCGACCGCCGAATCGGCGGTGCAAGCGGCGACCAGTGAACACGAGCAAGCGAAGCTGCAACTAGCAGAGCGCCAAGCAGCCGTCGACGCGTTGGCCGCCCAACTTGCCGAATTACAGAAGGCCATGGAACCGGTCGCCGGCGAAGAGCGCGGCAAAGCAGAACTGCTCGCCGCTAAGCAGGCGGAACTTGAAGGCCTCACGAACCGCATCGCAGAGATTGAAGCCCGCCGAGCGGAATTGACGGCTGCGGACGAGATTCGGAAAAAGTATGCCGCAAAATAGCGAAATCCGTTAGCCGCGTCGGTTGCGACGCAATTCTCACGGCGATCCACCCTTTGACCACCCCTGCTCTTCGGCGTACAAATAAATCTCTCGACGGCTCGGCGAGGGGTCCCTGCAATGGGGGCCTTGCGAACCTGGTCAGGGTGGAAACACAGCAGCCATAAGCTCGCGCTTCTTTGTGTGGGGGCCTCTCGCTCAGCCGCCGTCTCAATTGCGGAATTCGGATTGCGGAATGAATTTGTACTTGATTCCTCACTAAGTTTTGCTGCTGTCATTAGGAAACTTGCCGCTTCGCTATGTCGCATGACTCTGCCAGTAATACTGAGCACGACGACGGCGAATACATGGTCGTCGCGCGGCGCTACCGACCGCAGACATTTGACGAGTTAATCGGCCAGGAGCACGTCGCGCGGGCGCTGAAGCAGGCGATCTCTGCGCAACGCGTGGGGCACGCCTATCTGTTCACCGGCGCGCGAGGCGTGGGCAAAACCTCGGCTGCCCGAATTCTCGCCAAGGCGCTTAACTGCGTTCGCGGCCCCTCGGCTGTGCCCTGCAACGAGTGCGAAGTCTGCCGCAGCATCACCAGCGGCGATGACGTGGACGTTTTGGAAATTGACGGCGCCAGCAACCGCGGCATCGATGAAATTCGCCAACTGCGGCAGAACGTCGCCATCCGGCCGAGCCGGGTGCGGTTCAAAATATACATCATCGACGAAGTCCACATGCTGACCAAGGAGGCTTTCAACGCGCTCCTAAAAACGCTCGAAGAGCCGCCCGAGCATGTGAAGTTTATTTTCGCTACGACCGAACCGAATAAGATTCCGATCACGATTCTTTCTCGCTGCCAGCGTTTCGATTTCGCCGGCGTCGATGCAAGCGCCATTGGCACGCGGCTTGCGCAGATTGCGGAAGCGGAGGGCGTGCAGATCGAGCCTGCCGCGGTTCAAATTCTTGCCGCCCGGGCGGCTGGCTCGATGCGCGACAGCCAGTCGTTGCTCGAGCAGTTGCTGGCGACCGCCGAGGGTGTAATAACGGCCCAGGATGTAAACCAGCTGTTGGGGATCGCCCCGGCAGAGCGGTTGAGCCGTTTGGCGGCGAACCTCGTGGACCGCAACGCCGCGGGTGCGCTGGGCGAATTGCAGGGCATGTTGCTCGCCGGAGCCGATGAGGGGCAGCTTGTAGACCAGTTGCTCGGCTACTTGCGCGACGTGATGGCAACGGTCGTGGGCTGCGGGCCTGAGCAACTTTTGTTTGTCCTGCCAACTCAAGTCGACGAGGTCCGTCAGATCGGACAGCGACTTGGCATCCAAACAGTGCTGGCGATCATACAAATTCTGGATCACACTGCGGCTCGGATGCGGGTGAGCGTCCAAGGGCGAATTCTGGCCGAGATGGCCATCGTGCGAATCTGCGCCCTGCACGATCTCGACGACCTGGCGACGCTGGTGTCGGAACTGCGTTCAAGTGAAGGTGTATCGCCATCTCCTTCGCCACGCACGTCTCCCGCTTTGCCCGCATTAAAAAAAAACGGTGAGATTTCAAGCCTCGCCGAGTCATTCAAAGCGGCTACCGCTGCGCAAGCCGCCGAAACAGTCGTCGCCTCTCCGTCCCCCAGTACACCGCCATCGATAGCAATAGTTCCCGCGTCGCTGTCGCCCGAGAATTGCACGCAGATTTGGGAAGCCGCGCTCGGTCGTGTCGGCGGACTACTGGCCGCCAATGCGGCGATGGCCATTGAAGTGTCCGCCATCGATGGCCGATTGCAGGTGGCATTTCGCTCGCGCGACGCCCTTTGCAAGGAACTGTGCGAGAAACCCGATCACCTGACGACACTCGTTGAGGCACTTCGGCACTGCCACGGCGGTCCGGTGCGGATAGAATTCGCGCTCAGGGATGACGACGCGGATTCTGCAAAGCCGCCGATGGCAGCGAAGCACGTCTCGCGAAGGCAGATGCAGGCGGAGCTTTCCGAGCGGCCCTTCGTCCGCCGGGCGATGGAACTGTTCGACGTAGAACCTGGCAAGTTACGTTTTGTACCGGCTCAACAACAAAGCTAACCGCTCAGGCTGAGCTTTATAGAAGGGTGTAAAGACTGTGTTCAAAGGTCTGGGGAATATTGCCAGTATCATGAAGCAGGCCCAAGAGATGGGCAGCAAGATGCAGGCCATTCAGGAGGATCTGCGAACGAAGCGCACCACTGGCGCCGCGGGCGGCGGTCTAGTGGAGGTCGACATGAACGGCCTGGCCGACGTGCTTGCCGTGCGGATTGATCCCGAACTGGTCGCTAAAGGGGACCGGGAGATGATCGAAGACCTGCTGCCCGCAGCCTTTAACGCCGCCCACCAACGCGCCAAACAGCTTCATACCGAGGCACTCCAACAGATTTCCGGGGGCCTCAACATCCCGGGCCTCAACGACGCTTTCTCCCAACTCGGCGAGAAGCCTTGACGCATCGTCCCGGATGTGCGGGTTATAAGGATACCCCAGGTGCGCAAACCTGCATCCCTTATGCGTGTTTTTGCCGAGGTGTGCTAGCAGCCCCAGCGGATGCGAGAACTGGGCGAATACTCGTAGGCGTCCAATTCGCGGGGATTCGGGTAGTTTCCTTGAACCGTTTGACCGGAGTGCGCAGGCGGCAGTATGCTTAGAGTGAAGTAAACCGACCTTTGGGTACGAACCGGTGCCGCCAGCGTTGGTGGCCCGCGACGCGACCGACCCCTCCTCACTCGAAGAACCGATTACCGCCATGCGTTTGTCTCTTGGCCAGCACATGCAGATGGCTCAGAAGCAGGTGCTTGCACCGCGGATGATCCAGTCGATGGAAATTCTGCAGCTTCCGATCATGGCGCTGCAGGAACGCATCGAGCAGGAGATGGAAGACAATCCGGTGCTCGATCAGGTCGAGGAAGCGGAAGAGACGGTCGAGGAGACCGAATTCGACGCAGCGGAGCCGGAGAATCCCAACGCGCTGGCCGACACCGAGCGCGAACTGGTGGTTCGCGACAACGCGAACAACGAGGACGACTTCGAGCGTCTCCTCAACATGGCCGACAACCTGCCGGACGACTACGAGGAGCGTAGCCGGCCGTCGCGAGGACAGATTGAGGCCGAAGGAGACCGCCAGCACGATGCGATGGCCAACATGATCGCCCGGCCCGAGTCGCTGGCCGACTATCTGAGCCATCAACTCAGTTGGTTTGAACTCGACGACGACGTCCGCCGGATGGCGGACCGATTGATTTACAGTCTCGATACGAATGGCTACCTCAAGTCGCCATTGCCGGAGTTGATACCTCCGCCGCCAAGCGATCTCAACGGTATCGCCGATGCCTATCGCGCGGCGCAACTGGCGCTAGCCGAAAAGGCGCTGACGGCCGTGCAGCATCTCGATCCACCGGGGGTTGGCGCACGGAATCTTCGTGAGTGCCTGCTTTTGCAACTCACGCCGGGCATGCCCTATTACGAAGAGCTGCGGACCTTGGTCGCCAATCATCTGGAAGACCTCGAGAACAACCGTTTGCCGATCATTGCCAAAAAGACCGGCTATTCGATCGAGCTGATCAACTTCGCCTGGGAAGAGTTGCGCAAACTGAAGCCCAAGCCCGGCGCCGATTTCGGCGAGACCAACGTACCTAGCGTTACGCCCGATGTGTTTGTCGAGCGCAATGAGGAGGGACAATACGAGATACGACTGGAGGATGGCCAGTTGCCATCGCTTTACATCAGTCCTTACTATCGCAGGCTCCTGCAGGATGCGGAAACCAATCAAGAAACTCGCGAGTACATCAAGCGGAAAATCAACTCGGCGCAATGGCTGATTGAATCGATCGAACAGCGCCGCAGTACCCTGACCCGCGTGTCGCAAGCGATTGTCGCCCATCAGACTCGCTTCCTGGACGACGGTCCCGAGTTCATCGAGCCGCTCAAGATGCAGCAAATTGCCGACAAGGTCGGCGTCCACGTGACGACCGTCAGCCGCGCGGTGGACGACAAATGGATTCAAACGCCCCGCGGCATCTTTCCGCTGAAGCGGTTCTTCGTCGGCGGCACCACGACAGCCGAAGGCGAGGAAGTCGCCTGGGACACCGTCCGGCTTAAGCTTCAGGAAATCGTTGACGGCGAGGACAAGAAAAATCCCCTCAGCGACGACGCCTTGGTCGAGGAACTGGCCAAGCACGGCATCACCGTCGCCCGCCGCACCGTTACCAAGTACCGCAAGGCAATGAGCATCCCCAGCAGCCGGCAACGCCGGGATTGGTCGCAGGCGGCGAAGTAGAAGGGAAGAGATTCATTCATGACGACAGCCGAAGTGAAGTCACTGCACCAAGCGAAGCCGTTTCGGCCATTTACGATTCATTTAGCCGATGGCGAGAAATTGCCGGTCAAGAGCCCGGAGTTTATGTGGATTACCCCCGGCGGACGGACAATCATCGTGGGCCATGACGACGGTGAAATGTCGATTATCGATTTGCTTCTCGTCACGCAAATTACGACCGGCAACGGACGGACGGCGCGGCGAAAGGTGTGAACCGTGAGAGCGCATTTTAGGTTTTCGCGAGTTCTATCGGATCGTGCCGGCGCGCTGTTGGTGATTCAGGCTTATATCTTGTTTGCGTGCTGGGGCTTCCTCTTAGGTACCGAACGAAACTCAACGCCGATCGGACTGCTCCTGGCGCTGATGATCGCAGCCACGGTCTCACTGTGGTGCGTTCTTGACGGTTCCTCGCGCGGACAGCCCGTGGTCTATTCGTTCCGCTGGCTGCTTTTTCTTCTCTGGCCGGCAGGTGTGCCCGCCTATCTTGTATGGTCACGCCGGTGGCTGGGTTTCCTTCTGGCACTGGCCAATGTACTTCTAGCGTATGCGGTGACGTTGCTTGGATTCTGTGTTGGATATTATGCGGGCATGAATCGGTAGACTCCGTTCTCCGCTCGTTCGCCGGCTCCATCGTTTACACCGCCTCAATATGCAGCCCCCGCCGCCGGCGCTCTTTGCGGCGTTCGTCGTCGATAACTCCGGCTACTTCGCGCACGCGGTCGATGCCCGGTATCGCGAACTTGGGGTGCGTCGTATCACTGGAGTTAATCTGTATCGTTCCAACGTCGAGCATTCGCTCGACGGGACCCTGCGTGACTGTAACGTCGTCGATATCAATCAACTCCACGCGATCGGTCGTCCGCCACAAGAGGCCATGCTGGTGGATGAATCGTTGACTTGTGAGTTCGTAGTTCACGCTATACCGGCGGTACAAATACGTCAGCGCGAGTGCGACCCATACAAGCAGTACGCCGCCGATCAAGATCCACCACCCCATCGCATCTTGAAGAAACATCACACCGCAGACCACCGCGAGGAGCGTTGCCACACCACCGCCAATCCACGAGCCGATCATCGCCTTGGGCGAATAGCTGCCTTGCCATAGCGGCTGCTCCGTATCGACGCCTCGCTGACGAGTGGCCGCAGCTTGGCTGAAACGATCGCGTGCCGTTGGCTCGGCATCAGTCGCGTTCGCAGCATCGGCGGTGAGTTGGTTGCCGCATTTGGGGCAGTAGAGGCTCTTCGCATCGGCTTCTGCTCCACATTGTTCACATCGCATCGTTTAGTTCTCCCTCGCTGTCAGGCGTCGTCACTGGCGGTCGATTATAGTGCGTCCGCCACGGCGCGTCTGCCGGGCAGTAGGCAGACGGCAGTCGGCAAACGGCAGTGAAGAGCAACAAGAAACAGGAAGCGGGGGACAGTGCGCAGTGTTTGCATTCCCAAATCCCAAATCCCAAATGTCGCCGCGGCAACATCGTGGCCAAAGTTCGCGTCCGCGCCTGTGCGCCGCCCGTGCTTGGTGTATAGTTGGCCTATGAAGTGCCCGTTTTGCCAGGCCGACAACGATCGGGTAATCGACTCCCGCGCGAGCCACGACGGCGCCGCGATCCGCCGCCGCCGGGAATGCAATTCGTGCCAACGCCGCTACACCACCTACGAGCGGCCGGAAGAAACGACCATTAAGGTCATTAAGAAGGATGGCTCCCGGGTTCCCTTCTCGCGGGAGAAGATCAAAAAAGGCCTAGAGCGAGCCTGCTGGAAGCGACCCATCAGCACGCGACAGATCGACGCCGCCGTGCAGGCGATCGAAAACGATGTATACTCGTCGTTCGAAACGGAAATCGAAACTCGTGAATTGGGGCTGGTGGTGATGGAACATCTCCGCGATCTCGACGAAGTGGCGTTCGTGCGGTTCGCCAGCGTCTATCGGCAGTTCAAAGACGTTCACGATTTCTTCGAGGAACTGCGGCCGATGCTCGAAAACGCGAGTCGCAAGACGCCGCGGTAGTTCCGTTCCAAGCGCCTGGTCCGCTGGACACCCCTCGTTGCGCGACCTAAAATCGTCGAGGTATCCGATCTGGGGCGGTAGCTCAGTTGGGAGAGCGCTGCGTTCGCAATGCAGAGGTCGAGGGTTCGACTCCCTTCCGCTCCACTTAAAAGCAAGCGTTTTTCGATGACCGCTTGCTAAATCTGTGTAGTTTTCTACACGGTACTACACGGTTCGGCCTTTTCCCAAGCTATCCTTTGGGGGAGTCCGAACTATGCGAAATCCGCAACCTTGGTTACGAAAATCGACCGGCACTTGGCACGTCTGGTTCAACGGCAAGCAGCGGTATCTTGGCAGGGATGAAGCCGCCGCCTTTGAGAAGTTTCGTCGCATGGCGCAATCGGGCGTCACGGGCGAATACACGGTTCGCCAAGTCGTTCAGGCGTATTGGAAATGGGCCAAGCGCAACCTTGCCGAATCGACCTGCACTCGCCGCAAGCCGATTCTGGAATCGTTCAGCCGGGCCATGCGACCATCGCTAAAGGCCGATGCCCTTCGCGCGATGCACGTCCAAGACTGGCTGGACGAGCGCCGCAAGATAACATCCGTCCCGAAGGGAAAGCGCGGCGAGAAACAGGCGACGGCCAAGCCGCTAAGCCCGACCACGATTGGCGATTACATCACGCTGATTAAGGGGGTAATGAATTGGGCCAAGGGCATGGGGTACATCGACCGCAATCCAATTGACGGTATGCCGAAGCCATCGGCCAACGTGCGGCAAGACTTCCTACCCGTGGATACATGGCAAAGGGTCTTGGAACTGGCCACCGATGAAGCATTCCGCGATTACCTGACCGTCATGCTGGCGAGCGGTGCCCGACCCGTCGAAATGGGTAGGTTTGAGGCAAAGCACCTGACGGGCAATCGCCTGATCCTGCCCATAAGGCAATCCAAGGGCCGTAGGCGCTCGCGCGTCGTCTACCTGCCCGATGAAGCGCTGGCCATCGTCAACCGCCTTGTGGCCCAATATCCCACGGGTAGGCTATTCCGCAATTCGGACGGCAACCCGTGGAACAAAGATTCGATCCGCTGCCGGTTCCGGCGGCTCAAGCGTGAACTGAAAATGCCGACCCTCACGGCAACCACGCTTCGGCATTCCTACGCCCATCATCGTTTATCGAGCGGTCAAGATTCTTTGACGGTCAGCAAGCTAATGGGCCACGTCGATACCCGGATGCTCGCAACACGCTATGGGCACCTGGACGCCAATGCGAATTACATGACCGAAGCCGCTAACGGAGTATCGTTTCCAAGTCTGCCAGCCGTTTCGCCAAATCCCGTGGTCTGATTCGGATAGCCTTACCGACTCGCGTAACGGGCAAACCATCTTCGATCATGCGATAGACGGTGCGCTCGCCGATGTTGTACCGCTTGGCGGCTTGCTTGACGGTCAGGTAATCGACGGGGCTAAATGGCGGCGGTTCGTCAGTCCGGCTTGACTGTACCTGGGCCAGCACCAATGTTGCAGCCGCTTCGGCGCTGCCGGTCAAGCCTTTGTACTCGTCGAAAAGCGTTTTGATCGTAGGACTCATGGTTGCCGTTCATAGTTTCGCCACCACCCGTTTTCTATCGGACCCCTGATAATACGCTGACTGTTGTTTCGCTTTCTGCGCTGGCCTTATCCAGAATTGAACACGGGGATTTCAAGTTGACTTCCGATCCCATCTAGTGCTGGGCCAATCGGGGCCGTCGCGGGATGGGGGCTGCCGGCTGGTGTTGCCCGCGCGGGCTTTCGCTTGCGGAAACGAAGATCGGCCAGCGGCACCTTGCAGAATGGGCAGGTTGTCGCATAGCGGCGAAGTTCTTGCTTGCCACACTTCATGCAATACTTCCCCGAAATGCAGTGCGTTGCTGGATCGTATTTCATGCTGCGGCCCCATTTTGGAAGTAAGGCACACAGCCCGGCGCTGGCGCAGTAAACCCAGCAGTCGCAGGGAATACATTTGGGCCGGCCAGGGGGGGATATGCGCCGAATCCGGGTATGGCCATTTCGCTGATCGCTGGCGCGTGGCACTCTATCCTTATCACGCGAGTACGGCCCTTTCCGCCCGCGCGGGCTTGTTCGATAGTAATTCCCAGTTTCCGTAACTCAGGGGTAAGCCGCTTGATGTCTCCGCCAAGTTTCGCGGGCAGCTTTGGCCAAGAAGTCGAGCGGCGTGTTTGCTCATCCGCCATTGAGTCCAGCAATGGCTTTAGTTCCGACGCGGTGCCTTCCCATTTTCCCGTACTAATCGCAAACTGAATTAGCACCCGTGCAACCGGGCTTGATTCCAAAGCAATGGCCGCGGCTTCGTCCTGATTCGCACGATAGGCATTGATGAAGCTGCCGGGCGATAAACCAAGACCGGATTCCGCCGCCATCACCCAAAGCGCCATGTCGGCCATTCGAGGCGGCGACGGAAGGTGTACGTGAGGAAGATTCCGTATCGCGGTCGATACCGCGTTCAATAGCGCGCCAAGAATGAATGGCCGGGCCGTCTCAAACTCTTCATCCAATTCTGATTCCGGGCGTCGCATACTCTCGTCAATGCGGGGCAGATTAAGAATGATGCACCTTTGCAAGAGATCGCTACGGCGGGCAACATCTTCTATTCCGCTAAGGATAGTGGGGCGCTTCAAGTTGAAGATCGTTTCTTCATCGTCGGAATAATGCGTTCGCGTCGCCAGACCACCGCCAGTCGAGAGCGTACAAATCGCATCTGACATTTCATTGGGCAGGTGCGAGAGATTATCAAACACCGGCATCCAACTATTGTTGGCGGTTATGAATAACCCACGTTCGTCGCGCGAGGGGCGGCGCAGTGCAGCCGTGTTTGGATCAATGATATTTCGCAGGCATCGGCACAATGCGGACTTTGCGGAACCCTGTTCGCCCGAAACGGCGAGAACAGGATACGGCCCGCGCGGATGAAGCGCCGCCACTAGAAATCCCAGTAGCAGGGGCCATTGTTCGTCGCTGACATTTACAAAAGGCCTGAGCTTGTCCATTGATCCGCCCGGCTGGGGCACGGGCAACGGTAACATGCCCTTTTCCTGTCGGAACATTACGGGGCTTTCGTTGAGGACGCGCCAGCCATTCTTATCAATTTCGACGACTTGCCGCTTATCGTTGGCTAGCAGCCCGTTGAAATTCTCTCCAAGCCGCTTACCATATGTCCACGGGATT
>JBBDYG010000131.1:0-1525 GCA_040901765.1 Pirellulales bacterium
GTAACACTTTAGCCAACTGAAGTTGATCTTGGTTCAAATGACAATATTTTGTATGAATGTGGCGTTCTCATTGAGGCAAGGACGCCATGATTCAGACGACTCTCGACATTCCGTTGAGCCCGGGGCTGACCGAAGAGCAGGCGCGGGCGATTGTTGCTCAGGGACACGACGCCGTCGTGTTCGCGTTGCTGCAGTTGGCCCAGTTGTGGGGCGAAGAGCGGGCCGCTCGGGCGGGGGATTCGCACGCGACTCCCGCGACTCCTTCGGGCATGAAGCCGCCGTTCTCCAAAGACAACTTGTCGTCGGGCCGCAAGAAGAAGCCCGGCCGCAAAACGGGGCATCCCGGCAGCCGGCGCGATCCGCCTGCCCAAGCCAATGCCTGGAAGACGCATCGGGCCGATGTCTGCCCGGATTGCGGCGGCCCCTTGAACCGCTGCTCCGAAACGCGGACTCGTCAGACCGAAGATATTCCCGAAGAGATCACACCCGTCGTCACCGAACATACCATTCATCGCGACTGGTGCTCGAAGTGCAAGAAAAAAGTCGAACCGCCGGTGACCGACGCCCTGCCGAACTCGACGCTCGGCAACCGACTGCTGGTACTGACGGCCTGGCTGCACTACGCGCTGGGCAATACGATTTCGCAGATCATCGAAGTGTTCAACTATCATCTGCAAATCAAGCTTTCGGCGGGCGGATTGGTCCAGATGTGGCAGCGGCTGGCCGAAATCGTCTATCCCTGGTACGAACAAATTCAGCAAGAGGCCTTGAACTCGGCGGTGTTGCACGCCGACGAAAGCGGCTGGCGAGTGAACGGCAAAACGCTCTGGTTGTGGTGTTTTGCGAATCCTTCGCTGAGTTACTTTATGATCAACCGTTCGCGCGGCTCGCCGGCGCTGATGAAGTTTTTCATCCAGGAATTCAAAGGCACTTTGGTAAGCGACTTCTGGGCCGCTTACAACGCGGTCGCCTGCGCGCGGCGGCAAATGTGTCTGGTGCATCTGCTGCGCGATCTCGAGATGGTCGAGAAGTACAAGTCGCCCAGCGCGCACTGGCCGGCGTTCGCCAAGAAGCTGCGCCGACTGATCGGGGACGCCATCCGGCTGCACAAGCGCGAGAACGTCTCGTCCGACGAGCACGCCTCGCGCCGCCGGCGGTTGACCGCTCGGCTCGATGCGCTCATCGCGACCGAATGGAACGATGTGCAAGCCAGGCGTCTGATCAAACGCTTGCGTCGACATGCCAACGCTTTGTTTACATTTTTGGATCAACCGGACGTTCCCTTCGACAACAATTTGGCCGAGCGGGCGATTCGCCCTGCGGTGATCATCCGCAAGAACAGCTACGGCAACCGCAGCGACAACGGCGCCGATGTGCAAGCCATCCTGATGAGTATCTTTTTCACGCTGAAAAAAAGGGGCCATAACCCGGTCGCCACACTCAAAAATGCAGTAGAAACCTACCTAAAAACCAACACATTACCGACGCTACCACCACAAACAACGGCAGACGGCTAAAGTGTTAC